>CACADH010000004.1:0-89023 GCA_902531245.1 uncultured SAR86 cluster bacterium
TTTTTAAATCCCTTTAAAGCATAAAGATCATAATTGACAATTGAAACAGCTAAGGGAAAATTATTTCTATCAAAAATTGTACCTCTCGTTGGAACAATGTTTTTAAATTTAACATATCTCTTAGCTCCTTCATTCTTTAGAAAGCTGCTATCTGAAATTTGTATAGAAAAGATTTTAAATATTATCGCAAACATACAAATGCATATGGTCATAGAAATTAAAACAAATCTCCAATTTAAAAAAGAAATACTATTTTTCATTACTTATCTCTTTTGGTCTTTTCTTTTTCATCCCCAATGATTCTTTTGCTATTTTTTCAATATTTGCTGGAGAATTTTCTACATTAAACTGTGTAATTAACTTTAAGTTTAAATCTTTTAAATTTTCAAATTCAATTCTTAAAGTTTCATTGTTGTTATAAAGAGTACTTATTTCCCAAGATAATTTAATCTTCTCAAAACCTAAAAAAGAAATAATAGTTAGAGCTATTAAAGGATTTAATACTTTTCTTTTTTTAATCATATCTTTTGAAAGACTCTCATAATTGCACTTCTCGAACGTTTGTTTTTATTAATTTCTTCATCAGATGCTCTAATTTTTTTTGCTATGCAGTTAAAAAGTTTATTTTCTTGATTGTTTATAGGAATATCTTTAGGAAAAAGCTTCTTATTTGGTCTAAAAAATTTTTTAATTATATTATCTTCAAGCGAATGAAAAGCTATCGTAACAATTAGACCATCTTTCTTTATTATTCTTTTTGCAATCTCTAGAGAATCTTTAAATTCATTTAATTCATTATTAATAAAAATTCTAAAAGCTTGAAAGGTTTTTGTAGCAGGATGAACCTTTTTATATTTTTCTGGATAAACTTCTTTAATAATATTTGATAGTTCAATAGTCCTTAAAATTGGTTTCTTTTTTCTGGCTTTATCTATTGCATGTGCAATTAATTTTGCATGTTTTTCCTCTCCGTACTTATATATAATCTTCATAATATCTTTGCTATCAGCATTTTGAAGCCATTCAGAAAAAGGTATACCTTCATCATTGTTAAAACGCATATCAAGAGGGCCATCTTTGTTGAAACTAAATCCCCTTTCTGCATTATCAAAATGAGTTGAGCATGTTCCGAGGTCATATAGAATTCCATCCACACTTTCATCAACAAAATATTTATCGAGATTTCTAAAAGAATCATGATAAATATTGAAGTTTTCTTTATTAATATTTAAACCAAATCTAAATGCGTCGGGATCTTTATCAAAGCTTGATAAAATACCTTTATTGGATAGCTTGCTTAAGATTAATTTAGAATGTCCGCCTCTTCCAAAAGTACAATCTACATAATGTCCGTTGATATCATTAATTAAAAAATCTACGGATTCTTCCAGCATAACTGGAAAATGAAGCATTTTAGTCTACTTGTTTTCTCATAAAAGTCGGCACATCAAGGAAATCAATTTCCTCTGCAGACGACGTGCCAACTTTCTGACTTGTTTTATCTTTATCTAAACCAACAGGATTTAATTTCATTGATGGTTCGTTATCAATCACTAAAGAAGGTGCTCTCTGATCAACTCCTGTTGCAACAATTGTTACTTTAATTTCATCCTTATAGTTTTTATCAAAAACAAGACCATAAATAATATTTGCATCTTCACTTACAATCTCATCGATTATGTCTGCTACTTCAGCTTGATCTCTAAGAGTGGGCTCTTTACCTGTAATATTTACCAAAACGCCTCTAGCATTTTTAAGATTAATATCATCTAACAATTCACTTTTTACAGCCATTGTTGCAGCAGCTTCAGCTCTATTCTTGCCACTTGCTATACCAGTTCCCATCATAGCAATACCCTTTTCCGACATAACAGCTTTTACATCAGCAAAGTCAACATTTACGTGGCCTTTTTGCATAATAATATCTGAAATACCCTGAACAGCTCCTTTTAGAACATCATCAGATTTTGCAAAAGCATCTTGCATAGAAGTATCTAATCCTAATATTTCAAATAGTTTTTCATTTGGGATAGTTACAAGGCTATCTACCTCTTCAACTAATGATGCAAGTCCTTTTTCTGCAGCACCCATTCTCTTTTTTCCTTCAAATTTAAAGGGTTTTGTTACTACTGCAACAGTCAATGCTCCTAATTCTTTCGCGATCGATGCAATTACAGGCGCAGCTCCAGTACCTGTCCCTCCTCCCATTCCAGCAGTAATAAAAATCATATCTGCGCCAGATAATAGTTCTTCAATTGCCATTCTGTCACTTTCAGCAGCTCTTCTACCAATATCTGGATCTGCCCCAGCGCCTAATCCTTTTGTCAAGCCGTTACCAAGTTTAAGTGTGGTCGCACTTTTTACAGATTCTAGAGCTTGTGTATCAGTATTTGCGCAAATAAAATCTACGCCCTGGATATCATGATTAATCATATGAAGTATGGCATTTCCTCCGCCGCCACCAACTCCAACAACTTTTATTTTTGCATTTTCTTGTTTTGTTTCAACTACCTCAAATTTCATCATACTCCCCTTTAAAATGACATTTCTTTAATACTTTCAGGCAGTACAACATCTAAAATCTCTGTTGAAAGAGATCCTCCTGTTTGTCGCATTTCCCAATTTTTAATGTTCCAAATTTCAAATTTGTTTCCCATGCCAACTAAAGCAACTTGTTTCTGCTCGTTGATTTCAGCATAATTTTGCAGGTCTGATGGGATTCTTAATAACATCCTACCTTCAATATCAATCTCTGTTTGATAGGCATTACCTAGTATTGTCCATTGCAAATTTCTAACGATAGGATCTAAACCCTGAAGCGATTGCAGTTTCGTTGAAATCCTTTGCCATTCTGAATAATGATAAAGTTTTAAAGATGGATATTGTGGATCTTTTGTTATAACAATTTCGTTATGATTTTGTGTTTTAAAGTCAATTCTATATCTTGCAGGAATAGCTATTCTGCCCTTGCTATCAATAGATGGTGTATTAAATCCAAACATCCTCAAAATATAAAGGCTTTTTACACACTTTGCAACACTTTTACACACTTTTTCACACATATGTGCAAGTTAAAAATATCTACAAAGATAAAGTTGAGTTGGTTTGTAAGCCGGATTCTGTAAATGATGATCATCTATCTCGATATTATGTTGCCATAATATTCTAGCAACCTACCCAAATCCAAAGCGAGCAACTTTATAGGATTTCTATTTGGTTTTGCTTCAGGCTGGGGTTTGCAATGCCTTAAATGTTACCATTTAAGCGGTAGGCTCTTACCCCACCTTTTCAACCTTACCAAAAAATTGGCGGTATATTTTCTGTTGCACTTTCCGTAAGCTCACGCTTCCCAGGCGTTACCTGGCGCCCTGCTCTTTGAAGTCCGGACTTTCCTCTAAATTTAATTAGCGATCATCCAACCAACTCGAGCACTATTATAATGATTTTTTATTTTTCTATAAGTTTTTTATATATTTCTCTTTTATTTTTACCAGTAATGCTTGCAATAAGTTTTGAAGCATCTGCAGCTGAAAGCTTAGTCAAAAATTCTTTCTTTATTTTTGCGTCGATTTGTAAATTAATTTTATTTTTTATTTGTCCTTCCACAACAATAACAAGTTCACCTTTTAAATTTATTTTATTTTTATGAATATTGTCTAATATATCGGATATTTTTCCTCTTATTACTTTTTCATGTATCTTTGTCATCTCCTTACATATTGAGATATGTCTATCGGGTTCAATGCATCTAGATAGATTATTTAAAGTATTCTGAATTCGTTTTGAGGATTCAAAAAATATAGAGGTCTTTTCTTCATTTTTAAGATTTTCAATAAATTTTTCTTGTTCACTCGATTTTCTTGGGATGAAACCGTAAAAACTAAATTTATCTGTCGGTAGGCCAGACATAATAAGTGCACTAATTACAGATGATGCTCCTGGGATAAGAGTGTATTCAATATCAAGATTGCTACATAGTTTTATTAGCCTATATCCTGGATCAGAAATAGCTGGAGTTCCAGCATCAGAAACAATTGAAATAATTTTTTGATTCTTGATGTGTTTAATTATTTCATGAGAGACCCTATCTTCATTATGCTCATGAAAGCTTCTACATTTAATACTTATATTAATAAAATTTAATAGTTTCTTAACATTCCTAGTATCTTCAGCATATAAATAATCGGAAGATCTTATAACATCTATTGCCCTAAGTGATATATCATTTAAGTTACCAATGGGTGTAGAAATAAAATTTAACATATATAGATAATGGGTATATGAAATTTAGCTTAACATTAATTTTATTTAGTTTAATTATTTTTTCATCTTGCACATCAATGCCTGGTAAAAATAATTCAAAATTAAAGCTTCAATTAAATATTCAAACATCTTATAAAAATAAAGAAAGAATTATTGAGTCGTTATTAAAAGATGATGTTACATTTTCAGTAAATTTCAATAATGGAGGCACATATCTCATGGAAGATGATGTGTTAAATTCAAATCTAAAATATTTTTGTAATAGTTTTATTCAAGATCAAAGAAATATACTTGAAAACAATGTATTTAATACAAAAAAAAGTGAAAATAAAAAAGTTTTAGTTATTTATTCGAACAATTTTAAATATATTTATTTTGATTTGGCTAAAAAATATCCTCAACATGAATATTTACTTGTAAATAATAGTAATTATGAATCTGAAATTAAGAAAATACTTAATGTTGACTCAAGTCTAGATAAATATTTGCATATATCAAGCATGTACCAAGAAAATGAAATATTACATTCACCCAGGATTAGAAATGATATATCAAGTATATATTTTCTGACAGATTACGAATTGGGAAAAACTATTGTTCCAATATTTAGGAATTATTCTTTAGATATTAATTTCTATTCTTCCACTGAAATTTTCCATGAAGCAAATGATATTAAAAAATTAGTGGATTTTGAGAGTACCTATATACCAGTTAATGATAAATTGATTAAAAACATTGCTAATAAAAAAACACCTCTAATTAAAGATGAAATAGAAAGAATATTGATCAATGACTTTCTTATGATTGAAAAGATTTACCAAAATAATCTTTTTAGAAAAAATATCTTTCCAGAATCTGGAAACCTAAAAATTCAAAGAAGCGGCTGTGTAAATAGAAATCTGTCTTTATGGAAGGTTTCTACGTCAAATTATATTAATCAGATTTAAGGTCTCTTTCTATGGATGAAAGACTATCAAGAAATCCTGGTCTTTCAAAAATAGAATTTTGATAATCAATTAATGGCTTTAAATGTCTATTAACGGGCAAATTGATGCCAACTGATTTTAGTCTCCATAAGATTGGTGCAAAGCAACAATCTACTATAGTAAACTCATCACTCATAAAGTACTTAAACTCTTTAAAGGTTGGAGCTATCGATGAGATCTCATGCAATAATTCTTCTCTAATCTTCATTGACTCTTTTTCTGTCTTTTTACCTTCAATCAATGTGTCAACCAACGGGCACCACTCTCTGTCAATTCTTAACATTAAGGTTCTGCTATTTGCCCTCGCAACTGGATAAACTGGTAAAAGAGGAGGATGAGGAAATCTTTCATCTAAGTATTCCATCATTACTGATGGATCATGAATAGCTAGGTCTCTATCAACAAGTATTGGTAATTTATGGTAAGGGCTAATGGAAAGAATCTCATCAGGAGTTTCTTCTGGTTTAGCTTCATTAATCTCTGCTGTTATATCTTTTTCAGCAAGCACTATCCTTACCCTTTGACTGTAATGATCATCTCTATCTGAATATAAAATCATTTTTCCCTCACTTATTTATTATAGTCTTTATGATACTCTCTATAGAGCAATGATGATAAGGCTGTAAAAATTAAAAAATAAAACACAACATACCAGCCTATTCTCTCTCTCGTTGCTTTAATAGGTTCCCCCACATAAACTAAGAAATTTGTTAAATCATATATTAGATCATCAAATTCTCCTTTTGATAATTTACCTGTATCATTCTCTACTTCAAGAAATCCACATTTTTCTTGATACATGGTATTTCCAGATTCATCTCTTTTTTCTCCACCATTACGAGCTATTACTGGAACATCCTTACAAACTAATCTTTGATTACCTTGAAGAGATAACAAAACATTAGGCATAGCAGTACCAGGATATACCAAATTGTTGACGCCATATTGTTTTGATGAATCTTCATAGTAAGCTCGAAGATAAGAATAAATCCAATCATCCCCCTTATATCTTGATACTAACGTTAAGTCTGGAGGAGCTACTCCAAACCAATTAACTGATTCTTCAGACATAGCTCCAACCATTAAATCTCCAGATTTTATTGATTTATCAAAAACAAGGGTTTCAAAAAAGATATCTTCTGGAATTTGAAGATCTTTAGCAACTCTATTCCATCTTGAATATTTTAATGAATGACAACCATAACAATAATTAATATATGTCGAAGCGCCTCTCTGAAGAGATTCAATATCATTTAATGAATATTTAAATTCATCGCATTCACCGTAATCCTTGCATGGTCCTCCCTCTGCGGAGTTGATATTATTAACAAAGAAGATCGAAATAAAGACACAGAAACTAATTACAATATATTTTGAATAGTTTAAATTAATTTTCATAATCTTTTCGGCACTTCTTTAGTTATTTCATATTTTGTATAAATCGGCATTAATAAAAAATATGAAAAATAAATCACAGTGCATATTACACTCATGGTTTTTCTAATTTCCGTAACTCCTACTGTTCCAAGATATCCTAAAGTAAGAAAGCTTACTCCAAACATTGTTAAGGCAATTTTACTATATATTCCTTTATATCTAATCGATGCAACTTTACTTCTGTCTAGCCACGGAACAATAAAGAAGATTGCAACTGCAGCAGCCATTACTATTAAACCGCCAAGAGGATCAGGAATAGCCCTTAACATAGTGTAGAAGGGTGCGTAATACCATACCGGAGCAATATGTTCAGGTGTTACAAGAGGGTTTGCTTCCTGAAAGTTTGCCATTTCAATAAAATAACCACCGCCTTCAGGAAAAAAGAACATAATTATTGAAAAAACTGTCATAAATACACCTATTGCAACTAATGCATTTAAAACTTTGTATGGAAAAAATGGGACACTATCAAGAGGAACCCCGTCATCATCTAAATATTCTTCAATATCTACACCTTCTGGATTTCCAGCTCCAACTTCATGTAATGCAACTAAATGCAAAAAAACTAAAGCTATTAATACTAAAGGTAAGGCTACAACATGCAATGCAAAAAACCTAGATACTGTAATGCCAGATATGTAGTAATCACCTCTAACCCAAAGTTCTAAAGATTCTCCAATGTAGGGAATAGCTCCAAAAAGTGAAATAATTACTTGAGCGCCCCAATATGACATTTGACCATAAGGTAAAACATATCCAAGAAAACCCTCTGCCATCATCGCCAAATATATTGTGCAACCAAAAATCCATACCAGCTCCTTTGGTTTTTGATATGAGCCATATAAAAGTCCTCTAAACATATGAAGGTATACAACTGCAAAAAATAAAGATGCTCCAGTAGTATGGATATACCTAATAACCCAACCATAGTCGACATCTCTCATTATGTACTCAATCGATGAGAAAGCCTGCTCTTCAGTATTTGAATATGGCATTATTAACCAAATACCAGATACAATTTGGATAATTAGAGTTACAGCAGCTAATGCTCCAAATAGATACCAAAAGTTAACTTTAGAGGGCACAGGATGTTTAGAAAGATGTCTCTCAAAAGTATTTACAATTGGAAGCCTGCTATTAACCCATGAAAATAATTTTCCTGCCATTTCGCTCATTTTATAACTCCTTATCCTCTCCAATTGTTAGTATGGTTCCTTCAAACATATGAGGAGGAACCACTAAATTTGTAGGCGCTGGAACACCTTTATAAACTCTTCCAACAATATCAAACATTGATCCATGACAAGGGCAAAAAAAACCCCCTTTCCAAGATGCATCCCAAGCCTTTGGTTCTACTTCTGGGTGATATTTTGGAGAACAACCTAGATGAGTGCAAACTCCAGACATAACTGAATACTCTGGATTTTTTGATCTCGATGGGTTTAAACCTTTATATGGTTCAATAATTTGATCTGAGTTAGGGTCAGCTAATTTATCTAAAGATAAATCTAAACCAGCAAGACTTTCCTTTGTATGTCTTACAATGAAAACTGGCTGCTTTCTCCAGGCAACTTGAATTTGTTGTCCATATTGCATTTTTGATACATCTAATTTAACTGCGGCACCCGCTGCTTTAGCTTTAGCGCTTGGGTTCCAAGCTGCTATAAATGGTGTTGCAACGAAAGGCAATCCTGACAAACCAACAGCGCTTGTTAAGCCAATTAAAACCTTTCTTCTTGTCTTATCTTTTTCTTGCATTTAGGCTGTGTGCTACTCAAATAACGGTCGAAATTATAACATAATAATCAAATATAAAATTCAGTTATAATTGAAAATAAGCGAGAAAGATATAATGTAATTATCTTTTTGAAAATTGTTTACTTTTTCTTGCTTTTACTAGACCAGGTTTCTTTCTTTCCACTCTTCTAGGATCTCTAGTAAGAAGCCCAGCCTTTTTAAGTTGAGGCCTTAGCTCCTCATCAAATAAAGTTAGAGCCCTGGATATACCATGCCTAATTGCACCAGCTTGTCCAAAACTACCACCACCTTTAACTTTAACTTTGATATCAACTTTTTCAGAAAGATCAACTAACTCCAAAGGTTGCTTCACCAACATTTGAGCAACTTTCCTACCAAAATATTCATCTAAGTTTGTATCATTAACAGAAATATTACCCTTTCCTTTTTGAAGATAAACTCTTGCTGAAGAAGTTTTTCTTCTTCCAGTTGCATAATAGATTTCAGCACTCATCAGCTTGGGTTCCATTCAGTAGGTTTTTGTGATTCATGATCGTGTCGTGATCCTTTGAAAACTTTAAGTTTTTTTATCATTGACTTGCCGAGTTTATTTTTTGGGAGCATACCCTTTACTGCCTCCTCGATAATTCTTTCAGGATTTTTTTCATTAAGCTCTTTAAATGACTGAGACTTTAAACCACCAGGGTACAAAGAATGACGATAATATTTTTTATCAGTATATTTCGATCCAGTAACTTTAATTTTTTCAGCATTAATAACAACAACATAATCACCACCATCGGTGTGTGGTGTATATGTTGGTTTATCTTTCCCTCTGATTCTATCTGCAATCTTTGTTGCTATTCTTCCAAGAACTCGATCAGATACATCAAGAAGAAACCAGCTTCTCTCTACTTCTTCTTTTTTAAGCGAATATGTTTTCATAATGATTTAATTTGAGAAGCGAATATTAATGTTTAGAAGGAAATATAGCAATATTTATATGTATTTTATTTTAATTATTATTTAAATATTCGTAAGTTCGCATCTCAGAAAGTCTGCTAGCACATCTATTCCACAGCAGATCAATTTTAGATCCGGTATATAGTTCATTTATATCAAGATCATTAAAGAAGATTTTAATTTTTGCTTGATTTGCGTATGCTATATCAATAAATGAGATAAATCTTCTAACAATATCAATATAATTATCATCGCTGCTTTGTAATTTACTAATAAATATCCAATCAAATTTATTGCATATATGTTTATAGTCTTTTGCACCAGTAGGTTCATTAAAGAAACTTGAATATTCTATCCATAAAATATTATTTGAAACTACCTTACATCCAAATTTCCTATGATTTATTTCTACTTTATTTGATTCCAATTTATCAATACCAAAATTTTTCTTAATTAGTATCGATATGTCTTCATCAGAATAAATTTTGTCATCACTTTCAGCTAACTCAATGATATTTCTTGTTCTATAGTCAGTCTCTCCTTTAAGTTCATGAATGGTAATATTCTTTAGAAAGGCGTCAATTGATTCTTGAAATTTTTGTCTTTGTAGACCATCTTTGTATAAATCATTAGGATGAGCATTTGAAGTTAATATTAACTTTGTGCCTTTTTTTGTTAATTGTAAAAGCAGGTCACCTACTATCATTGCATCAGCAACATCTTCGACCTGAAATTCATCAATAAAAATCAGTCTATTCTTACAAAGATTTTTAGAAATTTTCATTAATGGATTTTTTAAGCCTGAAAAATTATTTAACTGATCATGGACATAATTCATAAAGTCTATGTAATGGAAAGTTTTTATATCTTTATCCTTGATGTGCTTTAAATATTCATTTGTTATTAGTGTCTTACCTCGGCCTACATCACCCCAAATATATAGACCTAGATTTTTTTGTTTGGAAAAAAATTTTAAGCTAAGAAAATTTTTTCTGCTTTGCATTTCACAAAGTTTTTTTATTAAAACAATTTGACCCAAATCTGGATTTGTACCTTGGTTTTTTAGAGTATCGATGATATTTTGTTCAACTGACATTATGAAATATTTTCAAACAAATTTTTTAAGTTATTTTTTAGTAATATTATTAACCTTTGCAGGCACATGGTACTTTATATCTAATGATAAAAACAAATTAGTAACTGCTTCAGAAAAATCAATCCCATCTGTAGTAACTATTTCTTCTGAAAATTTATCGTTTTCAAACAATAGAAGCGGTATTGGTTCAGGAGTAATTTTTTCAAATGATGGATATATTGTAACCAACCTTCATATTCTCTCAGGTCAAAAAATAATTGTAAAAACTAACGACGGTAAAAATTTTCCAGCAAGCATAATTGGTGTTGATAAAAATACAGATATTGCCGTTTTAAAAATACAACCTGATGAAAAATTAGAACCTATTAATTTTGCAGATTCAGACAACCTAAAAATTGGTGATCAAGTTCTTGCTATTGGAAATCCTTATGGAATTGGTATATCAGTATCCAATGGAATTATTAGTGCAACAGGTCGCGACTATGGAAATCCATATCTTCAATTAATTCAAACTGATGCTGCTATCAATCCAGGTAATTCTGGTGGAGCCCTTATCAATGAAAATGGCAACTTGATTGGCATTAACTCAAAAATATTTTCTAGAACTGGTGCTTATCAAGGAATTGGATTTGCTATACCTTCAAATATAATCGTCCAAATAGCAACCCAATTAATTAAATTTGGTGAGGTAAGGACTCTTTGGATCGGGAATTTTAGGGTTTTAAGGGTAAGAATTAATAATAATAATTCTATAATAAATGGCTTAAGAATTGTTGAAATGCAAAATACGGGTCCACTTTTTGATAAAGGTATTAAAGTTGACGACATTATAATTGGTATTAATGATAAAAATGCAAATTGGAATAATCTAATAAGTTCTTTGAAATTTGCGACCCTTGGCGAGAATCTTAAACTGGATTTAATTACCAGAAATGGTGAATTGATTTCAATAAATTTTGATTCTCTAAGCAAGAATTTTAACTAGGAAGCCTGACTATATTTGCACCCAAATAATTTAATTTTTCTTCTATTCGTTCATATCCTCTATCAATATGATAGATACGATCTACAACAGTTTCACCGTGAGCACATAACCCAGCAAGAATAAGGCTTGCTGAAGCTCTCAGGTCTGTTGCCATAACTTCAGCACCATAGATTGATTCTACTCCTTTAATAATTGCGTGATTTCCATTAACTTGAATATCACATCCCATTCTATTTAATTCCAATATATGCATAAATCTATTCTCAAAAACTGTTTCATAAATATTTGCAGTTCCTTTAGAAATAGCGTTAATTACTGAAAATTGAGCTTGCATATCGGTTGGAAATTCAGGAAAAGGTGCTGTGGTGATGTCAACTGGCTCAGGATGATCTTTTGACATGGAAATCGAGATTGAATCATTAGTCAGTTCCATTTCTGCGCCAGTATTTTTTAGTTTATCAATCACTTTCATCAGCCTTTCTGGATTTATGCCTTCCACTTTTATATTACCTTTTGTAACAGCTGCAGCAACCAGATATGTTCCTGCTTCAATCCTGTCTGCAGGTATATCAAAATTAGTTCCTTTTAAACTATCAACTCCATCTACAGTAATTGTATCTAAACCAGCACCAATAATTTTTGCACCCATAGAATTAAGCATATTAGCTAAATCGACGATCTCAGGCTCTCTTGCTGCATTTGAAATAACTGTCTTACCTTTGGCAAGAGTTGCTGCCATCATTATATTTTCTGTCCCTGTGACAGTTATTCCTTCAAATCTAATATTAGTACCTAATAATTCTTTTGCAGAAGCTTCGATATAACCATTTCTTAATTCTATTTTTGCTCCCATCTGTTTCAAAGCATCCAAATGATAATTAACAGGCCTTGAGCCAATTGCACACCCCCCAGGGAGAGCAATTCTTGCGCTACCATATTTTGCAATTAAAGGACCTAAGACCAATATTGAAGCTCTCATAGTTTTTACTAATTCATATCTGGCTTCAGTATCTTTAAGTGCAAAGGATGAGATTGTAAAATTCATATTCTCATCAAGCAAAATATCAGCTCCCATCGATCCCAATAGCTCAAACATAGTAGTAATATCTTGAAGGTAAGGTAAATTTTTAAGAATTACCTTTTCATCACAAAGAATTGTTGACGCTATCATTGGTAAGGCTGCATTTTTAGCTCCAGAACAGGTTATTGTTCCTGAAAGAGAATTTCCACCTTTAATCAATAATTTTTCCATTATTAGATTATTTTTGTTTCCAAGCTAAGAGCATGAAGCTCGCCAGACTCAAACTTATCTTCAAGTAATCTCATAACTGTTTTATGTTGTTGTATCAAAGTCATTTCTGAAAATATTGAAGAAGATACTACTAATCTTAAATTACATTCATCTCCTTCAAAATAACAATCAGCATCGGGTATATTGTCTATAATTATTTCTTGAATAACCTCTCTCATATTAAGAAATACCTGCATCGCCTGCATCAGATACCCAATTATTTAAAGTGGATTCAATATCGTCATTATTAGAAATTGCGAGGGCTTGGAATTGATTCCTGAACGTTAATCCTAAGTTAACACCATTTATAATAATATTAACAATCTTCCATCCATCTTGACTTTTTCTTAATTTATATGAAATAGGATATTTACTGCTTCCAGTATTCAATGTTTGTTTAACTTCAATACTTTTTATTTGATCGTTTATTTGTATGTTAGAAAAATGTGTAGAAATTCTTGAGTCGCCCCATTGCGCAAGTGTTTCAGCATAGGTATCCAAAAGAGAATCTTTAAAGATTTCTGCAAAATCTTCCCTTTGAGTGCTTGTTGAGAGTAAATAATATTTCTTTCCCATTACGCTAGCTGCAACTCTCCTGAAATCAATCATTGGTTCAAAAATTTCTTTTATTTTGTTTTCATATAACACTCTATCTGACAAAAATAAATCAGAATTTTCTGTAAGAATTGTCACCATTTTTTGTGCATTTGAATCAATAAATAAAAAGGGGTTATCCTCTGAATTGATATAAGCAGATGAAAACAATATTAAAAAAAGAAATAAATAATTTTTATGTGTACATAACATTGGTCTATTATAACATTAGGGTAAATAGAAAATTTTTAAATTTAATATGAAAAAATATAATTATATAGCTTCTGCTAAAAGAACTTTAAAGATTGAATCTAATTCAATAAATGCGATTGCTGGGCAGTTGAATAAATCTTTCACGACACTGTGTGAAAAAGTCTTTAATTCAGAGGGGAAATTTATAATAATGGGTGTGGGAAAATCTGGTCATATAGCTCAAAAGATTTCAGCAACACTGTCAAGCACAGGAACCCCCTCAATATTTATTCATCCAACTGAAGCGGCTCATGGAGACATGGGACTAATTAATAAAAAAGATATTGTTCTTTTAATATCAAACTCAGGTGAAACAGATGAAATTGTAAATATACTCCCTTCCCTTAAAAGGCATGCAAAAGAAATAGCCTCTCTTACAAGTAATAATAAATCTACTATTGCTAATTCATCAGATATTAAAATACAACTAAAATCAAAAAAGGAAGCTTGTCCTCTAGATTTAGCTCCAACATCATCAACTACAAATGCTTTAGTTTTTGGTGATGCACTTTCAATAGCTCTTCTTGAAGCAAAAGGTTTTACAAAAAAAGACTTTGCTTCATCTCATCCGGCTGGAAAATTAGGTAAAAAATTAATTACTCAGGTCAAAGATTTGATGCATAAAGGAGCTGCAGTACCTAGAGTATCTCCAAGTACAATTTTAGATAAAGCCTTAATTGAAATAACTAAGAAAAATCTTGGCATTACATTAGTAACTAACAAATCCAAAGTGGTTGGAATTTTTACTGATGGAGATCTGAGAAGATGCATTACTAAAAAAATTGATATCCAAAAAACAATGATAAAAGATGTTATGACAAAAAACTTTAAAACAATTGAATCAGAATCTCTTGCAGTAGATGCTGCCAAAATAATGGAAAACAATAAAATTTTTACACTTATTGTTATTGAAAAAGGTAAAGAAGTTGGTGTTATTTCAATGCATGACTTAATTGAAGCAAGGATTCTTTAGTTGAAAATTAAATTTTCACAAATAATACATTTATCAATAATTATTGCCTTTAGCCTTCCAGTGGCAACTTTTGAAAAAGACATACAAATTAAATCTGATACTGTTGAATTTTTAAAAGATGTAAATCAAATTAGTTTTTTAAATAACGTAGAAATCATTTCAAATTTTGTTAGTATTTCTGCAAAATCAGCTATATATGATGATCTTAACCAAGTGATATCAATAAAAGGTATGCCTAGCTCTATAGAATCAAATAATGGAGACAAACTTTTTAGCGGTACTGCGGAAAAAATACTTTTTTTTAATGACGAAAAAGTTCACCTAGTTGGCAATGCATCAATGAAATATGAGAATGTCTCAATTTCTTCTAATATAATTATCTTTAATCCAAGAATAGGAAAAATTTCATCAACAGAATAGGTCATGTTAGAAATAAAAAAAATATCTAAATCAATAAAAGAAAAGGAAATTGTCTCAAATATTTCTTTTGATGTTAAAGCTGGTGATATTTTTGGATTGCTAGGGCCTAATGGAGCTGGTAAAACCACAACATTTTATATGATTGCAGGTCTTGTTCATGCAGATAATGGAAAAATTATTCTTGCTGATAAAGATATCTCCAATACTCCCATGCATCAAAGATCAAATCTTGGCATAAAATATCTACCCCAAGAGCCATCTATTTTTCAGAACCTTTCAGTCTATGAAAATCTTTATGGATTAGCAGAACTATCCTTAGATAATAAAAAAGATATTAGAAATTTCATAGACTCTTCAATGGAAGAATTTAATCTGTCAGGTATATCTAACCTCAAAGGCAGGCAATTATCAGGAGGACAAAGAAGAAAAGTAGAAATTGCCAGAACTCTTGCTGCAGAACCAAAAATTATTCTTCTTGACGAGCCTTTTGCTGGTATTGATCCTATTGCAATCGAGGATATTAAAAATGTATTAAAAAAATTATTAAAAAAAGATATAGGGATTTTAATTACAGATCATAATGTAAGAGAAACACTAGGAATATGTACTAATGCAGCCATTATTAATAATGGTGAAATTATTGCACAAGGAGATAAGCAATCTATTATTACCAATGATTTGGTCAAAAAGGTTTATCTCGGAGATATGTATAATTAAAATGGCAATTGTTTTATCTAAAAGCCTTAACTTAAATCAAAGTATAAAACTTACTCCTTCATTAAAAAAATCTATCGATTTGCTGCAGCTATCAAGATTCGAATTAATTAAAAAAATTGAGAATGAGATAATTGAAAATCCATTTCTAGAAAAGACCGAAAATAATATTAATTCATCTGACTTAAGTGGATTTGATTTTGATATTGAATCAAAATTAACATTAAGAGAAACTTTGATAAAACAACTGGATGAATTTCATCTTGATAAAAGAAAAATGGAAATCTCCAAATTGCTTATAGGCTGTATTGATGAATCAGGACAGCTAATAGAAAGCATGGATCAAATGGAAGAAATATCAAATTTCTCTTTTAATCAAATAGAGATCCAAGATATCCTTGAAAGTGTTATACATAAATTAAATCCAAGTGGTGTAGGTTTTAGAACACACAAAGAGTGTATTAAAATTCAAATTGATAATAATCCAAATATATCGAAAAGTGAAAGAGAGCTAATTCATATTATTCTTTCAAATGAAGAACTCGATAACATTGATCAAATAAAGAAGTTAATATTAAAAAAAGGTTTTTCAGTTATTAATTTTAATTCTGCGCTAGAAAAAATTAAAAATTGTGATTTGAGTCCAGGGCTTAATTACGAAAATACTCAATTCATAGAGGCTGATTTAAAAGTATCCCTAAAAGATAAAGGTTTTGAGATAAATTTTAAAGATGATGGCTTCCCTTTAATAAAATTAGATAATGAATTGATTAGTGATGTAAAGAGAGAATTGAGATCAAAAAAGAATACTAAAATTCTAGAAAAGATTAATGATGCAAAATGGTTGTTAACATCTGTAAAAAAGAGGAATGAAACAGTTCAGAAAGTTGGAGAGTATATTTGCTCAAAACAAATTGCTTTCTTTGAGAATAATCCTCTTAAAATTAATACTTTAAGTAATAAAAAGATCGCAGATGAGATTGGTGTTCATCCTTCAACAGTTTCTAGAATTCTAAGAAATAAATATATCGATACACCTAAAGGTATAATGCCTATGAAATCTCTTTTAATGTCATCTGTTTCAAAAACTAGAGATATATCAGCAACTCAATTAATGAAACTAATAGAGGTGATAATAAGCTCTGAAAATAAGCCTAAAAGTGATAAAAAAATTGCAATTGAATTAAATAAAAGAGGTTTTAATCTTGCAAGAAGAACAATCTCAAAATATAGAAAGAAAAATAATATACCATCATCTAGAAATAGGTAATTTTTTCAGGATAAGGTTAAAGGATGGAAAATACTGACAATAAAGATAATTTAAAAATCATCTTAGATGATGCTTCAAATTTATCTTTAAACCAAATAAGAAGATTACTAAATAAGATGTCGCCGTCTGAGATTGCTCATGCACTTGAGTCATCACCACCAAAACAAAGAACATTATTATTTTCATTGTTAAAAACAGATGAAGAAGGAGATGTTCTTTTTGAGTTAGGTGAAGAGATCCAACAAGATCTTGTTTCAAATATTTCTAACGAAGAGCTTGCTGAGGCTGTAAAAGAACTTGAATTAGACGAAGTTGTAGATATCTTACAAAATCTTCCAGAAGAAAGAATGGAGAAGATACTTTCAAGTATGTCTATGGTTGATAGACAAAGAATTGAGATGGGCCTCATATTTCCCGATAATACTGCTGGTGGACTTCTTAACACTGATGTAATAAGCGTGAGACCAAACAATTCAATTAATGAAGTAATTATATATTTGAGAGGTCAAGAAGAATTACCTGAAAATACAGATAAAATATTTGTTGTAAATGATTTAAATGAATATTTGGGTGAATTATCTATCAGTAAAATAATAACTTCTGATCCTTCACTGACTGTAAAAGAAATAATGGAAACTGGGGTTTTACCTATTGATGTGGAGATGGATGATAAGGAAGTAGCAACAATTTTTGAAAGAAATGACTTAATTTCTTCACCAGTTATTGATCAAAATAAAAGTTTAATAGGCAGAATAACCATTGATGATGTTGTTGATGTAATAAGGGAGGATGCTGACCAAAATTTATTAGGAATGGCAGGTGTTGCTGAAGATACTTTTGCTCCCCCTGGTAGAGCTGCAAAAAGTAGGGTTTTTTGGTTAAGTATGAATCTCATAACTGCCTTCATAGCTGCAAGTACAATAAATTTGTTTCAAGAAGTTATAGATAAAATTGTTTATCTTGCAGTTTTAATGCCTATTGTGGCAAGCATGGGTGGTGTTGCAGCAACTCAAACTCTAACTATTGTTCTTAGAGGGTTAACGCTTGAACAGATTAATACATCAAATATACGATGGCTCTTTAAAAGGGAGCTTGCTGTCTCAATACTAAATGGAATTGTTTTGTCTCTCTTAGTAGGTATTGCAACTTATGCATGGTTTCAAGATATGACAATTGCATTGCTTATATCTTTTGCTCTGGTAATAAATCTAATAAGCTCGGTCATTGCTGGGATTTTGGTTCCTCTTATTTTAAGGAAATTAAAACAAGATCCAGCAATTGGAGGTAGTGTTGTAGTAACAACTGTTACAGACGTCGTTGGATTTTTATCATTTTTAGGCTTAGCTACGATTTATCTAATCTAATAATCTTTGGGTCACTTACAGAACCGATAACTTCGAATTGAAATGTTGAAACATCATCAAGTCTTTCATCAATAATATTTTCAAACACAAAACCACCTGCAAGAGCCGGAATACCTCCAAAAATAGCTGCATACCAAGGGATATTCTCTGAAACTTTTAATCTCATTTCTAAATCTAGATCTAATTCATCCAATAAGCCATTTGTATTTTTTATAACCTCTCCAGACCAGTTCATTTTAGCTTCTGCTGTCTCTAATTTTATTGGTTTGCTAATCAAGGCTCTATTTTTACCAATATATAAATCCCCTTCAGCTCTATTAATAATCAAATTCGACGATCCAAAATTTGAATCATTATTTAAATTTCCAATAATTGAATTTAGATTTAAGATTTTCAGTGCTCTTAAAAATGCTGAATCTGGTAAAGATGTTTTTGATTCAAGATCCTTTATCTTAAATTTAATTTGTCCCTCAAGATCCTTAAGTTCTTTTAGACTAACCCATTGAACATTTAAATCAGTATATAAATAGCCGAAATTATAATTAATTAAATTCTCAAAGGCATTATTTTTATTATTGATTTCATAAGATCCTCTTATTTTGTACAAATCATTCTTATTGTTATAGCTTATGTATGCTTTTTTATTATCTTGAAAAGGCTTGATATTAAAATTTGTGCTTGAAATATTAATGTTATCAAAAGTTGTAATTTTTTCATTCCTTAAAAGATAAAAATCTATTTTCTTGAATACGTCATCGAATGCTTTGATATTATTACCAACAAATCTAAGGTTGATATTATTTTTCTGAGAATAGTTATATTGATTAAGGATATCAACTTCTTGAAAATCAAATTTGGTATCAAAAACATCAACTCTTGTAAAACCTGAAGAATCAATCCTCATTCTTCCATTAAGATTTTTACCTGAAAATGATGCCACTGTCTCATTAGGTAATAAATTAATTTCAAAATTTTGATTAAAATAAATATTATCAAAGAAATTTAATTCATCTACTTTTAGTCTTATTAATTTTAAATTTGAATTATTTTCTGTTTGATTACTAAAAAAAAGGCTATCGATATTTAATTCTTTCAAATCTAAAAATATATAAAAGCCATCTTGATTTTCTATCCTATCAATATCATCATTAAATAATGATCCAAATGCAAAATAACCATTATTATTTTTATCAATAAAGGTTTTAAATTTTTTATTTTCAACATAATAAGTTGGTTTAGAAAGATCTGATATAAGTATTGTTGTTTCTAAATAGGTTTCTAAGTCTTTATTTAAATCGTTAATATTTGATCTAATTGTTGTATTTTCTAAATTGCTTGTTAGTTCTAGAGAGGCGATTTCATTTATGTCTATCTTTAGAGCAAATTCTTCCACACCATTTAGTTCTAGGTATTGACCAAAATTAAAAATACTTTTCATATCTAATTTAATTTTTGATCTTAATGAAATATTTTTATTATGTGTTTTAATGAAGCCATCAATTCTTTGGTCTGGAATCTCTGCAGAAAAAAAGCCACTTAGTTTTTCATCCATATTTGTATATAAAATACCGTCGATATCATTAATTTCAAAACCAGATTGTGTAACTAATTTTGTATCAAAAAAAAAATATTTATTTATTGAGATTATCTCTTGAACTGCTGTATCAAAATATCCTTTACTTACAAGATTAAGATTTATATCTTTTTCTGAAAATTGATTAAGGTCAGCCAGTTCTTCTTTTTCTATATCATCTTCATTTAATTCAAAATTAGCATGGTAAAAATATAAAGGTGATTCTATTTTCTTAAATATGCTCACCTCTTTATATGGAATGTTATTGACATACCCTGTCCTATTAGAGATTGATAAATTACCATTAGTGCTGTTGAGAGTTGTTTCTTTTGATGAAAAAATAGCATCATTAGAACTAATAAATATATTATTAATCTTTAATTTATATATTCTTTTACTATTTTCAGATTTAATATCGTCTAAGAATCGAATATTTTTCAATGAAAAATTATCTAAATGTATATATCTTTTTGTTAATGTTTTCAGAATTTTTATACCTAAATTAACTTCATCTATACTTATAATTTCTTTTTTTTCTTTATTCATTATTCGAAAATCTTTTAAAGTTATTGTTGGAGATAAGAATTTAGATTCTATGCTTTCGAATTCAAGAAAATAATTATCATCTAAGACTTTATTTGCTACTGAAATAATATTTTCTGGTCTAGAAACTAATAAGAAATAAATTAAAGATATAAACAAACACATAAATAATATTAATAACATAAAAGATTTAAATATTTTTCTGATAAGAGTCATTTTAGATTTTCATTTTGACATTTCTAGGAAAGTAAACTGAAATGGCTGCAATCATTACGCAAAAAATAATATTTACTATTGCACTTACAAAAAGTATTAAGTAAGAAAAATTGTATAAATTTATTACTAACTGAGTGAATCCAACATATGCAGTGCATGATAGACCAAAGAATATACATATTTGTAAATAAGAAAATAATTTAAATGCATTTGCGTATGAATTAATCACATATGTAATTAAACAAAATATAATTGCATTTAAGCCAAAATATGAATCAGAAATTAAATCAATAAATAAACCTACTAAAAATGCCTCAATCGCGCCTATATTATTATCAGATCTATAAACATAAAAGGAGTAGGCTAGGAAGGTAAGCGGAATAATAATTAAAAGGTCAGAAAAAAATCCTGCAATATTTTGATCAATAAAATTGATAAAAATAATTATTAACAATCTTTTAATTAACCTATTCATTAGTACTTCAATACTCCAAACAAGTTATCATCAAGTGGATTAGCAAATAATCTAATCTCCAAATTAGTAAGATTTGAACTAATCTTTTCGATGTTTTTTATATAGCCAACCTTGATGTTTTTTGGATAAATTCCACCTAAACCAGATGTATAAAAAATCTGATCTAGCACTATATCTTCATTCCAAACTAGTGGATTATAAGAACATATAATTATTTCTGGTCTCCCGCTTCCACTTGCATTGCAAAAAAATTCGTTAGATTCAGACTTTATTGGTAAGGAATGAGTTATGTCGGTAAGTAATAAAACTTCAGAAAATTTACTTTTATCGATAATCTGGCCAACTATTCCAGAGCTATTAAAAACAATACTTTCTTTATATCCATGTTCAGAAGTCCCAGTAACTTCGATAAACATTCTATGCTTATCGCAGCATTTATACATATTTGGATTAATGTTTCTTAGTTGGGCAATATCATATTCAAAAGTATATTCACCATCTTTATATGCTTTTCTAATAATTTCTTGATCTTTAAAAAAAATATTATCTCTTGAAATTAAATAATTATTTAAATAGCTTGTATCAAGTGCTTTTTTTAAATTCTTGTTTTCTTGAATCAATTCATTTTTAGATCTTGAGAGATTGATCAAAGATTTTATGGGTTCAATTGCTAGATTTTTAACCATGTAGACTGATGAAATTTTTATAGCTTTAAATCCATTTTTTATATTATCAAAATTACTAGTAGTTATATCTAAATATAAGATGAATGCGCCAAGAGCAGTTGTAAAAAAGAATGTTATCTTTTGACTAGGAGTTGGCGAAATCCTAGCCATTTGTTTTATTCAGAAGACAAAAGATCAATATTATATTTATCCATTATTTCTAATGCTTGCCCGCCACCTCTAGCAACACATGTTAGAGGGTCTTCAGCAACAATAACTGGAATTCCAGTTGAGCTTGAAATTAACTTATCTAAATCTCTTAACAAAGCGCCCCCTCCTGTTAAAACAATACCTCTTTCAGCAATATCTGCAGCCAACTCTGGTGGTGAAAGTTCTAGAGCATTTCTTATAGCTCTTACAATTCCATAAAGTGGGTCTTTCATCGCCTCAAAAATTTGCTCACTATTAATAGTAAAAGTTTCAGGTATGCCTTCTGCAAGATTTCTTCCAGTTATAGACATTTCAAGTTTTTCTGATTCCGCAGTTGCACATCCAATTGTATATTTAATTTTTTCTGAAGTAGATTCGCCAATCACACATCCATAATTCCTTCTTATCCATGAAGTGATAGATTCATCCATTTTGTCTCCACCAATTTTTACAGATTCAGAATAAACAACTCCATTAAGAGAAAGAATTGCTATTTCAGAAGTTCCGCCACCAATATCAACCACCATGTTACCGCTTGCTTCTTCAACCGGAAGACCAGCACCAATAGCTGCGGCCATAGGCTCCTCTATAAGTTTTACATCTCTTGCGCCTGCTCCAAGAACTGACTCTCTAATTGCTCTTCTTTCTACTTGCGTTGAACGACATGGTACACAAACAAGAACTCTTGGACTTGGTTTAATGAATAATTTCTCATGAACTTTAGCAATAAAGTGCTGCAACATCTTTTCGGTTACTTGGAAGTCGGCTATAACACCTTCTGATAGAGGCCTTATTGCTTTTATATTACCTGGAGTTCTACCAAGCATTTTTTTTGCCTCTGTTCCAACTGCAACAACAGTTTTTTGCCCTCTTGCCTCACGAATCGCAACTACTGAGGGCTCATTCAACACGATACCAACATCTTTGGTATAAATTAGAGTGTTTGCTGTCCCTAAATCGATTGATAAATCATTAGAGAAGTACCCTCCAACCATCTTAAACAAGTTAAATTTCACGCGATATCCTTCAATAAAATAATTTAATTAATTTACTAGTTAGGTTAATATCCCCCCACTAAACTATAATAATATCCTATATATGGACAAGAAAACAGTAACAACAATATCTTACTTATCAAGATTAAAGATTGATAGTGAAAAAGAGCATAAAATTGTAAAAGATTTAGACAACATTATTAAATTTGTAGATCAATTGAATGGCGTTGATACATCTTCTATAGAACCATTAACAAATCCTTTAGAAAAAACTGCTAAAACAAGAAAAGATGAAGTGACTGCTAAAAATCTAAAAAAAGAGCTATTGGAAGTTGCGCCTTCAGCTAATGAAGACTACTTTTTAGTACCAAGGGTAGTTGAGTGACAATAAAATACAAAACAATAAAAGAAATTAAACAAATGATTTCTCAAAAAGATATTTCAAATAAAGAAATTGTTGAAGAGGTTTATAAGTTAATTGATAAGAATTCACACTTAAATGCATTTGTAACTCTTAATAAAGATAAGTCCATTAAAAAAGCTGAGAATTTAGATAATAATCCATCTGATTCTTCCTTAGCTGGAATACCCATTGCCCAAAAAGATCTTTTTTGTACAAAAGGAATCAGAACTACATGTGGCTCAAAGATTCTTGATAATTTTATTCCTCCATATTCAGCAACCGTTATTGAAAATCTTGAGAATGCAGGTTGTATATCTGTTGGTAAAACAAATATGGATGAGTTTGCTATGGGCTCTTCAAATGAAACTAGTTTCTTCGGCAATGTTCATAATCCTTGGGGTGAAAATTTAGTTCCTGGAGGAAGTTCTGGTGGTTCTGCATCTGCTGTTGCTGCAGGCATTGTTCCAGCAGCATCTGGAACAGATACCGGAGGTTCTATAAGACAACCTGCTTCATTATGTGGAATTACAGGTATCAAACCAACATATGGAAGAGTATCGAGATGGGGAATGATTGCTTTTGCCTCTAGTCTTGATCAAGCTGGTCCAATGGCAAGAACTGCAGAAGATTGTGCATTGCTACTTAATGAAATGTGTTCACATGACATAAAAGATACAACTTCTTTAGATGAAAATATCCCAAATTTTGAAGATAGTATTAATGAATCACTAAAAGGTAAAAAAGTTGGAGTTGTAAAAGATCTTGATTTATCTAGCTTGGATAATGATGTTATTGGTGTGTATGAGAGCTCATTGCAAGAATTTGTTTCCCTTGGGGCTGAGTTGGTGGATATATCATTGCCAAACCTTTCTTTGTCAGTGCCAACATATTACGTTGTTGCACCAGCTGAATGTTCATCAAATTTATCTAGATTTGATGGAGTAAAATTTGGAAGAAGATCTGAAAATCCAAAAGATCTTGAAGAACTATACATTCAAACTAGATCAGAAGGTTTTGGCGATGAGGTTAAAAGAAGAATATTAATAGGTTCTTATGTTCTTTCTTCAGGATACTATGATGCCTATTATAAAAAAGCTCAACAAGTTAGAAGGCTTATAAAAAAAGATTTTGATGAAGCATTCTCTGATGTAGATGTAATTATGACGCCAACGACGCGAGGACCAGCATTTGAGATCGGTTCAAAAGGAAGTGATCCAATTCAAATGTATCTTGAAGATTTATTTACTATTTCTGCAAATCTTGCAGGATTACCAGCAATGTCTTTGCCTAATGGAAATATCGATAACAAGCCTATAGGCTTACAAATAATTGGAAACTTTCTTGATGAAAGTACAATCTTAAACTTTGGTCATATGTATCAAACTAAAACAAATTGGCATATGTTTACACCTGAAGGAGTTAAGCCATGAGCTGGGAAACAGTTATTGGTTTAGAGATACATGCGCAACTGTCAACAAAATCTAAATTGTTTTCAGGTGGCTCTACAGAATTTGGGGCAGAGTCTAATACACACGTCGATCTTGTTGATATGGGATTACCTGGGGTTCTTCCGGTTGCTAACAAAGAAGCCTTTTATAAAGCCATTAGATTTGGACTTGCGACTGGTGCAGAGATCAACCAAGTCTCATCTTTTGATAGAAAGAACTACTTCTACCCCGACCTACCCAAAGGTTATCAAATTACTCAAATGACTAAACCGATAGTTGAAAAAGGTTCTATAAAAGTACTAACGGATGAAGGCGAAAAAGTAATTAATATTACAAGAGCTCACCTTGAAGAAGATGCTGGTAAATCTATTCATGATCTATTTGAAGGAGAAACAGGAGTAGACCTTAATAGAGCTGGAACACCTCTGCTTGAAATTGTCTCTGAGCCTGAAATTTCAAGCGCTAAAGAAGCTGTTGCATATTTTAAAGCCATTAGACAGCTCGTAACTTTTTTAGACATATGTGATGGAAATATGGCACAAGGATCCATGAGATGTGATGTAAATGTCTCTATTAAAAAAAGTGGTGATAAAGGATTAGGGACAAGAGCTGAATTAAAGAATATAAATTCTTTTAAATTTATTGAAAAAGCTATTAATTATGAGATTGAGCGTCAAATTAGAGTAATTGAAAATGGTGAATCTGTTGTTCAAGAAACAAGACTATATGACAGCGATAAAAATGAAACTAGGTCAATGAGATCTAAAGAAGAAGCAAATGATTATAGATATTTTCCGTGTCCAGATCTTCTTCCAGTGGTAATCTCAGATAAAGAGCTACAAGAAATAAAAGATAATCTTCCTGAACTTCCAGAGGAGAAAGAAAATAGATATATTTCAGAAATTGGGCTTGAAGAATCAGAAGCAAAAATTATATCTTCATCTAAAACAATGGCCAATATGTTTGAAGAGGCTTCAAGTAAAACAGATGACATAAAGCTTGTAGCCAAATGGTTAGTTGGTGATATAAGTGCTTTGTTAAATAAAGATAATATAGAAATTGATGAATCAAATTTATCACCAGAAAATTTTGGAAAATTAATTGAGAGAATCTCAGACAACACTATCTCAGGAAAAATTGCGAAATCAGTTCTGGAAGAAGTTTGGGAAAATGGTTCCGATGTTGATGAAATAATTCAAACAAAAGGTCTTATTCAAATTAAAGATGAATCTTTACTTGAAGACATAGCTAGGAAGGTTATTGACTCTAATTCTGATCAAGTAGCTTCATATAAGAGCGGGAAAGAAAAGCTTTTTGGTTTTTTTGTTGGGCAAGTAATGAAAGAAACCCAGGGAAAGGCTAATCCGAAAAGTGTTAATGAAATACTTAAAAAATTATTGAAATAATTTCAAACAATAAACATTGTTAAGGCTTCTGCAACATATGCAGGCTTTTCAACACCTTTAATTTCCATAGTAACTTCAAATTTTGCGAGATATTGACCAGGATTTTTTTCATTAATATCCATGCATTTCATTCTAATTCTTACCTCAGAATTCACAGGAACTGGACTTAAAAATCTTACCTTATCTAATCCATAATTTAGTCCCATTTTAGTACCTTCTAGCACCATACCTATTTCTTGTTCAAAGGGTATGCCAGCAATTAGCGATAATGAAAGAAATCCGTGAGCTATGGTGGATCCAAACACTGGAGTTGCTTGTTCAGGATCAACATGAATAAATTGATGATCCATTGTTGCTTCAGCAAATTTATCTATCCTTTTTTGATCAATGACAATCCAATCTGATAAACCTACTTCAGTACCAATAACTGATTGAATTTCTGATGTTTTTACAACTTTTAACATACTACTTCTCCATATAATGATTATTATATTCTTCTCTTAGCTCAAACTTTTGAAGTTTACCTGTAGCACCATGAGGGAGTTCTTTTAAGAAGATAATCTCATCTGGTAACCACCATTTAGCTACCTTATCGCTTAAGAAATCAATAATACTTTGTTTTTCAATCGGTTCTCCTGAATTAGTAACAATAAATAACATTGGTCTTTCGTCCCATTTAGGATGAGGTATTCCAACAACACAAGCCTCAGCGACTTCAGGATGACCAAAAGCAGCATTTTCTAGATCAATTGAACTAATCCACTCACCACCAGACTTAATAACATCTTTAGCTCGATCCTTAATCGTCATATACCCATCTTCGTCTAAAACAGATATATCACCAGTATCAAACCAACCGTTTGAATCTACGGCATCTTTATCAGATTTAAAATATTTCTGAAGAATCCACGGGCCTCTAACTAATAAATGACCTTGAGATTCGCCATCATGAGGAAGTTCATTTCCAGCATCATCAACAACTTTTAACTCGACTCCATAAATTGGCCTGCCTTGTTTGAGTTGAATTGCATACTTCTCTTCTTTACTCATATTTTCCATTTCAGGCGTTGGAATATTTGTAGTTCCCATAGGACTCATCTCAGTCATTCCCCATGCATGTATTACATTTACATCATGAACCTCATCAAATTCTTGAAGTGTTGCTAAAGATAAAGCTGATCCTCCAATAATAGTATTTTTTACAGAACTTAAAATTTTATTATTTTCTCTACAATAAGCTAAAAGGCCCATCCATATAGTCGGAACTCCAAATGCTAATGTTATATCTTCTTTTTCAATAAGCTCATAAAGAGGTTCGCCTTCCATTTGCATTCCTGGCATTACTAATTTTAAACCTAACATTGGTCCAAAATATGGAATACCCCAAGCTAAAACATGGAACAAGGGAACCACCATTAAAATAGAGTCATCTGGACTTATAGTCATTGCGGTTAGAGCTGCTTGTGCATGAATAACATTTGATTTATGACTATACAAAACACCCTTTGGATTACCTGTGGTTCCAGATGTATAACAAAGTCCACATGCAGCATCATCTTTTAAAGTTGGCCAAGTATAATTCTCGTCGCCATCCTTAATATACTCCTCATAAGAAATAGCATTTTTTAGAGAAGTTTCAGGTAATTCATTTTCCTCACATAAAATAATAAATTTTTCTACAGTAGGAATTTGATCTTGAATTGCTTCAAGAATTGGAATAAATGGAGTTTCTACGAATATAATTTTATCTTCAGCATGATTAATTATATAAACTGCTTGTTCTGGATGAAGCCTAAAATTAAGAGTATGTGTTATTGCTCCCATTCCGGATATCCCATAATACATTTCAAGATGTCGATAAGTATTCAAAGCTAACGTTGCTAATATGTCTCCCTCTTTATATCCATCTTTTATTAAAACTGATGCTAGCTTTCGAGATCTTATACATACTTCTTCATAATTTGATCTATGAATTTCTCCTGACACTAGTCTACTTATAATTTCTGTTTTTGGATGGACTTTTTTAGCGTGCTCAATTATTCCAGCTACATTTGGTGTCCAACTTTGCATATCTCCAATCATTTAAATTGCTCCCTTATCTTGTTTGTATTAAATTATATAAGAAGCAACATTATTTGATAACAAAATTATGAATATAAAAGAAGGTATTGAAAAACGATTTTCTGTTAGAGCTTTTAAAAAAGAAGTTCCAAATATGAAATTAATTAGAGAAATTCTAAAAACTGCCAATGCAGCTCCATCTGGAGGAAATATTCAACCTTGGAAAGTATATGTTCTGAATGAAAAAGCAAAAAATAATTTAGCAAAACAAACCCTATATAATTTTGATAATGGGATTCAGGAAGAAATCGAATATGATATTTATCCAAAACCACTTGCAGATGAGTATAAAAAAAGAAGATATGAATGTGGTGCAGATATGTATAACGCTCTCTCAATTAAAAAAGATGATCTGGATTCACGTTTTAAACAAATAAGAGAAAATTATAATTTCTTTGGTGCTCCTATTGGGATGATGGTAACTATAGATAGATCATTTGGAAATAATGGATGGGGTCACGTTGGCATGTTCTTAGAAAACTTATGGTTGAGTGCTATACATCATGGATTAGGATTATGTCTTCAAGAATCATGGTCGATATATCCTAAAACCGTAAAAGATTTTATCAATCATCCAGATAACGAAATTGTTTGGTGTGGTGTTGCAATTGGTTATGAAGATAAAGATCATCCTATCAATCAATATAGAACACGAAGAGAAGATCTAAAATCTTTTGTAAAATTTATCGACTAAGATAAGAATGAAAAATTCTAAAAATCTTAAAATTGATAACTCTTATGCAAAAGAACTTTATGAAATTTCAAAAAAATGCCCTCCAAAGGGTTTTAAAAAAGCTGAAATCCTCTTAAGAAATTATTCTCTTGCTAAAGAGCTTGGTTTTGATAAAAGTTTTGTAGACTCCGATGAGTGCTTAAATATATTTGCTGGAAATAATTTACTTGAAAACTCAATACCAATTGCCCAGGGTTATTCTGGACATCAATTTGGTCATTTTAATCCACAACTTGGTGATGGAAGAGCAATCTTATTAGGTGAAATTAATAAGATGGATATTCAATTAAAAGGAATAGGTCAAACTCCGTATTCAAGAAGAGGTGATGGTAAATCAGCTTTAAGTCCGGTGCTAAGAGAATATATGATAAGTGAATTTATGCATGCATTGAAGATACCAACGACAAGGTCTCTTTTTGCAATAAAGACAAATGAGGATGTTCAAAGAGAAACAATACTTCCAGGAGGAGTTTTAACTAGAATTGCGAAAAGTCATATAAGAATTGGTACATTTGAGTACGCAAGAACAAAAAATATCCAAATACTCAAGACACTAGCTGATTATTCTATTGACAGACATTATCCAGATTTAAAAGAAACTGATAACAAATATCTAAGTTTTTTTGCAGGTGTCTGTGATAAACAAGCTTCATTAGTATCAAAATGGATGAGTATTGGATTTATTCATGGAGTTATGAATACTGATAATATCGCAATTTCTGGGGAAACTATTGATTATGGTCCTTGTGCATTCATGGATAAATATAATCCAAAAACAGTATTTAGTTCTATTGATCATAGTGGAAGATACTCTTATAAAAACCAGCCAGCAATACTAATTTGGAATCTGGCAAAATTTGCTGAGACACTAATACCATTAATAGACGAAGATAATGAAATTTCAATAAAAAAACTTACAGAAATTCTGAATCAAACAATGCCGTTATATCAAGAATATTTCTATAAAGAATTTGCTGAAAAACTAGGTCTTCAAACTATTGATAATATGAATGTAAAAATAATTGATAACTACTTAAAAATATTACATTCTGAATCAATAGACTTTACTTTATCATTTAGAAATCTTGCAAAAATTGTTGATAAGTCAATAACTATAGAAGATTCTGTTTTTGGTAAATCAGGAGTTTTTACAAAATGGTATAAATCTTGGAAAAAAGAAATTAATATTTCAAATGTTTCTCAACAAATGAATTTAATAAATCCCTGCTATATACCTAGAAATCACTTAATCGAGATTGCGCTAAAAAATGGTGTTGATGGAGACATGACAAAAATTAATTTAATTACTACATTACTAGAATCACCTTTTATAGAGAAAGATGGATATGAGAAATATACTATGCCCTCCTCTTCTGATGAACGTTATATTACCTATTGTGGTACTTAAAAATTAAGAAGATTAAGAACCTATTTTAAAGTGGCTAAAGTAATTCTAGGAAGATTCTGAAAGTCTTTAAAATTTTTAATATCTAAAAAATTATTCTCTTTTAAGATATTTGCAACTTCTTTCTCTTGCTCGTAACCATGTTCCAATATGAGCATACCTCCAATTTTTAATACTTTTGTGGATTGCTCTATAATTAATTTCAAATCTCCTAATCCCTTATCTTTCGCGACTAAAGCTTTTTTGGGCTCATGTTTTAAATCCTCTAGGTGAGAATCTTTATCCGCAATATAAGGAGGATTGCTAAGAACTAGATCAAATGTTTTTGTCTTAAAACAGGATAACCAATCAGCACAAATAAGTGAGAAATTTTCTACATTAAGATTATTCTTGTTAATTAAAGCAACATTTAATGCATCCTCTGAATATTCTGATCCATACACTTGAAAACTTGGATTTTTTAAAGCAATTGATATTCCAATGCATCCAGAACCTGTTCCGGCATCTAATACCCTAATAGGAGATGAAAAATGATTATTTACATAATCAACTAAAATTTCTGTTTCAGGTCTAGGAATTAATACTCTTGAATCAACAAAGAATTCATATTCATAAAATTTAGAGGAATTTAAAATGTAATCTAATGGAATACCTTCATTTTTTTGTTTAATAAATTGCTTTATTAGATTTTCATCATTATTTGTAAGAATTTTATTTGAATTAGTATAAATTTCATCATCTTTAAATTGTAATTTCTCTTTAAGAAAAAAAATAAATTCATTTTTAATAGTCTCGCTATCTAATATATTAAGATAATGAATTATTTGTTTATTCAATTATTCTGATTCTAGTTGCGAAAGCATGGCTAGTTGGTTTTCTGCTAGTAATGCATCGCAGATTTCTTTAATATCGCCATCCATAATTTGATCTAAATTATGTTGAGTTAACTTTATCCTATGATCTGTCATTCTTCCTTGAGGAAAATTATATGTTCTAATTTTTTCACTCCTATCTCCAGTTCCCACCAATATCTTTCTTTCACTTGCAATGCTTTCTTGTTGATTATCAATCTCCTGCTGTTTTAACTTTGCTGCAAGAAGAGACAGTGCTTTCTCTTTATTTTTATGTTGTGATCGTCCGTCCTGACATTCAACTACCAGTCCAGTTGGAATATGAGTTAATCTTACTGCTGAATCAGTTTTATTTACATGCTGTCCTCCAGCTCCGGAAGCTCTAAAGGTATCAACTCTTAGATCATTTTTATCAATATTAATATCTTGGACTTCTTCAACTTCTGGTAAAACTGCTACTGTACAAGTAGATGTATGAACCCTTCCTTGTGATTCAGTTTCAGGAACTCTTTGAACTCTATGAACTCCTGATTCAAATTTAAGTACCTTAAAAACACTCTTACCATTTAACTTAGCAACCACTTCTTTTAGCCCGCCTTGTTCAGATTGTTTTATATCAATCACTTCTAGGTTCCAACCTTGTCTTTCTGATAGTCTTGTATACATTCTGAAAAGATCGCCAGCAAAAATACTTGCCTCATCTCCACCTGCACCAGATCTTATTTCGAGATATGCCGAACCATCGTCAGCAAAATCTTTTGGTAGCAACATGAACTTTAGCTCTTGCTCAAGCTTTTCTGGGATATCCTGATAACTTTTTAAATCATCTTCAGCCAAACTTTTAAGTTCTTCATCACCTGATTCGATTATTTCGTTAGCATCTTTAATGCCTTTTAAAATTGAGTTGTATTCTTCAAATTTTTCAACGATTGGTTTTAATTCGGAAAACTCTTTGTTCAACAAAGTATATTTTTCGATATCTTCAATTGTTTTAGAGTCTAAAAGAAGATCTTGTATTTCATTTATCCTATTTTGAAGCTGATCAAGCTTCTTAAGCATTGATTCATGCATCATCAAAAAACGTTTTAATCATAGATTTAATTATATGATCATCCAAGTTTTTGATATCTTGGAAATTATTTAAGTATTCGTCCTCTATATTCATACTTTTGATCGATTCAACTAAATTTGAGTAGTCGCCAGTTGATTTAAATTGTTTTATCTCATGATTTGATAAGTCATTTAAAAATTTATCTAATTGAAGATTAGCTAAATCTTTGGAAGACTTAAGGGAAAAATTTTCTAGTTTAGATTTAGACTCAAGAACGATTATATTCATTGCTTTCTCAGCTTCAATAGAGCGTTGTCCATAGTTATCTTGAGTGATTTTTTCAATATCATCAATTGTATACAAATAAGCTTGTTCAATATTTCTAATTTCATCTTCAATATTCCTAGGAACACCTAAGTCTATTAACAAGATTGGTTTATTCTTTCTTATTTTTAATGCGTTCTCAATTGCTCCTTTACCAATTAAGGGTAATTCAGTTATTGAAGAAGAAATTACAATATCTGCTAGTTCAAGCTCATCATGAAGCGTATCAAGTGAAGAAGACAAAATCTCAAAGTTACTGTTTAATTTTATCTTTTTGATTGTTCTATTTACTGATTTGATATTACGTATTCCTTTATCATATAAATTTTTAATAACGCTTTGAGAAAGAGAACCAGCTCCAATAATCAATATGTTTTGGTTTTCTGGTGCTTCAAAAATATTTTTAATTAATGTCAAGGCTAGTCCGCTTACTGATAAAGAATTGATTCCAATTTTAGTATTTGTTCTTGCATTTTTAGCAATTTCAATAACTTTATCAGCAAAATAAGATAACTTTTTACCAACTATTTTGTATTCTTTTGCATTTTTAAGTGCAGTTTTAAATTGTCCAAAAATTTCTTGCTCACCTAAAACTTGTGAATCAATGCCAGAAGCTACTTTACACATATGCACAAGGGCATCATGATTCGAAAGAAAGTAGAAACTATCCATAGTGATGTCTTTTACATCTAGTCTTTTAAGCGCTTCTCGTAAGACCTCTTTTGAGATGCCTGATTTACCAACCAAATATATTTCAGTTCTATTACATGTAGATATTCCAAAAAAAGATTCGAGATCATCATGAAAGACTTTTTTTAAATGACTATCCAGCAAAATTTGGTTAGACTCATTTATAATAAATTTTTCCCTCTCAGCAACATTAGAGGTCTTGTGATTTATGCCAAATAATTGTAGTTCCATATTGAAAAATGTCTTTAATACTTTATTTATTTTCTTATTAATATCCTGTGCAAGTAATAACAATTATAGCAATTCGGTTTCATATAAAGGGAAAGTGCTTGTAAATCCTATCAGTTCTGAGCAGTTATCATTTAACATTTTATTAACTAGCAATAAAAATAACACTATTATACAGATTAAGAAGCCATTTTATGGAAATGTTATTCAAATAAAAGTAAATAATTCTAAAAATTTAATGAAATATATTACGAAAGAAGGAAGTTATGAAATTAAAAGTAACATTCCAAAAAATATAGAAATTTTGATAAATAATTGTATTTTTAAAAATAGTTTTAATGTTTCTGAGATATTAGATAATCAAAGTTTTGATCTTGAGTGCTTAAAAGAAAATGACAGAACAAATTTTTATATCAAATATAAGAATTCATTTTACGAAGGTTTTTTAATTAAAAATGAATGAAGTATTAATAAAGTCTCCCGCAAAAATTAATCTATATCTTCAAATACTAGATAAAAGAGATGATGGATATCACAATATAAAAACTCATCTACAACTAATTGATATTTATGATCATATTAAATTTAAAGTAAGTAAAAATAGAAATATATATATTAAATCTAAAGAGTCGTATCTTAATAATGAGGATAACACTATTTATAATGCTGCAAAAAAATTACAAAAGTATCAAAAATGTAACAGTTTTAATGGAATTGAAATCGAGGTTGATAAAAATATTCCAATCGGTTCTGGTCTTGGTGGGGCAAGTTCAAATGCAGCTTCAACATTAATAGTTTTAAATAAACTATGGAACTTAAATTTGAGCAAAGATAAATTAATGAAAATTGGAGCTACTATTGGGGCAGATGTACCATTTTTTGTTTATGGCAAGAATGCTTTTGGAGAAGGTATTGGAGAAAAGCTAAAAGAGGTCGATATGATACCTGACAAGATATTAATTCTTAATCCAAATATCCACTGCTCAACAAAAAAAATGTTCAGTCTTTATGACAAATTTTTAAAAAATAATAAAAATATTTCTTTATCTAATCAAAATCATTTTTGGAACATTTATCTTGATAAAAATCAAAATATTAAAAATTTCATAATAAATAATCAGTTAGAAGAGAAAATAAATTTAAGTGGAAGCGGCTCTTGTATGTTTATCAAGTATAAAAATAAAAAGGATATTGATAAAATTATTGAAAAAATGCCAAGTAATTGGAGACTCTTTTTCTCTAAACCATTACAATATTCGCCGATATGTTATATCAAATGACTTTGGGGTGTAGCCAAGCGGTAAGGCAACGGGTTTTGATCCCGTCATGCGTAGGTTCGAATCCTACCACCCCAGCCATGGTTTATAATATGTTCTGGGGAAAATATGAGTAAAAAAAAATTGGACATCTTTACTGGAACTGCAAATCCTGAATTTGCAATAGAAGTATCTAAAATTTTAGGAATTAAAATTTCTGATGCAGATGTAGGTTACTTCTCGGATGGTGAGCTTAAAGTTGAAATTGAAGAAAACGTTAGAGGTCATGATACCTTCATAATTCAATCAACCTGCTCCCCCACTAATAAGAATGTAATGGAAATAATGCTCATTGCAGATGCTTTAAAAAGATCATCGGCATCAAAAATTACAGCGATTGTTCCTTATTATGGGTATGCTAGGCAAGACAGGAGAGTAAGATCAGCAAGAGTTCCGATTAGTGCAAAAGTTGTTGCAGATATGTTTGCTTCAGTTGGGATTGATAGAGTATTAACAATTGATCTTCATTCAGAAACAATCCAAGGTTTTTTTGATATGCCTGCTGATAATGTTTATGCAACAAAATTCATGGTGGACGATATAAAAGAAAATAATGACAGAAACGAAGTTGTTGTTGTATCGCCTGATGTTGGAGGAGTTGTAAGATCAAGAGCACTGGCTAAATTACTAGATGATACTGATTTAGCTATTATTGATAAAAGAAGAGATGCTGCAAATCAATCAGAAGTCATGAATATAATTGGTAAAGTTGAAGGAAAGGTTTGTATTGTTCCTGATGATATTATTGATACTGCAGGAACTCTTTGTAACGCAGCCATTGCTTTAAAAGAAAAAGGCGCTAAAGCTGTAAAAGCATATATTACTCACCCTGTTCTATCAGGTCCGGCAATTGAAAGAATAAATGATTCTGCTATAGACGAATTGATAGTTACAAATTCAATTCCTTTAAACAAAGAGGCAGAAAAATGCAGTAAAATACGCGTCATTTCAATAGCGAATATAATTGCTGAATGTATAACTCGTTTAAGCAATGAAGAATCATTAAGTGAAATGTTTTTATAGAGGAAATTATGACAGACCAAATAATATTAAATGCTGACTCAAGAGAAAGAACGGGTACAAATAAAGCTCGTGAAATAAGAAATATTGATGGAATGGTCCCTGCAATAGTTTACGGTGATGAAAAAGAAACACTAAATATTAAACTAAAACTAAATGAATTAACCAAAGCATCTGAAAATGAACTTTTTTATACTCAAGTACTTTTAATTAAGACTGGGGATAATGAAGAAAAAGTTGTTCTTAAAGAACTTCAAAGAGATCCTGCAAAAGGTAAATTTCTACATGCTGATTTCCAGAGAGTGTCTAGAAAAACAAAACTTAAAGTTATTATTCCTGTTAACTTTATTAATGAAGAAGAGTGTGTAGGTATAAAAATTGACGGTGGTGTTGTTGCAAAAGCAATTCGGGAAATTGAAATTATGTGTCTTGCTGGAAATATTCCTGAGTCTATAGATGTTGATATTGAAAATCTTAATCTTGGTGATTCAATAAGGTTAACAGAAATATCTTTACCTGAAGGTTCTGAAATTCCTGGTCTTACTGAAGAAACTAATCAAATGGTTGTTTCTGTAAATGCTCCTAAAGCTGTTGAAGAAGATCCTATAATTGAAGACGAGCTTGAAGATGGTGAGATTTCAGATAGTGAAGAAGGCGCTGAATCAGCTGAAACAGATGACGCTGGGTCTTCTGAGGAATCTGATAAAGAAGAAAGTTCAGAAGAGAATTAATAAAACGTGTATAAATTATGTGTCATAGGGCTTGGTAATCCGGGCTCAAAATATGATCATACAAGACATAACATTGGTAAAGATTGGCTTATAGGTTTATCTGAAAAATTTTCTTTAGAATTTAAGCACAAATCAAAATTTCAAGCTGAATTTGCTGAATCTCATGATGGTAGTATTTTATGGATAATTCCTTCGAATTATGTAAATGATTCAGGGAATACTGTCTCAAAAATTCTAAAATCAACAAACTTAACTAACGAAAATCTTTTTGTACTTCATGATGAGCTTGATTTAAAAGCAGGTGATATAAGGCTTAAGAATGATGGTGGACATGGAGGGCATAATGGACTGAGAGATATAATATCTAGAATAGGTAATACAAATTTTAAGAGACTTAGAATAGGAATAGGTCATCCTGGTTCTAAAAGTGAAGTTACAAATTGGGTACTAACAAAATTCTCACCAACAGAAAAAAAAGCTATAAAATCAGCTTATATAAAATTAAGCAAAACCTTTGAATTAATTCTAAATAATGAATTAGAAGCTGTGCAAAAAATCTTACACACAAAATAATATTATGGGCTTTAAATGCGGAATAATAGGACTTCCGAATGTTGGTAAATCCACCCTTTTTAATGCTTTAACTAAATCTAAAATTCCAGCAGAAAACTTTCCTTTTTGTACAATTGATCCAAACGTAGGGAAAGTTCCCTTACCAGACAAAAGGTTAAATAAAATAAATGACATTGTAAATTCAGCAAAAATTATTCCTGCGACATTGGATCTGGTGGATATTGCTGGGCTTGTTAAGGGTGCTTCAGAGGGTGAGGGTCTGGGTAATTCATTTCTGTCAAATATAAGAGAAATGTCGGCACTTGCTCATGTTGTTAGATGTTTTGATGATGAAAATATTACACATGTTGATGGTTCAGTTAATCCATATAGAGACGTTGAAGTAATTAATTTAGAGTTGATTCTATCTGATTTAGATTCTGTAAATAAAAGAATAAGTAAATGCGAAAAATTATTAAAAACTAATGATAAAGATAATAAATATCAGTTTGAATTGTTAAAAGTTATTAAAAATGATTTAGAACGAGGTGAATTAATTAATATAAAAAAATTTAATGCAGAAGAAAAAAATATTATTAAACAATTTCAATTACTTTCATCTAAGCCAACCTTTTATATCGGTAACATTTCAGAATCAGAAAAATCATCAGAAGAATTAAGTAAATTAGAAGAAATTGCAAATGAATTAAATTCATTTGTTATACCGGCATCAATCAAGATTGAACAAGAGATATCATTACTAAAAGAAGAGGAAAAAAAAGAATACCTTGAGTTAATGGGAATGGATGAACCAGTTCTTAATAAGATCATATTTGAAGGATACAAAATGCTTGGTTTAAAAACTTTCTTTACTGCTGGTCCTAGTGAAATTAGGGCGTGGACTATAAAAGATGGATTCTTAGCACCAAATGCTGCTGGTGTAATTCATACTGATTTTGAGAGAGGTTTTATCAAGGCTGAAGTAGTAGATTATGATGATTTTATTCAATGCAATGGAGAGCATGGAGCTAAAGAGAAAGGAAAGTTAAGATTAGAAGGAAAGGATTATTTGGTTCAAGATGGAGACATTATCCATTTTAAGTTTAATGTTTAAAAATAATTGACTCTTTTAATTATAAGATTATCATTCAACGATTGGCTATGTAGCTCAGATGGTTAGAGCACAGCACTCATAACGCTGGGGTCGGTGGTTCAATTCCACCCATAGCCACCATTTTGAAAAAATTTAGTCTTTCTTAAGGTATGCGAGAATTATTATCAAAGAAAGTAATACTAAAAGACCATCTTCTCCAAGCATTGCAACAATTGAAGATACATTTTTATATACATCTCCTACAAAGGGTGTATCTGTACCCATTAAAATACCAAGTAATAAAGAAACTACGACAAGAGGTATTAAAACTTTTGTTAATTTATTTAAAAGAGCTGTTATGCCTGCGAATGTAAATTTAAAGTTCATAATTTTAATTTAATTTAGGAAGGGTTTTACCCCTTCCTAAAAGGTTAGTTAAGTTAATTACTTAACAAGACTCATTAAGATTGCTAAGACTAGAAGTCCTACAACACCATTAGAAGTTAACATTTCAACTAATGCTGTTATATTACCAATCACGTCAAGTCCAAGAACATCGCCAAAGACTAAAGCTCCAACAATTCCTAAACCAAGCACTCCTATTAGCACGTCAGTTAAATTACCAACTATGCCGTTTATCATCTTCCATGCATTATCCATAATTATTCCCCCCTATTAAGGTTTTTTATGTTTTGCAGGATCAATCAGAACATAAAATATGAGGTGAATCAAATTATGTTAAGAAAAACTAGACACAAGATTTGACTTTTTAAAATTTATCGAATACTGGAATACTTTATATGCTTTTTTTAGTCAGATTTTTCTTTTTTGTTAGTTATTGCCTTCATTGATAATTTCATCTTACCTCTATCAAACCCAATAAGCTTTACTTCAATTTCTTGTTCTTCTTTAAGAACATCTTCTACATTTTCAGTTCTTTCTTCAGATATTTCAGAGATATGAAGAAGACCATCCTTGCCAGGTAAAATATTAACAAAAGCTCCAAATTCAACAATCTTAACTACTTTACCCTTATATATTTTATTTAACTCAGGTTCTTCAAGAATTTCTTCAATAATTGCTAAACATTCTTTCATTGATGATTGATTTTGACCAAAAACTGAGACAGTCCCATCATCGTTTACGTCAACTGTTGCTCCTGTTTTTTCTTGCATACCTTTTATTACTGCACCACCTTTGCCAATAATCTCTTTTATCTTATCTTTATCAACCATAAATGTTTTCATGGCTGGAGCATTTTCAGATAAATCTTTAGCAGATGAAATTACTTCATTCATAATGCCTAATATATGATTTCTTGCATTTTTAGCTTTTGCTAATGCAGTTTCCATAATCGATTCATTAATACCTTTAATCTTGATATCCATTTGAAGAGCGGTGATACCAGATTCAGTTCCGGCAACTTTGAAGTCCATATCACCTAAATGATCTTCATCTCCTAAGATATCAGTCAGAACAGCAAAATCATCGCCTTCTTTAATAAGACCCATGGCTATTCCTGCAACTGGACTTGAAAGAGGTACACCAGCATCCATTAATGATAATGAAGTTCCACAAACAGAAGCCATTGAGCTTGAGCCATTGGACTCTGTAATTTCTGAAACAACTCTCATAGTATAACCAAATTCATCAGTATCAGGTAATACAGCTTTGATAGCTCTTTTTGCTAGATTTCCATGTCCGATTTCCCGTCTTTTAGGACCCATTGGCATTCCTATCTCACCAACACTATATGCAGGAAAGTTATAATGAAGCATAAAATTATCAGAACCTTCGCCTTCTATTGCTTCAATTCTTTGAGCATCTCTTGAAGAACCAAGAGTTGCAACTACAACAGCTTGAGTTTCACCTCTTGTAAATAATGCAGAACCATGTGCACTAGGAAGGACGTCTGTTTCAACAAAAATAGGTCTCACTGTATCAAGATCTCTTCCATCAATTCTTGGCTTATTATTTAATATATTTCCTCGAACAATATTTTTTTCTAATTCTTTGAAGGAACTTAAAACTTTGCCAAGTTCAAACTCATCTAAATCTGAATTATCTTCAACTATTTTATTTTTAATATTGCCTAGAGCTTCATTTCGTTCTGATTTATTAGATATTGTAAAAGCCTCTGTTATTTGTTCTTTATATTTATTTTCGACATCAGAATAATAGTTAGTTGCGTCTTCATCTTTTTCAATAATCCAATCCTCTTTTCCAGCCTTGGTTTTTAATTCATTACATGCATTGATAACAGCTTTCATTTCTTGATGGCCGAAAAGAACTGCACCAAGCATGAGGTCTTCATTTAATTCTTTTGCTTCAGACTCTACCATTAAGACCGCTTCATCAGTTCCAGCCACAACCATATCTAGATAAGAATCATCTAGTTGTTCAAATGTTGGATTTAAAACATATTCTCCATCAATAAATCCTACTCGAGCTGCTCCCATTGGACCGTCAAAAGGCACTCCTGAAACAGAAAGTGCAGCAGATGCTCCTATCATTGCAGCGATATCTGGATTCTGAGACTTATCAGATGACATGACTGTACTAAATATTTGTACCTCATTCTTAAAGGTATCTGGAAACATAGGTCTAATTGGCCTGTCTATGAGTCTTGAAGTTAATGTTTCTCTTTCAGTTGGTCTTGCTTCTCGTTTGAAAAAACCACCAGGAATTCTTCCGGTAGCATAAAATTTTTCTTGATAGAAAACTGCTAAGGGAAAGAAATCCTTTGCCGGATCGGCTTCTTTCTTTGCTACAACTGTAGTTAATACTACTAAATCACCGATTGTGACCACAACTGCCGCCGTAGCCTGACGAGCAATTTTATTTGTTTCAATTTTTACTTGTTGATTTCCATACTCAAATTCTACACATGTAGATTCTAATTTATTATTTTCCACGATTTTCCTTTTTAATTTTTATTGTATTACCCTCTTAGATTCAACTTCTTTACAAGTTCTGCATAACTTTCAGCATTTTTCTTCTTTAAATATGCTAAAAGCTTTCTTCTGAGGTTTACCATTCTAATTAGACCATTTCTGGAATGATGATCTTTTTTGTGACTTTTGAAATGATTTTGAAGTTTATTTATATTTTCTGTTAAAAGTGCTATTTGCACTTCTGGAGATCCAGTGTCACCTTCATTTCTCTTATATTCATTGACTATATTTGCTTTCTCTTCAGTTAATAATGCCATTTTTAATGTCCTTGTAATGTTTTTCTATGAACAACGCTAACCTCACATTACTAAAGTAAGCGAGCGCATATTATAACTTATTACGCTATTAAACAAGTTGTTTATGTTTTAAGTTCTTTTTATTGATTTCACCAATACCGATGAAAATATTGTTTTTAGAAAAAACTCTATATATATCATCTTTATTATTAATTTCAGGTATTGTTACTCCATTAATAAATTTCTTTTCATCAAGCGGTTGTATGGTTATCTTATTTAAATTCTTAAATGCATCTTCAATACTTATAATATTTTCTTCTAATATATCTGATGTTCTTTTTGCATCAGATATATTGAAATTACCTTGGGATAATCTTATTAATGATTTCATATGAGCACCGCAACCTAATTTTTTACCAAGATCTCTTGCAATTGACCTGATATATGTTCCTTTTGAACAATAAATTCTAAAAGCACAAACTTTATTATTGAGATCAAAGTTTTCTATACAATTAACTGAAATTTTTCTTGGAGGTTTTGAAATAAACTCACCTCTTCTTGCGTATTTATATAAAGGTTTGCCTTTGTGTTTTAATGCTGAAAAAAATGGTGGTGTCTGCATAGATTCACCAATAAAACTTTCTAGATGATTTTTAACTGAAGTTTTATTTGGATAGTCATTAGATTTATAAATTATTTTTCCTGTTGAATCATCTGTGTCGGTAGAGACACCAAATTCAACTTCAACATCATAAGATTTATCAGATTCAAGAAAATAACTTGAAAACTTTGTTGCTCTATTGACTGCTAAAATTAATAAACCTGATGCTAACGGATCTAGAGTGCCCAAATGTCCAATTTTTTGTGCTTTTATTTTTTTTTAATCTTTTGAACAACAAAATTAGAGCTAACACCACTTTCCTTGTTAACTAAAATAAACCCATTCATTGCTTTAAATCATTTAATAATTTTTCGATATTTTCTGAGTATTCAATGCTTTCATCAAATCTAAATTTAATCTTTGGTACTCTTCTTATTTTTATCTTTTTAGACAAATTTGATCTAATCATACCTGAAACTTTTTTAAGAATTTCTTTATCGATGCTGGATTTAGATTTATGTATCGATTCTCCAATAACTGTATAAAAAACAGTAGCTATTCCTATATCATCAGAAACTTTGACAGCAGTAATGTTAATATTTTTAAGTCTTGGATCTTTTATTTGATTTGCAATGATAAGAGATATTTCTTTCTTAAGTAAATCTCCAACTTTATCTGATCTGTTAGAGGTCATATATTTTAAATTTCTTGTGCCTCTTCTTTTCTATCAAAAACCTCAATTTTGTCGCCTGATTTAATATCCTTATAATTCTTAATTCCCATCCCGCATTCGTTACCATTCTTAACTTCATTAACATCTTCTTTAAATCTTCTAAGGGAATTCAGTTCACCTTCAAAGATTACAATATCATCCCTTAGAACTCTTACAGGTTTATTTCTCAATACATTACCTTCAACAACATTACATCCAGCAACTTGACCAAATTTAGGAGAATTAAACACTTCAAGAACTTCTGCCGTTCCTATAATTTCCTCTTTAATTATTGGGTCAAGAAGGCCGCTCATTCTAGCTTTGACATCATCTATTAACTCATAAATTATACTGTGATAACTTAGAGGCACTGATTCTGATTCAATAATTTTCTTTGCAGTATTGTCAGCTCTTACATTAAAACCAATTATTATAGAATCTACTGCCACTGCTAAATTAGCATCAGACTCACTAATCCCACCAACTCCACTTGATACTATTTTTACCTTAGCTTTTTCTGAACCCAAATCATTTAAAGCACCAATAATAGCTTCACATGTACCGCCTACATCTGTTTTTATTATTATATTAAGAACTTTCTTTAGGTCTTGGCCAAGAGTTTCAAACAAATCTCCGGCTGATTCATCTTTTTGTTTTAGTAGCTTCTTTTCTTTTTCTTTTGAAACCCTATATTCAGATATTTCTCTTGCTTGTTTTTCATTTTTAACTACTTGAAATTGATCACCAGCATTTGGAACTGAATTTAAGCCAAGGACCTCGACTGCAGCTGACGGTAAAGCTGATTTAATTTTATTACCATCGCTATCAACTATACTCTTAATTTTTCCAAGAGCATTTCCTGAAACCACTAAATCTCCAACTTTTAGATTGCCATTTTGTAGTAAAAAAGTAGAAACTGAGCCTCTAAATTTATCTAATTCTGATTCAATTACAACTCCTTGAGCAGGGCCTTCATGATATGCCTTTAATTCTAAAATTTCTGCTTCAAGAGCTATTCTTTCCAATAGATCATCTATCCCATCTCCTTTTAAGGCTGAAATAGGAACCATTTGAATATTTCCACCCCAATCTTCTGGAGTTAAATCTTTTGCTGCAAGATCTCCTTTCACCTTGTCTATATCTGCGCCATCAAGATCAATTTTGTTAATTGCCACAACTATTGAAACATTTGCTGCTTTTGCATGATTAATTGCTTCTTCTGTTTGAGGCTTTATTCCATCATTAGCTGCTACTACTAAAACAACAATATCTGTAGTATTTGCTCCACGTGCTCTCATAGATGAAAATGCAGCATGGCCAGGAGTATCAATAAAAGTTAATTTTCCTTTAGATGTTTCTACTTCATATGCACCTATATGTTGTGTAATACCACCAGCCTCTCCATCAACAACTTTTGTTTTTCTAATAAAATCTAAAAGAGTTGTTTTTCCGTGATCAACATGACCCATAACTGTAATAACAGCTGGTCTTGTTTTGGGCTTGCCCTCATACTGGATTAAATTTGCTAAATCTTCTTCAATATTTTCTTGTTCAATAGCAATACCATTATGGCCAATTTCTTCTACAACCAAAATAGCAGTTTCTTGATCAATTACATCATTTATTGTTGCAACAACACCTAAAGACATTAAATTTTTTACTACTTCCCCGCCTTTTACAGCCATTAATTTTGCCAACTCACCAACTTGAATGGTCTCAGGAACTTCTATATCTTTTTTTATAAATTCAGAGGGAACTTCAAATTTATGTTTTTCTTCAATAGCTGCTACTTCTTTTTTCTTGTAAGCATTAACTGCACTAGATAATTGATCTTTAACATCAATAGGATTTTCATTAATTGGAGATTGAGCTTTTTTTGCTTGTTTCTTTTTTTGTTCTTGATTTTGTTTTGCTACTTTAAGCTGTTCTTCTCTTTTAACTTGTTGCTCTTTAAGCTGTTCGGACGCTTGTGCTCTTTTTGCTTCAATATTATCAGAGTAACTTTTACTGGAGGTTTGAACTGAGGAACTTTTTCCTTTTGATGTAACTTTAACACCAGATTCTGAAGTTACCGATTTAGATTTTGAACCCTTTAAAGATTTTAAAAGAGATTGTTTATCTGAGGCAGTAATTTCATCAGAGCTTTTTGAATGACTCAAGCCAGCTTTTTGCATACGATCTAAAAGCGCTTTATCTGAAATCTTAAGCGTTTTTGCGAAATCTTTTACTGTTAATGTCAAAGTATGTCACCTATTAAATTAATTAAACCAATGTTCTCTTGCTTTCATTATCATTTTTGAAGCATCATCTTCAGATATTTCAATTATTTCTTGAAGCTCATCAATTGAAAGTTCAGCCAAATCATCTTTATTCTTTATTCCTTTATTTGATAAGTTTTGAATGTTCTCTTCATTTAAATTGAGATCTGTTAAAGACTCAACATTATCCTCTTCTTCAGTTACAACGCCCATTGCTTCCATTAATGCAGCATCCTCTGATGCAGATTTAACTCTTTTTATTTCTTCATCTGAATCAATGAATTCTGTAAAAATTTCATTAGATGCATAAGCTATATCATCAAAGGTTGAAAGACCAATTGAGATAATTTTTTCAGCGATTTCTTCTTCAACCCCAAGACTATCTATAATCTTTGCTAAAAATTCTGTTTCATCAACCTTAACTTTTGCTTCCGCTTCTTCGTTACTAATAATATTTAAGTTCCAGCCTACTAATTTAGATGCTAACCTTATATTTTGACCTCTTGATCCAATTGCAAGAGCTAAATTATCCTCATTAACTGCAATATCCATAGACCTTGAATCCTCATCCATTACTATGGACTCTACTTTTGCTGGCGATAGTGCATTTATAACCAATTGAGCCGGATTATCATCATAGATTATTATGTCAATTCTTTCATTTCCAAGTTCAGAAGATACTGCCTGTACTCTAGAGCCTCGCATGCCTACACATGCACCAACTGGATCAATTCTTCCATCATTTGTTTTAACAGCTATCTTTGATCTTGAGCCAGCATCCCTTGCAACACCTCTAATTTCAATAACATCTTCATTAATTTCAGGCACTTCAATACTAAATAATTCTGTAACCATCTCAGGACATGAACGATTAAGCATAAGTTGAGGACCTCTACCTTCAACTTCAACTATTTGAAGAATTGCTCTTATTCTATCGTTAATTTTATATATTTCTCCTGGCATTAGCCTATCTCTCGGAAGCAATGCTTCTGCTTCATGGGTTATATCAACAATAATATTATCTCTTGTAACTCTTTTTACTGAGCCTGATACAAGTTTGTTATTTTGTGATTTAAATTGATCAACTATTTTTTCTCTTTCTGCCTCTCGAACTTTTTGAAGCATTACCTGTCTTGCAGCTTGCGTTTCTATGCGTCCAAATACAATATTATCTTGTTCTTTTGAGTAAGTTTCGCCAATTTCAAGACCTGAATCTTCCTTAGATATATGAGTTTCATGATGAAATTCATCATCTAAATTATCAAACACAATCCAATTTCTATGTGTTGCATAAGCTCCTGTATCTCTATTTATCTCCACAAATAAATCAGCATCTTCGTGAAAATGTCTTTGAGATGCAGACGCTATAGCGACCTCAATTGCTTTAAAAATTAAATCTTTATCAATACCTTTTTCAGTTGAAACTGAATCAACAACAGCTAAAATTTCATTACTTTCCATAAGAATGTTCCTTCATAAAATCATTATAATTTGGTTTTAATCTACATAAATCGATATCAGAAAACTTAAACTTCAATTCATTGGAATCTTTTTTTGAATCAATAAAGAAGTGTAATCCATCACAACTTAATAATTTACCTGAAAATTTTCTTTTCCCTTCAAAACTTAACCTTGTTTTAAGCTCTAGTTCTTTACCCACATAAGCTTTCAGTTGATTCAAATCAAAAAATTTTCTGTCAATTCCTGGGGTAGATACCTCCAAGATATAATCATCCCCCAAATTCAAATCAATCATGGGTTCGTAAGAAAGATCTTTTGAAACATTTTCACAATCACTAATATCTATATTTTTTTCTGAATCGATATAAACTCTTAATGTTACTCTTTTCTTTCCTCTTAAAATTTCAATACCCCAAAGCATGCAGTTATTCCTGTTTACAACGGGTTCGATTATATTTTTATATTCATCTATATTCATATTTTTTATACAAAAAAAGGGCTTTTGCCCCACAAAAAAATTATTTAACTGTGGTAGCGGGGGCTGGATTTGAACCAACGACCTTCGGGTTATGAGCCCGACGAGCTACCAGACTGCTCCACCCCGCAACGCAGCGAACATGAAGTTTATGAAAGTAAGTATGATTGGTCAAGTTTATTTTGTATTAGAACAAATATAATATTGCTATAATCACGTTCATTTTGCCGAAGTGGTGGAATTGGTAGACACGCTAGCTTGAGGGGCTAGTGGGTGAAAACTCGTGCGGGTTCAAGTCCCGCCTTCGGCACCAACAGGCTATTCAGTAGGTATTTCATCCGATAAACCCTCTTCAATTGCTTCCTCAATTAATGGAGTTTCAAAAATTACCTCTGTATTTTGATTTTTTAATAAATAAGCTAGTAAAAATGAAAGTATTAACCATATTGCGACAATAATATATGTTAGTCGTCCTAGAAAATTTGATGGTCCTAATGCACCAAACATTGAATTAGAAGATCCGCCACCGAATGCCGAGCCTAAATCAGAACCCTTTCCTTGTTGAAGTAAAACTATACCAATAATAACTATAGCTAGAAGAACAGATGTAATTGTTAAGAAAATGATCATAATTTTTTAGTTGTATTAAATATATTTACTATTTTTGCAAATGTTGTGCCATCTAATGAAGCTCCGCCAATCAATGCACCATCTACAAATTCTTCTCCAAAAAAGCTTTCTGAATTTTTATCAGTAACACTTCCACCATACAAAACTAATGGTGCTAGGTTCTTTGTAGAAATGGATTGTACAACATCTTTTATAAATTTATGAATTTCGTTTACATCTTTTGGTTTTGGTGTTTTCCCTGAACCAATTGCCCATATTGGTTCGTAAGCAATTGTTAAGCTATCAGTTATAGCCATATTTACTAATATGCTTAGTTGATTTTCTAAAATTTCTTTAGTTTTACCATGTTTATTTTCTTCCTCGGTTTCGCCAATACAGAGTATAGGATTGATATCACATGATAAACATTCAAGTATCTTATCTTGGATTATTTTATTATCCTCATTATAAGAAATTCTCCTTTCTGAATGTCCTACTATACAAAATGAATATGCATCACTCTCAAGCAGCATGTCAGCAGATATTGCTCCAGTAAATTTTCTTGTATATCCCGCAATATCTTGTGAAATAGTATCTATATTTAAATTATTTTTTTTTATTTGATTATAAACCTCATTAATGAATATTGTTGGTGGAGCAATGCCTATAAAACCATCACAAATTCCATTATTTTTCACTATTTTTTTATATGATTCAAACCATTCATCAATCATGGCCTTACTTCCATTACATTTCCAGTTTGCAACTATCATCTAAACTTTTGACCTTATAATTTTCTCAATATCTTTAGCGAACTTTTCAGCAACTTTTATTTCAGGTGCTTCAACCATTACTCTGATTTTTGGCTCTGTTCCAGAGGGTCTCACAAGAATTCTCCCAATAGTTAGATCTGATTCAATCTTTTTAATAAAAGACTTTAACTCTTTGTCATTAATAATGTCTTTATTATTAACTTTTATAGCCTTATTAATTTGGGGAACCTTTTTATAGTTTGATAGCACCTCACTTGGTCTTTTTTCTAAAAGCAGTAAAGACGATATCACTTTTAAAGCTGCTACTGTTCCATCACCAGTACTTACAAGATCTTTGCATATAATGTGTCCGGATGTTTCACCTCCAAGCATCCATCCTTTTTTTGTTAGCATTTCGCTAACATATTTATCTCCTACATCTGCTCTTATGAATTTGTAACCTAATTTTTCAATACCTTGCTCAAGCCCAAGATTGCTCATATGTGTTCCTACAACACCAGACCATACCCCAGTTCTGTTTGGGTTTGAAAAAGCTAATATGTACAAAAGGTCATCTCCGTCTAGCAAATTACCTTTTTCATCAACTAAGATAACCCTATCACCATCTCCATCAAGAGAAATACCATAATCTGCTCTATGCTTAATAACTGCTTCCTTAATAACTTCAGGATGAGTTGAGCCACAACCTTGATTAATATTATAGCCATCAGGTTGATTGCCAATTGTAATAACTTCTGCGCCTAGCTCTTCAAAAATTTCAGGACTTACTTTGTAACAAGCACCATTTGCACAATCTAAAACTATTCTTAAAGATGAGAAAGATATATTAGGAGGGACAGTAGATTTACAGAACTCTATGTATCTTGGTCCAGATTCATCAAATCTATAAGCTTTTCCAATTTTAGATGTCTCTACAGGTGATAAATCTCTAGAGAGATTCTTCTCTATTCTCTTTTCAATGTCTCTTGAGATTTTTTCTCCATCTTCATTAAAGATCTTTATTCCATTATCAAGAAAATCATTATGAGATGCGCTAATAACCACCCCAAACTTATTTCTTAAAGTTTTTGTTAAATAAGCTACGCCAGGAGTTGGTATCGGTCCAAGCAAGCGTACGTTGACTCCAGCAGCAATAAATCCTGCTTGAAGAGCAGACTCAAGCATATATCCTGATATTCTTGTATCCTTGCCAATAACAACGGTATTCCAACCCAGCTCTTTCATTACCAAGCCAGTTGCATGACCTATTTTAAGACAGGCTTCGGGAGTTACTACGGTCTCGACGGGTCCCCTTATTCCGTCAGTACCAAATTTAAGATTCATGGAAAAGGATTATAACTCTTCTGCTGCACCTTTGATTGAAGTTTTTTAGAAGATTTGCCAGCAGCAGTGTCATCATCAGACCACCCCTTTGGTTCTCTTGGTGTTGCGCCAGCCATAATATCATCAATCTGACTAGCATCAATAGTTTCATATTTGAGCAATGCATCAGCCATTACATTTAACTTATCAATATTTTCTTTAAGTATATTTTCAGCTTTTTTATAACATGTATCTATGATTGATTTCACCTCTTTATCTATAAGTTTTGCAGTTTCATCACTCATATTTTGTACAGGAGAGGCTGCAGTTCTTCCAAGGAAAGGACTTCCCTCATCTTCTCCATATTTTAATGGTCCTATTGTTTTTGATAATCCCCATTTAGTAACCATATTCGTTGCAATATTTGTTGCAACCTCGATATCGTTTGAAGCTCCTGTAGTAATTCCTTTATCACCATTTATAATACTTTCTGCAATTCTTCCTCCAAAGAGTGCTGCAATTCTTCCTTCTAAATATTCTTTGCTTTGCATATAGGTATCTTCTTCTGGGAGAAACATTGTTACACCAAGTGCTCTTCCTCTTGGAATAATAGTAACTTTATATACTGGATCATGTTTTGGAGACAATCTACCAACAATAGCATGGCCAGCCTCGTGATAAGCAGTGATTCTTTTTTGTTCTTCACTGAGAATCATTGATTTTCTTTCTGCACCCATCATTATCTTATCTTTAGCTAAATCAAGGTGGGACTGATCTATTTTTTTGTCAGAGTATCTAGCTGCAAACAATGCCGCTTCATTTATTAAATTTGCTAAATCGGCGCCTGAGAAGCCAGGCGTTCCCCTTGCTATTACTAATGGATCAACATCCGCATCTAATGGAACTTTTCTCATGTGAACCTTGAGAATGGCTTCTCTTCCTCTAATATCAGGAAGATCTACTACCACTTGTCTATCAAATCTTCCTGGTCTTAATAATGCAGGATCAAGAACATCGGGTCTATTTGTAGCTGCAATAACAATAACGCCGTCATTACCTTCAAAACCATCCATTTCAACTAATAACTGGTTTAAAGTTTGTTCTCTCTCATCATGTCCACCACCAAGCCCAGCACCTCTATGTCTTCCAACGGCATCAATTTCATCAATAAAAACAATACAAGGAGATTGTTTTTTGGCCTGTTCGAACATATCTCTTACTCTTGAGGCACCAACACCGACAAACATCTCAACAAAATCAGAACCGGAAATTGTAAAAAATGGAACTTTTGCCTCTCCTGCTACTGCTCTTGCAATTAAAGTCTTACCAGTACCTGGAGGACCAACCATTAATACACCTCTTGGTATTTTTCCACCCAATTTTTGAAATTTTGTAGGATCTTTAAGAAAATCTACTAATTCTTGAACATCCTGTTTTGCCTCTTCGCATCCAGCAACATCTTTAAAGGTTGTTTTAACTTTTCCGCCTTCCATTAATTTAGCTTTGCTTCTTCCAAAAGACATTGGACCGCCTTTACCAGACATACCACCTTGCATCTGACGCATGAAAAAGAAAAATATTGCTAGAAGAAGGATTATAGGAAATGCACCAACAAGTAGTTGTGAAAATAAGGATGGTTGCTCTATCTTTTCATAAACCGCAATTACTCCATGATCTTCTATTGCATTTTCTACTGCCTCGTCTCTTTTAAAAATTGGATGAGTTGTTTCAAATTTAGAGCCGTCGAGTCTATCCCCGATTATGGTCATTTGATCTCCTTTATAGACGATTTTGGCAACTCTATCTGATAATACATCTTGCTTAAATTCGCTATAACTAATTTGTTCTCTTGCAGATGAGTTCTCTACATTATTAAAAACAAAGACCATAAGCGATCCAAGAACTACCCAAACAACTAAATTTCTCATAAAACTACTCATAAATTACTTCACTCCATAAAGATATATCTCACCAGATTGTTTTTTTGACGCAGCTGGTTTATAAGTTTGAACTAACTTAAAAGATAATTCCATATTTTTTCTTAAACTTTTTAAATTATTATTCTGAAATGTTTTCATTATTATTGCGCCGCCTTTTTCTAAAAACTTATGTGCAGTATTTATTGTTAAGTGATTTAAATCTAATACATTTTCACTATCAACTGCACTTATACCAGTTAAGTTTGGGGCTATATCAGAAATTACAAGATTAAACTTACCTTTTAACGAATTTATATCTTCTATTTCTTCTATTTTCTCAATACTTATTTGAAAAAAATCTACTCCATCAATTTTTTCCATATCTAAAATATCTATTGCGAATACTTTTGAGTTTGGATAATTTTTGATAATCAATTGTGACCATCCGCCTGGCGCTGATCCAAGATCTAAAACATTTGATATTTTTTTTAACTTAGTTTTTTTTAAGATTTCTTGAAGTTTAAAAACAGCTCTTGAACGATAGCCTTCATCTTTAGCTCTTTTGGCCCAATTATCTGATTGCATTTATTTATATATGCTTTACTTCTATGATTTCGTAATTTAAATTGCCAGAGGGTGTTTTAATAGAAATCACATCATCAACAAATTTTCCAACTAGTCCTTTTGCAATAGGCGTATCGATTGATATATTTCCTTGTTCAGGATCTGATTCAAGATTTCCAACAATCTTATAAGTAATCTCATTATCATTATCAATGTCATAGATTTTTACAGTTGCTCCAAACACCACTCTTCCTGTTTCGGGAATTTCCTTAACATCAATAACTTGTGCATTAGCTAAAGCATTTTCCATTTCAGCTATTTTGGCTTCAACTAGTCCTTGCAACTCCTTTGCTGCATGATATTCAGCATTTTCTTTAAGATCTCCATGAGCCCTTGCCTCTGCTATAGCTTGAGAAATTTGTGGTCTTTCTAGAAATTTTAAGTTTGAAAGCTTTTCCTTAATGGAAATTTCACCCTCTTTTGTCAATGGTATTCTGCTCATTTGAGCATTATAGCAATTTGATTAATTATTTATTTCTTGGAGGGTGTCGTAAGTCCAATTTTCTTCATTACTCTTAAATGCATCAATTATTGCAAAAGCCCCAAACATAGTAGTTGTACAAAAAATTTTATTTCTTAATGCGCTTTGCCTTATCGAAGCAGAATCCTTAATAGACTGTGATCCTTCAGTTGTATTAATAACCAAATCAATCTGATTATTTAATAAGCTGTCAACGATATGAGGTCTTCCTTCTGTAACTTTATTTATAGTTTCAACTTCATATCCTAATTTTTCTATGTGATTGGCAGTTCCTGCAGTTGCTACAATTTTAAATCCAGCACTAATTATCTCTGGTACAAATTTATCAAGGTATTTTTTATCAGATGATTTAACACTAATAAATACAACACCCGATCTTCTGAGAATCTTATTTGCTCCTTTTTGAGCTTTTGCATAAGCCTCTCCAAAATTTGGCCCAATACCCATAACTTCTCCAGTAGATTTCATTTCAGGGCCCAAAATTGGATCAACATGAGGAAATTTATCAAATGGCATTACAGCTTCTTTTACAAAAAATAAGCCATCGGGCAACTTTGATGAAAAACCTTGATCTTTAAGAGTTTTTCCAATCATTGCTTTTGAAGCAACTTTTGCAAGAGAGGTACCAATAGCTTTTGAAATAAATGGGACTGTTCTTGAAGCACGTGGATTAACTTCGATTATATAAACCTCATCGTCTTTAATTGCAAATTGAATATTCATTAATCCTATTACTTTTAGTTCGTTAGCAATATTGATTGCTTGTTCTTTCATTTCTTTTTGAACTTTTTCTGAAAGGCTATATGGGGGTAATGAACATGCAGAATCTCCGGAATGTATTCCTGCTTGTTCTATATGTTGAAGAATGCCGCCAATTTCAATATTTTTTCCATCCGAAACAACGTCTACATCCACCTCAATAGCATCAGTAAGATAGGTATCTAAAAGAATTGGTTTACTATTTGAGACTTCAACAGCCTCATTTAAATATTTATTAAGCTCTTGCATATTATTTACAAGCTGCATAGCTCTTCCGCCAAGAACATACGACGGTCTAACAACAATCGGAAACCCGATCTTTTCAGCCTTTTTAAGAGCCTCTTTTAAGTTCTTTGCAGTTGCATTAGTGGGTTGTTTCAGATCTAGTTTATTTACTAATTCTTGGAATCTCTCCCTATCTTCAGATCTGTCTATAGCATCAACATTAGTGCCTAAAATTTTTACGCCTTTTTCTGAAAGCACATCTGCAAGTTTTAAAGGAGTTTGCCCTCCAAACTGAATGATAACTCCCTCAGGATCTTCAATATCAATAATATCTAATATTTTTTCAGCTGTTATTGGTTCAAAATATAGTCTGTTAGAAACATCGTAATCAGTAGAAACTGTTTCTGGATTGCAATTTACCATAATAGATTCATATCCTTCCTCTTGCATTGCCAATGAAGCATGAACACAGCAATAATCAAATTCAATACCTTGGCCAATCCTATTAGGTCCGCTGCCTATAACTAGTATTTTTTTCTTTAAAGTTGGATCGCTTTCACATTTTCCACCATATGTTGAATACATGTAACATGTTGATGTTGCGAACTCTGCAGCGCACGTATCTACACGTCTATAAATTGGACGAATTTTATGTTTTTTTCTATGTTTTCTTAGATTATCTTCAGTTTCTCCAATCATTTCAGCTATTCTGCTATCTGAAAATCCTTTTTCTTTTATCTCTTGAATATAATCTTTATTTAACTCATCAATACTTAAGCTACTTAATTTTTCTTCAATCTTAATTAATTCTTCGATTTGATCTAGAAACCAATAATCAATTTTGGTTAGAGAGTAAATTTTTTCAATATCCCAGCCTTTTCGAATTGCATCTGCAATATAAAATATTCTTTTAGGTCCTGGAATTGTTAATTCACTTTTAATATCTTCATCAGATGGAAAATTCGAATTTTCAAATAAAGAATTAAGTCCATTTAATCCTTCTTCCATGCTGCATAAAGCTTTTTGAAATGATTCTTGAAAGTTTGATCCCATTGACATTACTTCTCCAACAGATTTCATTTGGGTTGTAAGCTTTGGACTAGCTTGTGGAAATTTCTCAAATGCAAATTTTGGTATCTTTGTAACTATATAATCAATACTAGGCTCAAAAGATGCAGGAGTAAGGCCCCCGGTGATATCATTTTTTAACTCATCCAATGTATAACCAACTGATAATAATGCAGCAACTTTTGCAATTGGGAAACCAGTAGCCTTAGATGCTAATGCAGAAGACCTGCTAACACGTGGATTCATTTCTATGACAACCATCTTTCCATTATCAGGATTCACTGCAAATTGAACGTTAGATCCTCCAGTATCAACACCAATTTCTCTTAAAATTTTAAAAGATGCATTTCTCATTAACTGATACTCTTTATCAGTCAAAGTTTGTGCTGGAGCAATCGTAGTTGAGTCGCCAGTATGAATGCCCATCGGATCTAAATTTTCAATAGAGCAAACTATGATGCAATTATCTTCACAATCTCTTACCACTTCCATCTCATATTCTTTCCAACCAATTAAAGACTCATCAATAAGAAGTTCATTTGTAGGAGATAATTCTAAGCCTTTCTCACAAATTGTTTTAAATTCTGAGATATTATAGGCAATACCTCCTCCTGTGCCTCCCATGGTAAATGATGGCCTTATAATGCATGGAAAGCCTATTTTTGTTTGAACTTCTAAAGCATCATTCATTGAATGAGCAATACCTGATGCTGGAGTCTCAAGATTAATTGTTTTCATTGTTTCATCAAAAAGTTGTCTATCCTCTGCTTTATCAATAGCCACCCTATTTGCTCCAATCAAAATAACATTATGTTTTTCTAATATTCCCTCTTTATCTAATGTTAGTGCAGTGTTTAAGGCTGTCTGTCCTCCCATAGTTGGCAAAATTGCATCTGGTTTTTCTTTTTCAATAATTTTTGTAACAGACTCCCAATGAATTGGTTCAATATATGTCGCGTCAGCCATTAATGGATCAGTCATAATTGTTGCTGGATTAGAATTAACTAAAATTACTCTAAACCCTTCCTCTTTAAGAGCCTTACAAGCTTGTGCGCCGGAGTAATCAAATTCACATGCCTGACCAATAATAATTGGTCCTGCACCAATTATAAGTATAGAAGATATATCTTTACGTTTTGGCATACTCTCTTACCATTAAACTAAATTTTTTAAAAAGAATTTGTATCTCTTGAGGGCCAGGACTTGCTTCAGGATGACCTTGAAAACTGAATGCAGGGGCATCATTAAATTCTATACCTTGTAAAGATTGATCAAAAAGAGATAAATGTGTAACTTTAATATTTGAGGGTAAAGTCTTTTCGTCAACTGCAAAACCATGATTTTGGCTAGTTATAAAAACATCTTTAGTCATGATATCTTGAACTGGGTGATTGGCCCCATGGTGACCAAATTTCATCTTATATGTTTTGGCGCCCCCTGCAAGCGCCAATAATTGATGGCCAAGACATATCCCAAAAATTGGAAGCTTTTGCATTAAACATTTCTTTATATTTTTAATAGCATAATCACAAGGCTCTGGATCACCTGGGCCATTGGATAAAAAAATACCTTTTGGATTTAACTTAATAATTTCTTCAAATGGAGTTTTAGCATTCACTACATGTACTTTTCCAACATGCTCAGTCAAAAGCCTTAAAATATTCTCTTTAATTCCATAATCATATGCAACCACTGAAAAAGATTCATCAGACTTTTTATTTTTAGGCCAAATGCCTTTATTCCATTCATATTTTGATTCTGTTGATACTACTTTTGCTAAATCCATTCCTTTAAGGCCATCAAAATCTTTAGCTGCTGAGATTGCCTCTTCTTCCGTTATCAGTGTTGAAGATGCTATACAGCAATTCATAGCTCCCTTTTCTCTTAAGAGTGTTGTAATTTCTCTGGTATCAACCTCTGATATTCCTATAATTTCGTTCTCAATTAAAAAATCTTCCAACGAGGCTTTTGATCTCCAATTACTTGGTTTAGAACAATAATTCTTTACAACTATGCCAGAAGCATGAATGATACTTGATTCCATGTCTTCATAATTGATTCCGGTATTTCCTATATGAGGATGAGTAAATGTAATAATTTGTTTTTTATAGGACGGGTCTGTAATAATTTCTTGATAACCAGTCATCGATGTATTGAAGACTAATTCACCTACATCAAATTTCTCTTTCCCAAAACCCCTTCCATGGAATACACTACCGTCTTCAAATGCTAAAATTGCCTTGAATGACATTAGAAATTCTCCTCAAAACAAGGGAAAATGAAGAAAAATTTAGGGATACTATTTAAAGAATTTTTTAATTTTAATGAGCTAAAATTATATGCTGACATTAAAATTGTACTTTATAGATTAAGTTGTCTATTGTCTATATATAAATGAAAAAAAATGGAAAAATTAATAAAAACAACTGAGGATATCCAAAAAATGAGAGTTGCTGGAAGATTGGCAGCAGAAGTTCTAGAAGTGATCACTCCTAAAGTTGTTCCAGGAATATCAACAGGAGAGTTAGATAAATTATGCTACGAACATATTATAAATGTTCAAAATGCAATTCCTGCAAATGTCGGATATAAGGGTTATGAAAAAACAATCTGCTCTAGCATTAACCAAGTAATATGCCATGGCATTCCAAGTAATGAAAAAATTCTTAGAGATGGAGACATCTTAAATATTGACGTAACTGTGATAAAAGATGGATGGCACGGAGATACTTCAAAGATGTTTCTTGTTGGTAAGTGCGCTCCACACAATGAAAGATTAGTTAAAATTACTCAAGAATGTCTATATAAAGGTATTGAAGTTGTAAGACCTGGAGCATATCTTGGAGATATAGGAAGTGCTATACAAAAACATGCTGAAAGCAATTACTACAGTGTTGTTGAAGATTATTGTGGTCATGGTATTGGTGCTGTCTATCATGAGGAGCCTCAAGTTCTTCATTATGGAAAATCTGGAAGTGGCATACAGCTTAAGGAAGGAATGTGCTTTACCATAGAACCAATGATTAATCAGGGTACAAAATATTGCAAAACTCTTAAAGATGGATGGACGGTTGAAACCAAAGATGGAAGAAATTCCGCTCAATGGGAACATACTATTGTGGTTACGAGAGATGGTTCAGAGATCCTTACTAAAAGAAATGAAGAGCTTTAATGAAAGAAAAAATACAATCAATTAATAAAGAATTCTATAAAAATTTTCAAGAAATATACTCGAAACCTTCAAAAACAAATAAATATCTAAAAAAATATTCAAATATTGTAGAAAAAGATATAAAAAATAAATTTCTTGAATTAAATCTTGACCAAGATTTTGTGATATATGCTAATGGTGGATTTGGAAGAAAAGAAATTTTTCCTAATTCTGACATTGATTTATCAATTGTTGAAAAAAATAAAATTAAAGATTTTACAAATCTAGAAAAATTTATCTCTTTATTGTGGGATGAAGGATATAAAATCGGACACTCAGTAAGATCGATATCTCACATCAAAAAAATATCAAAAGAAGATTTAAAAGAATTTACTTCATATTTAACAAGAAGACCTATTATCTCATGCGATGAAATAGATATAAAAATTTCTAAAGCTCTTTCAAGGTTATGGACAAAAAACAACTTTTATAACGGGAAATATATTGAACAACAGCAGCGCCATAGTGAATTTTTTTCAACTGCGTATAACTTAGAACCAGATTTAAAAGAATCTCCAGGAACTTTAAGGGATTTCCAATCAGCTTTATGGATTCTTCAACATTGCTTTGAACTTAGTTCTGTCGAAGAAATCTCAAAATCAAGATTACTAAATGGAGAATTAAATAATGCAATAGATGCTTACAACTTTATAAAATCTTTAAGATTTGCAACAAATATAACCACAAAAAAAAATCGTCTTAATTTTGAAGCCCAGATTGAGATTGCTAAGAAGGCTAAATTGAGCAAAAGAAATTCTACAAAATCTGTGGAAATAATGATGAAGAAGTTTTATGAGATGGCTTCAATACTTTCCTATTTTAATGACATTGTCTTTGAAAAATATAATGAAAAGTTTCCAAGAAATTATTTTAAAAAAGTTACTGGAATATATAAATATAAAAATAAAATTGGGATTCAAAATATAAACCTTAAAAAAAATAAGAATCTGATATTTGAAATTTTTATTGAAATTGGTAAAAGTAAAAAAATAAATATTATTGATACTGTTACAAAATCATTAATTAAAAAAAATATTAACTTAATTGATAAAGAATTTAGAAATAATAGAATTTATGCAGAACAGTTTTTAACCATATTAAGATCCAAATACAATTTATCATCAATTTTAAGAACCATGAAAACATTGGGAGTTCTTCAGAAATATATTCCTGAATTTTCTGAAGTTATAGGTCAAATGCAGTTTGATTTATTTCATACCTACACAGTAGATGAGCATACTTTTAAAGTTGTTAGAAATATTAGACAGATGAAACTTTATAAACAAAGTGGATTTGAACTTGAGCATGAGTTAGTTAATAAATTACCAAAGCTAGAAATCCTTTATATTGCTGGTTTGTTTCATGATTTAGGAAAAGGAAAAGGAGGAAATCATTCAGAAATTGGTGCAAAAACAAGCTATAAATTTGCAAAAAGACTTGGAATGTCGGAAACGGATGCAAATTTAATATCTTGGTTGGTAAAAGAGCATCTAATAATGTCGTCTATATCGCAAAAGAAAGACATTTCTGAGCAAGAAACTGTAGATGAATTTGCACTAATTATAGAACAAAGCGAAAAGTTGGACTATCTATACTTATTGACAGTAAATGATATTAGGGCAACAAATCCTGCCCTATGGAATGGATGGAAACATCAACTATTAAAAGATCTCTATTTGCTTACAAGATCAAAGATAAATAAAGAGCCAATGAAAGTTTCATCTGAAATAGCAAAAGATAGGAAGGAAAATGTTCTAGATAATTTTCCTGACGAGGGAGAAAGAAAATTACTTAATGAATACTTTTCATGCCTTGATGATAGTTATTTGAATAAAAATGCAACAAAAGAATTGAGTTGGCAATCTGAATTAATTATTAAAAATAAAAATAGCGAACTTATTGTGGGATGTAAAAAAAGATTTGATAACTTAATTGAAATATTTATTAAGGTTCAAGACTTTCCTGGTCTTTTCTACAAATTAACTAAAATACTAGAGCATTCTGGTCTTGAAATAATAGATGCAAATATTTTTACATCAAATAATAATTCATTTGCTGCAAATACTTTCATCTCAAAATATTCTCATCATGATAGACCTTTTAATCTATCTGAATTAAATGAACTTGCTTTAAGGATTCAAAACAATTTCAAAAAATTTGATAAGATTGCTAATCCTGATAATCAAGTTAAAAAGAAATCTAATTTTATAAAAGTTGTTAATATCTCAGATTTCATAAATAAAGAAAAAAAACGTAATCTAATAACTGTTGAAACTGTTGACAGCCAAGGTTTGCTAGCTAATATTGCAAAGGTATTTTTAGAAAATAAGGTCTCAATCTTTTCTGCAAGAATTAATACTTTGGGAGAAAGAGTTGAAGATACTTTTGAAATTGAGAATTATGATAAGAAGATGGTTCCAAAATATAAAGTTAAAAAAATTATATCGGACTTATCAAAAATAGTTTAATTATTATGAAGATTTTAGGAATAGGAATTGCAAATAAATCTAACTCAGGAGAGATTCTTGACGTTTACTTTTCTAATATAGAATTTGGTGACATTAAAGTTAAAAACAAAAATTATGAAAAAAAATTAAGTACTCATGAAAATATTCAACTTAATTGGACAAAAGACGATCTAGAGAAACCAATACAGAATGTTCAAGAGGCTTATTTAAAGTTGCATCTGCTTTCTTATAAGTTTGTTTTACCTAATACTATTAATTTAGAAGGATTATTTTCATGCCTTCCAAATGTCGCATGGACAAATAAAGGTCCGGTTTCAGTTGATGAGATAGATGAAATACTCAGTCAATCAAAGTATCGTGAAAACGATCTTTACATAAAATCTTTAGATAAATTTCCGTGTCTAACAGACTACATTATTCCAAAAAAAGTGAGAATAGCAGACACAAGTAGAGTTAGATTAGGAGCATATTTAAGTGAGGGAACAACCGTAATGCATGAAGGCTTTGTAAACTTTAATGCTGGAACACTAGGAAAAGCAATGATTGAAGGAAGAATTTCTGCTGGTGTTATTGTAGGAAACAATTCTGATCTTGGTGGGGGTTCAAGCACAATGGGAACACTTTCTGGTGGCAACAACACAAAAATATCTATTGGTGAAAACTGCTTATTAGGTGCAAATTCTGGCATTGGTATATCTTTAGGTAATAACTGTATTGTTGAAGCTGGACTTTACATTACTGCTGGAACTAAAGTAAATATATTAGATGATAAAAATAATTTGGAGGATGTCTTTAGAGCAAGAGAACTATCTGGAAAGTCAAATCTTCTTTTTCTCAGAGATTCTCTCTCTGGTAAAGTAATCGCCAAAAAAAATAAAATTAAATCATCTTTAAATAAAGAACTTCATAAAAATGATTGAGCTTCTTCAAAATCTAGTACAAATTAAATCAATATCTCCAAAAGATATGGGTTGTTTTGATTTGATTGAAAAAGAATTAGAAGACTTAAACTTCAATATAGAAAGAATTAATTATCAGAATGTTGAAAACTTATATGCAACTATTGGAACATCTGGAAAATTATTTTGTTTTTTAGGGCATACAGATGTTGTTCCAACTGGTCCTGAAGATAAATGGAAGTATCCACCCTTTTCAGCAACAATTGAAGGAGATCTTTTGTATGGAAGAGGAACTGCAGATATGAAGGCCCCTGTTGCAGCCTTTGTTGAATCAGCAAAAGAATTTTTAAATTCAACTAGGGAACTTAATTTCAGGTTAGCAATATTACTTACCTCAAATGAAGAAGGAACCTCTAAGGATGGTTTCATAGATAAGATAATAGATAAAATGATACAAGATAATGAAATTATAGATTTCTGTCTTGTTGGAGAGCCGACATCGAGTGAAAAAGTTGCTGATTGTGTAAGAGTTGGTAGAAGAGGTTCACTTGGTGGGAATTTAAAAATATACGGCAAGCAAGGGCATATTGCTTATCCAGAAAAGGTTATAAATCCAATTCTTTTATCAGGCGACTTAATTTCAAAACTAAATAATAAAATTTGGGACAATGGAAATACATCTTTTGATCCTACAAGTTTTCAAATTTCTAATATTAAATCAGGCACTGGAGCTCATAATGTTGTTCCAGGAGAATTAGAGCTAACCTTTAATTTTAGATTTTCACCAGAATCATCTGAAGAAAGTTTAAAAGATAATTTTGAATCCATTCTTAATGATCTAAATTTAAATTGGGACTTAGATTGGGATTTAAATGGCAACCCATACTATACAGAGAATGACTTTTTTAAGAATATTGTTTCAAATTCCATTAAAGAAATTACTGGATATATTCCTGAGTTAAATGCAAAAGGTGGAACTTCTGATGGGCGTTTTGTAGCTAAAATGAATTCTGAAATTATTGAATTAGGTCCTGTAAACAAGTCAATTCATCAAATAGATGAACATGTAAAAATTAGTGAGCTGTGGACTTTAAAAGATATATATAAAAAAATATTATCTAATCTTAATCAAGCTCTTTAGATTTTTTCTTTCTATCATATTTCGTTTTGTCTTTATGCGTTTTTGGTTTGTGGAATTTATCCATATTCTTTTTAACTGGATCTTTTTTTCCTTTAGTTGGCGCCATGCATTAATTTTTTCAAAATAGGAGTTATAACTGCTAGTAATATCCCACAACCTATGGCCATAAGACCTACATCTGTATAAACGTCCATGAATGATTGTTTTTGAATACTATCAAAAACCTCAGAAGAGTTTCCTGAAGACTCTGAAGCTGTAGCTTTTGCAATCAATCCAGCTACATAATTACCAGCTGCTGAGGCAAAAAACCACATCCCCATCATAAAACCAACAATCCTTTGGGGTGATAATTTGGTTACAGATGACAATCCAACAGGAGACAAACATAATTCTCCTAAAGTATGTAATAAATAAATTAATATTATCCAGAGTACTCCTGTTTGAAGACCTTCGGAAGACTTCATGCCGTAAACTAAAGCTAGAAATCCTAATCCAACTAGAATAATACCTATTGAAAATTTTATTGGGGTCGAGGGCTCCATATTTCTTTTTGCAAGAGCTATCCATAACATTGCAAATAGAGGTGCTATGGTAAAAATAAACCCTGCGTTTAAAGATTGGAACATTGATGCTGGAACTTCCCAACCAAAAATAACTCTATCTACTCCTCTATCAGTAAGAATGTTTAAAGATGAGCCAGCTTGTTCAAAAAGTGCCCAAAAAATCAGAGAAAATAATATTAATATTCCAACTACTATTAAACGATCTCTTTCTTCAGGATCGCATCTAAATAAGGCATATAATAGCCATGCTCCAATAAAAACAACTCCAAATCCACCCAAAAGTTGACCTACAAGTTGTGAGTTTTGAACTAAAAACCATGTTGCAACAACCATTAGAATACCTGACATATAGGCCCAATATTCATATGTAATTCCTTTCAAACCAGGTACTTTTTCTAAATATTTTTTAGATGGAGGTTCTGCAAGGCCTTCAAGATATTTTTGGCCCCATAAGAAAATTATCAAACCAAATAACATCCCAATACCTGCTGCACCAAATCCATATGCCCAACCAACTTGCTCTCCTAAATAACCACATAAAAGGGTTGCGGTGAATGCACCTATATTTATACCCATGTAAAAAATAGTAAAACCGGAATCTCTTCTTGGATCACCCTCATCATACAATGCTCCAACCATAGTAGAAATATTTGGTTTTAAGAAGCCAACTCCAGAAACGATTAATGCAAGTGATAAATAAAATATTTGCTCACTATTTTCTATAGTCATTCCTAAGTGGCCAAAAACCAATAGTATCGCACCATATGTAACTGCTTTTTTTGAGCCCAAAATTTGGTCTGCCAACATTCCTCCAAATACTGGCATTATGTATACTAAAGAAGTATATGCGCCATAAATCAAATAACTTGTTGCATCAGAGAATTCCCAATGCTTAGTTAAATACAGTATTAAAAGTGCTCTCATTCCATAATAAGAGAATCTTTCCCACATCTCAGTTGCAAAACAAACAAATAAGCCTTTTGGGTGTCCTAAAAAATCAGAAGTTGTGCTCATAGTAATTTATTTTTTTTAATAATTTAGTACTATACCAAAATGAATGACAAATCATATGTTGTATTTCCTTTAAAAAGAATTGCTGCATCTATTTATGACCTTTTTCTTCTTTTAGGTGTTTGGTTTGCTGTGGGGTCATTCGCCGTATGGATTAATGGAGGAATAATTGAAGCAAAATGGATTGGCCCATTTCTAGTCCTTATAAGCACATGGATTTTTTATGGTTATTTTTGGACTCATGGAGGAAAAACACTTGGTATGGCTGTTTGGAAATTTGAAATTTATAGCATTGATGAAAATAAAATAAATTTTCAAAAAGTTTCAATAAGATTTTTTTCAAATGTGATTACAGTTCTTTTGGGAGGAACCCCATTAATATTAATGTATTTTTCAAAAAATAATTTGTCTCTTAGCGACTACCTATCAAAAACTTCTTATAAGAAGATTTAAATTTTTTTGTATGATGATATGGACATCAATGCAAGAATTACTGAAGGCAGAATTACTCCAATAAATACTGGCAAGCTATAAGATATAAATATTCCTATAGAAAGATCTTGAAATAATTTAAAAAGAAAGGCTCCTAAGACAGCAACAATAATCCTACCTCCAACAGTAGACTCTCTTAGTGATGTAAAAATTAGTGAGCCAAAGTATATTATTAATATCAATACAGAGATGGGTAAAAAAATTAGTTTATATAATGCTTTGTCTAAATGTGATTTAAATAAAATATCGCTATCTATGTTGCTTTCTTTAAATAAATTTCTATAAGCATTAATCTCATGTAATCCCAAATTACTAATATTACTGAAAGTTATCCTCGACTGAATAGGAATTTCAAATGGTTCTTTGTAGTTCTTATTCTCCATGTCTTTGAAGTTCTTATAATTTGAATTCTCATTAAAAACAATCTCTTTATTATCAATAAATGCTATATCTGATTGAATTGAATAAGCGATCTCCTTTTTGTCAATTTTGATTAGTTTCGCTTGATATATGTCATCAGAAATTATATTTTCAAAACTTAAATATGAATTACCAGATTTAATCCATTTAATATCATTATTATTTGAATTATCTTTTTTCGACAAAATATTTTTATTAACCTCTGCATTTAAATAAAGATTTCTAAAACTTATTTCATCTAGCACCAATAAAGACATTGTCAGGATTAAAGCTCCAATTGAACTAATTAAAATTATTCTAAGCGGAGGTTCTCCTGCTGATCTTAAAACATTTAGATTTCCTTCTTGATGAGATAACCCAAGAGAAAGCATAACTCCTAACAAACAGGCGCCTTCAATAAAATCAATTAGATTGTGTGGTAATGAATAAATGACATATCCTAATATTCTAAAAATGTCATATTGAGGTGATGCATTTTCTAATTCTGATATGAAGATAAATATAGAATCTAATACACCAAAAACCATCAAAATAAAAAATGAGAAATAAAATGATCGTTTAATTAAATATTTATTAAATATCTTAATCATCCAAGAACCCAGTAAAAAATTAGAAAAATTAATCCAAATAATAAAAATCTTATAAAGTTATTATTCAATAAAATTAAGTTCGGCCTTAAGGTTTGACTCATATGAGTTTTAAATAACGTCAAAAGTGAGAAGCTTAAAAATATTATGTGGACATACCAAATATAATTTTGAGCATTATATGAATTTTCACTATGCGATTCTCTAGCTAAAATCAGTAAGCTTAGGTAAAGAATGTAAACAAAAATTGCTGGCAGCAATACCGATAACCTGCCCTGCCTTGGGCCAACTTTAGATAAGGTGACACCCAAAATTAATAGAATAAAAATTGTTATTGGAATTGAAATATTCCATTGTATTTCTGATTTTGAGGATTTGGTTGAAAAATCAAATAATTTTGTAAAAGATAATCCTGAAACAGGATCTTTATCGTTTTTAACAGGTAGCTTTAATTTTCCAAAATAAGATACCACAGACGATTCACTAATAAATATGTCTTGATATAAAACGCCATTTTGAAAATTTAGGTTTATTTCAGAATCTGAATAATCATAATCAAGTTTATCTGCAACTATGAGGGAAGAATAATCTTCATTTGATAAATATATAGTCACATTTTTAAAAGAGTCATTTTCCTTATTGTCTGCGTAAATAAAACCATCCTCATCTTTTAAAGAAAATATTTCTTTTGATTTTATAGATTCAAATTGTTCCTTTAGAGTATCTAAAGTTAATATTTCTTTAGAAAGTTCCTTTGTATATGGAGCAATATATAAACTTAATAACATGGTAATTAAGAAAAAGATTAACGACTGTGGAAATAAAAATTTTATAAGGTCTTTTTCAGACAATCCTCCTGAAAAATAACCATATATTTCTCTATCAGCATATAGTCTGCTAACTGTAATAACAATTCCAAGAAAAAAAGATAATGGCAGTAAGAGCGTTATGAAATCTGGAAACCTTAAGAAAACAACTTTAAATATTAAATTTGGATCGATTAATCCCTCAGAGGCTTGTTCAAAATACCCTACAAATCTAGAACTAACCACCAAAAAGAAGAAAATTAATAGAATCCCAACTGTTGATTTAAAAACTTCAACATTCAAGCTTTTTGAAAGAATATTTCTTTTATATATGCCTTGTGAACTATGATGCATTACAATAAATATCTTACCAGTATTGAATTAAAAAGGAGATAAGAAAATGACATATAAAGTACTTAATAATATAACTTTAAAGAACGTTAATAATGGAGTTATATCAAACATAGCTACTGACTTACTTGTTATACCTATTAATAAAAAAGTAATGGCATCTGCTGAATTTAAAGAACTTGATAAAAAGTCAAAGGGATATCTCTCTAAATCTGCTAAAGATTCTCTAAGTCCCTCTCATCAAAGTCATGTTATTACTTCTCTTGATTCTATTAGCGCAAAGAAAATTCTTCTTTTAAAAGATATTGACCAGAAAAATGATATATATTTATGGTTAAACAAATACAAATCCATTGCAAAAATTGCTAATTCACTGGACTGTAAAAGTTTATCAATTTTAGATGGTCAATCTTATCCTGCTGGTAAAGACCAATCATGGTTCTTAGAAATGATTGCTAGATCAATTGAATCAGGAGCTTATATTTTCTCAACAACTAAAAATAAAACAGCTAAAACTGAAAAAGTTGGTAGTAATGTAGTGTCTAGTAAGGCTTCTATAAAAAATGTTTCAATAATAACTTCAAAGCTTTCAGCAAATGGTATAAAAAAAGCTAAAGCATCAATATCAAGAGGTTTTTCTGTTGGAGAAGGTGTTAATACTGCAAAACATCTTGGGGACTTACCCGCAAATCATGCGACACCAAAATTGATTGAAAAAATTGTAAAAAATACTCTTAAACAATATTCGGGATTAAAGGTTAAAACATTAAATGAAAAAGATTTAGCAAGGTTAAAAATGGGTTCTTACTTAAGTGTATCTAAGGGAAGTGATGAACCTCCTAGAATGATAATCATTGAATATAATGGTGGTAAAAAAGCTGAAAAACCTGTTGCGCTAGTTGGAAAAGGAATTACTTTTGATACTGGAGGTATTTCAATTAAGCCTAGTTCGGGTATGGATGAAATGAAATGGGATATGTGTGGGGCCGGAACTGTTTTTGGAGTAATGTGCTCTCTTGCAAGAGCTAAAGCAGATGTTAATGTTGTTGGCATTATGGCATGTGCAGAGAATATGCCTTCAGCAAGAGCAACAAAGCCTGGTGATGTTGTTACCTCAATGTCAGGCCAAACTATAGAGGTATTAAATACTGATGCTGAAGGAAGATTAGTCTTAGCAGATGCTCTGACTTATGTAGGAAGATATAAACCATCATATGTTATAGATATGGCAACTTTAACAGGAGCAGTTGTTATAGCTCTTGGGAGTCATGCAAGTGGAGTAATGGCAAATAATCAATTCCTAGCTGACAAAATTATCGAATCTGGTGAAGAAACTGGAGATAGAGCATGGCAATTACCTCTTTGGAATGAATATAAATCTTGTACTAGGACTAATTTTGCTGATTTAGCAAATATAGGTGGTGGAAGAGAAGCTGGAACAATTCATGCTGCAGCATTTTTATCTAAATTTGCTGAAGATTATAAATGGGCACATATGGATATAGCTGCATCAGCCTGGTCTAGTTCACCAAAGGGCGGTACTGGGAGACCGGTTCCTCTAATCTGTGATTTAATCTTAAACAAAAAACTTAAATAAGTAAGTAATGGATAAAAGGTATAACCCAACCGAAGTTGAGGAGAAATGGGTTGAAATTTGGTCAAAGAAAGTTTTCTTCAATAAAGATAGTGAGGAATCTTTTTCACAGGTAATACCTCCACCAAATGTTACAGGAACTCTGCATATGGGACACAGTTTTCAATATGCAATTATGGATTTTTATACTAGATATCATCATATGAGTGGTAAAAAATCTCACTGGCAAGTTGGAGCGGATCATGCAGGAATAGCTACTCAGCTTGTTGTAGAGAATAATCTTGGAAAAGAAAATCTTGATAGAAAAGAAATGGGTAGGGATAAATTTCTAAGTGAAGTATGGAAATGGAAAGATTTTTCGGAAGAAAGAATACAATCTCAAATAAAAAGATTAGGATCTTCTGTAGATTGGAATAAATATAGATTCACTCTAGACGATGGGTTTACAAAAGCGGTAAACAAGGCTTTTATTGAGTTATATCGTAAAGATAAAATTTATAGAGGTTATAGACTAGTTAATTGGGATCCTTCATTGAAAACTGCTGTTTCAGATCTAGAGGTTGTAAGGCAAGAAAAAAAGGGTCTTATTTGGCATATTAAATATCATATAGATGATTCAGATAAATTTATTACAATAGCAACAACAAGACCTGAAACTATGTTCGGCGATATGGCAATTGCTGTTAATCCCAAAGACTCTCGGTATAAATCTCTGATTGGTAAACATGCGCTTCTTCCGTTTGTGGATAGAAAATTGCCGATTATTGGTGATGAGTATGTAGATATGGAATTTGGTACTGGTTGCCTAAAGATAACTCCAGGGCATGATTTTAATGATTATGAAATAGGAAAAAAATACTCTCTATATGAAGAAGATAATATTGTGCTTACCTCAAAAAATATTGATGATTTCAAGCCAATTAATATATTTAATGATGAGGCATGGACTAATGAAAATGTTCCAGAATTATTTAGAAACCTAGATAGGTTTAAAGTAAGAAAATTAGTACTAAGTGAATTGGCAAAATTAGAACTTCTTGTCAAAGAAGAAGAATATGATGTAAGTGTTCCTAGAGGAGAAAGATCAAATATAGTAATTGAGCCAAGATTAAGCAACCAATGGTATGTAAAAACTTCTGATATGGCTAAAAAAGCCAACAAGGAGGTAGAAAATGGAAATATCAAATTTCATCCAGAAAACTGGGTTAAAACGTATTTTAATTGGATGGACAATATTGAGGACTGGTGCATAAGTCGACAAATTTGGTGGGGTCATAGAATTCCTGCATGGTATGACCAAGAAGGAAATATTTATGTTGGTGAAAATGAAAAAAATATTAGGGAGCACTACAAATTGAATGATATTGAACTTCATCAAGATGAAGATGTTCTAGATACCTGGTTTTCATCAAGCTTATGGCCATTTGGTTCGTTAGGATGGCCTGAAAATACTGAAGATTTTGATAATTTTTTTCCTACATCACTTCTTGTTACAGGTTTTGACATAATTTTCTTCTGGGTTGCAAGAATGATGATGATGAGTCTTGAGTTCACGGGAAAAATACCTTTTAAAGATGTTTATGTCACAGGCTTAATAAGAGATGAAAATGGTCAAAAAATGTCAAAATCTAAAGGAAACATTATTGATCCAATTGATTTAATTTATGGCATTTCTCTTGAGGATCTTGTTAAAAAAAGAACAACCAATCTCATGCAAGAAGGAATATCTGAAAAAATTGAAAAGAAAACAAGGAAACAATTTCCTAATGGAATAGATTCCTATGGAACAGACGCTTTGAGAATGACATTCTTTTCATTAGCAACTCATACCAAAGACATCAGCTTTGAATTTGGTCGACTTAAAGGCTTTAGGAATTTTTGTACAAAAATTTGGAATGCAGCAAGATTTATTGATGGATATCCAAAAGAAAGAGACTCTTTTATTGAAGAGAATGATAATGATAAATGGATATATGAAGAATTTCTTAAGTCAACAAATCAAATCAACAAAAATATTCAAGATTACAGATTAGATTTTGCAATTAATGAAATTTATGAATTTTTCTGGAATAAGTTCTGTGACATTTATATTGAAGATTGTAAGAAATCTGGAAATACTGCGAACTTAAGACCTTTATTAAAAGAAATCTTATATGTAATACATCCATTTGCTCCTTTTATCACTGAAGAAATTAATAGTATTTTATTTCAAGAAAGAATCATTGATTAGGCGGAATATACATTTGAATATGGTCTATGTCATCCTCTAAATAGACCTCGCCTCTCGATATGAATCCAAGGTCTTTATAAAATTCTTCAAGTCTATGTTGAGCTGAAATTACAATTTCATGACTGGGATATTTTTCTTTTAAAAAGCTTTTTCCAATGTTTGTTATTTCTATGCCAAGCGACTGATTTCTCATAGTTTCTTCAACAACAATCCTTCCCATTGAGGAACCTTGATACTTAATATCAGGTGCGAAAGCTCTCAAATACGCTACAAGCTTTTCTCCTTCATACCCCAATAAATGAAATGCATTCTGATCTGAATAATCAGCATCAATATATGGGCAATCTTGTTCCAGAACAAAGACTTTTTGTCTTAAATTTAAAATGGCATATAAATCATCTAAAGATAATTCTTCAAATTTTTTCCAAACAAATTCAATTTTTTTATTCACAAGCCTATTTAGTTTATTTTTGTATTACATATATAATATCGAAATATTTTCGCACACATATTAAAAATTTATGGAAACTATTTATAATTTTTCAGTTAAGGACGCAGACTTAACAGATATTTCTTTGAAAAAGTATGAGAATAAAATTATTTTAATAGTAAACGTTGCAAGTTTTTGTGGACTTACATATCAATATAAGGGCTTAGAAAATATTTATAAAAAATACAAAGACGAAGGTTTTGAAATTATAGGATTCCCTTGCAATCAGTTCGCTTTTCAGGAACCTGGTAGTAACCAAGAAATTAAAGAATTCTGTGATACTAACTATGGAGTAACTTTTGAAATCATGAGCAAGATAAAAGTTAATGGGCCTAAGGCTGATCCATTGTTCAAGTTTCTAAAAAAACAAAAGTCCGGAATTGCAGGAACTCCTCAAATAAAATGGAATTTTACAAAATTCTTAATTAATAGAGATGGTGAAGTCATAAAACGATTTGGTCCAAAAATTGAAGCAAAGGATATAGAGTCAACTATTCAAAAAATTTTATAACCTATATATCTAGACTCATTAAGACAGCATCATCAGGATATTCTCCTGAATAATAATTAGCTCTTAGTGCATCCTTAACAAAATTATATTTTTGATAAAATTTAATTGCATTTAGATTCTTTGATCTAACTTCTAAAAAAACCTTCTTTGCCCCTAATACTTTTGATTGTTTTATAAGTGTTTCTATCAATAAACTCCCAGCACCCTTTTTTCGCCATTTTTTTAGAACAGCAACGTTTAAAAGATGACTTTCTTTTTTAATTACTGAAAATACTATAAACCCTATTAATTCTTTGTCAGCTTTACAGATGAGAGAATGATGTCCAACATCAAAAGATGAAAAAAAATTATTTCTTGACCATGGGGTTGGGTTTGATTCTTGCTCAATCTTATATGCATTTTCTAAATCAGATTGATCCATCAGCGCAATTTTAAACATGTCTTTCTATAAATCTAATTTCTCTTTTATATTTATCCAAAGATCTTTTTTTAGATTTTTTATATTGCTGAGCTCATTTATAGATGGAGCTTTTATATATTCACAATCAGGTAAATAATCATTTGAAATTTTTCCAAACATAATTGCTAATTTATTCTTAGGAATACTCATTATTTCTTTGTTTAATTCACTTTTTGAAGAGTATGTAATTGTTTTAAAAATTTCTTTTCCTTCATCGAGTTTTGTTGAACTAAGAATTGCTCTAAGTAAATCTTTATATTCATCAATTAAATCTTCATAAGGTTTATCAAGTAATGCTAGAATGTGCCCCTTTTGAAAGAAACTAAAATTCTTTAATGAAGATTGATCAGCGTTAGATCTTAATGAATATCTTTTAATGCCGATCTCTTTTAATATAAGGTTAGTTTTTATTTCAGGAGTGAGCATAATAAATATAATAACATTTAGTTTATAGATAATGGATAACCCTACAGACAAATATTCAGCTTTTAAGCCAATAGATTTAAAAAATCGTAACTGGCCCAATAAGCTTATTGAAAAAGCCCCTATTTGGTGCTCTGTTGACCTAAGAGATGGGAATCAAGCTCTTATAGAGCCTATGGGTGCAGAAAGAAAAAATCGAATGTTTGATCTGCTATGTAAGCTAGGATTTAAAGAAATAGAAATAGGATTTCCGTCAGCATCAAAAACTGATTTTGACTTTGTTAGAGATTTAATTGAAAACAAAAAAATTCCATCTGATGTCAATATACAGGTTTTAACCCAAGCAAGAGAAGAACTTATTATTAACACTTTTGAAGCCCTTAAAGGTGCTTCCAAGGCAATAGTGCATTTCTACAATTCAACATCTACATTACAAAGAAGAGTTGTTTTTGATCAAGATAAAGATGGGATAAAAAAAATTGCTACTGATGCCGCTGAATTAATTAAAAGATTAGCTACAGAAAATACTTCTACGGAATGGACTTTTGAATACTCTCCTGAAAGCTTTACAGGAACAGAATTAGAATATGCGAGAGAAGTATGTGACGAAGTTGTTGAGATACTAAAACCTGTATCTAAAAATAAAATAATTATTAATCTTCCTGCAACTGTAGAGATGTCAACACCAAACATATACGGTGATCAAATAGAATGGATGAACAACAATCTAAAGAATAGAAAAGATATATGTTTAAGTCTTCATCCTCATAATGACAGAGGTACTGCTGTTGCTGCATCAGAGTTTGGACTTATGGCTGGAGCAGATAGAGTTGAAGGAACATTATTTGGAAATGGTGAAAGAACTGGTAATGTCGATATAGTAACAATAGCATTAAACATGCTTACTCAAGGAATTGAACCAGAATTAGATTTTTCTAATATCAACTCTGTTATGAGAGAAGTTGAATACTGCAATCAGCTTCCTGTTCATCCAAGGCATCCTTATGCTGGAGACTTAGTTTTCACAGCATTCTCTGGTTCTCACCAAGATGCAATTAAAAAAGGCTTTCAAGCTATCAAGAAATCTAATGATCCAAAATGGGAAGTTCCATATCTTCCAATTGATCCAGCAGATTTAGGAAGAAATTATGAAGCAGTCGTTCGTATTAACTCTCAGTCAGGTAAAGGTGGAGTTGCTTTTCTTTTAGAAAAAGACCACGGGGTATCTCTTCCAAGAAGACTTCAAATAAGCTTAAGTCAAAAAATTCAAAAATTAGCTGATGAGTCTGGTAAAGAGATAAGCAGCTCAGAAATATGGGATATTTTTGAAAAAAGCTATTTGCAACCTGTTAATAATTTTTCTTATATAAAGCATGCATCTTCTTCGAAACAAGAAATGCATTCACTAGAACTCACAATGAATATGAATGATAGAGAGACAATAATACAAGGTTCTGGAAATGGTCCTATTGATTCATTTATTAATGGTTTATCAAATGAAGTTGGAGTGAATATAAAGGTAGCGGATTATCATCAATCAGCAATATCATCAGGGTCTGATGCAAAAGCAGCAGCTTACATAGAGCTTGAAAATAATGGAGAAACCTTTTGGGGTGTAGGAATCCACCCTAATACAACGAGAGCTTCTTTCGACGCAATAATAGTTGGTCTAAGTAAATTGCTTAAAGATTAATCAAAATTTGGCTCTCTTTTTTCAAAAAATGCTTTGACCGCTTCTCTATTTTGATCACTAACCGTTAATTCATTCTGAATTTCAGCTTCATTATGGAATGTATCCCAATAACCTTGATGTAAAGACTCTCTCATTAGTCTCTTAGTATGATTTAATGATTGTGATGATCTTTTTGCAAGTTTTTCTGCCCATTTGAAGGTTTCTGATTCTAAATCTTCCTTTTTAACAACTTTATTGGCCATTCCATATTTCAGGCAATCTTCAGCAGATATTTTTTTTGCCTCGATTGCATGCTCATATGCTTTTGAAAAACCCATGAACTTTGGTAAATACCATGATAGGCCTCCATCTGGAACTAGAGCGATATTGCTAAAAACAGAAAGAATATAACTATCTTCAGACATAACCCTCAAGTCACAGGACATTGCAATAGCAGCTCCAATTCCTGCTGCTGGACCAGATATTGCACCTATAACTGGTTTTGGCATGTTGATAATATTTTCAAAAAAAGGTTTATATCCTCTAATAAGTGCATCTTTTGATCCTTTCCAACTTGCTTTTCGCTCGCTTAAATCTGCACCTGCTGAGAAACCCCTTCCTGATCCCGTTATTATCACAACCTTTATTGAATCATCATTTTTTACATCTTTTGTAGCTTCTTGAAAGTCCCAAACTAATTGTTCATTTACAGCATTTAAAAGCTCTGGTCTATTTAATTTTATGGTCGCAACCTTATCTTTTTTTGTCACTTCAATAGTTTTAAGTTTCATTTTCCCTCCTTCTATTTCTTTGAAATTATTAAAAAACCATTATCATAAGTAATCTTTCCTGCGTCCTCTTCTTTATCTGATCTTGACCAAGTAACAATAGATTTAGGACCAGGATTAGAATCTAAAAAGGTTTTAAGAATCTCTTCCATTATTTTGCTATTAGGTAATGCAATATTACATTCCTTAATAGAATATCTCAAAATATCACAAATAATTAACCTGGAGACTTTTTTCAATTTCTTTATTTCAATCTCCTTACCAATTAAGTTTTGATATTCATTCATCATTAAATCTGAATAATTTTTATTACGGTCTTGAATGATGGATGACATTTTATTTAATCTTTGTGGGAAATTATTCCACCTGTCTTCAAGGAGAGGAAAAATTTTATTTCTTAAGAAATTTCTATCGAATTTATTATCTTTATTAGAATCATCTTCAATAAAATCTACTTTGTTTTCTTTTAAATATTCCAAAATTTGTTTTTTTGTGACCTCTAAAAATGGTCTAATAAGAATTCCATTTCCGAGATTTCTTTTTTGTTTAGGCCCTTCAATCCCCTCAACGCCCGTTCCTCTTAACATTCTCATTAAGATTGTTTCAGCTACATCATCGCTATGATGCGCTAAAATAATCTGCTCATCCTCTTTAAGAATAGATTTAAAAATTTTATATCTTGATTTTCTTGCAGCTGATTCTATTCCACCACCCTCAGATTTAATTTGAACTGACTCTGTTATTAGATCAATATTTAAATCTAGACATACATTTTTGCAATGACTCTCCCAATCGTCTGATTTGTCTGAAAGGTTATGATTAATATGAATTGCTTGTGGTGCTATTTTCATAAAAGTTTTCATTTTAGAAATAAGGTGAATCATAGCTGAGGAATCAGGACCACCACTAAAGGCTACATAAATCTTTTTATTTAGATCAACATTATTTTCAATTAATTTTTGAGTTAACAATTTTTAAATCTCTAGAATATTCTTACCAAATAGATCTTCTAAATAAAATAAATTCTCAAGAGTTGGATTGAATTTGAAATTATCTCCAATATCTATTATTGCCTCAGACTTATCTGATGATACTTTTACATTAAGCCTGCAATTACCATCACCCCAAAAATTTTTATCAATCGAATCAAGAGTTTTAGAAAATTCTTCTAGAGAAAACATCTCAGAATCCTTAATATTAATTAAAACCTCACTAACTTTTTTATCTAGTTCACGGTCGATGGGACAAACTTCCTTTACTCGCATACGAAACATAAGGCTTCCCAAGTCATTTGTTCTATAGTCATCTACCTCTACATTACCTTTCAAGTTTAAGATTGAACCCTCTTTTAAAAATTCGTGGCAACTTTCAAGGGTCTCACTTGAAACAATTCCATCCATAACTCCACTTCCATCATCAAAATTTATAAAAGTCAGTGGATTACCTTTTCTGTCTTTAATTTGTCTTATATTATTTACTAAACAAACTAAAGATGCTTTTTTTGTTTCATTGGTTAATTCGCTAATTTTTTTTGAACGAATTTTTTTTATTTTATCTTCTATTGCCAATACAGGATGTCCAGATAAATAGTAACCAAGTGATTTCTTCTCAAATTCTAATTTTTCACTTAATGTTAATTCTTGAATGTTTTTATATTTTTCATATGGATCAAAGCTTTCGTCCATTGATGAAAATAAATCACCACTCTTTAGATTTGAATTGCCATTTAAGGAATTACCATCTCTCAACATATCTTTTGTACATGCTATAGCAATACTTCTTGAGGGCGCTAATGAATCAAAAGCGCCTGATTGAGATAAGGCTTCAAGAGATTTCTTACCTCCAATTTTAATATCTATTTTCTTGGAGAAATCCCATAAATCTTTGAAGGTTAATTTTTCTCTACTTGAACATACATGTTTTATAAATGAATCAGCAACTCCTTTTATAGCGCCAAGGCCAAACTCAATCTTCAACTCATTATTTACATTAAATCTTTTATTACTTGTTTGAATATTTGGATTTAATACCTCTATCCCCATGCGATCACATTCTTGAAGAAGAGCATGAATTTTATCTGTATTTCCTAGTTCTGAAGAAAGAACTGATGCCATAAAATGTTCTGGATAATATGTTTTTAAAAAAGCTGTTTGATAAGACAATAGAGCATATGCGGCTGAATGGGATTTGTTAAAACCATATTCAGCAAACTGATTTATTAAATCAAAAATCTGTTCAGCATTTTTTTTCGTTATTTCATTTTTTAAGCAGCCTTTAACAAAAATTTCTCTTTGCTCTTCCATTTCTTCTTTCTTCTTTTTACCCATTGCTCTTCTAAGGATATCTGCCTGTCCAAGAGAAAATCCAGCTAAAACTCTTGCAGCTTCCATAACTTGTTCTTGGTAAACAATTACTCCATAGGTTTCCTCTAAAACAGTTTCTAATAGCTTATGTGGATATGTTACTGGGCTCTTTCCATGCTTTCTATCAACAAATTCATCATGCATACCAGAATTCAATGGACCAGGTCTATAAAGAGCAAGAAGAGCAGTAATTTCTTCAAACTTTGTAGGCTTTAATCTTTTTATTAGGTCTCTCATACCAGAAGATTCTAGTTGAAATACAGCCATAGTTTTTCCTGAAGATAATAGTTTAAATACGTTTTCATCATTTAATGGAATATTATTAAGATCGATTTTTTTAGAGTCTTCTAAATTACTATTTATTGACTTTACCGCTCTGTCTATTACGGTTAGAGTTCTCAGTCCTAGGAAATCAAACTTTACAAGACCAATTTTTTCAACATCGTCTTTATCATATTGAGTCATGACTGAATCAGATTGACGATCAACATACACTGGACAAAAGTCAGATATACTTCCCGGAGCAATTACAACACCGCCTGCATGTTTGCCTACATTTCTGGCAATCCCTTCAAGTTTGTATGATAAGTTTACTATTTCCCTTACCTCTGAATCATTTTTAATACTTTGAGCAAATAATGGTTGCTCAGACTTAGCTTTATCAAGTGTCATGCCAGGAGCAAATGGAATCATTTTAGATATCCTATCTCCAAGAGCATAGGGTTTACCCAATGCACGCGCGACATCTCTAACTACTGCCCTAGCTGCCATAGTTCCAAATGTAGCAATTTGTGAAACTGCTGATGATCCATATTTTTTGCTTACATAGTCTATTACTAGATCTCTTTTATCCATGCAAAAATCTACGTCAAAATCCGGCATTGATAATCTTTCAGGATTTAAAAATCTTTCAAATAAAAGGCCATGAGATATTGGATCTAATGTAGTAATTCCAAGAGCATATGCAACTAAAGATCCTGCACCAGAACCTCTGCCTGGGCCAACTGGTACATCATTATTTTTAGACCATTCTATAAAATCATAGACTATTAAGAAATAACTCGAAAAGCCCATGCTTTTAATTTGATTTAACTCATAGTCTAATCTGGATAAATATTCTTTTTGTTTTTTCTTATCAAAATTATTAATATATTTATGTAATCTTTTAGTAGATACTTCTTCAAGGTATGAATTAAAATCATGTTTTTTTGGAACAGGGTATTCTGGTAGAAAATAACCTTTTGTATTTAGAGAAACATTACACTTCTTTGATATTTCATTGGTATTATCTATCAAAGATGAATAATCTTTAAAAAGTTCAGACATCTCTTTTGGTGATTTAAAATATTGCTGATTAGAAAATAGCCTTTCTCTATTTGGATCATTTAAAGTTTTTCCAGTATTGATACAAACCTTTGTTTCATGAATTTCATAATCATCTTCAGATGAAAATAAAACGTCATTAGTGGCAATTAAAGGGATGCCTTTTTCTTTGGCTAATGGAAGAACATTTTTAAAGTATTCACTCTCGTCAATTCTATTAGTTTTTTGTACTTCAAGCACAAAATCTTCCTTAAAATTATCTCTTAATATATCAATTCTTTTATTAGCTTCCGTAAAATTATTTGTTCTTAAATATTCATATATGTGACTATCTTTGCCACCAGAAATCACAATGATGTCGTCTTTTAGTGAAAGTAAATCATTAAAATGAATTATTGGTGAGTTATAAAGATTATTATTATGCGCGCTAGAGATTATCTTCATTAAGTTTTTGTGTCCTTTGTTGGTTTTTGCTAAACAAAGTAACTCAAACGCATCATCATCATCTTCAAAAATTAATTTAATTGATGCGCCTGATATTGGTTTAATGCCAGCAGCTTCACATTTGTTAAAAAACTTAACAAGTCCAAACATATTTGATTTATCTGTAAGTGCAACTGATGGAACTGAGAGACGTTTAGCATTATCAATAATTTGATCAACGGTTAATAATCCCTGAGAGATGCTATATTCCGATGAAACCCTTAAATGAGAAAATAATTCACTCACTAAGTTATAACTCCTTTGAATGATTTCCTATGTATTTTACAACTACCAATTTGTTTAATGGCATCAAGATGTTCTTTAGTACCATAGCCTTTATTTTTTTTAAAGAAAAATCCTGGATATTTGGTTTCATATTTAATCATTAAATTATCTCTATACACTTTTGCAATTATAGATGAAGCACTAATGGCTTCCTCAATTGAATCGCCGCCAATAATAGCCCTCATTGGGATATCTAGATCTGGTTTATGTATACCATCGACTAAAACCATAGTGGGTTTTATTGGTAAGTTAAGTATAGCTCTTTTCATTGCCAATAAAGAAGCATTAAGAATATTAATTTGGTCAATCTTAATATTTGAGACAATTCCGAACCCATAATATGAACTTTTAAGAATTTCTTCTGATAGACATTCTCTTTTTTTTGGCGACAAAGACTTAGAGTCTTGTAAATTAGCTATTTTACTTTTTAAAATAACAGCAGCCGCAACTACCGGACCAGCTAAAGAACCTCTACCAACCTCATCAGTGCCTGCAATAATAATTTTACTCAAAGTATGGTTATAGTTTTGACTGCCTCTGAATTCCCTTTTCCTTTAAGCATATTTCGAAGTAATTCAGAGTTTTTGATACTTTCAGAAATGCTATTTTTTGTTTCTTCAACAGCATGAATAATATTTGCTACATTACAATCATTTTGAATAAGCTCTTTATAGACCCTATCACCTAATAATAAATTAGGAAGACCCACATCTTTTATTTTTAGCATTCTGGAAATTATTGAATAATTTAAAAAGTTAGTCTTATAGCAAATTATAGGTGGGCATTCTAGAACTGCTGATTCAAGTGTTGCTGTTCCAGAAGTTGCTACAGATAAATCAGAAATTGATAAAAAATCTCTCATTGAGTTTTCTTTAATCAAAATAGGTAGATCTTCATTTAAAAAATACTTATTTATAACCGATAGTATTTTTTTATCTGCTGCCGGAATTAAAAAAACGTAATTCTTATTTTTTTTAGAGTATTCTTTAATAAAATTAATGTAAATTGGTAAAAGATTATCAATTTCGGATTTTCTACTTCCAGGAAGAATAGAGATGTAATTTTTAGACTTATCTAAATTATATTTACTAAATATTTCTTTGGAATCATTTTTGTATAAATTAAAAAATGGATGGCCAAGGTGCAAGCTTTTATGTCCTACTTTTTTGTAATAATTATCTTCAAAATTGAATAAGCACAAAGTTAAATCTATATTAGCCTGAATTGATTTAATTCTATTTTGTCTCCATCCCCATACAGAAGGACTTACTACCTGAATATTCTTACTTGTATGATTTTTTTTGAGTATCTTATGAATGTCCATATTAAAGTCTGGTGAATCAATTCCAATAAAAATATCAATATTTTTATTGATAAAAAGTGTGATTAAATTTTTTCTAAGTCTTGATAATTTTCTGAAGTTTATTAAAGGCTCTACAAGACCCATGATATTTAATTCAGAAAAATTGAATTCTGATTTTATTCCTAGTGCCTCAAGCTTTGGTCCGCCAACACCATACAAATTAACTGATGTATTTTTTTTTATTTCATTTATAAGGTCTGCTCCTAGCCTGTCTCCAGAATGTTCACCGCAGACAATACCAATATTAAGAGAATCTTTTTGAGACACTTACCTTAAAATTCCTCTTTCGGAAACTTCAAGAGATTGAATGAAGACATCTAGAAAGGGGTCATTAGCTTTTTTATTAAGCTCTTTAGACTTTTTAATTGCCTCTTCAATCTTTAAACCTTTTCTATAAACTAATTTATATGCTTTTTTAATTAAAGAGATTGAATCTGAGGTTATATTGTTTCTAGTCATTCCAACAGAATTTAATCCAATTACTCTAGCTGGATCAGCTGCAACTTTTACATAAGCAGGAATATCCATATTAATTGAAGTATTCATACCAATAAAAGAGTAGTCTCCTATATTACAAAACTGATGAATGGTAGTAAGTGCGCCAATAGTGATATTATTTCCAACACTTACATGCCCTGCTATTCCAGCATTGTTAGCAAAAACATTGCCATCACCAACAACACAATCATGAGCTATATGTGAATATGCCATAAGAAGATTATCTGAGCCTATAGATGTGATGCTATTATCTTGAACGGTTCCTCTATGAACAGTTACCCCTTCTCTGAATATGTTTCTGTTACCAATTTCAAGTTTAGTTTTCTCTCCTTTAAATTTTTTATCAGGAGTATCTTCTCCAATTGTTGAAAATTGATAAAAAATATTTTCCTCGCCTATTGATGTGGGTCCCTTAAGAACTATATGGCTTAGAAGCTTTGATCCTTTTTTTATTTCTACATCCTCACCAACAATGCAAAATGGTCCAATCTCAACAGAATCATCTATTTTAGATTTTGGGTGAATTATTGAAGTTGGATGAACTTTCATTTTGCTTTCCTATCTGCACATAAAATTATTGCTGAGCATACGAGCTCATTATTTAATTCAGCCCTACAATCAAATTTCCAAATTCCTCTCTTTTCTCCAAGAACTTTGCTATATATATCTATGGTATCACCTGGTCTTACTCTTTTTCTAAATCTTACTTTATCTACTCCAGCTAATACATAGATTGAACCTTCTTCTGGAGTCTTTCCCATTGTTAAAAAGCCCAGAATACCAGAAGCCTGTCCAAGAGCTTCAATTATTATGACGCCAGGAAATATAGGATTGTCTGGAAAATGGCCTTCAAGAAAATACTCATCCTTGGCAATATATTTTCTTGCATGAATTTCATTGTTTATATCAATATCTACTACTTCATCAATAAATAAAAATGGTTCTCTATGCGGTAGATATTCTTTAATATCATCTTTTGTGATTTTCATCTTATTTGCCTAATTTTTTTATGAAGACAGAAGATTGTGCCCAATCTTTATGGCTTTGTGCAGGCATAATTCCAACATAATTTCCAGATTCTTCAATATTCTTAGTAATTAATGTATGCGCTCCAACACTTACGTTATCACAAATATTTAAATGGCCTAACACTCCAGATAAGCCACCCATTTGGAAATTTTTACCAATCTTTGTAGAGCCTGCAACGGCACACGAAGCAGCTATAGCAGAATTTTCTCCAAGAATTACATTATGAGCAATGTGAACTAAATTATCTAAAATAACTCCATCATGGATTACCGTATTATCAATTGCTCCTCTATCAATTGTGCAATTAGCTCCAATTTCAACATTGTTTCCAACCTTAAGTCCACCCAGTTGTTCAATTTTTACATAGCCTTCACTTGTAGGTGCAAATCCAAAACCATCAGAGCCCAAAACTGATCCATGATGTATTGTAGTTCCAGATAATATTTGGACATCTTTTACTAAACTACAATTAGCATGAATAACAACATTTTCTTGAATATTACAGTTTTGTCCAATATAAACATTTGGACCAATGTAAACATTCTTGTGAATTGAAGTGTTTTCTGAAATTACAGCAGATTTGTGAATAAAGGGAATCTTAATATCATCTTCTTTCTTAAAAAACTTTGTAATTTTTGCATAAGCTAAATATGGATCTTTAGATTTAAGGTAAATAAAATTTCCATCTTCCTCAAAATCTATACTAACAATAACTGCGCAAGCTTTTGATTGGCTTAAAGAATTCTTATATTTATTATTAGTTAAAAAGGTTATAGATCTTTCATTGGCATTTTCTATTGTAGACAGATTGTCTACAGAACAACTTTGGTCTCCAATAATTGATGAACCAGTAGCTTCAGCTAATTCTTTTATAGTGAAGCTTTTGTTCTTTGACACTAATCAGACTGCGATGAAGCCCCAGAAGCAGCAACATCTAGCATTGATGTTACATCATCAGTAAGATCAAGAGCAGGGTCGCTAAAAAGCAAGGTTTCATTCTTTGCAAGTAATACCTTAATTTGTTTAGCAGTAATTAACTCACTAATAATCTTCTGCATTGCAGCACCTGAATCATTAAAAACTTTTGCTGCAGTTTCTTCTTGAGCTTGTTGAATCTTTCCTGCTAGAAACTCAAGATCTTGTCCTTTGTCTTGAATATCTTTTTGCATTTGTGCAATTTCTTCTTGTGATAAAGTTTCAAGTTCTTTTTGGAGTTTTTCCGCAATAGCCTGCCTATCAGCCTGTAAAGATTTAGCTTCTTCAAGATTTGATGAATAATCAGGATCTTCCTCAAGCGCTTTAAATGCATCTGCAGCTGATTGTGTTGATAAAACAGCTGTTCTCATATCAATAACAGCTACACCTTCCATTGCAAATAGTGGAACTGCAACAAAAATCAACGATAGCAAGTATAGTTTTATTATATTTTTCATAAACACCCCTTATTGGATTTGAACATTTTATATTAACTAGAATACATTTCCTACTGTAAATTGGAATTCTTCAGTTCTCTCTTGAGGTCCTGCATTTGTTGGTTTAGCTATAGCAAGACTTAATGGGCCAAAACCTGTTATCCATGTAACCCCAACTCCATATGAATATCTTAAGTCCTCTACAGCCGGTTTTGCACAATTTATTTGGTAATCTTTACAGTTATCTGAAAAAACATTTCCAAAATCAAAGAAAAAAGCTGACCTTAGAGATCTTTGATCTTCAATAAATGGGAGTTTAAAAATTAACTGTAAACTTCCCTCAACTTTTATATTTCCACCTATTGGTCTATCTCTATATCTAGAAGTTGAATTTGCATATGGGTTGAAATAAGGGGAATCTAATTCACCATCAAAATCAGTATCAATAAGGTTTGGGCAGGTCTCTTCTTCATAATTAAACTCATAGCATGGAGCATCAGTGCTTCTAGGGCCTAGTGTATTAGATTCAAATCCTCTTAAAGATCTAGGTCCACCAGCATAGAAATTTTGGAAAAATGGAGTTTCTTCTGTATCTCCATATGCATCTAAATATCCCAGTTCACCGGAGAATCCAAAGACAAAATTTTGAGATAAAGGTCTATAAAATCTTTGTCTCACACTTGCCCGATAATAATTTAAATCACTGCCAGGTATTGTTGAACTCAAACTAAAAACTGTTGAGGATCCTGCTGTTGGAAATAGTCCTCTATTTAGAGTTACTCTTTGCCAAGAAAATTGTGCAGAGAGTGTCTCAAATATATTTCCTTCTTTTGAAACAAAATCATATATCTCCCTAGCTGGCAACGTACCTATATCAATGTCAGTCTTATCATAAGTAATATTAAAGCCTAATCTAGTAATATCTGATGTTGGATAACCAAATTGAGCTCCTAGCCCATGAGAATTAGTCAAATAGTTTGCAACATTAAATTCTCCATAATCTGTTTCCCTAAAATAGATGTTATAACCTAAACTAACTCCATCTTTTGTTGCATAAGGGTCTGCAAAAGACAAGTTATAGCTCTCACTGTAAATGTTTTTATTTATGCCAATACCAACAGTATTCCCACTTCCTAAGAAATTTTGTTCCTGAAGATTAAAACCTAACATAAGACCAAAATCACTATATCCAATGTTTCCTCCCACACTTCCAGTAGTCTCTTCCTCAACACTGTATACAACATCAATTTGATCTTCAGTGCCTACCACAGGTATGGTCTCAACATTAACCTCTTTAAAATAACCCAATCTTTCAAGCCTAACCTTACCAGCTTCTATGCTGTTATCAGAGGACCATGCACCTTCAAATTGTCTCATTTCTCTTCTTAAAACATGGTCTTGAGTAACATTATTACCTGTAAAAAGAATCTTTCTTGTGTAAGTCTTATTTCCTGGTACTACGGAAAAAGTCAGTTTTACTTGGTTTGTGTTGTCAATAATCTCAGTATCACCACTTACTTCAGCAAATGCATAGCCTCTATTACCAAGGACATTTATAAAAAACTCTTCAATAGAGGTTATTTGGGCTTGAGAATAAGTCTGATCTTTTAGATTGTTTACTATGTCTAAATACACTTCTTCCTCAAATGGAACTTCGCCAATCACATTGACATCATCAATAGTGTATTTATTACCTTCATTTACATTATATGTTATAAAAATTGATTCCTTGTCACGCGATAAACTGATTTGAGATGATTCAATTGAAAATTTTAAATATCCTCTATCTCTGTAATATGATTCAAGGGTTTCTATATCACCAATAAGTTTCTCTTTAGAGTATTGGTTATTGCTTGAAAGGAATGAAAAAAAAGATCCCTCGGACAACTCAAAACTATCAAGTAAATCTTCATCAGAATATATTTCGTTTCCAATAATGATAATTTTTTCTATTTTTGCACTATCGCCCTCATCTACTTCAATATTTATTTCTATCCTATTTCTTGGTTTAAGCAACTCTTCTATTTCAACTCCTGCGCCATATCTTCCATTAGAAGCATATGATCTCACAAGCTCTGACTTAACTTTTTCAAGCGTAGATCTTTTGTATACTTCACCTTCTTTGATGCCTACACCGTCTAGACTTTCTAAAAGCTGCTCGGTTTTAAGAGCCTTATTACCAGATATTTCAATCGCTGATATAGAAGGTCTCTCAGCAACTGTAATTATTAAAGTATTCCCATCCTTCCCTATTTGAATATCATCAAACTGTTCTGTTGAAAACAATGATTTAACAATATCATTAGATTTTCTGATATCAATTCTATCTCCAACAGTAATAGGTATTACATTAAATATACTTCCAGTTGAAACTCTTTGAAGTCCTATAATTCTTATATCACCTACCAAAAATTCATCAAATGCAGCAAGATTAAAACTTAACAACAAAGAAATAAAAATTAACTTAAATTTTTTCACTTGTCCTGCCTAAAAGAATCTTGAAATATCATTAAAAATTGCAAAAAACATCAGCATGATTACAAGCGCAGCTCCACCTGTGAAAACCATATTTTCAATTTTTTCTGGCAAAGGTTTGCCTCTTATGGCTTCTATACCCAACAATGTTAGTTGACCCCCATCAAGAACTGGAATGGGTAATAAATTTAAGACAGCTAAACTAATACTTAATAACGCCATAAGATACATAAATGGTAAAAATCCAGCTTGCGCTGTATCACCGGCCATTTGAGCTATTCCAATGGGACCACTTAAATTTTCTGTTCCCATATTTCCAGTTAACATTTTTCCAATAAATTGAAGTGTTTTTATACTTAAGTTATAAGTTTCATAAATGCCTTTTGAGAATGATTGAAGAAAGCTCCTTGTTGTTCCAAAGGATACTCCTAAAACTCCTATAGTTTCATTTTGATTAACTTGAGCGGCAATATTTACAGGCAAATATAAAATTTCTTCATTTCTAATGATTTTAAATTCAACACTAGTATTGGGATTTAATGAAACCTCTTTTCGAATATCATCTGCAAAATTAATATTGTTATTTCCAATTTTTAAAATTCTATCATTCGACTTTATACCTGCATTGTCTGCTGATCCTCCTGAAATAACCTTTCCAATAATAGGCTTCATTAAATATGAGATATCAATTCCTAAATATTGAGTTGGATCACTTTGAGATTCAGAAGTAGGAAGAAAATCAATAACATCTATTCCAATATTTATAGGATTATCATTATCTGATCTCATCACAGAGAAATTTAATTCTCCTGAAAAGCCTGCGTAACTTAAAAGTTCTAAATTAATATCTTTTGCATCATTAACGGATGTATCGTTAATCGATAAAATTTTATCGCCATCCACGAATACCTGAGAGGTTGAATATGATATATCTTGACTTGATAAATTAATAACCGGTACAGTCTGAGGGTCTATAGTATTTAGAAAGATTGCTGTAAAGATGAATATAGATAATAGAAAGTTTGCTAAAGGGCCTGCAAACATAATTGATGCTCTTTGCCATTTTGGTTTTGAATCAAATGTATTCTTAAGTTGCTCTTGGGTTAAACCTTTTACAGATTCTGGATCTACCTCAATAAGTTTATTTGTAATCATTGAAACATAGCCACCTAATGGAACTGCAGAAAGGGCAAATTCCGTTCCATGCTTATCATACTTTTTATAAAAAACTGGTCCCATTCCAATAGAAAATCTTTGAACATGAACTTTGCACATTCTTGCGACAATAAAATGCCCAAATTCATGAATTGTTACTAAAACTCCTAAAAGAGCTAAAAATGATGCTATATATATAATTGTAGTCATATTTTAAATGTCTAAGTGAGGGATTTTACCACCTTCTCAGCTTTAATGCGTGTTTGCATATCAGCTTCATTTATTGATTCTATTGATAAATCGTTAGACATATGATTTTTATCAAAAGTTCGATAAATTACCTCATAAATTTGATTGAAATTTATCTTTTTATTTAAGAAGCTCTCAACAGCAACTTCGTTTGCTGCATTAAATATAGTTCCTAAAAAGCCGCCTTCATTACAAACTTCACGTGCAATATCTTGAATTTCGCTTCTATCTGATGGGAACTCCTGAAAAGATAAATTTAAATTACTAAAATCTAAGTTATTAAAATCTATTGGCAATCTTTGCTCTTCAGATAGTGCATGGGCAATAGGAACCCTCATATCAGGAGCACTCATTTGACACAGACTTGATCCATCTATGAATGTTACTATTGAATGAATTATGCTTTGTGGATGAACTACTAATTCAAAATATTTTTCATTCATATCAAATAAATATTTGGCTTCAATAAGTTCTAGACACTTATTAACCAAAGTAGCAGAATCAATCGTAACTTTACTACCCATTTTCCAATTTGGATGATTGAGAGCCTCTTCAACAGTAACATGCTTTAATTCTTGAATAGGGGTATTAATAAATGGACCCCCAGATGCTGTAATAGTTATACGTTTGACATCTTCTGTACCCTTCTCACCAGATAAACATTGAAAGATTGCATTATGTTCACTGTCTATTGGGATAATTTCAGAATTATTTTTTTTGGCTAAAGGTAAAATTAAATCTCCGCCGGCAACAATGCTTTCTTTATTTGCTAATAAAATTTTCTTTCCCGTCTTGGCAGCAATGTATGCAGCTTTTAGACCTGCAAATCCAGATGTTGCACATACAATAATATCAATCTCTTCTTTATTGATAAGTTTTTCTAGATCTCCCTCATCGTTTAAATATCTTTCTGAATCCTCGCTTGCCAGACTTTTAAAGGAATCATGATCATCAATGAAAACATAATCAGGAGAATATTCTTTCAATATCTCTTGAGACTTTAGAATATTTTTGTTTAATGATATGCCAAATAAATTTAATGATTGTTTATTTTGAGAAATGACACTTAGAACACTTTCTCCAATGCTTCCTGTAGCACCAAGTAAAAGAATATTCTTCATAAGAATAATATTAAGATTGGAGTTGCTATAAGATGAGAATCTATTCTATCTAAAATTCCACCATGACCTGGAAGTATTGAGCCAGTGTCCTTAACACCAGACTGTCTTTTAAAATAACTAATAAATAAGTCTCCCATGAATGCTAAAAATGCTCCTAATACAAAAATAAGTGCTATAAAATTAATATCGTATAGATGGCCTAGCATTAATCCAAAAATTGCCGATCCAATTACACCTCCTACTAATCCCTCAAGAGTTTTATTGGGACTAATTTTATTTACAATAAAATTAGCTCCAAA
>CACADH010000005.1:0-86422 GCA_902531245.1 uncultured SAR86 cluster bacterium
ATATTGAAAAAAAACTGACTAGTGAAGTTATTCTAGGTATTGGTACAGGATCTACTGTAAATTTTTTTATTGAAGAAATAGGAGAATTTAGGAATTATTTCCGAGGTGCTGTCTCAAGCTCTGAAGCATCAACTCAACTTTTAAAAGCCAAAAATATTGAGGTATTTAGTCTCAATGATGTTAATGAAATAGAATTTTATATAGATGGTGCTGATGAAGTGTCACCTGATAACTTCTTAATTAAAGGGGGTGGTGGTGCTCATACAAGAGAAAAAATTGTAGCTGCAGCAGCAAAAGAATTTATATGTATTGTTGATAATTCTAAATTGGTTGAAGTTCTTGGATCCTTCCCTCTTCCAGTGGAGGTAATCCCAGAAAGTAGAAGCATGGTATCAAGAAAAATAGTTGGAATCGGAGGTAGGCCAGTTTACCGATCAGGATTTGTAACTGATCAAGGCAACCAGATATTAGATATACATGATATAAGAATTAACAATCCTGAAGAAATGGAAATACTTCTAAATAATATTCCTGGTGTTGTTGATAACGGAATATTTGCATTTGATAAACCAGAAATTGTTTTAGTTGGAGACTAAAAATATTTAAAGAAGTTCTTTTATTTTAGATATTAGCTCTGGTGAATCTGGTTTAACTTTTGATCCAAATGTTGATGCTACTTTTCCATCTCTTGTAATTAGATATTTATTAAAATTCCAAGACGGACTTACCCCGCTTTGATCAATTAACTTTTTATATAAAGCATTGGCTTTCTTGCCTCTGACTTTTGAAGTAGCAAACATAGGGAAATCGACGCCATATTCAGTTGAACAAAATTCAGCAACGTCAGTTTCATCAGAATATTCTTGCATAAAATCTCTCGATGGCACTCCAAGAACAACAAATCCATCATCTTTATAATCTTCGTATAATTTTTGTAATGAAGCATATTGATAGGTATACCCACATCTGCTTGCAACATTAACTACTAGAACAACTTGATCACTATACTCACAAAGATTTACAGTTTCGCTTGAATCCAAAATACGCATTTCAGTATCCATTAAATCCGAACAAGCATATGAATAAGAGGAAACAAATAATACGGAAACTAAGACAAGTTTTTTCATGATATATATTTTAATCTAAGAAATAGGAGTTATTGCAGATAATGATGAAATAAATATTGTTATTAAAAAAATAACCTCGATTTTGTCTTTATATTTCTCCATTAAACAATCCTTTTTAAAAGATATGGAGGGCTAGGCCCTCCACAATTCCAGAGTGTCAGCATATAAAATAGGGGAGAGGAGTGCTGACAAGTACTATTATGCATATTTATAATATATTATCAACTATATTTATAAAATAAATCATGTTTTTTTTATGTATAATGCTTTTTTAAATAAATTTGGAGAAATACTTTGAAAGGTACAGTTTTATATGAAGTTCAAGGCGATGTAGCAGTTTTAACAGTTGATAACCCTCCTGTGAACCCACTAAGTGATGGTGTCAGGAACGGTTTGTATGAATCACTTAAAAAAGCAGAAGATGATGAGACTATTAAGGGTGTCGTTTTAACTGGGAATGGAAGAGCTTTCATAGCGGGAGCTGATATATCAGAATTTGGCGGTAATGTTGAAGGTAAAAGCCTTAATGAGGTGTTTCAAAAGCTTGAATTCTGTAAAAAACCTGTTGTTGCAGCAATTAATGGGATTGCCTTAGGTGGCGGGCTGGAAACTGCATTATGCTGTAATTACAGAATAATTGATAAAAATGCCTTTGTAGGTCTTCCAGAGGTTAATTTAGGCCTGTTACCTGGAGGTGGTGGAACTCAAAGACTCCCAAGACTTACAGGGCCAAGTGAGGCACTAAAAATGATGCTTACAGGATCACATGTACCAGCTTCAAAAGCTTTAAATATGGGTATTGTAGATAGCATTTCAGATAACGTGGTTGCTGATTCTATTGAATTTGTAAAAAATGCAGCTGAAAAATCAGATAATCATCCAAAAGTACGTGATATTAACGAAAAAATGATTAAAGCAAGAGGAGACGATAAGGTTCTACTAGAAGCACAAGCAATGGCGGCAAAAGGAAGAAAAGGACAATTTGCACCTGGACAAATAATTAAATGTGTTGAATCAGCAATAAATTTAGATGATTTTGACGAAGGACTTAAAAAGGAAGGTGAGTATTTTCTTGAATGCTTAATGCATCCTCAAAGAGAAGCTATGATTCATATTTTCTTTGGAGAAAGAGCAGCATCAAAAATTGCGGACGTGCCTAAAGAAACAAAAATTATGGACATAAAAAAAGCTGGAATCATAGGCTCCGGAACAATGGGAGGTGGAATCGCTATGTGTTTTGCTAATGCAGGCATTCCGGTTCATATAATTGATCAAGATGAGGAAAACTTAAAAAGGGGTATTTCGGTCATAGAAAAAAATTATGATTTTATGGTCGGTAGAGGAAGATTAAGTGCCGAACAGAAAGATGCTGTTTTTGGGCTCGTATCATCATCATTAAAATATGAAGATCTTTCAGATTGCGATATTGTAATCGAAGCTGTTTATGAAAACCTAGAACTTAAACATGAGATATTTAAGTCTTTAGACGAACATGTTAAGGACGGTGCTATACTTGCTAGTAATACATCGGGTTTAAATATAGATTCAATAGCATCAGTTACTAAAAGGCCTGAAAAGGTAGTGGGTACTCACTTTTTTAGTCCAGCTAATATTATGAGACTATTAGAAGTTGTAAGAGGCGAAGAAACTTCTGACGAAACATTAGCAACGGTAATGTCAGTTGGTAAACGTCTTAAAAAAGCAGCTGTTGTGTCATTAAATGCTCCTGGCTTTATTGGAAACAGGATGTTATTTGGTTATACAGCTCAGGCTAATATGTTACTTCTTGAAGGCGCCCTTCCCCACCAAATTGATCAAGCATTAGAATCATTTGGTCTAAATATGGGTCCATTTAGAATGATGGATCTTGTTGGTTTAGATTTAGGATGGAGAGCAAGGAAATTGAGTGGAAAGGAATCTCCTCTTCATGCAAAAATTGGTGATGAACTTTGTGAGCAAAATAGATATGGTCAAAAAAATGGAGCTGGCTATTATAACTATTCTGAAGGGTCACGTGCTCCAAATCCCGCGCCAGAAAATGAGTCTACTTATGAAAAGATATCATCTGATAATGGTTTCACAAGAAGAGAAATATCAGACGAAGAGATAGTAGATAGGTGTGTATTAGCCCTTATAAACGAAGGTGCTGATATTTTATCTGAAGGAGTTGCCCAAAGAGCGGCTGACATAGATGTTGTTTACATCAACGGATATGGTTTTCCAATATGGAGAGGTGGTCCAATGCATCATGCAAATGCAATGGGGTTAGATAAAGTTATTGAAAGACTAGAGAAATATAGAGAATTAACAGGTAATGATGTCTATAAACCTAGTGAAATGCTTATAAAACTTGCTAAAAATGGAGAAAAATTAGGAGAAGCGCCTAAAAAAGAAGATAGAAAACAAAAATTAGACTTTGAAATGTCTTCGGTTGCAAATAATTTCTAATATATTAAGTATTAAACTTTTATATAGACTTTTGTTCCTTTTTCTACAATGTCATATAAGTATATGACATCATTATTAAACATTCTTATGCATCCGTGCGAAGCTTTTGTACCAATTAGGCCTTCTTCGTGTGTGCCATGAATATAAATATATCTGTTATAGGAATCTACCCCTTGTCCCTTATTTACCCCTTCTTCTAGCCCATCAAGCCATAATATTCTAGATGTAACATGATCATCTTCAGTATCTTTAGGTAAAACAATTATTTCTGATTCTTTTTTTGTGTCTAATCTAGCTACAAAAATAGTATTAATCTTAGCTCCCTCGCCTATCTTCTCTTTGATTTCATGCTTTCCTAAAGGGGTTTTATATGAGTTTTCTTCTTCACCTTCACCATATTTTGATGTTGAAACTGGGAAGCTCTCTTTTACATGGCCACTATCTATAATAAATAGCCTCTGCTCAGAGATATCAACTACAATCTCAAGTTCATTTGAGCTTAAAAATACTGAATAAGAAAATAAGATTATTGTTAATATTACTTTTAGATTTAACGTTTTTTTATCTGATTTTTCCATAAAGATAGGCAAATTATTATAAATACTATCATAAAAGCTAATAAATAAATAAATTTGTACCCGGTTAAAGAATAAAAACTGCTTTCTTTTAACAATTGTACGTAACCTTCAAGTATATCAGATCTTCCTTTATCAAGATAATCAACTATTGTCCCTTTATTTGATATTATTGCTGAAACTCCATCATTTGTTGACCTTATCGTCCATTTATTATTCTCAATAGCCCTAACTCTAGCAATACTTAAATGTTGATAAGGCCCAATTGAATTTCCAAACCATGTATCATTTGATATATTAACCATTAATAAAGAACTTTTGTTCATTTTTCTTATTGTGTTTGGAAATGCTATATCAAAACATATTGGTGATGAAACTTCTATATCTTCAAGAATGTGAATATTTTGCTGGTTTTTGCTTCCATGAGAAACATTTGACATAGGTAAATCAAAAAAATCAATCATTCCTCTTAAACCATCTATAAATGGAATATATTCACCAAATGGAACTAAATGGCTTTTTTTATACATTTCATTGTATTTTGGGCTGTATATTGAGTTGTAAAGCTTATTATCTTCATAGAGCCATGCGCCGATTAACATTTTCCTTGAAATAGCGGTATCTTTAATGAAATTATTAAACCTTGGACTTTCAAGTGGATATGGTAATTCTGCTTCTGGAACTACTATTAACTTTGTGTCATCTGAGACTTTAGTAATTAATTTATCTAATTTTTTTTCTATTTGATAGAAGTAATTACTTTCATACTTTAAAAAAGGATCTGATGCTGGCTGAATTATTGAAATTTTAATACCTTTATCAATGTCAAAAGATTTATATTCTGGTATCAAGCTTAAAACAATTATTATTAAGGCTACATAAGATAAATTTTTATTTCTATAAACAATAAATAAGGTGCATAAAAAATATATTAATAAAGATGCTGCTGTAACCCCAAATATTGGATAAATATTTTGTACGTAAGTGTCTAAGTAAATATTGCCTGGAATTAACCAAGGAACGCCGTTTAAAAAATAATATCTACTTAATTCACTAATTATTAATATGGATGATATAAATAAAACTTGTATTAAGTTATTTTTAGTATTTATGAATTTTAATAATGGCTTTAATAACAAAAGAGGGAGTGTAAATACCAGAGTTAATATAATTATTAATAAAGAATATATAAATAAAGATATTGCTATTGTTGTCTCTCCATAATAGTAAACACTTACTATTATCCAAGACATGCCAAATCCCCAATGACCTAAACCCCATGCAAAAACCTTCCAAAAAGAATTACTATTTTTAGACAGTAATAGATTTATAAGGTAAGCATATGAAATAAATATAAATAATTTAATAGAGAAGGGCGAAAAGGAAAAAATTCCAATTAGACCAAATAAAAATGGTGTAATTAGTCTAATTATTTTCATTTATTTTTTGAAACAGTAAATCTCTTTATTCTTCTATTATCTGTATCAGATACTTCAATATAGATATCTTCAATTTTAATCTTGTCTCCAATATTTGGAAGGACTCCAAATTCAGATATAAATAAACCTCCAAGAGTCTCAGCATCTACTGACAAAGGATCTAAATCTAACCCAAAGAATCCAATAAACTCTTCTAATTCAATCTTTGCATCTACTCTATATTTATTTAAGTCAATTTCAATTATCTCTTCTTCGTCAATATCATGCTCATCTTCGATTTCCCCAACTAACTCCTCTAAAATATCTTCAATAGTAATTAACCCGCAGATTTCTCCATATTCATCTATTACAACTGCTAAGTGAGATCTGTCTTGTTTGAACTCTTCAAGTAAAGAATCAGCCTTCTTAGTCTCTGGAACAACATTAGGGTCTCTTAGCATCTCATTTATATCAAAATCAGTCGTTCCCTTAAATAATTTAGGCAAGATATCTTTTGCAAGAAGTATGCCTGCTACTTCATTTCTTTCATTTCCTAAAACTGGGTATCTTGAATGACCAGAATCAATTATTTTTTTAATTATATCTTTAGTATTTTCTCCAATTTGGATATTCACCATGTCAACCTTGGGTATCATTATTTCTTTGACAGTAATATCACCAAGTCTAATTGCTTTAATTGCTATTGACTCAGCTTCTTTATCTATAACGTTTCTATCAACGGCATCTTTTAAGAAGTCAGTAACTTCTGTGACACTCTGAGTTTTTATAAAAAATGGGTTTCTAAAAAATTTCTTTAATTTTTCAATAGCGCTCGAGGGAGGCTGGCTTTCTTCCTGATTGTTTTTTTCGTTCATATATTAATAAGGGTTTCTAATATTAAGTTTTTTTAATAGCTTGATTTCTTTATTTTCCATTACTTCAGCCATTTTATTATTATTATGATCAAACCCTAATATATGATATACCCCATGTATTAACATGTGAATCATATGATCGTGAAATTCTATATCGAGTTCGACTGATTCTCTCTTAACAAATTCATAACTTATTGCAATATCACCTAAATTTCCTGTTATTGTTTTAGAGATATCTTCATTAGAAAATGATAGAACATTGGTTGAAGTATCTTTACTTCTGTACTTTTTATTAAGCTTTTGTATGGATTTATCACTCATTACTTTCAAGTTTATTGAACATTCTTTAATTTCTTCTTCATCGCAAATTAATTTGAAAGCATCATTCATTTTAATTTTTAAATCATTATCAACATGAAAATCTTTATCAGATGAAATAAATAGACTCACTTAAGTACCAATTTTTTCTTCAAAAAATTTATAGGCATCAATAATCTTTTTAACAAGAGGATGTCTTACAACATCTGATGATGAGAATCTTGTAAAACCAATTCCTTCAGTACCTTCAACTACTTCTATCGCATGAGACAAACCTGACTTAATGTTTTTTGGAAGATCTATTTGGGTTAGATCGCCATTAATGACTAAACTTGATCCAAAACCCATCCTTGTTAACACCATCTTCATTTGCTCCTTTGTAGTATTTTGACTTTCATCAACAATAATAAATGAATTATTCAGGGTTCTGCCTCGCATATATGCCAATGGAGCAATCTCAACAATACCTTTAGTAATGAGCTTGTCTGTTTTTTCTGTTCCTAGCATCTCATATAGAGCATCATAAAGAGGGCGCAAATATGGATCTACTTTTTGTGATAAATCTCCTGGAAGAAATCCAAGCTTTTCGCCTGCCTCAACTGCTGGCCTGATAAGAATAATTCTATCTACTTTTTCATTTAAAAGTGCATCAATAGAGGCTGCAACTGCTAAGTAAGTTTTTCCAGTTCCTGCAGGACCGATACCAAAATTTATTTCATTTGATTGAATGTTCTTTATATATGTTTTTTGATTTTTCCCTCTTGGAATAATACTTTTTTTTGGAGTTTTAATATTTATTTCTGTTTCAGTGGTACTTTTATCTGGTTCTTGAATGCATAAATGTAATATTTCGTTTGTAATTTCTATGCCTTTTCCTGCAGCTTCATATAATCTTTTAAGAGCATCGACAGATAAACTAACATCTAAACTACTTCCTTGGATTTTTAGAATATTTCCATTTTGAAAAATCTTTACATTGAAATTTTTTTCAACAAATTTGAGATTCTCATTAAGTTCTCCAACAAATCTAACCATGACATTTGCGTCAGGCGGTGTGAGCTCAAGATTGGTTAAAGCAGAATCTTTTGGCATCAATTTTGCAAGTTACCTCTTAAACAATTTGGAAGTGCTTCATTTATTTGAATATTAACTAATTGTCCAACTAAATCAATATCATTTGAAGAGAAATTAACAATTCGATTGCATATTGTTCTTCCTTGAAGCTGACCTGGGTCTCTTTTTGATTGTCCATGAATAAGACAATCTTGAACAGTTCCAACTTTCTTTCTACTAAATCCAAATGAAAGTTGATTGAGCCTGTCTTGAAGAATATTTAATCTTTCTTTTTTTTCTTCTTCAGTAACATCATCAGGCATATCTGATGCAGTTGTATTCGGTCTTGAACTGTAAATAAAACTAAATGATTCATCAAATCTTACTTCATTGATTACATCCATAGTACCCATAAAATCATCTTTTGTTTCGCCAGGAAAACCAACAATAAAATCAGAAGAAAAGCTCATCTCTGGTCTTACCTGCTTAATTTTTTCTATGAGAAGTAAATACTTTTCAACGTTATATCTTCTTCTCATAAGCTTTAAAATTCTGTCGGAGCCACTTTGAATTGGCAAATGAACATGGCTTACTAGTTCTGGAACCTTATCGTAAATTTCAACCAAGTCATCTTTAAATTCATGAGGATGGCTGGTCGTATACCTAATTCTTTCAATATTTTCTATCTTTGCGGTAAGCTCAATTAGCTTAGCTAGTGATGACTTTTCACCCTTATATGTTCCTTTAAAGTTATTAACATTTTGTCCCAATAAATGTATTTCTCTTGTGCCTTCTTCTGCGAGTGCAGATATTTCATTTAATATATCTTCTATTGTTCTCGATACTTCATGACCTCTAGTCTTAGGGACAACACAAAATGAACAATATTTATTACAGCCTTCAATTATTGATACAAATGCTGAAGGTTCTCCTGTTCCATGGACTGACAAGTGATTAAATTTTTCTAATTTTGGAAATGATATATCAACTTGATTTATATTGGTTTTATCTTTCTTTTTATATAATTCAGGAAGCTTATGAAGCGTTTGTGGACCAAAAACAATATCAACTGCAGGGGCTCTCTTGATAATCTTTTCACCTTCTTGTGAAGCAACACAGCCACCAATTGCAATCTTTAGATCTGGTTTTTTGTCTTTTATCTTTCTCCATCTACCTATTTGATGGAAGACTTTTTCCTGAGCCTTTTCCCTTATCGAGCAAGTATTCAATACAAGTAAATCTGCTTCCTCTTCTGTTTCTGCTAGCTCGAAATTTTCTTTTTCCTCAAGTAAATCAAACATTTTTGCAGAATCATATTCATTCATCTGACAACCATGCGTTTTTATAAATAATTTTTTTGTCATATTTAATTATTCATCGATAACTTTAATTCTCAAACTTTATTCCCATATAATTAAGTATTATGAAAACTAAAAGTGTTTACAAGATAATTTTCATTCAACTTGGTGAAATTTACGAAATTTTTGCAAAGCAAATATACCAAAGTGATATGTACGGTTTTATCGAGGTGGAAGAGTATATCTTCAATAAAGATAAACAGCTAGTGGTTGATCCAAGTTCTGAAAAATTAAAAAATGAGTTTTCTAAGGTTGAAAGAAGCTATATACCTATTAACTCAGTAATCAGAATAGATGAAGTTAATGAATCAGGTGAGGCCAAAATAAAAGAAAATAAAGGTCAAATAAGCCCATTTCCTTTAAACATTCAACCATCAAATAAAAAAGATTAGCCTATTCTGGCATAAATAGTTTTTTATAGAATCTTAATTCCTCTACTGATTCTTTAATATCTCCAAGCGCCCTATGGGAGCCCTTTTTCTCATATACCTGAGCTTCGTTCATCCATCTAACAGCTACTTCCTTAAATGATGAAACATCTATATGTCTATAATTAAAGTAAGCTTCTAATCTAGGCATATATTTTGATAAAAACCTTCTATCGTGAGAAACCGTATTCCCGCACATTGGAGAGACTTTTTCTTCAACATACTTAGAAATAAAATCTAAGGTTTCAATTTCTGCTATTTGTTCAGTTATATCACTATTAATTACTTCCTGAATTAAGCCAGATGAGCCATGCTGATTTTGGTTCCATTCATCCATTGAATCTAGAAGCTCTTTAGATTGAGAAATAATTAAATTAGGTCCTTCAGCAATAAGATTAAGGTCTGCATCAGTAACTAATGTTGCTACTTCAATAATCCTCTCAGTCTCAGGATCTAAACCGGTCATTTCTAAGTCAATCCAGACAAGGTTATCTCTTGATTTTAAAGTCTTCATATCTTTTTATAATTGCTTCTTTAGTGTATTTTGTTCCTATTATGAAAAAAGTTCAAACTGGGCAAGTTATAGAGTTTTATTCAAATAGCTGTTTGGTAAAGACAAAATTTGGGAAATTCTCGACCTTGGCAATAAAAAATATCGTCGTTGGTGACTATGTTGAATTAGAAATTATCCAAGATAGCAAAAAAATTACAGGTAAAATTCTAAATGTTCTAAATAGAGAAACAAAGCTTTCCAAGACACTGGGTAGCAAAAGAAAGTTATTTGCAGCCAACATAAGTCATGTTGGTATTATTGTTACGCCTAAACCAAAAACCTCCACAGAATTTATTGATAAATGGATATTAAAATCAAAATTATCAAATATTGAACCTTTCATTATAAATAACAAAATTGATATCGATTCTAATAGGGAATATAAAGATAAACTGGATATTTATAAAAAAATCAATATTAAAGTCATTAATTGTTCTGCGAAGTACCGCGATAATATTGAAGAGCTTTTAAGTTTTTTAAAAGATAAATGTTCTCTTTTTGTAGGCAATTCAGGTGCTGGTAAATCCACTATCACATCAAGGCTTATTGGAGAAAATCTTAAAACAAAAGCCCTATCTAATGATCAAGGAGTCCATACAACTTCTATATCTTCTCTTTATGAGATTGAGGATGATATAAAAATTATTGATTCACCTGGAATGCGTGACATTGAAATAACTGATTATCCAAAAGAACAAATTATTAATGGATTTGAAGAAATTCTGGATGCTGCAAAATATTGTAAATTCTCAGATTGTAATCATATTAATAATGAAGGATGTTTTGTCCTTGAAAGCTTGGCTAATGGTCAAATTGATCAAAGCAGATACAATAACTTTATTAAACTTAGAGATCATGGGTAATATGAATAAAAAGACTCATTTTGGATATCGCGAAGTTGATAAGGTTAAAAAAAGTAAATATGTTGGTGATGTGTTTACTTCTGTAGCTAAGAATTATGACATTATGAACGATGCGATGTCTTTTGGAATGCATAGGCTATGGAAGAAGATTTTAGTTGAGCTTGCTGCAATTGGAGAAAAAGACATTATTTTGGATATTGCAAGTGGCACAGGAGATATTTCAAAATTGATATCAAAAGAATACCCTAATACAACAATTTATATGAGTGATATCAACTATGACATGCTTAATGAGGGTAGAAATAGGGCAATTGACGAGACCTTTGATTCTAATTGCTCTTTCTGCCAATTAAGTGGTGAAAATTTGCCTTTTAAAGATCGATCTTTTGATTTAATTACAGTTGGATTTGGGCTAAGAAATTTTACTGATAAAAAAAAGGGACTTTCAGAAATGAGAAGATGTCTTTCTAAAAATGGAAAGCTAATGGTGTTAGAATTTTCTAAGCCAATCAATCCTGTATTCTCAAAAATATATGATTGGTATTCTTTTAATATACTTCCAAAACTTGGATCAATGCTTGCAAATGACTCAGAAAGCTATCAATATCTTGCTGAATCGATAAGAATGCATCCTGACCAAGAATCACTAAAAAAAATAATTATTGAGTCCGGATTTAATGAATGTAAATTTTATAATCTTTTAAATGGGATAGTGGCTATACATATTGCTCATAATGATTAATTTAAATAAATTATTTGTACAATTTCTTAAAGACTTTAAAGAATCATCTCCTAATCTTAAAAAGTCTTTAGAAGAAATTTCCCCAATAGAGTTCTGCATAAATATCAAAGGGCATAAAAAAATCTTCATCAAGATTGACGATGAAGATTCTGATATTTCTTTTTCAAAAAATAATTATCAATTTGAGGTAAAGGGATCTCTAATTGAATTATTGAGCCTATTAGCAACAAAAAAATTAAATAAAAATTTAATTTATGGGGATGCAGAACTAGCTATCATTTTTGTTAATATTATTCTTAAATCAAATGTTGATGTTGTTTACTTGATTGATAAATATTTTGGAGACGTGCCAGCTGTTCTTGCATACAGTGTTTTAAAGATATTTAATTCATCTGATGATGATTCAGATATCGAATATAAAAACATTAGAAAGCGACTTAGAGATATTTCAATTAGACTAGATAGACTCGAAGCACTTAAGATAATATGAATTTTATAGTTATCATTTATGAATTATTGAGGATGTCTATCATTGGCGTCCAAAAAGGAATATTTTACAACCCTAATGGAAGTAAGCTTGCCTCATATTTAGAGTCTTTAGGTCCAATATTTACAAAATTTGGACAACTGCTTTCTACTAGAACAGATATACTTGACGCAGAAACGGCAAAAGAATTAGAAAGTTTAACAGATAGCTGTAAGCCATTTAATGTTGAAAAACTTGTAAATATAGTCGAGTCAGAACTTGGCGATTCAATTGAAAATATCTTTGAGTCATTCGACAAAGAGCCCTTAGCAGCTGCGTCATTAGCACAAGTTCATGCTGCAAAACTTAAAAATGGTGACCAAGTTGTCATCAAAGTTCTTAGGCCAAACATAGAAAAAAAGGTTAAAAAGAATCTCAGATTACTTAAAGCAGCTGCAAAAATATTTTCTTATGTTTATAAAGACAGTTATCGGTTAAAACCAAATGAGGTTGTTCTAGATTATGAATCTACGATAAGAAAAGAATTAGATTTAAAACTAGAAGCTTCTAATACAAATCTCACTAGAAAAAATTTTTTAAATTCGAGTGAATTATATATACCAGAAGTATATTGGGATCTAACAACTTCTAAAGTTATGGTTCTTGAAAAAATAGATGGCATTCCATGTACGGATATTCTGCAAATAGAAAAATATGGCATAAATAAAAAATTGCTCGCTGAAAATGGGGTAATGATATTTCTTAATCAAGTATTTAGAGATAACTTCTTTCATGCAGATATGCATCCTGGAAATATTTTTGTTTCAAAGACAAATGTTGAAAACCCAGGATATATTGCGGTCGATTGCGCAATAACAGGTTCCTTGTCAAATGAGGAAAGATATATTCTGGCAAGGATGTTGCAGTCTGTCCTGAAACAGAACTACAAAACTCTAGCTAATTTATTTATAAGTTCAGGATGGGTTGATGTAAATACTAATAATATTGAACTTGAAAATACTTTAAGAGCTTGTTGTGAACCTATATTTGAAAAACCCTTATCAGAAATTGAGTTTGGTAAGTTGCTTTTATATCTCTTTCAAAGCACAAGACAATATGGATTATCTCTACAGACTTCTCTTGTGTTATTGCAAAAAACACTAATTCATATCGAGGGCATGGGAAGGCAAATATATCCTGATCTTGATTTTTGGGGTATTGCAGAGCCTTATCTTGATAATTGGTTAAATGAACAATTTAGTCCATTAAAATTGAAGGATTATATTATTGAAAATAAAGAAGATATTTTGCTTAAGGCATCAGAAATTCCAACTATTATTTTTGAAACTCTTGATGAGATAAGAAGCTATTCTAATAACAAGTATGTAAATAATGACAAAGTTAAAGATTTGGAAAAGCAATTATCTAAACAAAAATATCTTAATAGAGTATTTGGTTTAGGTATAATTGTAGTTATAGCTATTATACTAATAGTTACTTAGGAGTTTTTATGGGTTTTGGCGGAATAAGTATATGGCAATTATTAATTATCTTACTTGTCGTGCTTCTTATATTTGGTAGTGGAAAACTTAAGTCTCTTGGATCAGACTTGGGTTCTAGCATAAAAGGCTTTAAAAAAGCAGTAAAAGAAGATTCTAAAAAAGAAGAAGACTAAAATTGTTTCAAATTGGCTTTCTTGAAATTCTAATTATTTTTATATTAGGGCTCATAATTATTGGTCCTAAAAGATTGCCTGAGGTTATCAAAACACTAATTAAGTTTTATAAAAGAATTGAAAGTAAGCTAGTCGCCTTCAAAAAAGACATTGAAAAAGATATTGGAACTGATGAACTCAAAAAAGATGTTTTTAATGAATTAAGAATGGAAGAGCTTGAAAACAATAAAGATTCAAAAAATGACTAAAGAGTCTGTCTCAAATCACTTGCTTGAACTCAGGGCTCGATTGCTAAAATTTATAATCCTATTTGGTGTTTTTGTAATCATAGGTATTCCATTTGCGGCTGAAATATATTCATTTGTTGCAGCTCCTTTAATAAGCTTGCTCCCTGAGGGAAGCTCTATGATTGCAACTGAAGTTGCTTCACCTTTCATGGCACCAATTAAGTTGGTCATGTATGTGGCTCTTTTGTTTTCAATGCCATGGCTGTTTTACCAAATGTGGATGTTTATATCTCCTGGGTTGTATAAAAACGAAAAAAAATTTACTGCGCCATTAATGCTTTCAACTGTAATTTTATTTTTTAGTGGTGTTAGCTTTGCTTTTTTTATAGTTTGTCCAATTATCTTTAAATTCTTTATTGGGATGGCGCCAGATTCCATTCAAGTGATGACAGACATAAGTCAATATTTAAGCTTTATTTTTAAACTTGTTTTTGCTTTTGGCATAGCTTTTGAAATTCCAATAGCAACTATCCTTCTAGTAAATAGTGGTATAACTTCAAAAGCATCTTTAGTTAAAGCAAGGCCATATTTGATTGTACTTTTCTTGGTTATTGGAATGCTATTAACTCCACCTGACGTATTCTCACAATTATTTCTTGCAATTCCTATGTGGGCTTTATTTGAAATTGGAATTCTTTTCTCTAGAGAGAAATAATTATTTATTAAGATTTATTAAAGTTCGGTAAAAAAACCATGGCAATATTAACCAAGGCATTTGAGATTGGAGCATGATTGTTCGATCGTTAAATTCAAAAAGTATGGGATTAAAGTATGGTCCAAGTGGTGATAGTGGAGCCCATGATAAAGGCTTACCATCTGCTAATTGATCATGATACAAAAACATCTCAACTAGAATATTTTGACCAACACACCAGAACATTAAAACACTGAAGGCACTCCATTTCCATTTCTTAAAAACTATTGAATCTTTTCTATGAGATATCCACATAAGCCATGCACCGCCTAATAAAACAGTTCCAGCATCTCCCATAGAGTTCATTAACCAATTAGCATTCTTTGGTAACCACTTATTTAAAGCTTCGGATCTTCTTATATCTACTGAATCTCCGTCTATCCAACCATAGGTAAACCAAAGTTCCCAACCTAGTGCACAAACTGCTACGCCAATAATATAAAAAGTTGGAATCCAATATGGTAATTTAGTTTTATTTTTAAAAAAAATTATAAGTGGTAAAAAAACTGCTAAGTAAACAACAATTATTACTCTGATCTCTTCATGAGACATTAATTATAAGCCAAGCCTTTTTGTCCAGTTGTCATCTGAAGGTTTCTGATGATTTACAACCATCTCTACTAACTCATCTGGACAGTCAGAAATTAATAATTCTTTTAAATTTTCTGATGAAATAAATCCCTCATCAACTGCTTTATTAAACCATTTAATTAGATAATCATAATATCCATCAGTATTAAGAATACCAACAGGTTTATTTATGATTCCTAATTGGTTGCTTGCCATAATCTCTGCAAGCTCATCCAGTGATCCCACACCGCCAGGTAAAACAATAAATGCGTCTGATCTAGACATAAACTCATGTTTTCTATCAAGTAAAGTCTTTGATACAACTATCTCGTTTAATCTCGGATTAGCAAGCTCTAACGCATGCAGTGATTCAAGAGATATTCCTAAAACTTTAACTCCATTATCCAAAGCAGTATCAGAAATAATTTTCATGAGGCCAACATTACCTCCTCCAAAAACTACGTTGATTCCTTTTTTAGCAATTAATTCTGCAATAGACTTAGCTGCTTTAGCATACTTTGGATTTTTGCCCTCATGCGCTCCACAAAAAATTGAAATATTCTTCATAAATTATTTAAGTTTTAAAGTTAAAAGTTACTGGTCCTTTGTTGACCAAATTAATTTCCATAAATGCCCCAAACTTTCCTTCTTTAACTTTAGGAAATGAGTTTCTAAACTCTGTTAAAAATTTATCATACAATAATTTTGCCTCATCAGGTTTAGCGGCTTTGTGAAAACTTGGCTTGGTGCCTTTGTTAGTGATTGCAGCTAAAGTAAATTGGCTAACAATCAAAACCTCTTCATTAGAATCTTTTAAAGATTTTGATGATATGCCTTTTGGACCATCAAGCATTCTGAAATTTATTATCTTGTTAGTCATTTCTTTAACTTTCTCAAAAGAATCGCTTTCTTCAATACATACAAAGAGCAAGCAGCCACTTCCGATAGAAGAAAAAGTTTTATCATCAATGATAATTTCAGCACTTGAAACTATTTGAGCGGTGGCTAACAAATTTTATCTGTCTTCAAGTTCTTCTTCCCATTGGCCAAGAGAAGCAAGTTTGTTCATCTCTGCCCTATGAGATAATTCATCTTGAGAAATGAATACATTTTCTGGTTTTCCACTCCAAGCTTTTAGGGCTGCCGCTTGAAGAGCTCTTCCATAAGAAAAACTTAACTTCCATGAAAAACCTCCAATTTTATTCATAGCATCTAGATGAGCTGTTGCAAGAACATCTGACTGACCCCCAGAAAGAAAAGTTATCCCTGGAAGTTCTGCAGGAACATTTTTAATTAGGCATTCCAAGGTTTTTGTTGCCACTTCATCAATCCCTGCTTGATCATTAGAATCTTTTCCAGAAGTAACCATATTAGGCTTTAAAAGTGTTCCTTTGATATTAACGTCATTTTTTTCTAAATGAGCAAATAGAGATTTTAATGATCGATCAGTTGCTGCAAAACAATCGTCGATAGAATGTTCTCCATCCATTAGCACTTCAGGCTCAACTATTGGAACCATTCCGTTATCTTGGACACATTTTGCATAATCAGCTAAGGCCTGCATATTTGCATCAATACATTTATCTGTTGGGATTCCATCACCAATATTGATAACAGCTCTCCATTTTGCGAATTTTGCTTCCATTGATGCATACTCTTTTAGTCTTTCGTCCAAGCCATCTAGTCCGATAGTTACCGTCTCGCCTGGGCAATCTTCAATTGGTTGCAATCCCTTATCGACTTTAATTCCTGGAAGGGCGCCTTGATTCAAAATTAAATCTCTAAGCAGCGTTCCATCTTCTGATGTCTGTCTTATGGTTTCATCGAAAAGTATTACGCCGCCAATATTGCCATTCATGCCTTTTGATCTAAAAAGCATTTCTCTATAGTCTCTTCTATTTTCTTCTGTTGATTCAACGCCTATAGAATCAAATCTTTTCCCACAGGTTGGATTGCTCTCATCCGCTGCAAGAATACCTTTTCCATCTTCAACTATAAAGCTAGCTATTTCTTCAATATTATTAAGTGTCATTTTTATTTAGCCCTCTGTAACCTTTGAATTCAAAACATCTATTGATGGTAATATCTTGCCTTCCATAAATTCTAAAAAGGCTCCTCCACCTGTTGAACAATATGATACATCATCTGATTTAATATATTTATTAATTGCCGACAACGTTTCACCTCCGCCTGCTAAAGAAAATGCTTTGGATTTTGCTATTGCTTCTGACAGATTCTTAGTACCTTTTGAAAAAGCTTCATTTTCAAACACGCCCATTGGACCATTCCATAAAATGGTTTTAGCTTGATCTATTAAAGCAACTGTTTCGTCACTTAAATAAACATCTAAAATCATTTCTTCGTCTAAAACTTTATTAATAGGAATTTCTTTTATATCCTCGCCCTCAAATGTTTTAGATGTTATAACTGTGTTTGGTAAGACTATTTTTCCTTTACCAAGTAGTTCTTTTGCAATATCTATCATCGAATCTTCAGCAAGAGATTTCCCAATATTTAAACCAGAAGCCTTCAAGAAAGTATTTGCAATGCCGCCTCCAACAATTATGTAATCAGCGACTGAACTAATGTGTTTTATTAATTCAAGTTTGGTGGAAACTTTTGCTCCTCCAATTATTGCTACGTATGGACTTTCATAGTTATTTAACGTTTGAGATAAAAATTCATTTTCTCTTTCTAAAAGAAGGCCTGCACATGCTATAGGCGCACTTTTAATTGCTGAGTGGGTTGAAGCCTGCTCTCTGTGAGCCGTCCCAAAAGCATCAAAAACATATATATCTCCTAGACTAGCCAGTTTATTTCCTAGTTCTTGGCAATTTTCTTTTTCTCCTTTAAAAAATCTTATATTTTCTAAAAATTGAATATCTGTTTCACCATTAAAAATTTCATCAGATTCCAAGCTAGCAATTAACTCACAAGGCCTGTTAATAATTGTTCCTAAATATTCTGCAACTGGCTTTAATGAAAATTTTTCATCAAAATTTCCTTCAATTGGTCTACCGAGATGACTTACCAATAAAACTTTTGCATTGTTTTCCAAAACATAATTAATTGTAGGTATACAAGATTCTATTCTTGTAGCATCTAAAATATTGCCGTCTTTTATTGGCACATTCATATCAACTCGTATTACAAGATTTTTATTTGTTATATCTATGGAGGATAGATTAATCATTGATTAGTGATTTTGCTGCCTGAATTACATTGTCTTTATTAAATCCAAAGTGTTCAAGCAATTCACTTCCTGGCGCAGATTCTCCAAATGTTTCCATACCGATTACTTTATCGCTTCTATTTAAAATCTTATACCAAGAGTTAGGATGCGCACATTCTATAACAAGGACTGGTTTGTTAGGGTTAATAACTTTATCGTGTAATTGATTGCTTTGTTTTAAAAAGACATCCAAACATGGCATTGAAACAACATTGGCATTAATTGATTCATTCTTTAACTCTTTCGCAGCATCTATAGCTAGCTGAACCTCACTTCCAGAAGCAACTATAGTTATATTTGGGTCTTCATGTTCTTCAAGAAGATATCCGCCTATATTAATAGAAGAAAGTTGTTCAGGCGTTCGCTCTATTGCAGAGGTTCCCTGTCTGCTAAAAATAAGACACGTAGGGGTTGTTGCTGAACTAACAGCATTATTCCAAGCAACAGCTGTCTCAACGAGATCAGCAGGTCTCCAACTATTCAAGTTAGGAGTTGATCTTAAAGTAACTAAATGTTCAATAGGTTGATGAGTTGGTCCATCTTCGCCCAAAGCTACTGAGTCATGTGTGTAAACAAATATGTTTGGCAAACCCATTAGCGCTGATAATCTGACTGCATTCCTTGCATAGTCAGTAAAAACTAAGAAAGTTGCCCCATAAGGCTTAATGCCTCCATGAAGAACCATGCCATTCATAATTGCTGACATTCCAAATTCTCTAACACCATAATTAATATGATTTCCTGATGGGTTCTCATTAGAAAATGTAGAACTTGAAGCTGAAAAGGTATTGTTAGAAGGAGTTAGATCAGCTGAACCGCCAACAAGCTCAGGCATCTCTTTTACAAAAAAATCTAAACAAGCTTTAGAAGCTTTTCTTGTTGCCATAGGTGAATTATTTGAGTTGCAATCATTAAGAAAATTAAGGAAGCTTTGTTGAAAGTTTTCTGGTAAATCACCTTTTATTCTTCTTTCTAATTCCAATGACTCATTAGGATATTTTTCTTTATAATTTTTTATTAAATCATCCCAAATAGAATTTATACCAGCTCCTGACTTTTTAGAGTCCCAAAAATCATATACCTCTTTTGGAACTTCAAAAGCCGAATAATTCCAACCTAGAGCCTCTCTTGTTTTTTCAATTTCTTCATCCCCTAGAGGTGCTCCATGAACATCAGCTGTTCCAGATTTATTTGGCGAACCAAAACCAATTGTCGTCTTGCAAAAAATCATTGTTGGTTTATTAGGTTCTTCTTTTGCTTTAGAAATAGCATCGCTAATCTCATCAACATTATGACCATCTACGCAAATTGTTTGCCAACCATAACTATCAAACCTCTTAACAGAGTCATCTGTGAACCAATTATCTATTTCTCCATCAATTGAAATTCCATTTTGATCATAAAAGCAAATCAATTTCCCAAGATTGTGAGTTGCTGCAAAAGAGCATGCTTCATGAGAAACACCTTCCATTAGACAACCATCTCCCAAAAAAACATATGTGTAATGATCAATGGGTTTTATGTCATCTTTATTAAACTCTGCTGCCAAGATCTTTTCTGAGATTGCCATACCAACAGCATTTGCAATCCCCTGACCTAGTGGACCTGTAGTTGTTTCAACACCAATATCTATATCGTATTCAGGATGTCCTGGTGTTTTTGATTTAAGCTGTCTAAAGTCTTTAATATCTTCAATTGAGAGATCATAACCAGTCAAATGCAATAAGCTATACAAAAGCATAGAGCCGTGACCATTTGAAAGCACAAATCTATCTCTATCAAACCAAGTTGGGTTTGAAGGGTTATGTTTTAAATGTTTGCTCCATAAAGCGGTAGCGATTTCTGCCATCCCCATTGGCATTCCAGGGTGACCAGAATTTGCTTTTTGAACAGCATCAGCAGATAAAAATCTTAGAGCATTTATTGGTTCTGATTTTTGCAAATTATTTTCCCCTTTTGCTTATTTGGATAATAATGTTTTTGAGATGAAATGCATAGATAAAATTGAATTTTTTCATATAAAGTAGTTAAATTGTATCTCGAATTCTTTTTTTTAAAGAGTATCGTCATATTCAAAAGTTTCAGGGAGAGCAAATATGAGTTATATTTTTACGTCGGAATCTGTTTCCGCAGGACACCCAGATAAAGTCTGTGATCAAATTTCAGATGCAGTTTTAGACGCATACCTAGCCGAAGATCCAAACAGTAGAGTTGCATGTGAAACAATGATCAAAAATAACATGGTTTATATTGCAGGTGAAATAACATCATTAGGCAGCCCAGATTTAGAGCCTGTTGTTAGAAAAACTATTAATGATATTGGTTATGACACTGATGAATATGGTTTTAATGGCGATACTTGTGAATTTACTAATCTTGTTTTTGAACAATCACCAGATATATCTCAAGGTGTAACTGAGGGTGAAGGAGAAAATCTTGAGCAAGGAGCTGGAGATCAAGGATTAATGTTTGGCTATGCTTGTACTGAAACTGATTCATTAATGCCTCTTCCAATTGATCTTTCTCATAGACTAGTAAAAAAACAAGCTGATGTAATGAAAAGTAAAGAATTATCTTGGTTAAGACCAGATGCAAAAAGCCAAGTTAGTGCAATTTATTCAGATGATGGTAAATCAATTGAAGGTTTATCAGCAATTGTACTTTCAACACAGCATGATGAAGATGTAACCCAAGAAGAAATTAAAGAAGGGGTTATGGAAAAAATTATCAAGCCTATAGTTCCTGAAGAGTGGATCTTAGATTCTACAAAAATCTATATTAACCCAACTGGTAAATTTGTGATTGGAGGACCTGTTGGAGATTGTGGACTAACTGGAAGAAAAATAATTGTAGATACATATGGCGGAATGGCTAGACATGGTGGAGGAGCCTTTTCTGGGAAAGATCCATCAAAAGTGGATCGTTCTGCTGCTTACGCTGCAAGATATGTTGCGAAGAATATTGTTGCTGCTGGCTTAGCCGATTATTGTGAAATACAAGTTTCTTACGCCATTGGTGTAGCAAAGCCTACATCGATAAATGTTAATACTTTTAATAGCGAAAAGATATCTAAAGAAGCAATTGAAAAAATTGTTGAAGAGAAGTTTGATTTACGACCAAAGAGTCTTATCAACATGCTTGATCTAAAAAGACCTATTTATCTTCCAACAGCAGCATATGGACACTTTGGAAGAACAGATATTGATCTTTCATGGGAGAGAACTGATAAGGCTTCAGAAATTTCACAATAAATATTAATTAAAATAAGGAAATAAAATGGAAAATGACTATAAAGTAGCCGATATAAATCTTGCTGAATTTGGAAGAAGAGAAATCTCTCTTGCTGAGAATGAAATGCCAGCATTAATGGCTTTAAGAGATAAATACAGAGCAGAACAGCCTCTTGCTGGAGCTAAAATCATGGGCTGCATTCACATGACAATCCAAACTGCTGTTTTAATGGAAACATTAATAGATCTAGGAGCAGAATTGAGATGGTCTTCTTGTAATATTTTTTCAACCCAAGATCATGCTGCCGCAGCTATGGCGGCAAAAGGTATTCCTGTTTTTGCCTGGAAAGGTGAAACTGATGAAGAATATGAGTGGTGTATTGAACAAACAATATGCAAAGATGGAAGTCCATGGGATGCAAATATGATTCTTGATGATGGGAGTGATCTTACATCAATGGTTCATGCAAAATTTCCAGATATGTTAGAAACTATTCATGGTGTATCTGAAGAAACTACCACAGGGGTCCATAGGTTAAAAGAAATGCTTGAGAAAGGTGAGCTAAAGGTTCCTGCGATTAATGTAAATGATTCAGTTACTAAAGCAAAAAATGATAATAAGTATGGTTGTAGGCATAGTCTTAATGATGCGCTTAAAAGAGGAACTGACATGCTTCTTTCTGGAAAGAAAGGGCTTGTAATTGGTTATGGTGATGTTGGCAAAGGTTCTGCAGCGAGTTTAGCTCAAGAAGGAATGATCGTTAGTGTTGTTGAATCTGATCCCATCTGTGCGATGCAAGCTTGTATGGATGGTTTTTCAGTTGTTTCTTGCTATAAAGATGGGATTGTTACAAGAGACCCTAAAGACATAAATATGGCTGTTATGGGCGATACTGATCTAGTAGTAACAACAACTGGTAATGTGAATGTTTGTGATTCTGCAATGATTAGTACTCTTAAAAATACTGCGGTGGTATGTAATATTGGTCATTTTGATAATGAAATTGATACAGCCTTCATGAGAGAGAATTACTATTGGGATGAAATTAAGCCACAAGTTCATAGAGTATTTAGAGATACTGCACCAGATGGAACTCCTGATCTTTCCAGTAAAAACTACATAATCTTACTTGCTGAAGGAAGGCTGGTTAATTTAGGAAATGCAACAGGGCATCCAAGTAGAATTATGGATGGTTCTTTTGCCAATCAGGTTCTTGCACAAATACATTTATATAAACAAGGCTTTGCTAATGTAAATGATGCGGATAAAAGAGCTGAAATGATAACTGTTGAAGTTCTTCCGAAAAAATTAGATGAAGAGGTTGCAAGTTTAATGGTTGAAGGTTTTGGTGGAACTGTAACAAAGCTTACTCAGGATCAAGCAGACTATATTAATGTTCCTCAAGATGGGCCTTTCAAAGAAGAAAGTTATAAATATTAAAATATAAAGTTCAAATTATGGGCATTTATGCTCATAATATGGGCTGTGAATATCTATAAAAAAATCTTAGTCTTTTCTATTTTGATTTTTCTCTATGGTTGTGGGGTTAAAGGACCCATAATCTTTTACTAGTCTGAGATAAAAATGGACTATTTTGCATATAAAAATAAGAATCTTTATTGTGAGGACGTTAATCTTCAAGAAATAGTTGAAGAATATGGAACTCCAACTTATGTCTATTCAAAAAAAACTATAGAGAGGCATGTGGATGTATATAAAAAAGCTTTTAAACTGCATAAAAACCTTATTTGTTTTTCAGTTAAATCTTTAAGCAATATTTCAATACTTGATCTAATAAATAAAAATGGTTGTGGTTTTGATGTTGTTTCAGGAGGGGAGCTGAAAAGAGCGTTGCATGCTGGGGCTGATCCTAAAAAAATAATTTTTAGTGGAGTTGGTAAATCTCATGATGAAATTCGTTTGGGCATTAAATATGAAATTCTATCTTTTAACATTGAATCAGAATCTGAAATAAACAGAATTGAGGAAATAGCGTCATCTCAAAATAAAATTGCAAATGTTGCCATAAGGTTTAATCCAGAAGTTGATTCTGGCGGTCATGAATATATAAAAACTGGAAGAAAAGGAGATAAGTTTGGAATATCCTCAGAAGAGTCTGTATTAAAAATAGCTGAATATATTTATAAATCAAATCATCTAAAGCTTGTTGGTATAGCATGTCATATTGGATCTCAAATATTAGATCTTCAGAGCTACAAACTAACAGCAAAAAATATTAAAGACCTCTCATTTAAAATTAAGGATTTAGGTAACGAATTAGATTTTCTAGATCTAGGTGGAGGACTTGGAATTCCATATGAACAAGATGAGACTCCCTCACCTCAAGATTTAATTTCAATAATTCAAGAAGAATTAAAAGACATAGAAGAAAGAATTATCCTTGAACCAGGTAGAAGTATTTCTGGAAATGCTGGAATATTACTTACAAAAGTTGAATACTTAAAAGATGACTTCCTTATAGTGGATGCTGCTATGAATGATCTTTTAAGGCCCGCATTATATAAAGCCAAACATGATGTATGGAGTTTAAAAAAAGATGATGCTAACTCTAAAGCCATGACAATAGCTGGTCCAGTATGTGAATCATCAGATATTATCGCAAAAGACATTCATACTAATGCTGGAGAGGGAGATATACTTGCAATTAAAACAGCTGGTGCATATGGATTTGTAATGTCTTCGAACTATAACTCTAGAATGCGTTCAGCTGAGGTGCTCGTAGATGGAAAAGAATTTAATATAATACGAACAAGGGAAACATTTAAAGATCTGATTAAAAATGAGATAGGTCTAAATGATTGATTTCGAAAAATGGCATGGCAATGGAAATGATTTTGTAATTATTAATTCAATTGAAGCCAAAACGAAGATAAGTAAAAACTTAATAACAAAAATATCTGATCGAAATAAAGGAATTGGTTTTGACCAGCTTATAAATATCTGCCTTCCAACAAAGGATGATAAAGATTTTTTTATTAAATTTTTTAATGCTGATGGTTCGGAAGCCGGAATGTGTCTTAATGGTATTAGATGTGCATCAAGTTATATATGGAATAATGAATTTGCTCCAAAGAAAGCAATTAATATACAAACAAAATCTAAAAATATTATTTGTACACCTGAAAAAAATAATATGGTCAGAGTTGCAATAGATTTTCCAGAAACTTTTGAAGGAAATAATCTTGATGCTAAAGTTAAAAATAAAATTAATGACGATTTTTTTATATTGAACGCAGGAAATAATCATCTTTGTATAAAAAAAGAATCTATAGAAAAAGTTAATTTAAATAAAATATATAAAAAGCTAGAAGCCATCATTAAAAAATCAGAAATAAATTTATCAATTTTTAAAAAAAAAGATGGTCTGATTAATATAAGAACATATGAAAATGGTGTTGGAGAAACTTTATCATGTGGCTCAGCCTCATTATGTGTAGCTTCAAATTTCTTGTCTAAAGATGGTTTATCGGTGAAGACTAAGTCAATGGGTGGAGAATTAGTCTTTAAAAAAACTGAAAATGTTATATTAATGTCAGGTCCAGCAAGTTATATATATAAGGGTTATATCAATGAGTAAAAAGTTAGATTCTAAAGAAGTAGAGCTATTCTTATTAGACAATCTAGATTTTTTTGAGGCTAGAGAGTCTTTAGTAAGTGAAATGAGTTTCAAACATTCATCAAGCTCCGCTTCATCTATTCTTGAAAGACAGGTTAATAAATTAAGAGAAGATCATAAAAGTCTTATAAATATGCTTACTTCCTTTATGGAAACAGCATCTATTAATGAAGATCTTTTTAATAAGTCAAAAAATTTAACCCTTCAAATACTTGAATCAAGCACAAAAAAACAAATTATTGACAAGGTAGAAAACAGTTTTAATAAAGACTTTAAAGTAGATAAGCCTTTGCTTAAATTTTATAAAAATAAAAAAATTGATGAGCTTGAAAAATCAACAGGGCTCTCTTTACATAAAGGGGCTATTTATTGTGGTTCTTTATCATCTGAAAAGATGAATGTTCTTTTTAATGATAAGAAAATTGGATCAATGGTCGTTGCTGTTATAGTCGTGGGTGACGAAGTAGGCCTACTAATGCTTGGTAGTTTTGATAGATCAAAATATCTTGGAGATGAAGATACTACTTTTATTGAATATATTAGAGATGTTTTGGAGAAAAAATTAGCAAAATAATTTATGAACAATAATTCATTTATTCTTAACGATATAAAAGAATACTTGGTATTTGTGTCACAAGTTAAGAATCTTTCTGAAAATACTTCTAAGTCTTATGAAAGGGACTTAAAAAAACTTGATTCATTTCTAAAAGATTTAAATATATCAAATTATTCACAAATTAATTCTGAAACTTGTTCTGCATGGATAGGAAGTCTATATTCTCAGAATAATAATCCTAGGAGCATCCAAAGACACTTATCATCAGCAAAAGGGTTTTTCAGATTTTTAAAAAAAAATAATCTAATAGATTCCTCACCTTTTGATTTAGTTACAGCTCCTAAATCTTCTAGCAACTTACCAGAGGTTTTGTCACCAGAAGATGTTGAGCAACTCTTAAATTTTAAGCCAACAAATATGATAGAGATTAGGGACATGGCAATTGTAGAGCTTATGTATTCATCAGGATTAAGAGTTTCAGAAACAGTAAATATAAATATAAATGATTTTGAAGAGGATAAATCTTTCTTACGCGTTCTTGGAAAAGGTGCAAAAACTAGATTGGTTCCAATGGGTAGGTTTGCAATAAATGCAATTAATAATTGGTTAAAAGAAAGGGATAAGCTCCAAAGCAATACGGATGCTCTTTTTTTAAATGTTAAAGGAACAAGATTAACTGTAAGGAGTATTCAATTAAGGCTTAAAAAAATGGCTGTTAAACAAGGACTTCCTCCGATTCATCCTCATATGCTAAGACATAGTTTTGCAACTCACATGCTTGAATCAAGTGGCGACCTCAGAACAATTCAAGAACTATTAGGTCACAGCTCTTTATCCACAACACAAATTTATACTAAATTAGATTATCAACATCTTGCAAAGATTTATGATCAATCTCACCCTAGGGCTAAAAAATGATTAAGCAAATCAAAATGATAACTTTTGATCTTGATGATACCCTTTGGGACAACTATCCAACCATCATGAAAGCTGAAGTTGATACCAGAGAATGGATTGAAAATAAAGTTGGAGAAGTTGAATGGGGAGATTTTAATGACTTCATAAATCTTCGTGCTGATCTAATTAGAGAAGATGAAACTATAGAATGGGATATAAGTAAACTTAGAAAAGAGATTTTTAGAAAAAAACTTAGTCATGTCACTCCAGAGAATCTTAGAAACGAAATTGTAGATAAAGCTTTCGACATCTTCATTGAGAAAAGACATGAAATCAAATTGTTTGATGGAGTTAAAGAGTCTATAAAGAACTTGTCAGAAAAATATATTTTAGGAATTCTAACTAATGGCAATGCAGATGTGTATAAGTTTGATATAGGTAAGTATTTTAAGTTTTCTATAAGTTCTCTTGAGGCAAAAGATAGCAAGCCAAATCGTGCTCACTTTGACATGGCAATTTCACGAGTCAATAATATTTCATTCGATAATATTCTTCATATTGGCGACCATCAAATTAATGATATTTTTTGTGCATATAATCTTGGCATAGATACACTATGGTTTAATAATAATAATGTTAGTTGGGCTCAAGATTTTAAAAAACCTGATGAATTTTCTTCTTGGCACGATTTGGAACAAATTATAAGAAATAAATATGAACGATAAAAATCTTTCGGAAGCAATCAAAAATATTATTGAAAAAGAGCTTAAAGCTATTAGTAAATTATTACCTAAAGAAATTATTTCTAATATAGAAAGTAAAATATCCCCGCAAGTTGAAAAAATAATTGATCAAAGTGGGTATATAAAGAAGTCAAAATATAAAAACCTTGAGAAAATAATTAATGAGCTTGAGAATAGAATTTCTGAACTAGAAAAGAACTAAAGTTGGCTTAAGTAAGTATCGATTCTTTCAGGGTTCATTACAAAACTTTGTTTAAGCTTAGTTGATGCTTCTTTAATTTCATCTAGGTTTACAGCTTCGCCAACCTGAATAACCCCAATCATCGCCATCATTACGTGAGGATCACATTGATAAACATATACGCCTTCTGTATCAAGGGTGACGCTAATATCCATATTCATTTGACCAGTCCAATCTTCAGCTCCTTCTGGAACCATTCCATCAATGGAAGCAGAATTATGAGACATATCTACAGCTTTAAAATTAATTGTATCTCCTAAAGAAACTTTTATTACAGCTGGTTCAAATATCATTTGTCCGCCTTCACCTGAATTCAACATTTTTATAGTATGTTCAGAACCTTCAGATAACTCTACTTTTTTAACCTCAATCGAAGCTGAGGCCATAACTTGAGTCGCTTGAGAAGCACTTCCACAATCTTGTCCTTCCAAACATAGTTTTACAGGTACAGACAATCTATCTATAACTGCTTCTTCATACTTCTTTCCATTAAAAAGAACTAAGAACAATAAAGGAAGTATTAGTAAAAATTTTCTATCAATCATATTTTTAAGAATTAGGTCTTTGCAGCTCTACGACGTGATCTACAACTTTTAATAACTTTTCATAAGAACCTTTTGGTTCAATTATATATTTACCATCAACAATTATCATTGGTACTGATGAAACTTTAAGCTGCCTTGCATGCTTGATTGCCCTATTAACTTGCTGTTTAACAGTAAAGGAATTTAGATATTGCGATGAAACCTCTGGAGCTACTCCAAATTTTTCTAAAAAATCTTGAATAGTATTTGGATTTTGTAAAAAATTACCTTCTTTATGAATAGTTACAAAAACAGCATTATGTGTAGATGGGTCTAGTTTTAATGCCTCAATTGTGAAATACAAAGAAGCGTGGAGTTGATGAATACCTCCCCACGTAACAGGTATTTTGGATAGCTTTACATCATCTGTTTGTCTTGATTCCCATGCGTTAATTACAGGATCAAATTGATAGCAAGCATTGCATCCATACCAAAACGTTTCAGAAACCTCAACAACACCATCTCTTTTGACAGGCAAAGGATTGTCGACAATCCGATAATCTACGCCAAGCCTAAATTCAGCATTAGTGAGTGCTGTAAAAGATATGACAAATATGAAAATTAAACTATTCTTTATGTATTTTTTCATTGATATAACCCATGCATATAATTGGCCAAAGCATCTATTTCATAATCAGAAAGGTTTTCAGCAATTGACTGCATAATCTCTGAAGATTCTCCAGCATTTCTTTCTTTAGATCTATAAGCTTTCAGCGTTGATGTTAAATACCCAACTTGTTGTCCTGCTATAGAAGGATAGCCAGCTAAACTATTCCCTTCTCCGTAGACAGAATGGCAGGATGTACAAGCAGGTATTTGTTTTTTTATATTTCCAAATCTATATAGCTGTGTACCTAGTGTTAATAGCTCCTCATCATTTTTTGCCTGGCCGACGGTTGAATTATATTGAGAATAAAAAGCAGCAATATCTTTTAAGTCATTATCACTTAATGTCTGAAGGTAAGGAGTAACTGACATCATAAGAACGTTCATCCTATCTCCATCTCTAAAATATTTTAGTTGCTCATAAAGATATCTTTGATTCTGGCCTGAAAGTTTTGGCCAATCAGTACTAATACTATTTCCATCTACTCCATGACATGCTGCGCATGTTTCAACCAACAAAGATCCTTTATTTGCATTACCTGAAATAAAAGACTCTGGCATTTCTATTTCTTTAGTTTTATCATCAGCAGCACTTAATGCGCCAGCAAAGCTAAAGAAAATATAGAATATTAGAAAATACTTCATTGAATATAAATTGTGTGTCTTGTTGGTGTGTATTATAAACATAGGTTGATATGATATAAACGGTTAAATGAAAAACCTTTTTAAAAATACAGAGTTTGTTTTTGGCGTTACAAGCTATAGAAATCTTCCAGAAGATATTGGAAGCGAGGTTTTGCTTGCTGGTAGATCTAATGCTGGTAAATCTAGTGCACTTAATATACTGACTGATAATCCAAAGCTAGCAAGAATCAGTAAAACTCCAGGCAGGACAACAGAAATTAATTTCTTTAAGGTAAATGAAGAGCTTATGCTGTTAGACCTTCCTGGATATGGCTTTGCAAAATCTAGTAAAGCAAAAAAGAAAGATTGGGGCCCATTATTAGGAGAATATTTTCAAAAAAGAAGAGCTTTAACTGCTGTGGTAATATTTATGGATATTCGTCACCCGCTTAAAGAAAATGATTGGGAGATGATTCACCTTTGTAGGAATTTTAATGTTCCTTTTATACCGGCTCTTACAAAAAGCGACAAACTATCAAATAATAATATAAACAAGGCAATTACCTTCACTAAAGATAAAATTCCTGAATCAAATCCCATTGCTATATCTACTAAAGATAAAAATGGTTTTGACAAGCTTTCCAAAGAAATAATAAACTTTGTAAAGTAATGCTTGAATATCAAAAACAAAACTGTGATCTTACCTTACAAGAAGGATTAGAGTGTTACTACGACTCTTTTCCTGAGACCACAGAAATATTTGGAGATAATAATGAGTCTGGAACCCTTCTTAGAGACCATGACTGTACACATGTAATTTTTGGGCTAGATATTTCTATTGAGCAAGAGTCTATTCTTGATAGTTGGGTATTATGGGGAAGCAAATGGGAATTAAAATATTTATTAGGCTATCAAAAACTTCCACAGATAAAAAAACTTTATAAAGACTTAGTAAATGAAATAGGATATTTTGGATTCATTAAAATTCTATGGAAGCTTAGTGGTATTAAAAGAAAGGTCATATTTAGAACCTTTAAGATGAAAAAGAAATGGCCATTTAAAATGCCCGAAGAGTATCTCTCAATGAAAATTTCGGATCTAAGAGAAATGCATGGTATTAAAGTTCTTCTTCCTGAAGAAATGATGTACATTCCATTAGAGAGAGTTCATTAATTGAAAAGGGTTCTCTTCCTTATCTCAATATTGATTGTTATTCCAGGTTGCTTATATCTCGCTCTTAACAGAGAAAATATTGATATAAATGAATTTAGGTTAAATTCTGGATATGAAGAAGTTAAGTTAAGTGATGGTATAACTTCTTATAAAGATATTGGAGATAAAAATAACAAAGTTATTGTTTTGGTTCATGGTGCCACTTTTGGATCACTTGCATATGAAGAATATGTAGATGTCTTTATCGAAAATAACTATAGAGTAATAACCTATGATCAATATGGCAGAGGATATTCAGATAGAATACACAGTGACGTAAGTATTGAACTTATGGAAAAACAACTAAAAGAACTGATTGAGCATTGTGAAGTTGAAGATGTAATATTATATGGTGTATCTTTTGGTGCTGCAGTTGTAGCTAAATATGCCTCAAATAACCCAAAAAACATTAGTTTTATAGGCTATCAAGTTCCAGTTATTAATTCTGCAAATGTTCCTCTATTATCAATAGTAAAAATCCCTTTATACGGTGACTTATTATCTAGAGGTTTTTTAGTTCCTGGTGTTTTAAAAAGAATAGAAGAATATGAGGATTTAATGAGTAAAAAGCTATTAGATCATTACATTGGGCAATTTGAGGTCAAAGGAACTGAAAAATTTTTTAAAAAATTCTTTTTAGGAAATGCTATGGGGAATAGGCTTAAAGACCATAGCATTATCGGAAATAAATCTATACCAAGCTATTTTGCCTATGCAGAAGATGATATAGAAATAGATTCACAACTTGTTGATGAAACAATTAAAAAATACCATAACCCAATAGTTAAAAAATATTCTGGCGGTCATTTTTTTTCCACTGGGATAGAAAGAGAAGTAGCTCAGGAATTCATTGATAGTATGAAAAATAAAATACCTCCGCCAATAGAAAGGCATATAAATTAACTAGTGTATTCAAGAAGAACTTTCTTAAAAATTACAGCAGGAATAATTGGCTTGTTTGGTGGAGGCTTCATATTACAAAACTCTAATAATCAAAAGGTAAAACACATATTGGCCTCAGCTAGTCATGAGAAATTAGCGCTTAGTGTATCTTTGTCTAAAAAAACTTCGAGGTTAGAGTTGGTATTGGATGATAGGATTGTTATTAAAGGGATTCAAACAGATAGGATAGGAACAAACTGGAAATTCATATCGAACAAGCTTCTACCAAATAACTCATATAAACTTCGATTGATGTCAGAAGGTGAAGGTATTTATAAGTCATGGAACCTTAAGACCTTCCCTAGTCCAGATGCTAAAGTTGAAAATGTTTCAATAATGTCTTTCACTTGTGCTGGTGGTCCGGAGGGATTTAAAATCGCCGGTAAAGAGTTCTTTAAACCTTTTAGATTTCGACAAAAAGTCTTTGATGAAGGATTGTCTATGAGACCAGATTTTGCAATTTCTATAGGTGATCACATTTACTGGGATCTTAGAGGTCAAAATGCTCCTCAGATTGGTCGTGGAAATAAGTTAATAAAATTTTTTTTAGGAAGTTATATTGGTCTTGTCTATGGTTCTTTTAATAGATCTGAAAAAGCGAATAGCTCAAAAAATGAAAAAGTTCTTAAGAATATTGGTAATGAACAAATAGCATCTCTTTATGGGACAAGATTTAAGAGTACGCCAATTTTCTTTATTCCTGATGATCATGATTATTTTGAAAATGACGATGCTGAAAAAGAACTTGTGACATTCCCTGCAGATAACTTCAGTAAAGATGTTTTTAAAAAGATGGCTGACTTATTTTATCCTCCTTTATTAGATACTCCAGATGGAAAGCCCGGTAGAAAAATTGGCAGGATTAGATATGGAAATGTTTTTGAGGGTTTGATGGCAGATTGTGCAGGTGATATGACCTTAGGCGATAAAAACGCTGTATTAATTTCTAAGCAAAATGAAGAATGGCTCTTATCTAGAATAAAAGATTCTCAAGTCAAGCACTTAGCATTTATTCCCTCGCATCCTTTTGGATACACTGCCGGCAAATGGCGAGAGTGGTATCCGGATGTAGTAGCTGAAGAAGGAGCTACTGGAACTATATCTAATGAGCTGCTCTCTGAAGTAAAAGGATCTCTTACGACTGATGTAAGTAAATATCTTTGGCAGGAGGGATGGTTTCTTCAGCATCAAAGGTTGATCAAATCTATTTCTAAAAGAAAAGGCTCAAGATTTATATTTTCCGGAGATATACATGCAATTGGTGCTGCTTCAATAATGCAATCAGGTGATATTAAATTAAAAAATGAAGTAAAAACTTTCTTAGTAGGGCCTGTCGGAAGCTCGAGTGCCGGGTGGCCATCCTTTGCAAGAGGCATAACAGCAGACAATCCTAAATCCTTGATATGTAATCCGGTCTTCAAAACTATAGAAGAAAACGGGTTTACTTTTTTTAAATTTGGCAAGGAATCTTTAGCAGAGATTATATCCTGTGGAGGTCATGATTCAGAAAATGGAGATACTGGAGAGATAGTTTCTAATAACAAGGTTTATTTATAAATAATTTGAGGCATTATTTAATATGTTATTTATAGTGATCTTAGTGAGCTTCATTCCAATTATTTCCAATAGCAGCTTCTGCAATCAATGGAATATTTAATTCTACTGTTTGCTCCATAGTATCTTTCATCATTTTCATAACTTTATCAGCATTTTCCTTTGGGCATTCAAAAACTAATTCATCGTGGACCTGCATAATCATTTTTACTTCTTGCATTTCATTTAATAAAAGCTGATCAATGTCGAGCATAGCCTTCTTGATAATATCTGCTGCTGAACCCTGAAGCGGAGCATTAATGGCAGCTCTTTCCGCTGCTTGTCTTCTTAAACCATTGGCTGCGTTAATTTCATTAAGATAAAGTCGTCGACCCATAATCGTTTCAACAAACTTATCTTCTTTTGCCTTAGCTTTTATATTATCCATATAGTCTTTAACGCCAGTGTATCTAGCAAAATAAGTGTCGAGGTATTCTTGTGCTTCTGCTCTAGGAATGCCAAGCTGCCTTGTTAAACCAAAAGCTGACATCCCATACATTAGACCAAAGTTAATTGCTTTTGCGCTTCTTCTTTGATCTTGACTTACATCGTCTATTGAAACACCAAAAACTTCTGCGGCAGTTGACGAGTGAACATCAATATTATTGTTGAAGGCATGAGTCAGATTTTTATCGTTAGATAAATGCGCCATAATTCTTAATTCAATTTGAGAATAATCTGCTGATATAAGAGTATTGCCTTTCTCTGGAACAAAAGCCTCTCTAATTCTTCTACCTTCTGCAGTCTTAATTGGAATATTTTGAAGATTGGGTTCGGTGGATGAAAGCCTTCCAGTTGAAGTTACAGCCTGCTGATAAGAGGTATGAATTCTTTCTGTTTTTGGATTCTCTATATTTATAAGGCTATCGGTATAAGTAGATTTTAGTTTTGCTAACGTTCTATATTGCAAAATAATCTTTGGTAGCTCATATTCTTCTGAAAGCCTTTTAAGAGTATCTTCATTTGTTGAGGGTTGTCCTTTTGGAGTCTTTTTTAGAACAGGAAGTTTTTGTTTCTCATATAAAATTTCTAGTAATTGCTTTGGAGAATCTAAATTAAACTCTTCGCCAGCAATCTTATATGCTTGAGACGAAAGGTCGTCTATTTTTAAACCAAGTTCTTTCGAATGTTTGGCTAATTTTTTCTTATCTATCTTTGCTCCATTTTGTTCTACTCTAGATAACACATGTACAAGAGGATATTCAATGTCATGTAATAGCTTTTCTTGATTTGGCTTTTCTTTGAGCATTGGTGCTAAAACGTTATAAAGTCTCAAGGTTATATCAGCATCTTCAGCAGCATAATCAGATGCAACATCTAGTTTAACTTCTGAAAAGCTTATTTGTTTTGATGCTGTTCCAGTCACATCAGTATATTTGGTAGTTGTATAATTTAAATAATAGTCTGCAAGCCTATCCATTCCATGACGAGTTGCTGTGCTATTTAATACATATGACATAAGCATAGTGTCAGCAAGAAATTTTGTGATTTTAATTCCATATCTAGCTAAGATAGGTATATCAAATTTTAAATTTTGTCCTATTGCCTTATCCTGATTTTTTTCTATTATTGGTCCTAGGTTATCTACCACATAATCCATACTCAATTGTTTTGGACAATCTTCATAAGAGTGAGCTATTGGGATATAGCATGCCTCGTTCTCAGAAATAGAAAGAGATATTCCTATTAAGTTGGCCGACACTGTATCTAAAGAATCGGTCTCTGTATCAATTGCAAAAGCTTTAGACTTATTAATCTTTGTAATCCAGTCTTTTAGACTTTTTTCATCCAGAACTGTTTCATAATTTGAATACTTCTTAGTATTTTCTTTTTGTTTGCCTTTATTAACTGATTTAAATTCCAAGTCTGAAAAAATTTTATCTAATTCTTCATCATTCGGATTAAAAACCAAAAGATCTTCAAATTTTTGATTCAAATCAACATTGGTTTTTAATGAAACCAATTCAATGTTCCTATCAATGTCATCAAGTGCATTTCTGAGATTTTCTCCAACAACGCCTGTTATTGAATCAGCGTTATCTTTAATACTTTGTATATCACCATATTCATTTAACCATTTGGCTGCTGTTTTTTGTCCAACTTTTGGAACTCCAGGAATATTATCTGAGGCATCACCTACTAGTGCGAGCATATCTCTTATTTGGTTGGGCTTTACGCCAAACTTTTCAAATACGCTCTCTTCATTGAAGATTTTATGCTTCATAGTGTCCATGACTGTTGTATGTGGATCTTCAACAAGCTGCATCAAATCTTTATCTAATGAAGATATAACACATTTATATTTTGCATCTTTTGCCATCTGTGAAATGGTTGCTATAACATCATCAGCTTCAACTCCTTCAATTTCAATTAAAGGAAATCCGATTGCACGGCATATTGATTTAACAGGAATAAGTTGATCTCTTAATTCGTCTGGCATAGGTGGTCTGTTAGCTTTATATTCTGAATAAATATCGCTTCTAAAAGTTTTACCTTTTGCATCAAACACAACAATTATTGGAGAGCCTTCGCTATCCTTTTTAAGGTTCATTAGCATATTTGTTACTCCCTTTACTGCACCTGTAGGTTTACCAGAGGAAGTGCTCAGGGGTGGCATTGCATGGAATGCCCTATATAAATATGAGGACCCATCTATTACAAAAATTCTATCTTTCATGTTTGTCTTTTATATAATGTATTATGACTCCTGTTTTTCTATAATGGAAAAAATTAAATAAAAATGTATAAAACAATTTCAGGCTTAGTAAAAAAGATTTTCCAAGATTATTTTGAATGGGCTATAGCAATTTCAGCTATTTTAATAATCTTGTTAGCTGTTGTAATGGATAAGTTTTTATATTTACAGGCTTGTCCGTTATGCATACTAACAAGATACGTTTTTGGGCTAATTGGTATCTCGGCACTAATTGGCATTTTGTTTAAGAAAAAGCTTGTCGGCGGAATTTTGATTGTGCTATCGTCAGTAATTGGTTTGTTCGTTACCTCAAGGCAGATATATATTCAAAATATGTCAATTGATGAAATTGCTCAGCTTTCAGGATGCAGTATGCCTTTTAACACTCAAGTAGAATATTTTGGTCTTATCGAAGCAATAAATAGGACTCTTGCAGGCGGACCTAGTTGTGCAGAGGACGGATGGAGATTTGTATTCAATTTTGCAGAATGGGGTTTCCTATTTTTTGCTATATATCTGATTAGTAGTATATATAAGTATAGAAAATCGAATTGATTCATTAAATATGTAGTAAAACTACAGATAAAATCTCTTTAAAGTACTATATCTAAAGTATTTATATAATTTATTGACTTTTACATACATATATTTTTTAATTCACTACATAATAACTCACTTTATTAATAACAAAGAAAATATTATAGGTACATAATTATTTCCTCTACATATATAATTATTCCCCCCAAGTACCTATAATATTTGTTATTAATCATGAGTAATCAACCACAAGAACCTATTCGTATGAGCACTGATCAATTAATTGATGCTGCTGTTGCAAATAAAGAAGGTATTATTGCAAGTAATGGTGCGTTTTCTACAACCACTGGTGAGAGGAGTTCAAGAAGCCCTGAAGATAGATTTATTGTGCAAGAAGCACACACAGAGGATTTAATTGAATGGGGTGAAGTAAATAGGCCTTTTGACAGAGAAAAATTTAATAGTTTGTGGGATAAAGTTGAATCTTATTTGGCCAAAAAAAGTAGTTATATTTCAGATGTTCACGTAGGGGCGCATCCAGAATATTATTTACCTGTTCAGGTTACTACCGAAACGGCGTGGCATTCATTGTTTGCTAGATTAATTTTTATAAGTCCAGATAATTTTAATCCACTTAATAAAATAAAGTGGGAAATTTTAAGCGCTGCAAACTATGAATGTATTCCTGAAGAAGATGGGACTAATTCAGAAAGTTGTATAGTGATTAACTTTTCTGAAAGAAAGGTCTTAATCGCAGGCATGAAATATGCAGGCGAGTTAAAAAAATCGATGTTCTCTGTTCAAAATTTTTTATTAACTGACGACGACGTATTGCCAATGCACTGCTCAGCAAATATAAATAAAAATAGTAACGTAACTCTATTTTTTGGTTTGTCAGGAACTGGGAAAACAACGCTTTCAGCAGATCTTAACTGTTCACTCATAGGCGATGACGAACATGGTTGGAGTAAAGGGGCTGTTTTTAATTTTGAGGGTGGTTGTTATGCAAAAACTGTTAATTTGTCAAAAGAAAACGAGCCGGTAATTTACAACGCTATAAAGCATGGTAGTGTAATTGAGAATGTTTACATAGATGATGATAATGAGCCTGATTACTCTAATATTTCGATTTCAGAGAACGGAAGATGTTGTTACCCAAGATCACACATCGAGAATGCAGTCAAAGAAAATGCAGCAGGAGAACCAAAGACCATTATTTTCTTAACATGTGATCTTACTGGTGTAATGCCTCCAGTCTCAATATTATCCAGAGAAAGTGCAGCCTATCATTTCTTAAGTGGCTATACTGCAAAGCTTGGCTCGACAGAAAGAGGTGCTGGTGCTCCTATTCAATCTACTTTTTCTACATGTTTTGGGGCTCCTTTTTTTCCAAGGCCAGCAAGCGTTTATGCAGATCTTTTAATGAAGCGTGTTGAAGAATTTGATTCTAAGGTGTTTCTTGTAAATACTGGGTGGACAGGCGGTCCTTATGGAGTCGGATCTAGGTTTGATATTCCAATCACTAGAAGAATAGTAAATGCAATTCAGGATGGAGAGTTAAATAACGTAGAAACATTAAAAATTCCTGGTTTAAACTTGAGCATACCCAAGTCTGTAAATGGGGTGGACACAAAATTATTAAATCCAATTGAAAATTGGGATGATAAAGATAAATATCAAAAACAGTTAGAAGACTTAGTCTCACAATTCCAAGAAAATTTTAAAAAATATGATGTAAATCAAGAAATAGTGTCAGCCGGCCCAGGATTTGATGGCTAATGTATTGTTAAAAAGCAAACTAAGTAAATTAAAGGACAATGGGTTTTTTAATAATTTAGTTATAAAAAGAGGTATTGAAAAAGAATTCTTTAGAGTAAGCAATAATGGATATTTATCAAAAAAACCTCATCCGGAGTCTCTTGGTTCTGCCTTAACAAATAAGTATATAACGACAGACTTTGCTGAAGCTCAACTAGAGCTTGTTACCCCAGTCTTTGAAGATGTAAATGATCTTTATGATTTTCTCTACTCTCTTCATTTATTTGTTGCTCAAAATATAGACAAAAATGAAGTATTGTGGCCATTTTCAATGCCTCCTAGAATTAAAAAAGAGTCTGATATACATCTTGGTTATTATCATCAAAGTAATATTGGTTTACTTAAACATGTTTATAGAAGGGGTTTAAAGGTAAGGTATGGTCCAACAATGCAATGTGTTTCTGGCATGCATTATAACTTTTCAATAAAGCCAAGTTCATTGGCTATATTTACTGAATCAAATGATCAAAAAGATATTGATAACGCATATCTTGGACTAATAAGAAACTTTAAAAGATTGTTTTGGTTCGTTTTAACAGAATTTGGACAAACAAATGTTGTTGACAAAACATTTGTAAAAAACAGAGATCATATTCTTAAAGAGTTAAATGATGAAGATATGTATCTTAAGAATGCTACATCTCTAAGAATGAGTGAGATAGGTTATCAAAGCAAGGCACAAAAAGATTTAGGTATTAAATATAACTCTCTACCCAGTTTTCTTAAGAAAATTAAGGATGCAATCACCATACCCTACCCAGAGTTTGAAAAAAAAGGACTTAGAAAGTCTAACGGAGATTTACATCAAATCTCTAATGGAATAATTCAAATTGAAAACGAATATTATGATTCCATAAGACCAAAAAGGTCCTCGTCTAATAATATGAGGCCCTATGAGCTTCTAAAGAATTTTGGTATCGAATATGTGGAAATACGAGGCATTGATATTTCACCATATGATTTAACAGGTATGTCGATTCATCAAATACATTTTTTAGATTTGATTCTTCTTTATTGTTTAATAAATCCAAGCCCAGAAATATCAAATGGTGAAAAGAATGAAATTGATTCAAATGACTTCAAAGCCATATATGGAGGTAGAGACAAAAGCACAGAAATATCTATAAATGGTATTAAAACCGATATTGGAAGTGCTAGAGAAAAGGTTATAAAAGATCTAAAGCTTATTGCAGAGCACCTTAAAGAAAATGATAAAGCTCAAGATTCAATAGAACATACTTTAAAAACAAAAAAAGGGATCATTTTAGATAATGCTTTTCATGATGAAGGTTTGGAAAAAGCAAAAAATAATACTAAAACTTTAAGATCAGATGATTCAAAAAATATTGATGGTATAAAAAAAGAAGCAGAGTTATCATTAGAAGAACTTAGCAAAATCCAGAAAAATTCTAATGAAGAAATGGATAAATATGTCAAAAGTTACAATTTAAACTTATAGGGGGACATTATGAAAGCTTTACAATGTGTTGAACTTGGCATGCCAGATAAATTGCAGGTTAATGAAATACCTGATCCTGAGCTTCTTCCTGGACATGTTTTGATTGATAACAAAGCAGCTAGTGTTAATTTTCCTGATGTCTTAATGATTCAAGGCTTATATCAATTTCAACCGGAGCTGCCTTTTTCACCAGGAGGTGAATCTGCTGGAATTGTTTCTTCTGTTGGAGAGGGAGTGGAAAATATCGCTGTTGGAGATAGAGTATTTGCAATGACAGGGCTAGGAGCTTTTGCTGAAAAAATAGTTGCTCCGGAACATGCTGTTGTAAAAATTCCTGAAATCATGGATTTTGAGACTGCAGCAGCGCTTCCAATGACCTATGGAACATCTTTATATGCTCTTAAACAAAGAGCTGAATTGAAAGAAGGAGAAACGCTTCTTGTTTTAGGTGCTGCGGGTGGTGTTGGGCTGGCAACAGTTGAGCTTGGAAAAGCAATGGGTGCAAAAGTTATAGCAGCAGCATCAACTCAAGAAAAAGTAGATTTATGCATACAGCATGGTGCTGATGAAGGCTTTATATACCCTACTGGCAAACTTGATAGAGATCAGCAAAAAGAACTCTCTTCAAAGATTAAAGAATTAACTGGGGGAATGGGAGCAAATGTTGTTTATGATCCTGTTGGAGATGACTATTCTGAACCATGCATTAGGGCAACAGCATGGGATGGAAGATATTTAGTAATTGGCTTTGCAGCAGGTGAAATCCCAAAAATACCCATTAATCTTGCCCTGTTAAAAGGAATGAAGATTGTAGGCGTGTTTTGGGGTGCTTGGGTTGGTATGTTTCCTGAAGAAAATAAAAAAAATTTCCAGAAACTTTTTCAGCTTCACTCTGATGGTAAAATTAATCCAGAAGTTTCTGATTCATTCTCTTTAGATAAAGGCGCTCAAGCAATTGCTCATTTAAAAGATAGAAAGGCTAAAGGTAAAGTAATCATCAAAATATAAATTTAGTCTTGAGTTACTGATTGATAAGTTAATGATAATCTTGAAATATCAAATGGCGGTCTAAAAAAACCTGCAAACTCGCCATCAGGGTTTAATAAAATAATATTATTAACATGATTATCTAGGTGAGAATGATCTGTATTGTCATTGCTTGGCATAACATTATTAACAGATAATTGTGTTGCAAGGCTTAAAAGCATTGGCCTTGTATTAGATATTCCAATAAAAGATGTATCAAATCCTTTGGCATATTTATTTATATCTTCAGGTGAATCTCTTTCAGGGTCTATAGAGACTAAAACCCATTGTTTATTATCTAAAGGAAATTCCTTTTCTTTCAATACTTTTATAAGCTTAGAAAGTTGATACATGGTGGTTGGACATTCATCTGGACATCTTGTAAATCCAAAATACATTAGTGTCCATTTTCCCATAAGATTTGATTTATTAAATTCGCTGCCATCAGCAGTAAAAAAACTAAAATCAGAAATCTTTTTGGGAGCTTCAAACAAGAAGAGTCCATTGATTAAAAGCTCATTCGTGCTAAGAGTTCTTGGGGTTGTTAATTTGTTTATAAAAAGGACTAGAACGGTCAGAATGAAAATTGCAATTATTAATAAATTCTTCTTTATTGTCATCAACTAGTAATTATAAAGTGGTCTAGCAACAAAGCTAAAAAAATTAAGAAAATATAATAGATGGAAAACTGGAAAGTTTTCATAGCATCTTCATCATCATTACTGTAATAAAGATTTATTGAGTAGTATAAAAATACTGTGCTTAAGGCCAATGCAGAAAATAAATATATCTCTCCAGACATTAGAACAACATATGGCAAGAGGCTTACTATAAAAAGAATAATTGTATATAAGACTATCTGTAATTTAGTAAAAATAACTCCATGGGTTACAGGTAACATAGGGATAGATTCTTTTGCATATTCATCTTTTCGATAAATTGCTAAGGCCCAAAAATGTGGTGGCGTCCATACAAAAATTATTAAAACTAACAACAAAGCATAAGGCTCGATGGTATTTGATACAGATGCCCAGCCCAATAAAGGCGGTGCAGCACCTGCCAGTCCACCTATTACTATATTTTGTGGCGTAGCTCTTTTTAAATAAACGGTGTATATAAATGCATACCCTATTAAAGATGCTAAAGTGAGAATCATTGTGAGAGTATTAACGTATAGGTATAAAATTAATGCTCCTAGAATTCCTATCACTAGTGCAAAGATTGAGGCATGAGTAGCTGAAAGCTCTCCTTGTGGCAGAGGTCTTTGATCAGTCCTTGTCATAGATGCGTCAGTATTCCTATCAATTACTTGATTAATTGCTGCCGCAGATGCAGCACAAAATGCTATACCAGATAAAGATACAAACAGATACCAAAATGAACTTACTGATTCCTCCGCTAATAACATTCCTACAAAAGCACAAATTAGCATCATGTAAACAACATTTGGTTTACAAAGCTCATAATAGCTTTTAAGAAGTGTCATTTTTTCCAAGCGAGATAATTAACAGTAAATGTTGCTAAGAGTAAGCAAGCTGCAACTAGATTATGCGCAATAGCAACATATAAAGGCAGAACATACACAACATTAATAATTCCTAGTGTGATCTGAGTTAATAATAATATTCCAAGAGTTGAAGCAAGAGGGGCTGCTTCTGAAAACCATAGCCTAGACATAAGTATCAAGAATATAAAAGTTACAAGAAGAGCTGATATTCTATGAGAGTAATGAATTGCAACTCGAGCAGGATTATCTAATAACCCATATAAGTAATTTGGGCCAACTTCTTGATTTAAATTAAACCCATTTTTAAAATCCATGTCGGGCAAATATGAGCCTTGGCATGTTGGAAAGTCAGCACATGCCAGAGAAGCATAATTAGTGCTAGTCCATACACCCAAAAAAATTTGGAATATTAAAACAGCTAAAGCAATGCCTGAAATTACTTTTAAATTAGAGATATTTATTTGATTAAATATTTCAAAATTACGGGATTTTAAATAAATAAAGTAAAGCAATAATAGAGTCGTGAAACCACCAAATAAATGAATCGTAACAATTATTGGTAATAACTTTAAACTAACTGTTAAATATCCAAAAGTGCCTTGAAGACAAATAAAAATTAATAAAAAACAAGACCAGCCTTGAATAGATTTATCATTTGTCTTTCTAAATGATAGGTAAACTAAAAAAATTGCTAGAAGCCCTAGAGCAGCAGCAAAGTATCTATGAACAACTTCAGGTATTGCTTTATTTATATCATAAGGAAAGGTTGGATATCTGCTTTCAGCAATAGCAATTTCAGCTTCATTTATTGGGAAAACAACAAAACCATAACATCCTGGCCAATCTGGACAACCAAGACCGGCATCAACAAGACGAGTCCATGCCCCTAATGCAATTACAACAAATGCCATGCATATTCCAAATAGAGATAAGTTTTTAATTTGGTTCATTAAATTAATACCTTTAAGTCTTTTAAAATTAATTTAGGGTCTGTGTCTGGTAAAAAATACATAACCGCCCTTCCATATGGATCTATCACAAAAATTGGATTCTCCGCATTAAAGTCCAGTAATGAGTTTCTTTGTAAGACATTTAACAACACTCCATTTTTGTCTTCAACAACCTCAATTCGTGGATACTGCAATTTGATATCCTTTAAATTAGGTTCGAGCAATTTATTTGAATAAAATAAAACTCGTTTTAATTTATTTATGTCTCTGTTTAAAGCAACGTTTAATTGTCTTGCTAAGTAAATCGATTGTTCGCTAGTTTCGATGTTTGTAACATATACAGACAAAACCCATTTTCCATCTTCAAAACTTATTAAATCTTGTTTTCCTTCACCATTTTTAAAGTCATTTAAATCGAAATAACTTTTAAAAAAAACTCCATTGTTTTTTGTTCCCTCTGGTGACATTCCTTTTAGAAAATAAAGAGTTGAAAATGTAACAACCAGTATTGGCGTAAGTAGTAATACCGCTAAAAAAAATTTATTTCTCATTTCTTTTGAATCCATACCAAATATACATGACACATAAAACTATAAACATTAAAAACCATTGTGCAGAATAACCATAATGTTTTATTGGTGTCATATTTGTTGGGTTAATTTTAATATATTCAAGACTATTTCTGCTTGTTGGATCTGCTAATAGAATAAATGGATATATTAGATCACTATATTCTTTTGAAATTACTTCTAAATTTTTGGTTTGTGAAACTTTTGGCCATACATCTGTAACAAGTTCATCTGAAAGGGTGAGACCTAGCTCAGGTGACTCTAAGATTCCACTAACTCTTTCATTTGAATTTATTAGATCAATATTTGGAAGGACTTCTATGTTTCTATTTCTTGGTATCCAGCCCCTGTCGATAAGAATAATCTCATTAGTATTTATTAGTTTAAAGGGTGTTAAAACTTTGTATCCGGCAATGCCTTTTCTAATAACATTATCGATTAATAATTGATTAGAGCCGTCCCATGATCCTTCAACATAAACTCTGTCCCATTTTTTAGAATCTTTACTTATATATCCTGGGCTTTTAAGTGAATTTTTTTCAAACTCATCTAATAAGACTGTCTTTGCTTGCCCTCTATCAATCTGCCATAGTCCTAAAGAAAAAAATAATACGGCAAAAAAAACAAAAAATATTGTGATTTTTATTCCAGGATTAAATTTATTTTTTTTCATATCTATTGAAGTATATATGCTTTAAAATTTTAATATGATTACTACTTTAATTTATATCGTTTTACCATTATTGCTTCTTTCTCTTGCTGGCGGTCTTTTCTTTTTGCTTGTTGATAAAGGCGATACTGGAAGAAAAAGAACGGTTTACTTGCTTGGCCTTAGAGTTTTCTTTGCTGCAGTTTTAATCATATTAATTGCTATAGGGCTTTACACTGGTGAACTTGGAAATAGTGTTCCCTGGGAAGCTTCGTAATTAAAGAATATATACAAACAAAAAAAGCATAACCCATACAACATCAACAAAATGCCAATACCATGAGGCTGCCTCAAATCCAAAGTGGTCATGTTCTTCAAAATGGCCTGCAAAAACAGACCTGCCAAGCATAATTGCCAACATGAAACCTCCCATCATTACATGGAAGCCGTGAAAACCTGTTAACATGAAAAAAGTTGACCCATATATTCCAGAGTTTAACGTTAGACCATAATGAGCGTAAGCTTCGTAATATTCTGCAGCTTGTAATCCAACAAAAATTAAAGCTAAGAATACTGTTATTCCTAAAAAAGTGTTAAATCTTTTCCTATTGCCTTTTTTTAGTCCGAGATGAGCTATGTGGACTGTTACAGATGAGCTTAAGAGCACAATCGTATTCCAAAGAGGTAACCACTTTAGAGCATGGTCCCATCCTGGCCATGCCATACTCTTATCAGCCAAATCATACTCAGTTCCTTGATCTGGAGTTGTCATAACAGGCCATGAAGACTCAAAAGCAGGCCATAGCTCAATAGCAGAAATATAAGCACCTTTTGAACCTTCACCTGCTAACCACGGAACGGCTAAGGTTCTTACATAAAATAAAGCTCCAAAAAATGCAGCGAAAAACATGACTTCAGAAAAAATGAACCAAGCCATGCCATAAACATAAGATTGTTTTAATTGATTTGAATCTAAGCCTGCCAGGTGCTCTTTAATAACCTGTCTAAACCAAAAAAACATTGTTAAAAAAAGACATCCAAAACCAAAATACAATATGTAAACTGAGTTACTAGAAGGATCGTCTAAGTTATTTATTGTGCTAGAGGCACCCATTACGAGCAGAAATAAGGAGACCGCCATAAATATAGGAAACCTGCTTTGATCAGGTACGTAGTAACTTCCTCCACTCATTTCCTGCTTACTCCGCTGCCATTTGGTGATGTGCTAAAACTTCATCATTATAGTCAGTAATATCAAAAATTGTGTATGACAAAATTATATTTTTTATGTTCGATGGAAGTTCATTTGAAACTAATAATTTAACCGGGAGAAGAGCTTCTTCACCAGGCATTAGTTCTTGTTGCTCGAAACAAAAACATTCTAGCTTTTTTAAATGTGCTGCAGCGTTTGATGGGGCAACACTTGGAACTGCCTGAGCAGTCATTTTTCTATTTGTTGTATTTTTTACATAGAAAGTAGCGCCATGGTATTTACCGGTTTCAATTTTCATCACTTGTTCTGAAGGTTTAAAAGTCCATGGCATATTTTCGTTATTAGTAGATATAAACTGAATAGCAATAGTTCTTCCATCATCCGTGATCAGGTCTTCTGAATACTCTGATTGAAAAACTTTTCCGTTAATGCCAGTTACTTCACAAAAGACATCATACAAAGGCACAAGCGCAAAACCAAAAGCAAACATTAATGGAACAGCAACTACTAATTTAATTAATGTTTTCTTAGCATCTTTTTTCATTAATCAACCTTCGGTGGTGTTGAGAAAGTGTGATAAGGAGCTGGAGAGGCTACTGTCCACTCAAGACCTTTTGCGCCTTCCCAAACTTGATCAGTTGCTTTTTTGCCACCCATCACAGTTTTAATAACAATAAATAAAAACAGCAATTGTGAGAAACCAAATAAAAATGCTCCAACGCTCGAAACCATATTCCAATCAGCAAATATTAAAGAATAATCAGGATATCTTCTTGGCATTCCTGCTAAGCCAATAAAGTGTTGAGGAAAAAAGGTTACATTAACTCCGATAAATGACAACCAAAAGTGTAGTTTTCCCAATCTTTCGTCATACATATTGCCACACCATTTTGGAATCCAATAATAAACAGCAGCCATAATAGAGAATATTGCTCCTGGTACAAGAACATAATGAAAATGCGCAACAACAAAGTAAGTATCGTGATATTGAAAATCAGCCGGAACAATTGCAAGCATTAAGCCAGACAGTCCACCTATTGTGAAAAGAACAACAAAAGAAATGGCAAATAACATGGGTGTTTCAAAGGTAAGTGAGCCTCTAAACATCGTTGCTACCCAATTAAAAACTTTTACACCTGTTGGAACAGCTATCAACATAGTTGCCCACATAAAGAATATTTCTGCAGCTAAAGGCAGTCCAACTGTAAACATATGATGTGCCCAAACTACAAAAGAGAGTATGGCAATTGAAAGCATTGCCCAGACCATTGATGAATATCCAAAGAGCTGTTTCCTAGAAAATGTTTCAATAATATGTGAAACAATACCAAAGGCGGGCAAAATCATTATATATACTTCTGGGTGACCAAAGAACCAAAATATATGCTGAAATAAAACTGGATCTCCACCCCCAGCAGCGTTGAAGAAACTTGTTCCAAAATGAATATCCATTAACATCATTGTTACAGCACCAGCAAGAACTGGCATCACTGCAATTAATAAATATGCGGTAATTAGCCATGACCATACGAACAAAGGCATTTTCATTAAGTCTACGCCTGGTGCTCTCATATTCATAATAGTGACCACGACATTAATTGAGCCCATTATTGAAGATGCTCCCATTATGTGAACAGAAAATATAAAAAAAGTAACACTTGGAGGAGCATAAGTTGTTGAAAGCGGAGCATAAAACGTCCATCCAAAGTTTGGAGCTCCACCCTCCATAAATAATGATGATAATAAAATAAAGAATGCAAAAGGTAGTATCCAGAAGCTCAAATTATTCATTCTTGGTAAAGCCATATCGGGCGCTCCAATCATCATTGGTACTAACCAGTTTGCTAATCCAACAAAAGCAGGCATTACCCCTCCAAAAATCATTATCAATCCATGCAGCGTAATCATTTGGTTATAAAATTCAGGTTCAACTATTTGCATTCCAGGCTGGAAAAGCTCTGCTCTTATAACCATTGCCATTGCACCGCCAATTAAGAACATAGCAAAACTAAACCATAAATAAAGAGTTCCTATATCCTTATGATTTGTTGTATACAACCATCTTGTTATGCCTTTAGCAGGCCCATGATGATGGTCGTCATGATGATTTTCTATTACTGCGCTCATACTATTTTCCTATCTTAAATCTTTGGTTCTTTATAATCTACAATGTCTTTTGGAATTACTATTTCTCCATCCCCTTTTTCTGCATTACCCCATGATTGTCTTGTGTATGTAATCACTGCTGCCAATTCAACTTCTGATAGGTAACTAAAAGAATTCATAGCTGCGCCTTGAACTCCTTCCATTAGGATTTCAATATTCCTATCCTTATTATTCATAACAACATCGCTACCGGCTAAAGCAGGAAATATTCCTGTGATTCCTTCTCCTGAGGTTTGATGACATGCAACACAGTTAACTTGATAGATGCCTTCGCCTCGTTCCATTAATTCTCCGGTTGTCCATTCTTTGGTGGTTAACTCAGCAAGTTTTATTGATTCTTGTTTTTTACCATAGACCCAATCGTCATACTCAGATTGCTCAACTACTTTTACAACAATAGGCATAAACCCATGATTTTTGCCACATAATTCGGTGCATTTACCTCTGTAGATTCCAGGCTTATCCACTATCGTCCATGCTGTATTTACAAATCCAGGTATGGCATCTTGCTTAATAGCAAATGCTGGCAACCACCATGAATGAATAACATCATTTGCTGTAATTAAGAATCTGACTTTTTTACCAGCAGGGATAACAACCATTTCGTCAACTTCTTGTAAATAATTTTCACCTTTTGGAACTAGGTTGTAAATTTCATCGAGATCTGTGGAAAGATTAGAGAAAAAACTAACGTCATCTTCCAGGTAATTGTACTGCCATTTCCATTGATATCCTGTAACTTGAATATTTATATCTCCCGCTTCATCATCGTAAATCTTTACTAGTGTTTTAGAAGCTGGAACTGCCATCGCTATAAGAATAAGAAATGGTATTATGGTCCAAGCTATTTCAAGCTTGTGATTTTCATGAAATTTCGCAGGGACTGGATTTTTTTTCTTTGTATGTGCCCACATTGAATAAAACATTACGCCAAAAACAAGAACACCGATTACAACACATATCCAAAAAATTAACATATGTAATTCAAAAACTTCGTTACTAATATCGGTGCTTCCTCTAGTCATATTTAGAGCAAACCAATCAGCTTTAATTAGTGGTGAAGCAATAAAAAATAGAAATATAGATATATTCTTCTTAGATAGATTAAAAAATTTATAAATCATTATCCGCCCAAAAGTAAGTGTGCCTTTTATAATAAAAAATAGTTATATTACATTATAAGCTATTTATATAAATACAACAAAGCAAAAATACACATTTTTTATGCTAGGTATGATATATGTTTGGAACTTTAATTTCTATTAGTTTTTGCTTCTGTTTTTCTTGAAATCATCTAAGTTAATAACCTTAATTTCTTCATTATCAAGAGTGTTTTTTTCTTTAGGTCTTTTTTCAACAAAATCGCATTTTACACAATATATTTCGTCATCAGAAGGATTCAATGCGATAGTGTCTTGAGATTTACAATTTGGACAAACTGCTCCTGCAATAAATTGAACAAATTTCTTCATTCTCTTAGCTCTTCTAAATCTTTAATAACTTTTAAAGCTTCAGGAAAAACATTAAACCATTTTTCAAATGAATGTGCAGCCTGGTAAACCAACATGCCAGTTCCATCAAAAACATTATCTGATGTTTCTTTTGCCCACTTACAAAAAGGAGTAACAGTTAAAGAGTAATTTAAGTCATAAAAATAAGTTTTTGAGTTTACAGGTAAGTCTTCTATTGGCTCAAAATTACCAGTCAATCCAGCCGAAGATCCATTTATCACCAAATCATATTTATCATCACCGCTAAGGCCATCTTTTATTGGGGCCATATTTGAAAATTTTCGTATTAACCTATTTGCCTTTTCTTGAGTTCTATTTATTAGAGAGATTTCTTTCGGGCTACTCTTTGCAACTCTATATAAAATGCTTTCTATTGCAGCTCCAGCACCAATTATTAAGATATTTTTATCTTCTAATTTAAAACCCTTGTTATCTATATCATTTATAAAGCCTATGCCGTCAGTGGAAGATAAAGAAAGTAAGTTTCCATCTTTATAAATAGTATTCACAGCATTGATGTATTTTGCTTCTCTAGAAATATTGCCTTCGATCTTTGCAGCTCTTTTCTTATGAGGCAATGTTATATTCAACCCTTTGGCGAGTTTGTCAGAAAAAAACTCTATTATGAATTTATCAAAATCGACTTCTTTTACTCTATAAGGAAGATATTCAATATTAATGTTTTCATTTCTTGCAAACCTAGAATGTATAAAAGGAGATAGTGAGTGTTCTATTGGATCACCTAAAACTCCTAATCTATATTTTTTAGACATTCCAATCTCTATTAATGACTCTCAATAACTTTTTTTCTAGGTCTCTATATTTTGGGCTCTTTTTGTAAGACCATTTTACATGTGATGGCAAAGAAGCCAATATTGATTCAATCCTTCCATTAGATTTTAGACCAAACGCTGTGCCTCTGTCATAGATTAGATTAAATTCAGCATATCTTCCCCTTCTAATGAGCTGGAATTCTTTTTCTTCTTTGGTAAATTTAATTGATTTTCTTTTGTTTAATATGCTTATATATGAATTGATATAAGAAGAAGCAACTGATTCAAGCATTTTTAAGCTGTTTTCGAGGCTCAAATCTGATAAATTGTCAAAAAATATCCCGCCAACACCCCTTCTTTCATTTCTATGCGGTATGAAAAAATATTCGTTGCAGTTTTCAGAGAACTGCTTATAAAAACTACTGCTAAATGGCTCTAATGAAGCTTTCGCTTCTTTGTGCCAATTAACGATATCTTTTTCAAAGGGTATATATGGTGTTAAATCATATCCTCCACCTATCCACCAGTTATCAATTTCGCCTTTTTTATCCAAAATAGCAAATAGACGAACATTCATATGGCTTGAAGGTATATTAGGGTTTTTTGGATGAGATATTACAGAAATGCCCATTGCATGATAACCGTTTTTAATAGTTTTCTTTAGAGAGCTTGGAAGAGCTGAAACTGGCAATTGATTTCCATATATTGAAGAAAAATTGACCGCACAATTATCAAACAAGATTCCGTTTGCAATAATAAAAGTTTTACCGCCTCCGCCTTCATCTCTTTTCCATGAGTCATAACTTATTTCTGAGTTTTTTGATGACTCTAAATTTTCAAATTCCTTACGTATTCGAGATTGAATATTCTTAAATGTATGTTCTAATTCTTTTATCATTCTATTCTCTAATAATGGCTTTTGTTTCTAAATCAATTATCTTTGATGGTAAGGTGTTTTTACCAAGAGGCTCATCATAGTATGCCAATTCTTCATATTCAAAAAAATTAATTATATCAATAGGATTATTAATATTTTTTTCTCCAGAGATATTTGCTGATGTGGAAACCATGAAACCTGAAAATGCTTTTATTAATGATCTTATAGGTAAGTGATTACTTACTCTTATAGCTATTTTTCCACTTTCATTATGTAAATGTATAGGCAGTTTATTATTATATTTAATTAAAAAAGTGTATGCACCTGGCCAGTATTTCATCAGATAATTTTGATCATCTATATTAATTTTTTGCAAATACTTTTCAATTGCTTCTAGTGAATCTACTAATAAAATAAAGCTCTTATTTTTATGTCTTTTTTTTAATTTAAAAATTTTTTCAACAGCATCTTTATTAAAAGCATCACAACCTATTCCCCAAATTGATTCTGTAGGATGAATTAAAGTCTTTCCGGAATTAAGCCACTCTATAGCTGAGTCAAGATTTAATGAAATTTTATTCAATTATGAGTTAAGTTTTTTATCTTTATCTAAAACTTCTTTCCTCATATTTTCTTTGTACTCAAGTAATTTTTTAGCTAAGTCTTCATTTCCTGTTGCTAGAATTTGAACTGCTAGAATTGCGCTATTTTTAGCACCGCTTTTTCCTACAGCAACAGTAGCGACTGGAACGCCAGGTGGCATCATAGCCGTTGAGAGCAAAGAATCTATTCCACCCATACCTCCTGACTCAATTGGGATGCCAATAACAGGCTTTGTTGAGTGCGCTGCTACTGCTCCAGCAAGGTGGGCTGCCATGCCTGCTGCAGCAATAAATACTTTACAGCCATTTTTTTCGGAATCTGAGATCAATTTCATAACATCATGCGGAGTTCTATGTGCAGACATAACATTTTTAGTAAATTTAACTCCAAATGACTCTAAAATAGGGAAAATTGCCTCTACTACAGGCAAATCTGAGTCAGAACCCATTATTATTGCTACTTGAACTGTTTCGTTTGTCATTTTATATACTCTTAAATTGTTAACTGGATTATAATCTCGGAATTATAATAAAAAATACCAAAAATGGCTAAAAAATTGAAAATTTTAATATTCCCTGACCCTAGATTAAGAAAAGTTGCGAAAAAAGTAACAAAATTCGACAAAAGTCTAGAAAATCTAGCAAATGATATGCTAGAAACAATGTATATTGCTAATGGAATTGGTCTTGCTGCAACTCAAGTTGATCGTCATATTAGGCTAATTGTGATGGATTTATCAGAAGAACGAGATGATCCTAGAATTTTTATCAATCCAACCTTCAAAATACTTAAAAATCATAAATTATTTGAGTTTGAAGAGGGTTGTCTTTCAATTCCTGGCTTTAATGAAACCATTGCTCGTCCTGATAAAATAGAGCTGAAATGGCAAGATATTAAGGGCAATGAGCATATAGACAAGCCTGAGGGGCTATTAACTGTATGTATTCAACACGAAATAGATCATTTAGATGGAAAATTAATGGTTGACTATATAAGCTCACTTAAAAGAGATCGAATAAGAAGTAAGCTTTTAAAAGAAAATAAACAAAAATAACGGTAATTAAAAGAATTTATGAATATCTTATATGCTGGAACACCATCTAACTCAGCCAAAATACTCAGTTATCTTGCCAAAATTGAGCTTTTTAATATTAAAGGTGTTTTAACGCAACCTGATAAAAAAGGTAAAAGAGGTAATAATCTATTAGAGTCTCCTGTTGCTATTGTGGCTAAAGATTTAAAATTGGAAGTTTTCAAACCTGAAAATCTTAATTCAAATGAAATCATCAGTAATATAGGTTTATTAGATATTGATTTCCTTGTTGTGATTGCATACGGAAAAATTATTCCGCCTTGGCTTCTTGAATTACCGGGCGTGTCATCAATAAATGTACATTTCTCAATATTGCCTAAATATAGAGGAGCGTCTCCAATTCAGTCAGCTTTATTAAATGGTGACGATATTAGTGGGATATCAATTATCGAGATGTCAGAAGCTTTAGATGCTGGAGATGTGTTTTCATCATTCATTGAAAAGATTAATCCAGAGGATAATAAATCAACACTTGAAAATAAATTAACCAACAAATGCATTACTGAGTTGCCAAGAACATTAGATTTAGTTAAAGCCAATAAGATCAAAGCAAAAAAACAAGATCATTCCAGCGCTTCTTATTGTAAAAAAATTACAAAGTCTGACTCTATTATTAATTTTAATGAAACAACTAGAAATATTATTAACAAATTTCGAGCATTTTATGGATGGCCTGGAACATCTTTTATCTACAAAGATATACAAATTAAAATACACAATATGTTGGAAACCAAAATAATTAATGGGGGTAAACCAGGTACAATTTATAAGTTAGACAATGATGGTTTATATATAAATACAATTGATTCAACGATAGTAATCACTCACTTACAGTTTCCAAACAAGAATATAATCTCATCTAATGACGTGTACAACTCATATAAAGAGTTTTTTTCATAAAGATAAATTTTTACAATAAGTCTTGCTTTATTTAAAAAGAGGTTTAATTTACACAATATGAAAGTGCTAATTTTAGGTGCTGGTCGTGTTGGTGGAAGTCTTGCCAGGGCTTTGGTTAATAATAACTATGATGTATCTATCATAGATCTTAACAAAAGTGTCCTTGAATCCTTGGAAGATAAGTTAGATATATTAACTGTGGAAGGTCATGCTTCTCATCCTATTTCTATAAAAAAAGCTGGTGCTGATAATGAAACAACTGTAATAGCTGTAACATCTGATGATGAGGTAAATTTAATTGCTTGCCAGATTGCAAAGAAACAATTTGAAGTAAAAAAGACAATTTGCAGACTTTCAGAGAAATCATATACAAAAAATCTTAATGTTTTTGGAGAAAATATTATTGATATTGTTATAAATCCTGAAAAAGAAGTTATGAACCATCTTAAACAGTTGATTATCCATCCAGGGGCAGAGCAAATTGAGCAGTTTGCTGAGGGGAAAGTAAATCTAGTTAGTGTTAAAGCTAAGAAGAAAGCAAAGCTTGTAGGAAGAGAATTAAAAGGCATTAAAGATGATATGCCAGAGACAGATGCCTTTGTCGCATCAATTTATAGAAAAGGAAAGCCTTTTATTCCTTCTGGGGATACAGTTATAAAAGAATCAGATGAAATATATTTCATTTCTTCAGCTTCAAACATCGATCAAATTGTAAATGAGTTCAGAGATCAGGATGATATTTACTCAAGAGTAATGATTGTTGGCGGTGGTAAAATTGGTTATTCCTTGGCAAAAGAGCTTGAAGATGATTACAAAATCAAGTTAATTGATTCAAACAAAGATAAATGCAAGAAATTATCTAAAAATTTAGATAAAACAATAGTGCTTCATGGTTCAGCTACAGATGAGGATCTCTTAAAGAGTGAAAATATTTCTAATATAGATATTTTTTGTGCATTGACCGACGACGATGAAACAAACTTGATGTCTTCCTTGCTTGCAAAAAAAATGGGAGCAAAGAAAACTATGATAATTTTAAATAACCCTTCTTACTTGGGATTGGTTCCTGGCTTTATTGATACTTATATAGCTCCCTATAGATTAACAGTCTCTTCTGTTCTGCAGGATCTTAGAGAAAGTGATGTTACACAAGATGTATTACTAAAAATGGATACTGGGGCTGAGGCGATTGAGGGAGTTGTTCATGCTAATGAATTTACATCTAATTTGTTTGGAAAGTCATTAAAAGAAATTCCATTGCCTGAAGGTGCTTCTATCGGGGCTGTGGTTAGACATGGAGATCTATTAATGCCAAATTCTGATGTAGAGCTCTCTTTAAATGATCGTCTAATTATATTTTTAGCAGATAAAAAAATGGTTTCAGAAGTCGAGGTTCTTTTTAAAACAAACTGATGAACCCAAAATCAATAGTAAATCTATTTAGCATATTAGTTTTATTCTTTAGCTTTTCTTATGTATTTCCTATTATTGTCTCAATAATATTCGAAGACGGTGCTCTTGATATATTCATAAAAACTCTAATTGGTGTTAGCTCTTTAGGGGTGTTGGGGTTGGTTTTAACAAGAAATATTGAAAATGATCTTTCTCAAAAAGATGGGTTTGTAATAATTGTAATGTTTTGGATAGTATTATCCATTGCTGGATCAGTTCCGTTTTATATGAGTGGAATGAGCGTGATTGATTCTTTTTTTGAGTCCATGTCAGGCATCACTACAACAGGGGCTTCTGTAATTTCGAATATTGATGTCTTGCCTGAGTCTTTGTTATTTTACAGACAGTTACTACAGTGGATGGGAGGAATGGGTTTAATAGTTCTAGCGATTGCCGTAATGCCTTTATTAGGAATTGGTGGGGGTCAAATATATAAAACTGAAATTCCTGGTGCAATGGGTGAACAAAAACTTACACCCAGGATAAAAGAAACTGCTCAAGCTTTGTGGTCAATATACTTAGGTTTAACTGTTATTTGCGCTTTGTTGTATTACATCAGTGGTATGTCTATGTTTGATGCTATATCACATTCAATGTCTACAGTTGCTATTGGTGGCTTCTCAACCCACAACGAAAGCATTGGATTCTTTAACAGCTTTTCTATTGAGCTTATCTGTATGGTCTTTATGCTTTTGTCTGCTTTTAGCTTCACACTTCATTACTTTGCTTTATATAAAAGAAAGCCTCTTAAATATTTATATGATCCTGAATTAAGGTTTTTTGTTGGAATAATTTTTATTATTTTTACTATAGCAGTAATTATTAGTGTGGTATCAAATAATATAACTGCAAATAATATAAAAAATATTGCATTTCATACTGTTTCCATGGTCACCACTACAGGCTTTACTGTTTCAAATTCTTCAGATTGGCCTTTTTCGTTATCTTTTTTGTTATTAGTGGGTGCTTTCATTGGAGCTTGTTCTGGATCTGTTGGGGGAGGTATTAAATCTTGGAGGGTTATGATTATGATTAATCATGCCTATTTAAATATAATGAAAATAATACATCCTAACTCAATAGTATCATTAAAAATTGGAACAAGAAGTGTTGATGATCAAGCAGCTACATCCGTGTGGGGATTTTTTTCTATTTATGTAATTTCTTTCATGGTGCTGCTGCTGGCTATATTGGTCTCTGGATTAGATCTGGAATCAGCATTCTCAGCAGTTGGAGCATGTTTAAATAATTTGGGCCCAGGCTTAGGAATTGTTTCTGAAAATTACTCAAGTATAAGTTCATACTCAAAAGGAATTTTAGCATTTGCAATGTTGTTAGGAAGGTTAGAAATTTTCACTTTGCTTGTAATACTAACTCCAATGTTTTGGGCTAAATAATTAAATTCCTAAATATGGATCTTGTTGATCAGGTTTGCTTTTTTTGAACCTTTTATATTCCCATGAATAATCTATCGGTCTTTTATTAATAATATTTTCAATCCCTTGGTTAATAATTTGTGAGCGCTTACTATCACTATAAATACTTTTATTAATGACTTCTAACGTAACAGTTAAATAATTACCTTTATTTGAGTTAATATAAAAATAAGCTAAAGGGCATCCTGTTTTTAAAGCTAGGCTTTGAACTAGAGTTGTAGAATAAGCATCCCTATTAAAAAACTTAATGTATTCTCCCATTCCTTTTTGTGGAACTTGGTCTGCTGCAAAACATATAACCTTATTTTGTTTTAATGCTTTATATATTTTCCTTACGCCTGTGATAGAAGTTTCTACACAAATAGAGCCATCTGATTCTCTTTTATTTTTAACAAACAAATCAAGAGCTTTATTTTTTATTTTTTTATATAAACTTACGGTTGCTGTTTGAGAGCAAATCCAGGCAAGCAACATATCAACACTTCTATTGTGGAGTGCTACTAAAATCATGCCCTTTCCTTGAAGTTTATAATTGTTTAATAGAAAATTGTTTTCGATTCTAAAGATCATTTCATTTGAATCGTGAGTATTGCTTCCCCAAGTGTAAATAGTTTCATATCCAGAAATTAAAAATTCACGAATACTTAGCTTCGCTAATAATTCAATATTTAAATTATTTAGATCAGGATAGGCGATTTTAAGGTTAATTTTTGTGATTTTATATGAAACGAATAGCTTGTATATACGTGAATACAGATATATATCAATTAAGATTATAAAAAATGCTCTTGGTAGCCTAGAAAGTATGTAAAATAATGCTTTTATCATCAACTTTATGATTTAGCATGATATATAATCATAAATAGATAAAATATACAAAAATTATTAGTTTAATTTAATAATTATAAATAGTAGACATTTGTTGATAAAAGGAGTTAAACAAAATGCCAGCTAAAAACATGGATGAAATTGTTGCTTTATGTAAAAGAAGAGGCTTTATATTTCAATCAAGCGAAATATATGGTGGCCTTCAAGGAACATATGATTTTGGCCCCCTTGGTGTTGAGTTAAAAAATAATCTTAAGAATGCATGGTGGGAGGCAATGGTCTATGAAAATGACGATATTGAAGGCCTAGATTCATCAATTTTAACAAATCCATTAGTCTTAAAGTATTCGGGCCACGAAGAAACCTTCTCTGATCCTATGGTTGACTGCAAATCATGCAATTTAAGGTTTAGAGAGGATCAAGTTCCAGATCATTGCAAAAAAGAGGATTTAACTGAACCTAGACAATTTAATCTTATGTTTAAAACAAGTGTTGGGCCATTGGAAGATGGCTCTAATTATGCATATCTAAGACCAGAAACAGCGCAACAAATATTTACAAATTTTAAAAATGTATTAGATTCTACATCTAAACCAATACCATTTGGCATAGCTCAAATTGGTAAAGCATTTAGAAATGAAATAACTCCAAGAAATTTTATATTTAGAGTTAGAGAGTTTGAACAAATGGAATTAGAATACTTTGTAATGCCAGGTAAAGATGAAGATGCTCATAATTCATGGGTACAAAAAAGAGTAGACTGGTGGAGTAACCAAGGTGTACCCATGTCAAGTATTGAGTTGTACGATGTACCCACTGATGAATTAGCACATTATTCAAAAAAGACTGTTGATTTAATGTATAAATTTCCTCATGGGTTAGAAGAACTAGAGGGTATAGCTAACAGAGCTGATTTTGATCTAGGTTCACACTCTAAAAAACAGGATGAACTTAAAATATCTTCAAATGTAATGAAAAACAAACACTCTAATAGCAAGATGGCTGTTCAAAATGATTTAGGTGATTGGATTGTACCTTATGTTATTGAGCCATCTGCAGGTGTTGAAAGGGGGTTTCTAGCAATTTTAAATGAAGCATATACAAATGAGGAATTGGAGGATGGAAAAAATAGGATAGTATTAAAGCTTAAACCCCATCTGTCTCCTGTGAAAGCAGCAGTTATGCCTTTAAAGAAAAACAATAAAGATATTGTCAATACTGCTAAGAAAATAAAAAATGATCTTCAAAAAAAGGGTTTGGGAAGGATAATTCTTGAAAATACAGGAAACATAGGAAAAAGTTATAGAAAACATGATGAAATAGGTACGCCCTTATGCATAACTGTTGACTTTGATACTCTCGAGGATAATTCAGTGACCATAAGAGATAGAGACACAATGAAACAAACAAGGCTTCAAGTTAGCGACTTAGCCGTGTATCTAACGGATTTGGTTAAGAAACAATATTGAAATTTTTTAGAAGCATATTATTTAATATCTTTTTCTACTTAAGCTTAATATTAGCATCCCTAATAATAATTTTTTTATACCCATTTATTAGCACCTCCAATCTTCAAATTGTTGCATCCTATTGGGTTAAATTGATGCTCAATGCATTAAAAATTTTATGTGGTATTTCATGGAAAGTTGAAGGATTGGAAAATATACCTAAAACTCCTTGTATTCTTGTTTCAAATCACCAGGGACAATGGGAATCTTTTTTTCTTCAAACTTTAATAATTCCATCATCAAGCATTATTAAAAAAGATTTATTGTTTATCCCCTTCTTTGGTTGGGCTCTAGCTTGCCTTAAACCAATACATTTAAGAAGACATAAGAAATATATAAGTATGAAAAAAGTTATTAAAGATGGCTCTAAGAAACTTAAAAAAGGTACTTCTTTAATAATATTCCCAGAAGGTACGCGAAATGATCCAAAAAATGGCCTTAATAGTTTTTCAAATAGTTGTGGTTTGCTTTCAGTAAATAATAATATTCCTATAATTCCTGTTTGCCATAACTCTGGTCTTTATTGGAAAAACAAAAAATTTATTAAAGATAGGGGAACTGTAAAAGTTAAAATTGGTAATCCAATATATGCAAATACCCCTAAAGAAGCTACAAATGAAGCATTTAAATGGATTAATTCAAAATTTAGTGAGATTCACTAAATATCAAGTTCTGTCACTGAAAGGGCGTTAGCATCAATAAAATCTCTTCTTGGTTCTACGTCATCACCCATTAATATTTCAAACATTTCTTTTTCATTAAATGATGCAGAGGCATCTCCTGCATCTTTAACGTTAACTTGCATCATTTTTCTGTTTTCAGGGTCCATAGTAGTAGACCACAGTTGTTCTGGGTTCATTTCGCCTAAACCCTTATATCTTTGAACTTCCAAACCGCGTGTGCCTGACTTAGAAAATTGTTTTAATAAATGTTCTTTTTCATCTTCGTCAGAGGCATAAGCAAATTCTTTGCCTTTTGTTATTTTATATAATGGGGGCATGGCTATATAAATATATCCCTCATCTAATAAGTCATACATATGCCTATATAAAAAAGTTAATAATAATGTTCTTATATGAGATCCATCTACATCAGCATCTGTCATTATTATTATTTTTTGGTATCTTGCATCTTTAACATCAAATTCTTCGCCAATACCACAACCAAGAGCTTTAATTAAAGTTCCAACCTCTTGTGACTGAAGTACTTTATCTATTCTAGCTTTTTGTACATTAATAATCTTTCCTTTTAACGGAAGAATTGCTTGATTTTTTCTGTTTCTACCCTGTTTTGCTGATCCACCTGCAGAATCACCCTCAACTATATATAGTTCTGACAGTTTTGGGTCTTTTTCTTGGCAATCTGCAAGTTTTCCTGGTAATCCTGCAATTTCTAAAACCCCTTTTCTTCTGGTCATCTCTCTTGCTTTTCTTGCTGCTTCTCTTGCTAAAGCCGCCTCTGATACCTTTGATACTATACTCATCGCATCTTTAGGGTTTTCAAGAAGAAATTCATTGAAGTATTTACTAAATAATGTACTTACAACACCTTCAACCTCTGATGATACAAGCTTTTCTTTTGTTTGTGATGAAAACTTTGGATCTGGCACTTTAACAGATATTATTGCTATTAATCCCTCTCTAACATCCTCTCCAAGCAGGTCTGTTGGTGTTTTTTTAGCATTTTCTTTTTTAATAAAAGACTTTAAAACTCTCGTTAAGCTCCCCCTGAAGCCTGCTAGATGAGTTCCGCCATCTTTTTGAGGAATATTATTTGTATAACAAAGAACATTTTCACTATAAGAATCGGTCCATTGAAGTGCTATTTCTACTCCTACCTCGTTTTCAGTAGCAGAACACTCAAAAATATCAGAAACAGGCTGTTTTCTTCCTTTTAAGTGTGTTACATAACTAGATAAACCACCATTATTTTTAAACTTCTTGGATTTTCCTGATTTCTTGTCTTCAACATTTATTGAAACTCCTGCATTCAAAAAAGACAGTTCTTGAATCCTTTTATAGATTCTTTCAATTTCAAAATCTATTGATGTAAAAATTTTCTCTGAGGGAAAGAAGGTTATTGTTGTTCCAGTTTTATCTGATTTTTTTAACTTCTTTAATTTTGCTTTTGGTTTACCTTCATTATATTCCTGAAAATATTCACCGCCATCTCTATGAACTTCCAAGATTAATTTTTTAGAAAGAGCATTCACAACTGAAACTCCTACTCCATGTAATCCACCTGAAACCTTGTAAGAATTGTCATCGAATTTTCCACCCGAATGAAGGGTTGTTAAAATTAATTGTGCTGCAGAGACTCCTTCTTTTTTATGAACATCAACAGGTATTCCTCTTCCATTATCTTTTACAGTAACAGATCCATTCTTATTTATGACAACATTTATGTCTGTACAATGTCCTGCCATTGCCTCATCAATACAATTGTCTAAAACTTCAAAGACCATGTGATGCAATCCAGAACCATCATCTGTGTCGCCTATATACATGCCTGGTCTTTTTTTGACTGCTTCTAAACCTTTGAGGACTTGAATGTTGCTAGAATCGTATTTGGCTTCCGAAGATTTTTTGGCCATTTCTTTATCCTAATTGTTCCACGTGGAACTTTTTAAACTCATTAAAATTAAGTGTTATTTTACTACTAAAACAATCATCTATACAGGAAAAGATAATTTGATTTTTGACATGATTTAACAATTCAATAAATAAATTAAAAACTCTATCGTCTAGCTCAGATTTAATGTCATCTATTATTAATGTGGCATTAATTTTATAGGTCTTTTTTAAAACTTCATGCTGAGCGCAAGACCATAAAATTGAAAAAAACTTTTGTTCGCCCCTAGAAAGTATTTGTCTAGCATCAATATTATTTATTAAAAATTTTATATCTGATTTGTGAGGTCCTTTTGTTGTGGTTCTTCTTCTTAGATCATTTTCAATGTTTTCCTCTAGTATCTCCAAGTATGATTTTTCAGAGTCCCATCCGGTAAAAAATTCTATATGTATTTCATCAAAGAAACTAAAAACATTATTTGGTTTTAGTAAATCAACAAGAAAATAAAATTCTTTAAGGGTCTGATCAAAAAAAATTTTTCTAAATTTTGTAAGTTGATCACCTTCTTTAGATAGTTTTTTATTCCATGCATAAATATCTGATATGCGGTTATTTTTTAGTATTCCGTTTCTTTGTTTTAAAGACCTATAATAAGAAAACCAACTTGCTGCAAAAGCTTCTTCTGCTATGAAAATTGATCTATCTAAAAGCTTTCTTCGGAACTCTGGTGGAGCATCAGCAAAAGAAAAGGTGTTGTTATGGATCGGGGTGCAAGGAAACTCTTTGATTAATCTGCTGGTGACTGTTTTTTTGTTATTCAATGAAACTAAAATTGGTTTCGTTTTACTTTTCTCTACCTCTACAACATAACCTTTAGAACCATCAAAGCCTTTAAGATAAAATTTATCTTGCTTGTGTTTTATAAGCGCTAGTAAGTTTGTGCTCTTAAAGGACTTGCCACTTGAAAAAATAAATACTGATTCTAGAATACTTGTTTTTCCAGATCCATTGGGGCCATAAAAAAAATTAACACCAGGTGATAATGAGATCTCAACATCCTCAAAACATCTAAAATTATGAATGGATATTTTAGTTAATGACACTTTAAATAAGAAGTGGCATTACAACATATTTTAAGTCACTAGAATTGGGATCAGTAATTAGGCAGCTTTTTTCTGAACCAAAGAAATTAATCTCAATTTTCTCGGAATCTAATGTGGATAAAATTTCTTGTAAATAATTAACATTGAAAGCTATATCGATTTCTTCTCCCTGATATTCACATTCAACATTTTCTTCGCCCTGTTCTTTTTCTGGATTATTTGCAGAAATGTTTAAAGAGTTTTCTTTTGTTAAAATTCTCACCCCTTTGTATTTTTCACTCGATAACACACTAACCCTACTTAAACTTTCAGAGAAATTTTTTCTATCCACAACCAATAAAGAACTTTCACCCGACGGAATGACTTGTTCGTAATCAGGAAATTTACCTTCTATTAATTTGCTAACAAATGTGGTGCCAGAAACATTTGCTGCGATAGACGTCTGTCCAAGTTTAATAACAACATTTTCGGAACCTTCTCCAACTAATTTTCCTATTTCATTGATTGACTTCCTGGGAACAATTCCATTCGTTGACTCAGAAACAGCTTCATTTAAAGAGGAGTGTGCTAAAGCTAATCTATGTGCATCTGTTGCAACAGTTGTTATAGTTTTGTCATCTATTAATAAAAAAAGTCCGTTTAAATAATGTCTCCAATCCTGATTTCCCATAGCAAATGCTGTTTTTGAGATTAAAGTCTTAAGATTTTGTGATGAAATGTTGATTTGAGATTGAGTTTCTTCTATTTCAAATACAGGAAAGTCCTCACTTGGTAGTGTTGAAAGGTTATATTTTCCCGATTCTGTTTCAATTCTGAGATTGTCTCCATCCAAAAAAAAGTGTATTTCAGTCATATCTGGTAATAATCTACATAAATCACTCAGTTTTCTTGCAGGAGCTGTTGTTTTTCCACCACTTTTAAAGTTAGATATGGTTGATGTTGTTGAAATTTCACTTTCTAGGTCTGTTGCGGTTAACTTTAAGGATGATTCATCCACCTCAAATAAAACGTTTGATAAAATTGGTAATGTTTGTCTTTTTTCAACAACTCCCAGGGTTTGATTTAAAGACTTAACAACCTCTTCTTTTGTGATATAAAAATCCATTAGTTTGTTAGTGCTCTATTTAGATTTCTGTAATCTTCTTCGTGGGATGGGTTCTCTTTTCTAAGTTCTTTAATTTTTTTACATGCGTGCAAAACTGTTGTGTGATCCCTTCCATTATAAGCCTCGCCAATTTCTGGTAAGCTATGATTTGTAAGCTCTTTTGTTAGCGCCATTGCCATTTGTCTTGGTCTTGTTATGGATCTGCTTCTACGTTTAGATAACAAATCTGATAACTTAATGTTGTAATATTCTGCTACTGTTTTTTGGATGTTTTCTACGCTTACCATTTTTGCAGAAATTACAAAAAGATCTTTAAGTGCATCCTTAACAAGAGCTAAATCAACCTCTTGGTTTGTAAACCTTGCATTGGCAACAACCCTTTTAAGGGCTCCTTCTAATTCTCTAATGTTCGATCTGATTCTTTGTGCAATATAAATCGCGCAGTCATTAGGAAGAGAGACTCCCATTGAAGAAGCCTTTTTTAATAAAACTGCAGCTCTAGTCTCAAGCTCTGGGGGATCAATGACAACCGGGAGGCCCCAACCAAGTCTTGATTTTAATCTTTCCTCTAATCCATCAATTTCTTTTGGGTATTTGTCGCAAGTCAATATCATTTGATTGTTTCTATCTAATAATGCATTAAATGTGTGAAAAAACTCTTCTTGGGATTGTTCTTTTCCAGCAAAAAACTGTATGTCATCAATTAAAAGAGCATCGGCATTTCTATAAAAAGATTTAAACTCACTCATCGCTCCAAGCTGCAGAGCTTTTACCATATCTGAAACAAACTTTTCTGAGTGAACGTAAACGATTCTTTTTTTGGGTTCGTTCTTTAAGATTTGATTTCCAACTGCGTGCATAAGGTGGGTTTTTCCCAAGCCTACGCCCCCATAAATAAACAACGGGTTATAGTCTCCCTTTGGGTTCGCAGCAACCTGTTTTGCTGCAGCTAAAGCTAAGTGGTTGGATTTGCCCTCAACAAAACTTGAAAATGTATAACCTTCAACAAGCTTAGCTCCAGAGCTTTGTTTGTTTTTGTATTTATCAACAAATGTTTCTTTTGTGTGAGTTTTAAAAACTAAATTTATGTTTATTTTAGATTCGGTTTTTAAAATAGACTTTATATCTTTTGCATAATTTTTTTCTATGTAATCTAATATAAAATCGTTTGGGGCGACTAACTCCAAAGTATTTTTATCAATGCTTGCCTTAAGAGGCCTAATCCAGGTATTGAAATCTTCTTGCGACAGTTTATTTTCAAGCTTTTCTGAGCACTTATTCCAAAGTTCCAATTCTTTCTCCTATTAGACTGATAGTCTATTAAAAAACTCACAAGATATCTACAGAATAAATATACGAATTTTCTGTGGATAAGTTGTATATAAAAAAAATTATTTTTTATAGTCTATTTTCTGGCTTTCAAAAATTAATGCGCTATAATTCTCATCACTTTTTGACCTTAATTTTATTATGAAAAGAACTTTTCAACCAAGCAACCTTAAAAGAAAAAGAACACATGGGTTTCGAGCAAGAATGGCCACCAAGGCAGGAAGGGCTATTTTGTCTAATAGAAGAAAAAAAGGTAGGAAAGTTCTTAGCGCATAATTTGTCTGGTTCAAGTAAAAAATTTAATTCTTTTAATTGTATTTATTCAAGTAAAAATTTCAGGCTTTTTTATAAACCATCATCAAAAAGCGGTTTAGAGATTTCAATATCAAAAAAATATTTTAGGTTGGCTGTAAAAAGAAATAAAATAAAAAGACAGGTAAAAGAAATTTTTAGGTCTCTTAATATTGTTATTCCAAGTGATGGGGTTGTTATTTTTTCTGTATTTAGGCCTTTTGGGGAGTTATCATATGAAAAAGCTTTGTTAGAGGTTGATGAGGCGGTAAAGTCATTGTCGGGTGATTTAAGTTTAAAATGAATATTAGAAGCATTTATTTAATTGTTATTGTTTTGTCGTCGCTTGGTCTTTTGTATGAGTGGAACTCTGATCAAAAAAACCAGTCTATTGAAAATCATTTGTCATCTGTTAAATCGTCTGAATATCTACAAAATCCTGATTATGTTTCAATAGAAAATGATTTGCTTTCGTTGGTTGTTTCTGTTTCTGGTGGGTCTATTGTTGAATCGAGATTGAAGGAATATCCTGTAGAAAATGTTGATGGTTCTGTCGGTTTTAGGGTGTTTGGTTCTTCTGAAAGCTCTTCTTTTAAGTATTATTTTAAAAGTGGTTTTACTGGGGTTGTTCCAGAATATCGGCTTTATGATCTAGGGGATGGGTATGTTGAGTTAGTAGATGAAGGTCTGGGTGTTTCAAAAAGAATATCTTTTTCAGCCGTGCCTTATGAGGTTTCTGTTTATGATTCCTCGTCTTCAGGAATAAAAGGCAAATCTTATGCTGGTCTTTACAGGTCAGATGGTAAGGCCCTTGATTTAAAAAGAGGTGCTCTAGAGGGTGGGATGATGAACAATAGCTCCTACGAAGGTGTTGCTATCAGCTCTGAGTCAGACCCCTACACAACATCAAGATTAAGTAGAATAGATGAGCCTGTCGAGGTGTTATCAAGGTCGGGGTGGATTGGTTTTGTTCAAAAATATTTCTTCGCTGCTCTTTTGGGTTCGGATGAGCATATATACAACTATTATGTTTTACCAAAAGAATCTGGGTTTTTTAGAATGGGCTACACTGTTGAGGGGTCGTCCGCCTCTAATGTGGTTTATGGTCATGAGCACAGACTTTTTGTTGGGCCTAAAATAAGGAAAGATTTGATGCAACGGGCGGATAATTTGGAGCTTGCTATTGATATGGGTTGGTTTTGGTTTTTAGCACAACCAATGGTTTTTGTGATGGATTTTATAAATGGTTATGTTAATAGTTGGGGCCTAACAATTATTATTTTTACTCTTTTTATTAAGCTTTTGTTTTGGCCTGTGACCGCAAAAAGCTTTAAGTCTATGGCCGCTCTGAGAAAAATAACGCCGGAATTGAACGAAATAAAAGAAAGATTTAAAAACGATCGCCAAAGCCAGGGCACTGAAACCATGAGGTTGATGAAGAAACACGGAGCAAATCCTTTGGGTGGCTGTTTGCCGTTGTTAATTCAAATGCCATTTTTTATTGGTTTCTTTTTTGCATTGAGGGAGATGGTAGAGCTTAGGTTTAGCACCTTGGGTTTTTGGGCGGATCTTTCAGCACCAGACCCATATTTTATTTTACCTGCCGCCTTTGGTTTGTTAATGGTTTTAACTCAAAGGTTAAATCCGCAGCCAGCTGGTATGGATCCGACTCAGGCCCAGGTTATGAAATATATGCCTGTTATGTTTTCTGTTTTCTTTTTGTTTTTTCCAGCCGCTCTTTGTTTGTATACGGTTGTAAACACCGGAGTACAACTTGCGCAGCAGAGTTACTTATACAAAAAACATGGTGCTTTAGGAATGGGTCACGGGCCTAGTGCGGGTTAGTTGTGTCAACGGTATTTGCTTTAGCTACTCCGCCAGCTAAATCAGCAATATGTGTTTTTAGGGTTTCGGGTCCTGGATGTCACAAACACCTTAAAAAGTTAATTAAAAATAAAAATTTCGATATTGGTCAATTTCATGTCAGGGGTTTTTTTTATAACGATGTTTTGATTGATAAGGCCGGTCTTGTGGTTTTTAAAGGGCCTAACAGCTATACAGGTGAAGATTCTTTTGAGGTCTATGCTCATGGAAGTTTGGGGGTTATGTCTTCTTTTATTAAGTCTTTCAAGGGTGTGGGTTTTGAAGAGGCGGTTGGTGGAGAGTTTACCAAGCGTGCTTTTTTAAACAATAAAATTAGTTTAAATGAGGCTGAATCTGTTGCAGATTTGATTGATTCCGTGGATGAGGTTGGTGTCACTTTGTCTGGCGGTTCTCTGTTTGGTGAGATGTCTAAAAATATTGTTGTTTTTGCTGATGAGTTGGATCAGATAAGAGTAAGGGTTGAGGTGGAAATAGATTTTTCTGATGAAGGCCTTGAGTATATGGATGAGTCTATTGTTAATGATATAAGCAAATTAAAAAATAGATTTGATCTTTTTGTGGGTGGTTGTGTAAATAAAAAAGTTTGTTCACAAAAAAACAATGTTTTGTTGGTTGGCCCTGTTAATTCTGGTAAATCGTCTGTTTTTAATCGCTTGCTTGGTTTTGAAAGGGCGTTGGTTTCCAGTGTTCCTGGAACGACTAGGGATATTGTCAGTAGTGAGTTGTTTTATGAGTCTTCTTCATTTTCTATTTTTGACTCTGCTGGTTTGAGGGACACCTCAGATGTTGTTGAAAAAGCTGGTATAGAGCTTTCTTTGTCTGAAATTAATCAGGCCGATTTGGTGGTTGGGGTTTTTGAAGAAAATGATATTGCGTTGATAAAAAGATTTAAAGGTTTGTGTGGTGATGTGCCTTTTGTTTCTGTTCAAAATAAAATAGATATTAATCCTTTGTTTGATAATAATGTTTTTGATTGTTGTGTTTCTGCAAAGACTGGTGAGGGTTTTGATGTTTTAAAGGGTTTGGTTGTTTCTAGGTTTAAAAAGGGAATTAAAAAAGAAGATTATAAATACATAGTAAGAGATAGGCATGAAAATTTGTTTAAATCTGTTGTTGATGCTTTAGACCAAGTTTTAAATAATTTAAATAATGGTGAGTCTTTAGAGCTTGTTGCAGAAGATCTTAAGATTGCTAGGGGTTTTTTGGATGAGTTAGTGGGTAGGAAGTTTTCCGATTCTTTGCTTGGGGATATATTTAATAATTATTGTATTGGTAAGTAGATAACCTGTTAGTTTTTTGTTGTTTTTTTTATGGTTTTTTTTTAGTTAACAGTTTGTTAACTGTTATTTAAAGTGAGTCAATTATAGTTATACAGCTTTTATAATCAGCAGAATTCCTTAATGGGAGAGGAAAATAAACACTTATAAACAAAAAAATCAAACCTAATAGAAATAACAAAAAGTATATAATATAGATATTATTGTTTAATTATTTATGTATAAATTCGATGTAATTGTTGTGGGCGCTGGTCATGCAGGTGTTGAGGCTGCTTATGCTGTAGACAGAATGGGACTCTCATGCGCCCTAGTTACCTTTGATCTAAAAACAATAGGTCAAATGTCGTGCAACCCAGCAATAGGAGGACTAGGTAAATCACATATTGTAAGAGAGATCGAAGCAATGGGAGGTTTGATGCCCATCGCAACAGATATGTCAGGCATTCAATATAGAACACTTAACACAAGAAAGGGAGATGCAGTTCAAGCTTTGAGGGTTCAATGTGACAGAGATCTTTATAAAAAAGCTGTTCAAAAAATTCTTAAAAAAACAAACATAGAAATTATCGAGGATGAGGTAATTGACCTTATAACAAACAAAAAAACAGTTAAAGGCGTTATTACAAACAAGTATAAAATATCAGCAAAAAGAACAATCTTAACAACCGGAACTTTTTTAAACGGTAAGATGTATACAGGAGATGAGGTAACGCCTGGGGGGAGAGCTGGTGACGGTTCTGCAATACCGCTTTCAGAAAAACTCTATAGTTTAAATATCCCAATGGGAAGATTGAAAACAGGAACACCAGCAAGAATAAAACTATCAAGCATCAATTTAAACAAAATGGAAGAACAACCCGGCGAAAAACCAACCCCCTGGATGTCTCTTTACAACAGACCCAAAAAACACCAAAAACAACTATCTTGTTTCATAACAAGAACCAACAAAAAAACCCATCAAATAATAGAAAAAAACACACACCTTTCCGCAATGTATTCGGGAAACATAGTTGGAATTGGTCCTAGGTATTGCCCCTCAATTGAAGACAAAGTAAATAAATTTAAAAATAAAGAAAGCCACCAGATATTTATTGAACCAGAAGGAATCAACAAAGACCTCGTTTACCCAAACGGAATATCAACAAGCCTCCCAAAAAAAGCACAAGAGAGTTTTGTTTATTCAATAAAAGGACTAGAGAATGCCAATATCACCGAGTATGGCTATGCTGTTGAGTACGACTTCATAGACCCAAGAAACATAAAACAAACCCTAGAAACAAAATTTTTCAAAAATTTTTACTTAGCTGGACAAATTAACGGGACCACCGGCTATGAAGAAGCGGCGGCACAGGGGCTCATGGCAGGAGTTAACGCAACAAGGTCGATACAAAAAAAAACAGAGGTTGTTTTAGAGAGAAGCGAAGCTTATATAGGAGTATTAATAGACGATCTCACAAACCACGGAATAACCGAACCATATAGAATGTTTACAAGCAGAGCAGAACACAGACTCCTTTTATCACAAAACAACGCCGAACAAAGATTACTGCTTAAAGCTTTTGACCTAGGCCTGATTGAAAAAAACAGAAAAACAGAATACGTAAAAAAAGAACACGAATACAAAGAGTTTGTAAAAAACACCCTGAAAAAAACAAAAATTAAGTCTTTTATAAACAACAAAAATGAGAAAATTGATTTACCAGAGAAAAAAGACATCACCGAATTGCTTAAGAGAACAGATATAAACAACAAAAAAATCTATAAAACAAAAACAAACGAAAAAAAGTTTTTTGAAAGAGCAGCAAGGGAAGCAAAATACGAAGGATATATTGAAAAACAACTAAGAGAAATCAAAAAAACAAAAAAACAAAACAAGAAAAAAATACCACCAAACCTTAACTACTCAAACATAGCCGGGCTTTCTAATGAAGTAAAAGAAAAACTCACAAATCACAAACCAGAAACAATTGGTATGGCCTCAAGACTTGAGGGCGTAACCCCAGCAGCGGTTAATCTAATACTAATACAATTGAAAAAAAACGAGCTGCAAAAACAAAATGCATAACCTGTTCACAAAAGAACAAAATGAAAAAATATCCACATTTATAGATCTCGCACTAGAATTTAACAAAACACACAATATTTTTTCGAGAACAGACAACCAAGAGGTTTTTTATAAAGACATTCTTGATTGCCACCCAATAATCCAATATTTAAAAAAGGAAAAAACGGCCCTAGACCTTGGGTCTGGAGGGGGTTTCCCAGGCATTCTTTTATCAATAACAAAACCAAAAAACAAAATATATTTAATAGAAAGCAGTGCTAAAAAATGCTATTTCTTGAGGTCCGCTGTCGACAAACTTTCTTTAAGCAACACAACCATAATTAATAAAAAGATAACCACAAACAACACCCTTGGCACATTCGACATCATTACTGCAAGAGCCTTTGCAAGCATAAAAAACATAATAGACCTAACTCAAAACAATACAAACAACAAATCCAAATATGTTTTACTAAAAGGTAAAAAGAAAACCATAAAACAAGAATTAAAAGACATAAACAAAAACACTCACATATATGAAATAATTAAACAAGAGCTTGGTCCTGAAGAAAGGCATGTGGTTTTGATAAGAGAAAAATGAATAAAATAATAGCAATTGCAAACCAAAAAGGAGGAGTTGGCAAAACAACAACAGCAGTTAACCTTTCAGCAAGCCTTGCAGCAACAAAAAGAAAGGTTCTCTTAATTGATATGGACCCCCAAGGAAATGCTAGCACTGCAGCAGGCATTCTAACAGAGGACCCAAATACGCTTTACAGCCATTATTTTGATGCCACCCCAATCGAAGATTGCACATACTCAAGCAAAGACGGATACGACATCATCCCTGGGGGTGAAGAGTTAATTGCGCTTGAGGTTTCAATTAGAAACGACAACAAACAAGGGTTTCTTTTGAAAAGCTTAGAAGGAGTTTCTAATAAATATGACTACACAATTATTGATACACCCCCAACATTAAATCAACTAACAATAGAGGGTCTTTTTTGTGCGTCTGGAACGCTAATACCACTCCAGTGTGAGTATTATTCATTGGAAGGGGTTACTGGTCTTATGACAACCATTCAAACACTTTCAGACAAAAACATGTCATCTAACAGGGTTATTGGTATTGTAAGAACAATGGTTGATATGAGAAACAACCTAGCAAAAGAGGTTTCTGATGAGCTGGAAAAGCACTTTAAGAATTTAGTTTTTAATACACTAATACCAAGAAATGTAAAACTGGCGGAGGCCCCCAGCCATGGAATATCTGGTATAAAATATATGCCAAACTCTTACGGTGCTAAGGCTTATTTAGCCCTGGCTGGTGAGGTAATTAGAAAGGTGGAGTATGCCTGAAGACAAAAAAACATTAAACAAAGGACTAGATGCTTTGTTGGGTCAATCAAATACAAACCAAAGAGCGGTAAAAGAAATTGACCTAAACAAAATAAAACCAGGAAGATTCCAACCAAGATCAAATTTTGATAAAGAAAAACTGGAAGAACTAACAGCTTCGATAAAAAACCAAGGAGTGTTATCTCCAATCTTAGTAAGAGAGCTCGGCTTAAATGAATATGAGGTTATTGCAGGAGAAAGAAGATTAAGGGCCTCAAAAATGGCTAAACTAAAAACAATCCCATGTTTGGTCGACCAAAAACAAGACCAAGATGCGTTGGTATCCGCCCTTATAGAAAACTTACAAAGAGAAGATCTTAACCCTGTAGAGGAGGCAAGAGGCCTAGACAGATTAAAAAGAGAGTTTGGTCTAACCCAAGAAGAGGTTGCTATTTCTACAGGAAAGGCTAGAAGCACTATAGCAAATTCCTTGAGGTTATTATCTCTTCCACCCAGGGTTCTGGATATGCTTTCGGCTGGGCAAATTGAAAAAGGGCACGCCAAACTCCTTGCATCCCTTGATCCAGAAGAGGCGGAAAAAGCAGCCGAAAATATTATAAAAAACAAACTTAGCGTAAAAGATCTAAACAAACTATCAAACCATAAAAAAACATCTAAAAGTGCTAATAAAAACAACAAAGACACAGATATTTTAAATATAGAGCAAGAGATGTCTGGAGATTTTGGGCATAAGATAGAAATAGAATCAAAAAATAAAAAAAGCGGCAAAGTAAGTATTTTTTATAAGACCCTAGATGAGCTTGATATTATTATTTCAAAACTAAAAAAGTAATTAAGGTTTAAAATTAAGATAAAAACAACTTGTTTAAAGCATTATATATTTTTATAATTCTGCAAACAAAATTAACTAAAATATTAAGTCCTTTGCAAAGCTTTCAAAATATATTTTTTAGCAATAAAACCCTGATAGGCGTCACATCGGTCTTCCTAATAATTTTTGGGACCATTAAAGAACCAATGTTTGCCCTGCTTCCTATTTTCTATTTAATTTGCATAGGATCTGCATATAAATTAGGTTCAAAGATTGAAGACTATGCAATAAACGCAGCATATAACTGGTCTATAAAATGGGCTATTTTCATAGCATTTTTATATATTTCAGCAGTTTACCTAAATAATGCTTTTGTTTTTGCTATGTTTCTTCTTATTCTTGTAAATACAACACTAAGACCAACATTTTTTATCACTAAAAACAAATTAAAAACATAATGGCAAAAGAATTAACCACAGAATCTTATATTCAACACCATCTAACAAATTTAACCTGTGGCAAAACACCTGATGGATGGACATGTGACCCATACAAAGTAGATCAAATGGGATTTTGGGCATTTCATGTTGACTCTCTTTTTTGGTCCATTTCGCTCGGAGCTCTTTTTATTTTCGTTTTCAAAATGGCTATTCCAAAAACCACAGACTCAAATTCAGCACCAACTGGCGCACAAAATTTTGTTGAGATGTGTATTGAGTTTGTTGAAGACAATGTTCAGTCATTATTTGGATCCATTAAAAATACACTTATAGCACCTCTGGCATTAACTGTATTTGTTTGGATACTATTAATGAATTTGATGGACCTTGTTCCAGTTGACTTTTTACCAGTTTTAGCTGGACATCTGGCATACCTTTTTGCTGGAGAAAGCGTTGAGTGGATCAACAGTCCGGAATCTTTTTATTTCAAAGTAGTGCCAACAACAGATCCAAATATAACCCTTGGAATGGCTTTTGCGGTTTTTATATTAACTATTTATTACAGTATTGCAGTAAAAGGAGTAAAAGCATTTATTGCGGAACTAACATTACATCCTTTTGGAAAGTGGTTAATACCAGTAAATTTTGTATTAGAAATGGTTAACTTTATTGCTAAGCCTATTTCTCTTGGCCTTAGATTGTTTGGTAATCTTTATGCAGGAGAAATGATTTTTATTTTAATTGCGTTAATGCTATTTTTTAGTAGCATACCAGTAGGTATACTTGGCTTTGGATTACATTTGGTTTGGGCGCTTTTCCACATCTTAATTGTGGCATTGCAAGCATTTATTTTTATGGCGTTGACAATTGCATATTTAGCGATGGCGCATGAAACTGAGGAGCATTAATCCTCAACTTATAGGAGAAAAAAATGGAATATAGTATTTTAGCGGCGGGAGTTTTAATGGGCCTTTCAGCCATTGGGGCAGGAATAGGTGTTGGAATTTTAGGCAGCAAATTTATTGAAGGAATTGCTAGACAACCTGAGTTAGCTCCTTTTCTTCAAGGTAGATTCTTTTTAATGATGGGCTTAACAGATGCGGTGCCTATGATTGGAATTGGTCTAGGTATGTACATGCTGTTCGCACTTTAGAGTAAAGATAAATATTAAGATATGAATATTAACGCAACCTTACTTGCCCAAGCAGTTGTAATGATTGTGTTTGTGGCGATATGTTGGAGATATATTTACCCTCCAATACTTTCGGTTATGCAAGAAAGAGAAAAAAAGATTTCTGATGGATTAGAGGCAGCCAAAAAAGCAGACGATTCTCTAGAGGAGGCCAAATTAGCTTTTGATAAGGAGCTAAATCAAGCAAAGAGTGAGGCTGCCGAAATTCTTGAGAAGGCAAACACTAGAGCGTCTCAGATTGTTGGAGATGCATCAAAGAAAGCAGAGTCTGAAGCAGAGAAAATAATGGCGTCAGCATCAACGGCCATTGAGAATGAAACCAATAAAGCCAAAGAAGAACTGAGAGAACAAATGTCAGACATCATTATTGATACAACCCAAAAAATTCTAGGCGATGAGATCTCAAAAGAAAAACACGAAGCTATTCTCAAAAAAGCAGCAGAGGAATTATAGATAATGATTGAATTAACGCCTTTAGCTAGACCATATGCAAAAGCTCTTTTTGCCGCAGCTGTAGAGTCGAAAAATATTGATGAAATGGCAGAAGAACTTAAGATAATGGCTGCTGCTTCACAAACAAAAGGCGTTAAAAATACTATAGAAAATCCTTCTTTATCAAGAAAAGAGGTTGTAGAAATTCTTGTTAAATTATTTGAAGAAAGCACTTCTGATACCCTAAGAAAACTTATTGAAATATTGGCTGAAAACAAGCGTTTAAATTTACTTGAGCCTATATATTTTATTTACCAAAGCCTTCTAGAGAAACATAAAGAGCAAAATTCAATTCAGGTTTATGTTGCTGTTGAACCTGGAGAGGAAGCTAAAAATAACATAGAAAAAAAACTAAGATCAACATATGGCAAAGATGCCAACATTTATTTTTCAAAAGACCCAAAAATGATGGGCGGCCTATCAATTAAGATAGGCGACGAAACACTTGACCTCTCTATTAGAGGAAAGGTCAACAAACTTGTAAACCAATTAAATTTTTAAGGTGAAAAAATGAGTCAATTAAATCCATCAGAAATATCTAGCGTTTTAAAAGAGAAAATTGCTGGTTTGGATCTTTCTGCAGAAAGAAAAAATGAAGGTATTGTTGTTAGTGTGTCTGATGGCATTGTAAGAATACATGGCATGGGAGATGTAATGTATGGTGAGGTTATAGAGTTTGAAAATGGCACTAAGGGCATGGCCCTAAACCTAGAGCAAGACTCCGTTGGAGCGGTTGTCTTAGGAGATTATTTAGAAATAATTGAAGGTCAAAAAGCAGTTTGTACAGGAAAAGTTTTAGAGGTTCCAGTTGGTGAGGCTATGTTAGGAAGGGTGGTAAATACTTTGGGTGCTCCAATTGATGGAAAGGGTGAAATAAAAGCAGAAAATACTGCGCCTGTTGAGGTTGTTGCTCCCGGTGTTATTGCTCGTCAATCTGTTGATCAACCAGTTCAGATTGGTTTGAAAGCAGTTGATGCCATGGTTCCAATTGGTAGAGGCCAAAGAGAATTAATAATTGGAGACAGACAAACGGGCAAAACAGCTGTTGCAATTGATGCAATTATTAACCAAAAAGGAACTGGCATTAAATGTATTTATGTTGCTATCGGTCAAAAACAATCAACAGTTGCAAATGTCGTCAGAAAATTAGAAGAGTATGGGGCGATGGAACATACTATAGTTGTATCAGCGACAGCTGCTGATCCTGCACCAATGCAATATCTTTCAGCATATGCAGGATGCACAATGGGAGAATATTTTAGAGACAAAGGAGAGGACGCATTAATTGTTTATGATGACCTTTCAAAACAAGCGGTTGCTTATAGACAGGTATCATTATTATTAAAAAGGCCTCCAGGCAGAGAGGCATATCCTGGAGATGTTTTTTATCTTCACTCAAGATTGCTTGAGAGAGCAGCCAGAGTAAATGCAGACTATGTTGAGCAGGTCACAGGTGGAAAAGTTAAGGGTAAAACAGGCTCATTAACAGCTCTGCCAATTATTGAAACCCTTGCAGGCGATGTTTCAGCTTTTGTTCCAACTAACGTGATCTCAATTACAGACGGACAAATATACTTAGAGACTGAATTATTTAATTCAGGAGTAAGACCAGCTATCAATCCAGGACTTTCAGTTTCAAGGGTAGGTGGATCAGCACAAACAAAGATAATGAAAAAACTGGCTGGTGGCGTAAGAACAGCATTAGCTCAATATCGTGAGTTGGCAGCTTTTTCTCAATTCGCTTCTGATTTAGATGACGCAACAAAACAACAACTTGCCAATGGTAAAGCCTTTACTGAGCTATTAAAGCAAAAGCAATATGCTCCAATGAGTGTTGCACAACAAGCATTAAGCTTGTTTGCCGCTGATAGAGGCTATATGGCTGATGTTGAAGTTGATAAGATTTTAGATTTTGAAGAAGCCCTTCATGGTTATTTATCTGCAGAAAAAGGCGAATTGGAAAAACAAATAAACTCAACAGGTGATTGGAACGATGATATAGAGAGCCAATTTACATCTCTTGTTGAAGACTTCAAAAAGACACAGACTTTTTAATATAAATAATGGCTAATACAAAAGAAGTAAGAAAACAGATTGCGAGCATTAAAAGTACGCAAAAAATTACTTCTGCTATGGAAATGGTTGCCGCAAGTAAGATGAAAAAAACACAAGACACAATGCTTGAAGGCAGACCATACTCATTAAAAATTAAAGACGTTATTTCACATATAGCCACAGCAAATTCAGAATACCCACATCCATTTTATGAAGAAAGATCACCCAAGAAAGCATGCTTTATTGTTGTTTCATCAGACAAAGGCCTTTGTGGAGGATTAAATATAAACTTATTTAAACAAGTTATATCTAAATCATCAGAATTGAATGAGCAAGAAATAGGATCTTGCTTTGCTTTAATTGGAACCAAAGCATCTGGATTTTTCAAAAGTGTAGGCGGTGAAGTGATTGCTGTTGCTGAAAAATTGGGCGATAAACCAAATCCAGATGATCTTATTGGATTAACAAAAGTTGTTTTAGATATGCATAAAAATGGTGAAATCGATCAAGCATATTTGTGCTCAAACATTTTTGTTAATACCATGACACAACAACCAAATGTTGAACAACTTATACCTCTTGCACCTGAAGAGCAAGACGAACCCAACTCTACTCAATGGGATTATATATACGAGCCAGAAGCTAAAGAATTATTAGACGGACTTTTAACAAGATATATAGAATCACTTATCTATCAGGCGGTAATAGAAAACAATGCCTGCGAACAGGCAGCAAAAATGATTGCTATGAAAAATGCTACAGATAATGCAGGTGATTTAATTAAAGAACTAGAACTTTTATATAACAACGTAAGACAAGCGGCTATAACTCAAGAGCTCTCTGAAATAGTCGGTGGTGCATCAGCAGTTTAAGGAGAATGATATGAGCAACGGAACAGTTACACAAATTATTGGAGCGGTTATTGATGTCGAATTCGACAAAGATAATATCCCTAAAGTATATGAAGCACTTATGGTTGATGAGAGCGGAACAACTCTTGAGGTTCAGCAGCAATTAGGTGATGGTGTCGTAAGAACAATTGCCATGGGAGCAACTGAAGGCTTAAAAAGAGGTCTTTCAGCATCGAGAACTAATGCTCCTATTTCAGTTCCAGTCGGGCCAGAGACATTGGGAAGAATTGTAGATGTTCTTGGCAACCCTATTGATGAAAAGGGACCGATCGGCGAAAAGGCAAAAATGCCAATTCACAGAAAACCACCAAGCTATACTGATCAATCAGCGTCAAATGAAGTTCTAGAAACTGGAATCAAAGTTATTGACCTTATGTGCCCTTTTGCAAAAGGTGGAAAAATAGGACTATTTGGTGGTGCGGGTGTTGGAAAGACTGTAAATATGATGGAACTTATTAACAATATTGCACTTCAGCATTCTGGTCTTTCTGTATTTGCTGGAGTAGGTGAAAGAACCAGGGAAGGTAATGATTTTTATTATGAAATGCAAGAATCTGGAGTTGTTAACATCGACAACCTCGGCGAATCAAAAGTTGCAATGGTTTACGGACAGATGAATGAACCCCCAGGAAACAGACTTAGAGTTGCCCTGACCGGACTAACTATGGCAGAAAGTTTTAGAGATGAAGGAAAAGATGTCTTACTATTTATTGATAATATTTATCGTTACACTTTAGCGGGCGTTGAAGTATCTGCTTTATTAGGAAGAATGCCATCAGCTGTAGGTTATCAGCCTACTTTGGCTGAAGAAATGGGCGCACTACAAGAGAGGATTACATCTACTAAGACAGGATCTATAACATCAATACAGGCTGTATATGTTCCAGCTGATGATTTAACCGACCCATCACCAGCTACGACTTTTGCTCACTTAGATGCCACAGTTGTTCTTTCAAGACAGATTTCAGAACTAGGAATTTATCCAGCTGTAGATCCACTTGATTCAACAAGTAGACAGCTTGATCCATTTGTAGTTGGAGACGATCATTACGAAGTTGCTCAAGGAGTTCAAAAAATATTACAGAGGTATAATGAATTGAAAGACATCATCGCTATTCTTGGAATGGATGAGCTTTCTGAAGAAGATAAAGGACTTGTAGCAAGGGCTAGAAAGGCTCAAAGATTTTTATCACAACCATTCTATGTTGCAGAAATATTTACAGGAACACCTGGCAAATATGTTTCATTAGAAGATACTATCAAAGCTTTTAAAGGAATTTTAAATGGTGATTATGATCATCTTCCTGAACAAGCTTTTTACATGGTTGGAACTATTGAAGAAGCTGTAGAAAAAGCTAAAACCTTATAAAAATGACTACAATCAAAATAAATATAGTGTCATCAAGTGAAGAAATATATTCAGGTGAAGCTACTATGGTTTTTGCAACAGGTACCTTAGGTGAGCTTGGTATAGCTCCAGGACATACTCCTCTTTTAACTGGTTTAGCGCCAGGACCTGTTAGAGTTCAAAACGGCTCTGAAGAAGAAGCCTTTTTTTGCTCTGGAGGTTTTTTAGAGGTACAGCCAGACCTGGTAACAGTATTATCTGATACTGCAGAGAGGGCTGATAGCTTAGATGAGTCAGAGGCTATAAAAGCAAAAGAAATAGCAGAGCAAGAATTGGCAAATAAAGATGCAACGCTTGACTATGCAAAAGCTTCAGCCCAATTAGCTGAGGCAGTTGCCAGACTTAAAACTATTCAAAAACTTCGTAAAAAACAGTAAGGTATATATTTAACCTTATATTGTGAAGATTCATACTGTAATTCTAGCTGCCGGAGAGGGCTCTAGAATGATTTCAAATAAAGCAAAATCTCTTCAACCTATTGGCGGCCACTCAATGCTTAAAAGGATTTATGAAACTGTTGCTAACATCACAGATGAAACTTCTTTTGTTGTGGGATATGAAAAAGAATCAATAATCAAAGAAACAGAAAGCTTTAACGGAATCCTGCACATTAGCGAACAAAAAAAACCAATCGGAACTGCTGATGCTGTTAAATCATCATTTGATTCTATTTCAGATGACTCTAAAGTTTTAGTTTTATACGGCGATGTCCCATTAATCAAGGAATCAACTCTCAAAAACTTATTATCTTTGACTAAAGACAGCCTAACCATATTAACCACTGAGTTAGAAGATCCTTTTGGTTATGGCCGAGTTAAAAAAGATATATCGGGCTGCGCCAAGGCAATAGTTGAAGAAAAAGATGCATCAGAAGAAGAGAAGAAAATAACAGAGATTTTTACAGGCATTCTTTGTTGCAATAAGAAGCTACTAGAAGAGGCTGTTAATGATGTTAATAATGAAAATGCGGCCAGCGAGTTTTACTTAACTGATATAGTCTCTATAATTTGTAAGAAAGGGTTTAAAATTAATACATGTATTGTGCCAAATGAAGAAGTTAAAGGCGCAAATACCAAAAAAGAGTTGTCAGAATTAGAAAGCATATATAGAAAAATGAAAGCGGAAGATTTAATGAATATGGGGGTAACAATTTCTGATCCCTCCAGAATCGATATCAGGGGAGAAGTTTCTGTTGGAAAGGACTGTGAAATTGATATAAATGTAATACTTGATGGAAATATAACTCTTGGAAATAATGTTTCTATTGGGCCTTATACAATTTTAAAAGATGTTGATATTGGCGATAACACATCTATAGAAGCTTTTTCACACCTAGTATCCTCTAAAGTGGGTAAAGACTGCTCAATTGGACCATATGCAAGACTCAGAGAGGGAAGTCATATAGACGATACGGCAAGGATTGGTAATTTTGTTGAAACCAAAAAAACAAAAATCGGCAAGGACTCAAAAGCTAATCATTTTGCTTATTTGGGAGATGCTGAGATTGGAGCAGAATCAAATATAGGTGCAGGAACAATTACTTGCAATTATGATGGTAAAGATAAACATAAAACCAAAATAGGAGATAATAGTTTTATAGGAACGAACTCTTCTTTAGTTGCTCCAGTTACAATAGGATCCAATGCATACGTTGCAGCAGGCTCTGTGATAACAAAAGATGTGCCAGATAATGCTCTTGGAGTAGGAAGATCAAAACAACATAATAAAGAGAATTGGTCTAAAAAAAAGGACTAGTATATGTGTGGAATAATAGCGGCTGCTTCAAACCGTAATGTAGGTAAACTGTTAGTCCAAGGCTTGCATAAAATGGAATATCGAGGCTATGACTCTGCAGGAATAGCTCTTCATCAAATAGACAAAATTGCTCATTTAAGAACTCTAGGCAAAGTTAATTTGCTAGAAGAAAAAATGATTGCTGAAAAACCAAAAAGCAAACTAGGTATTGCTCACACTAGATGGGCAACACATGGAGAGCCGTCTGAAGAAAATGCTCACCCACATAAGTCTAATGAAAGGGTATACATAGTCCATAACGGAATTATTGAGAATTATATAGATTTAAAAGAATTTCTTAAAAAAGAAGGTTATACGTTCTCATCACAAACTGACTCTGAGCTAATTGCACATTTGCTTGAATATTATCTTAATAAAGGAAATTCAATGCTTGACTCAATGTATCTAACAAAAGAAAAACTGGAAGGGGCATATGCAATTGCAGCAATAGACAAAGAGGATGATACAAATGTAATGATAGCAAGAAGCAAGTCTCCTCTTTTAATAGGAGTGGGAATTGATGAAGTTTTGGCAGCGTCAGATCCATTAGCAATCGGGCAATTAACTAATGAATTTATTTTTCTTGAAGATGGAGATGTTGCTGAGCTTTCTTCTGAAAGCTATACGATTTATGACGCAGAAAAGAAAGAGGTTCAAAGAGAAGTTACACAGATTGATATTTCTAGCCAATCAACTTCAAAGGGCGACTATAAACATTTCATGGAAAAAGAAATTTATGAGCAGCCAGAAGCAATCTTGAATACCATTGATGGGAGAGTTGGCGGAGAAGACGTTTTAGATAATATATTTGGACTTGGGTCATCTGAAATATTTGAAAAAGTTAAGAGAATTCAGATTGTTGCTTGCGGAACTAGCTTGCATGCTGGAAGAGTGGCCGCTAATTGGTTTTCATCGATTTCAGAATTACCAACACAAACTGATTATGCCTCAGAATACAGATATAGAAACCCTCATGTTGATGAAGATTCTTTATTGGTAACAATTTCACAATCTGGAGAAACCGCTGATACCTTAGCCGCATTAAGATATGCAAAAGAAAAAAACTATCTTTCAACTTTATGCATATGCAATGTCCCAACTAGCTCGCTTGCAAGAGAATCTGACTATTCAATTTTTACAAATGCCGGTCCTGAAATTGGCGTTGCATCAACAAAAGCTTTTACCACTCAACTTGCGGCATTAATGTTATTAGCCTTATCTTTATCAAAAAGTAGAAAAATAAATCCAAAATTAAGAACAAGAGTTATTACAGCCTTAAGATCTTTGCCAGATACGGTTGAAGAAACATTAAAATTAAAAGACACTATTACAGAAATCGCTCCAGAAATAGCTAACAAAGATAATGCATTATTCTTAGGTAGAGGGATTTTTTATCCGATTGCAAAAGAAGGAGCCTTAAAATTAAAAGAAATTTCATATATTCATGCTGAAGCATATCCAGCAGGTGAGTTAAAACATGGACCATTAGCATTAATTGATGAGGAAATGCCAGTAATTGCTTTAGCGCCAGAGAGTGAAATAGCAGAAAAGCTTGTTTCTAATTTAGAGGAAGTTAAAGCAAGAGGTGGAACCATATATGTGTTTGCTGATCCATCAATAACAGTGGATTTAAAATCAGGAAAACTAATCAATATGCCAAAATGTGATTTTCTTCTTACACCAATTATTTATACGATTCCTCTTCAGATACTCTCTTATGAAGTTGCTTTGTTAAGAGGAACTGATATTGATCAACCAAGAAATTTGGCGAAATCAGTCACAGTGGAATAAGTTCGAGTAGTGATTTCGCATCACGCAACAAAGACACATATTTAACTTTTATTCTTAACTGCAGAAGCGATTATTTAGTTGCTTATCCTCAAAAAGAACAAAGAGCATACAAGACAAAACTATCAAGGATGAAAATTTTTTTTTAATGTGTAAAAATTAAGCATGTTTAAAAATATAATATCAGCATCCATTGCTCTAATTTTTTTTAGTTCTATATCTTTCGCCCATGAATCATTTGGTTTGCAGGTTGGACAAGATAAAAACAGCATTAAATATAAACTTATCAAGAAAGTTGATTTATCTGTTGGAATAGATAACCTCGAAGACGGTTATAGTCTTGATAAATATGACTCTAATGAATGTTATGAAATGATTCAAGACAGGGTTTGGACAGCATACAACTCTTATACAAACAGAACAGGGTTAACAAAAGAACAAAAAAAATTAAGAAAAAAAGCAATTAAAGGCAAAAGAAATGACGTCTTAATGATTCGCAACCCAACAGACCCCACCTTTGGCAATAAACTTGAGTTAGGTTGGTATTCTGTAGATGCCAGACAAACCTGCTTAGTTTTTTGGGAGAATAAATTAGTAAGTATTTATTTAAATCTATATGCCCATAATATAGGTCAAGATTTCTATGACAATATTCCAGAACCATACACAATGAAAAATAACAAAGAACATGGAATAAGTGATCCACAGTATCCTGGATTCCGAAATAATGGTTCTTGGAGGCATGATGAGAATGATTGGTTTGTATTTTTTCAAAATTTTTCTTATCTTTCGACAAGACTAATTTACACAAATCAAAAGAAAATGGATCTTATTGTCAATGAGTTAATAGGGCATAAAGAAGGATAGTTTATGAAAAACTTACTTTTATTAAATTTAATATTTCTTTCAATTAATTTATTTTCTCAAAATGGAAAAATAATTGCTGACGTACAATTTGCTGAGCATGGTAGCGATAGATGTAATCTCCATGTTGAATTTGTAAACGAAACAGAAGAAGTTTTTGTTGAAGTTTATCTATATGCCAAAGCACTTGTCTTTGATAAAGATGGAATTGTGGTTATGCATGGTGGTATGTTTGATAAAAATAACGAACTATATTTTAGACTTACAGAGAGAGTATTTAGACCGGGTGCAGTGTCAGTTGGTGAAAGCGACATTGAGGCAAGTTGGGATAATGCTCAAGCACAATGCTCAAGAATTTCAGATATTGAATTTAATCTCTTTCGCGGAAGTGCTAAGACTGCTAGGGGTGAAGATATCTCCTTGAATGATTTTATTGATACCGATATAAAAAAATATTCTATGAAAAAACTTCAGGAACTTAGATGGTAAACGAAATCACTACTCGCACTTATTCTGCAACGGTGGAGTAAGTTTAAACGGTGATTTCAATGTCCTGGATTGAAGATACAAAGTTGATAAAATTTTTTTTACTAATACCTATCTTAACAACTAGTAATCTATACTCTGCTGCGTTTTTGGAATGTAATAAATCAGGAGCAGTAAATTATGCATGGGGAGACAAATATCATAAGGATTGGGTAAATAAAAAAAACCTACTTAGCGATTTTCTTGTAGTTGCTGTAGAACCTTCAGAATTTAATAAGGTTAAAATTGATAAAGGCGTATATAAATTTAATAAAAATGATGGAGAATTTGATTGGGTTTGGTCTCAAATAGATTTAGATAAAATAACACTTATAGACAAACCATTTGATGAGTATATAGACAGAAAAAGTCTAGATTATATGAAATGGCAAAATGGGAGATTTCAAAAACCCGGGTACAAAATAATAGGTAAATGTAAAACTTATTCAGAGATAGATTTTTTAAATAAAATTAAAAAAGATATCAATACAAAAGAGCAAGGCAATCAAATATAGGATGGAAAATAGATATGTTAAGTTTTATCAAAATTTCCATAAAGCGTTTAAGGTAAAATCAAATCACTGTTTAAACTTAATCAGTGACCGTTGAATAGATTCTACAGGGGGTTTTTAACCCCCTCTAAACCCTATCAATGAGAATCTCCAGGTTTGGGAAAAGGAAAGTCATGACAACAAACTACAAAAATGGAAAGCGAAATGGATCTGCTGAGATTTATCACGACAATGGTAGTTTAAAGATTAAATACTCAAGAAAAGAAGGAAAACCCCACGGAAAATGTGAGGTTTTCTACCGCAACGGTCAAAAACACATGAAAGGAAACTATGAAAACGGATATAAAAGTGGATCGTGGGAAACTTATTATAAAAATGGTCAGTTGTGGTTTAAAGAGACATATAAAGAAGGAAAACTAGATGGAGTCAGTCAAGAGTATTATGAAAACGGACTCCCTCGAAGCAAAAGCAATTTCAAAATAGGAGAACCAGAGGGAGTCTATGAGGAGTACCATGAAAACGGATCACTTCTTTGTAAGGGCAATGCCAAGGACGAGGAAGATCTGTGGGAATATTTTGATGAAGAAGGAAATCCAGGCACATTCGAAGAGAGCATATATTATTGATGATTTAATCAATAAATATCTTTATTAAACTTTAACCAACCTCATATTCGAACCAAAACTCTGATATCTTCTTATCAAACACCTTGTTCAATCTTTCATCTCTAATTTTCTTCTTTTTTAGAATGGAATAGACACTAGAAGGGAAAAAGATATTGCCTCTAGAGGTTTTTATATTTTCCTCGTTTAGTCTTTTAGCAATTTTTCTATAACCCAGTCCTTCTGATTTGAATTGCTTTATCTTATTATGGAGGAATGATTGATAGGGAGAATAATGAGTGTACCAAAGTTGATTGGAAGTCACCTCAACATCAAAACACAGATAATCCCCTCTGTAGGATAAAGTCTGTGACTGTCGAATAGATTTAACCCAACTCTGCAATAAGTGGTGAGTGATCGCTAATTTTTCTTGTTCTTGGTTCTTGATCATAAAACACATTATCAACTCTCATATTAGATGAACAGAAAATATGATCATATCTTCTGCCAACACCCTTATTAGTAAACCAACTAAAAGAATCTTTCTCATATCCATATTGGGATCTAAATACATCCTTCATATCTAAATCTGTATGATTTTCAATAATGTTTCTTTCAGCAAGATCCCATCTTTCACCAGTACACTCATCCCTCCACTTTGGATTAACAGCAATTCTTACTTTCCCACTTGAGTTTACTTTTTGACCCCAGGTTATAACTTCACCAGACACCAACTCTTGTTTTGGAGAATTAAAGTCACCAGTCAATATCATATTCTTAACATTCCTTTGTGATAGAAATTTATACAGACCCTCAAAGTGTTCAACTTTAATAACTCCATTCGATGACCCAGGTGGAACATGGGTAGTGTGAACTTCATAATCCTGTATAGAACAAGATAAAACCCTTTCAGGAAATGGAACTGGAGCAAACTCCCCTATATTAAC
>CACADH010000006.1:0-79405 GCA_902531245.1 uncultured SAR86 cluster bacterium
GTTGAATTCTTAGTCTCTAAGGGAATTGATGTATTGGCTATTGGCAGAAAAGATAAAAATCATATTTCCAAGATACGAAGTAAAAGAATTAAGGGAGCTAGTTACATTAATCTTGATATGAAAGATATATCTAATCTAGGAGATAAAATTTCTGAAATTAGATGGAATGTTGGAAATGATTGTGTTTTTTTTAATCTTGCTTGGGGTGGCGAAACTAAACTTTCTGATTTAAATATAAATGCACAAATGCAAAATGTAGCTTGGTGTGTAAATGCTTTAAAAATATCTGAAGATATTGGATGTAAGCGCTTTATACAAGTTGGCACGATGGAAGAAGCTTTTACACATAAATATTTGAAACTCGATCATAATAAAAATGATCAATATAATAGACATGTTATTTATTCTGTAGCTAAAATTGCTGCTAAATATGCGCTTCAATTAAAAGCATCAAACATGAGTATTGATTATATTTACTTGCTTCATTCACATGTAATGGGTGAGGACGATGATAAAGATTCATTTTTACAAGTTACACTTCAAAAGTTAATAAATGAAGATGATCTTATATTTTCAAGTGGAGAACAGTTTTTTGATGTAATTTCTTTGTCAGACTGCTCTCTTGGATACTACCTAGTTTGTGAAAAAGGTAAATCAAACGAAGAGTATTGGGTTGGCTCTGGTGATCCAAGAAAATTAAGAGAATATGTTGAAAGAATGTATAAACTATTTCCATCAAAAAAAGAAATGAATTTTGGTAAGCTCCCATATAACGATATTATTCTTGAAAAAGATGATTTTTCTATTGCAAATTTGGTGGCTGACACTGGTTATAAGCCACTTATGACATTTGAAGAAACTGTTAAAGATCTTCATGATAGTTTATTTGACAATAACAGTGACCAGAAATAGATTTTATTCTGAAATACTCATACAATGCACATCAAATAGGAAAATATTGACATGCAAGTAAAACCAATCTCTAATAGAGGATCTGTTGTTTGTCGTGGATGTGATTCTAAAAATTTAGTTAGTATATTAGATTTAGGAGAACAACCTCTTCCTGCCGAATACGGCATGCATGCAGATGAAGTTTTAGATAAGTTTCCTCTACATTTGAGGATATGCAAGAGTTGTGGGCTTGGGCAGCTTGGTGAATATGTCTTACCAGAAAGAATATTTCATGAAACATATCCATACCTTTCTTCTGCAAGTGAATATTGGGTAAATCATGCAACAAACTTTGCAATAGAAATGGTTAACAAACTTTCTCTTAGTAAAGAAAGTCTTGTTATAGAGCTTGGTGGAAATGATGGATATCTTCTTTCACAGTTTCAAAAGCTAGGTGTGTCTGTTTTAAATGTTGAGCCTCCTGAAAATACAGCAGAGATTGCTAGGCAGGCTGGGGTTCCGACAATTTCTAAGTTTTTTGGAGTAGATTTAGCTAATGAGATATTACTTGAATATGGCAATCCAGATTTAATATGTGTAAACAATGTTTATGCTCACATTCCAGATCAACAAGACTTTACCAAAGGTATGGAAATACTTTCAGGAGATACAACCACTATTACCATTGAAAATCCGTCGTTTGACATATTATTAAATAATGCCTTTTTTGACACAATTTATCATGAACATTATTCATACTTGACGGCGCATTCAGTTGATATTGTATCTAAAAAGTGTGGTTTAAAATTGTTTCATGTTGATCGTCTCCCTACTCATGGTGGTTCTAATAGGTATTGGTTGAGCAAATCTCAGGTGCCTGATGATACAGTTAAGACTGTTTTAGATGAAGAAAAGGCATCCGGTTTATTTGATGAGGGTAAATGGAAAGATTTTGCAGCTCGATCTAATAATGCAATCAATGGCTTGAGAGAATGGTTTATTGAAAAAGAAAAATTAGGTCATGTGGTTGTTGGTTATGGTGCAGCGCATAAAGGAAATACTTTTTTAAATGCTGTTGGTGAGGCTTCAAAGACGCTTAAATACGTTGTTGATGCTAGTCATGAGAAACATGGAAAATTCTTGCCAGGTTCTCAAGTTCCAGTTTTGAGTCCAGAAAAATTAAATTCTGAAAATCCTCATGATGTATTAATTTTACCTTGGAATATTGCTGATGAACTTAGTTCAAATATTAAAAAATTAGCTCCAGATGCTAATATTTGGGTAGCCCAACCCTCTATGAAAAAATTAAACTAATTTGGTAAAAATATGAAACTTGAATCAACACCAATTTCAGATTTATATGTTCTACATAGGAAAATTATAAAAGATAACCGAGGGTCCTTTTCAAGATTGTTTGGTGAAGATGATATTTTAAAAGCGGGTAGACCAACTAACATAGTTCACGTGAATACATCAACCTCAGTTGAGGCTGGAACATTAAGAGGAGTTCACTTTCAGTACCCGCCTTTTTCTGAAGCAAAAGTTGTCGCATGTACATCAGGTTCGATATGGGATGTTGGGATTGATTTAAGACCAAATTCACCAACAAGATTCCAATGGTATGGTGAGGTGCTTACTCCTGAAAATGGCAAAAGTATGATTGTTCCGGAAGGGTTTGGCCATGCCTTTATAACACTAGAACCAAATTCTACAGCTGTTTATGCTATTTCAGCTTATTACAATATTGAGTATGAATCTGGAGCACTTTTTAATGATCCTCTTTTAGCTATTGATTGGCCAATTGAACCAACTGTAGTTTCTGAAAAAGATCGTGATTGGGGCTTATTGGAAGAAAGAATAGAAGAGCTTGATAAAAATTTTACTTTATAAGAGCAGGCTAAATTACTTCATTTTTATATGAGAAAACGATTATTATTAACTGGAGGAACAGGATTTGTTGGAAATCAAATTTTGAAGCATCTCTCAAAATGTGATGTCGATATTGTCTTGGTAATTAGGAAGGATTCTGAAAAGACATACAATAACTTGGAAAATATAGTTTCAATAGTTGAAACAGAAAATATTTTTAGTGAAACAAGCTCATGGTGGAGATCTAAATGCAAAGATGTAGATATTGTTATAAATGCAGCCTGGTATGCTGAGCCAGGATCATATTACACCTCTCTAAGCAATATGGATTGCTTAAGAGGTTCTCTAAATTTGGCAGAAGGGTGCATAGCCTCAGGTGTAAAAAAGTTCCTAGGTATCGGAACTTGTGCTGAATATGAAATTTCTAATGATCCAATTCCATTTAATGGTGTCTTGAAATCTCATACAATTTATTCAGCTGCAAAGTTAGCCACCTTTCATATGTTAGAACAACTTTTTAATAAAAATGATATTTCATTCGCATGGTGTCGGCTATTTTATTTATTTGGAGAAGGAGAAGATGATAGAAGGTTGGTACCATATATTAAAAATCAACTAATCAAAGGTGAATCCGCAGAACTTTCGTCTGGAAATCAAGTTCGAGACTTCATGGATGTTTCTATTGCTGGCAAGATTATTGCTGACATTTCGTTATCTAACCAATCGGGAGCAATAAATGTATGTTCAGGTATTCCAAAAACTGTTCGTGAGCATGCAATAGAAATTGCAAAAGATTATGGCAGGGAGGACTTACTAAATTTTGGTGCAAAAGAGGATAATCCATTAGAGCCAATGCATGTTGTTGGAATTCCCAATTGGAAAAAAGACAATTAATTTCATGAGTAATAAAATTACAGCACTAATACCGACTTATAGACGTCCAGAGCTTCTTCAAAGAGCAATGCTAAGCGTTCTTGGTCAAAGCTATAAAAACATTCAACTTTCTATTTTTGATAATGCGTCTAATGACAATACAAAAGATGTTGTAAACACAATGCGTAAAATTGACGACAGAATAAAATATCATTGCAATGAAAATAATATTGGTGCTCTTGCAAATTTTAGGCTTGCGTTTGAAAGTGCAGACACTCCTTACTTTTCAATTTTAAGTGATGACGATTGTTTAGCCGAAGATTTTTATAAAAATGCAATTGATGTATTGGATAACCATCCTGAAATAATGTTTGTTATTTTAAATACTTTAAAAATAGATGAAAATTCTAATTTAATCAATCATAAAGAATGCACTAATAAGCTTAGTTTTTACAGAGGAAAAATTGGTTTTGATGCTTTTCATTCTGGCAAAATTCCTCAAATTTGGACTGGCATGGTTTTTAGAAAAGAAGTTGCAAAGATATATGACGAAATGGATACTGCGTATGATGACGCACATGATATGAGATTTTTGCTTAGAGCTGTTTCAAGATATGATTTTGCATATCTTTCTAAAGTAGGCGCTTTTTTTACTGTGCATTCAGATTCAGCAAGCTCTGCATTAAAATCTGTGAATATAGTTCATCAGGGAGTTCAGATCGCACGATACGTAGAAATATTTCATGATGAAAATGTGCCGTCAGATATTAAAGATAGAACAATTTTTTATATTAAAAGACTGCTATCAACAAAACCTAGTATTTTTGAGTCACTTTTAAAAATATTTGTAAATTTTATTGTTCAAACAGATTTTAGCAATAAAAAAATTGAAGAAAACATACAAGACTTCAAATATGCTGGCTACAAAAAGAGTTCAAATATTTTAAATCTTTTTCATAAAAGTAAAACTATGAAAATACTTGTTCGCATAGTATTTGGTTCATTTTATAGGAGAAGACTTTCAAAAAGACAATCAACAATATTGTCTTTACAGAATACTTTATACAAAAAACATTTTGACTATATAAAAGATAGCCATACCTAACTATAATAATGCTAATTTTTTACTAGAAATTAAATGAGAGATTAATTAGCCTTACTCTTAATAACGCATATAAACCTGTATAATTAGTAAAATGGAAAATAATGATTTAAATATGCACAACAATTCTGTTGATGAAATAAATATAAGAGAGCTTTTTCAAACTATTTGGAAGGGTAAAATCACTATCTTTGGCATCACTTTGCTTTCATCAATATTAGCAGTTTTATTTAGTCTTAGCTTGCCTAATATATATCAATCAGAGGCTATTTTAAGTCCAGTTGGCGCTGAAGTTGGTTCCAAGAAAAATTCAGATATTGGAGGATTGGCTAGTCTAGCAGGTATCAATTTATCATCTCAGCCTGCAGGAAATTCAATTAAGGCCATGGAAAAAGTTAGAACACTTAGTTTTTTTGAAGATTATATTCTACCCAATATATTTCTACCCAATCTTATGGCAGTAGACTCCTGGGATCCAGATACTAACAAAATCTCATATAATGAAAAAGACTATAATGAAAAGACAAAAACTTGGAATGAAATTCCAAGTGCTCAAGAAAGTTATGACGAATTTAAAGATATAATGAGTTTTACTCAGGATTATGATACAGGTTTTGTGTCTGTTTCTGTAAGACATCAATCTCCACATATAGCAAAAGATTGGGTAGATCTCATTGTAAACCAATTAAATTACTTCTTTAGAATGAATGATAAAAAAGAAGCAAATTTATCAATAGATTTCTTGAATATGCAAATATCACAAACAAGCTATACTGAAATCAAGCAAGTTATTGCGCAACTTCTTCAGAATAATGTGCAACAGTTAACTTTGATAGAGGCAAATGAGTTTTATGTTTTTTCCTATCTAGATCCTCCCGCTGCTATGGAAGATCGTGAAGAACCTAATCGTGTATCAATTTGTTTTTTGGGTTTTATTTTTGGAGTGTTGTTAGGTCTCTTAATTGTTATAACTCGTCAGTATTTCGTTACTAAAGAGCATTATTAGTTATGAGTTATAGTTTAATTGGAAGATATAAAAACAGTAAAATACTAACAATTCCTAATCAGCAACCATAAGAAATAATTTTTGAAAAAATGAAAATTATAGCTCCAAAACTAAAATAAAAATAAAAGTTTATTATGTATAAACTTTTAAAAGAACTTTTTACGCTTCTTACTCCAAGTCAGCGTAAACGTTTTTATGTTCTTCAAATTTTAGTCACATTAGTTGCTATCTTTGAGATATTTAGTGTCGCCTCTATTATTCCTTTCATGGCTTTAGTGGCAGATATGAATCAACTGCAAGAAGATGTATTTATAGCTCAAGTTTATCAATCAAGCGGCATAACCTCAGAAACAAAATTCATGTTTCTCATGGGCCTATGTGTTCTAACCATTTTAATAATTTCATCTTTAATTTCTATTTTTACTATATGGAAATTATCTATGTTTGCATTTTCAGTTGGCTCAGAAATATCAGACAGACTTTACACTTATTATTTAAGGCAAGATTGGTTGTTTCATTCTGAAGGGAGCAGCGCCCAATTAACAAAAAAAATTGCTACAGAGACAGTAAGGGTAACAGGTGGTATTTTAGTCCCGCTAATGCATCTAAACGCAAAAGTTGTACTTGCTTTACTAATGATTACCAGTATTTTTATATATGATGCAAAAGTTGCAATAGTCGGAGCTATTATTTTTACATTAACCTACTATACCCTAATCATGGCTGTTAAAAGACGTCTAGAAAGTTATGGATCAGCTACAACAGAAGTTATGGAGCAGCGTTTTCGCTTAATGAATGAGGGCTTTGGTGGAATCAAAGACTTGCTTTTACTAGGCAGAGATTATGATTTTATCAAACGTTTTAACAAAACAGGTATCTTTCTTGCGTTTAGCCAAGGCTCAGGCACTGCATTAATCCAGGCACCTCGTTATCTTATTGAACTATTGGCTTTTGGGTCATTAATATTACTCATTCTTTACTTACTTATTAGTTATGATGGCGATTTGAGTGTTATTTTACCAATACTTACTCTTTATGCGGTTGGAGCCATAAAATTATTACCAGCCTTTCAACAAATTTACCAAAGTATTTCCGTAATAAATACTAACACTGCAGCTTTTGATGAAATACGAGAGGACTTGAAAAATATTAAGTTAGCAGAACTTCAAACATTAAAAACAAATGATAAACACAGTTATCTTTATCCAAAAAAACAATTAGCTCTCAAAGATATTTCTTTTACCTATCCAAACAAAGATAAAAAAGTACTTAACCAAATAAATATATCAATACCTGCAAGAAGTATAATTGGAATAGTTGGTCCTTCTGGTGCAGGTAAATCAACAATCATCGATGTTCTTCTTGGTCTAATAAAGCCACAACAAGGATATTTAGTTGTTGATGATACAGTTATTGATGATGATAATCGGAGATCATGGCAGAATAGTATTGGGTTTGTAGCTCAAAATATTTTTCTATCAGAAGGAACTATTGCTGAAAATGTAGCATTCGGTCTTCCTAATGAAGAGATTAATTTAGAGCAAGTGCAAAAAGCACTAAATTTAGCCAGCCTTGAAGAATTTTGTGAAACTCTCAGTAACGGCATCCATACTAAAGTCGGAGAGCGTGGGGTGCAACTATCAGGTGGTCAGCGTCAGCGCATAGGTATTGCAAGAGCTTTATATCACAAAGTAGAAGTTATTGTATTTGATGAAGCAACTAGTTCTCTTGATGGCATTACTGAAAAACAAATTATGGAAGCTATTCATGGTTTAAGTGGACACAATACTATTATATTGATTGCTCATCGGTTGAAAACTGTACAAAATTGCGACCAAATATACTTTATAGAAAATGGAAAGATTAATGATCAAGGAACATATGATGAACTCATAGAAAAAAATGAACGCTTTAAAAATATGGCATCACATGCATAATGTTTATAATAATTTAAAAACCTCGTGAATAAAAAATTTTTAATATCTGGAGGTGCAGGCTTTATTGGGTCTGCAGTGATACGTTATATTATTAACAATACAAGTCATAGTGTAGTTAATGTTGATAATTTGACTTATGCTGGAAATCTGGATTCTTTATTATCAGTCGAAAATGACCCTAGATATGAGTTTGAAAAAGTTGATATTTGTAATTCAAAAGATATTGGCCTTGTTCTTAATAAACATAAACCAGATATAATTATGCATTTAGCTGCTGAATCTCATGTTGACCGCTCTATAGATAGCCCTAGAAAATTTATTGAAACCAATATTTTAGGCACTTATGTCTTGCTGGAGCAGTCAAAAGAATATTGGTTGAGTTTAAATGATAAGAAAAAAAATAAATTTAAATTTCATCATGTTTCTACTGATGAAGTTTATGGTGACCTAGGTCAAAATGACATTTTATTCACTGAGGAGACACCATATGCACCAAGCTCACCATATGCAGCATCAAAGGCAAGCTCAGATCATTTAGTTCGCGCATGGCATCGGACTTTTAACTTACCAACATTAATTACTAATTGTTCTAACAACTATGGGCCATATCAATTTCCTGAAAAGCTTATACCTCTTATGATTCTAAATGCTATTGAAGGAAAACCATTACCAGTTTATGGGAATGGAAGACAGGTTCGCGATTGGTTATATGTTGATGATCATGCTAAGGCACTTCTTTTAGTTGCACTTGAGGGTGAAATTGGAAGTACATATAACATTGGTGGAAATAATCAACTCCAAAATATTGAAGTAGTACAAATCTTATGCGATATTTTAGATGACTTAGCACCAAGTAAGATTGACGACATAAGACACTACAAACAATTAGTTACCAATGTAGAGGATAGAGCAGGACATGATTTAAGATATGCAATTGATGCAACTAAGATTACTAAAGACTTAAATTGGAAACCTGACGAAACTTTTGCATCCGGCATCAAAAAGACAGTAAAGTGGTATTTAGAAAACATAAATTGGTGTGATCGTGTTAAAGATGGAAGCTATCAAGGAGAGAGACTAGGAACTAGTCAATCATGAAAGGTATTATTCTAGCAGGAGGTTCTGGTACTAGGCTGCATCCCATCACTAAGGGCGTTTCAAAACAGTTACTTCCTGTTTATGACAAGCCAATGATTTACTATCCTTTATCAGTTTTAATGTTAGCGGGAATCCAAGATATATTAATTATTACAACACCCTCAGATCAATCTAGTTTCAAAAGTATTCTGGGTGATGGTAGTCGTTTTGGAATTAAATTAAGCTACGAAATTCAATCAAGTCCTGATGGGTTAGCACAAGCTTTTATTATTGGTGAGGATTTTATTGGTGATGATAGTGTATGTCTTGTGCTTGGAGATAATATTTTTTGGGGCCATGGTTTTACTTCAATGCTAGAAAAATCAGCATCTAGACAAAAAGGTGCAACTATATTTGGTTATCAAGTGAATGATCCTGAAAGATTTGGTGTTGTCGACTTTAATGACGATAAGATTGCTATAAGTATTGAAGAAAAACCAGAAAAAGCAAAATCAAATTTTGCTGTTACAGGCTTGTATTTTTACGACAATAATGTGGTTGAAATGTCAAAGAAAGTTAAGCCATCAGCTAGAGGTGAGCTAGAAATAACAGCTCTTAACCAAATGTATTTGGAGAAAGGGGAGCTACATGTAGAGTTACTTGGACGTGGCTTTGCTTGGCTTGACACAGGAACACATGAGTCTCTTTTGCAAGCATCTGTATTTGTAGAAATGATAGAAAGACGTCAAGGATATAAAGTAGCCTGCCTTGAAGAAATAGCTTGGAAGAATGGATGGCTAACAAGGAATGATATAAAAAAAATTAGTGACGAAATGCCTATGAATATTTATAGGAAGTACTTAAGAAGTTTGCTTATAGACTAAGGTTAATTTTAATGCCTAATACGATTATTGGAAAGGGTATGATAGCGCAAGCTTTTTTAAAAAGTGCTTCAAATAACTGTATATTTTTTTGTTCTGGAGTTTCAAATTCAAAAGAAACTAGAAGAGCGGAATTTATTAGAGAAATTGAATTATTTAATAAAACTATTAAAAATAAAACGGTCATTTACTTTAGTAGTTATATTGCCGAATCTACTGCAACTCCGTACGCACTACATAAAAAAAATATGGAAAATATAATAGAAAATACTTGCGATAAGTATTTAATTATTAGACTTCCTGGTGTTGTCGGTCTAACAAAAAATAATACATTAATTAGTTACTTTATTAAGATGATTTTAAATAATAAAGTTATAAAAATTGAAAAGGATGCAAGAAGACATTTGATTGATGTAGAAGACGTTGTAAGAATTACCGATTATTTAATTACTAATAATTGCTACAACAAATCTATTTCAATTGGATCTAAATCTAGTATTTCCCCTTTAGAGTTAATACGTTTAATCTCAAACGAATTAAATATCAAACAAATCAAGTATGAGCTTTGCGATGGAGGGACTAATCAATATTCTAATATAGATTTTATAGAGTCAATTCTCCCCAAAAAAGATGCAATTATGCATAAGTCTTATAATGATAAACTAATTAAGAAATACTCTAAAGACATAAAGAGCTTATTGTTAGGAGATCAGTTATAGAATGAAAAAAACAAGATACACAAGCAAACAATTTAAAAATTCATGAAAGGAATATCAAATAAGCACATATTTATGTGTATTGAGGGTGATAACTTTATACAATTATTTGTAGACGCATTGGTAAGTAAAACAAATTTAAATAAAGATGACTTTGCAATTGTTATTATTCCGTTAAAAACAAGACACCCTTTTAATAAAGTCATTGATGCAGAATTTATCGATTACAATGAGAGTCTTATTCCTGATTTAGTTAATGCAAAATCTTTGACTTTCATGTCATTAAACAATTGGAACTCAGTTGTTCTTAATAAATTAGTAGATCAGGACAATAAAATTGTAAACAAGATATTCATTTTCATTGGTGATGATGAAATTGATAGATGGAATAAAAACTTTAATATAAACAATTTTTTAAAAGAAGATGAAAGCCAACACATTTCCTCAGAAGTAATAAAAACGCTTTCATATAGACTTAACTTTATAATGCCGCATAAATATTTCTATGATGTTTTAAAAAAAATACTTAGTATAGATAAAATTAATGTTATAGATGCCTCAATTATTTTTGATATTTTATTAACAGATCAGTCCGAAAAATTATTTCATATCGTAAATTCGAGCTTCAAAAAGGATGAAAAGATATTACTAGGCTCAAAAGCAGGTAGTTTTGGTTTCAGGGCAACAACTAAAATTTTTAATTCTTTTTATAAGCTGGAAACAATTGATAACTATAAATTTGTCTGTCTTAATCAAGGAAAGCATAAAATCGCTTTGATGTTATACATTTTTTTCTTCAGATTATTTAAAAAAATCAATTTGCAGGTAGAATTTTTTCCAACAACAGATGCGCTTACATATATTTCAATGGTGTCATCGATATCATATTTTATTTTGCAAAATAGAGGTGGCGCTAGTACAGCAAGAAATTTTGCAAAATGGGGATGTGGTATTTTGTGCGTAATGCAAGACTCTCCTAATTCAGGGGTTTTTAAAGATATTTTTAAAATTGATTTAATTAATTTTGAAAACTATGATGAGATCGCATATCAAATAAAAAAAAGCAAACATATTGATGTTAAACAAAATAAAATAAAAACAATGCATGAAGAATCAAGATCTATTGGTGTTCTTTCTAAGATATATGCTTAAATTAAATTAAACTATTCAAAAATGTGACAAAATATTTTTTATTGATAAAGACAAAGTAGTTGATAATGGCACATTTAAAGAATTAATTAAAAAAATGAATATTTTAGAAATATGACAAACCATCCTTGATGCACTGAGACAGGTATGAATGAACAAAAAATATTAGATTTAATTGGTCGTAAACGTGAGCTTTTTGAAGACGATATAAAAACCCACAATAAAGAGCTAAAAAAAATAATTTCTGCATCCTCATTTCTTGTGATTGGTGGTGCTGGAGCGATAGGGCAAGCAGTTGTGAAGGAAATCTTTAAACGGAATCCAAAAAAAATTCATATCATTGACCTTAATGAAAATAATTTAACTGAGCTGGTAAGAGACCTTAGAAGCTCATATGGTTATATTGACGGAGAGTTCAATACTTTTGTTTTAGATGCTGGCTCAATTGAATACGATGCATTTATTCAGTCTGATGGAAAATATGATTATGTATTAAACCTAGCTGCATTAAAACACGTTCGAAGTGAAGAAGATCCTTACACATTAATGAGAATGATCGATGTCAACATTTTTAATACCGACAAGACAATCAAGCAATCAATTAAAAATTCAACAAAAAAATATTTTTGTGTAAGCACTGACAAGGCTGCGAATCCAGTCAATATGATGGGTGCAAGCAAAAGAATTATGGAGATGTTTTTAATGCGAAGATCAAAGGATATCAGCATCTCAACTGCAAGATTTGCAAATGTAGCTTTTAGCGATGGTTCTTTATTATATGGATTTAATCAACGAATTTATAAAAGGCAACCAATTGCCGCACCAAATGATATTAAACGTTATTTTGTGACTCCAAAAGAAAGTGGGGAGCTTTGTCTAATGAGCTGTATTTTTGGAGAAAATAGAGATGTATTTTTCCCAAAATTAAGTGAATCACTGCATCTTATATCTTTTTCTGACATTGCTATAAGATATTTGAAGTATAAGGGCTATGATGCTCATATATGTGATTCTGAAGAAGAGGCAAGAGAATTAATTAAGACTTTGCCTGAGCTTGGCAAATGGCCTTGTTTGTTTACTAAAAGTGATACAACTGGAGAAAAAGATTTTGAAGAGTTCTATACAGATAAAGAAAATCTTGATATGGATAAATTTAAAAGTATAGGTGTTATAAAGAATAAGCCTGAATATGACAATAATAAGTTAGAGAATTTTGAATTTTTTATTGAGCAACTTAAACTTAAAAAAAGTTGGAACAAGAAAGAAATTATAGGAGAGTTTTTTAAAATCTTGCCTGGTTTTAGACACCTTGATAGAGGCAAGTATCTTGATGGAAAAATGTAATGTTTGAAAATACTATTGAGTTCATTCAAGAAATATATAAATCAAAGGAGTTTATTCCTTTGCATGAGCCAAGGTTCTCTGGCAATGAAAAAAAATATATTAACGAATGTATTGATTCAACTTTTGTTTCATCGATTGGCAAGTATGTAGATGAATTTGAAGAAAAAATTGCAAAATATTCAGGTGCAAAATTTGCTGTTGCAACCAGCAATGGAACTTCCGCACTACATGTATCACTCTTGCTTGCAAATGTGGATCAAAATGATGAAGTTATAACTCAATCTTTGACCTTCATCGCTACTTGTAATGCAATTAGTTACTGTGGCGCACAACCAATATTCATTGATGTTGACAAAGATACAATGGGTTTGTCACCGGCCGCATTGGAATGCTTTCTTAAAGACAATACAACTGTTAAAAATAAACAATGCATAAATAATATGACTGGTAGAGTAATTAAAGCATGTGTTCCAATGCATACTTATGGACACCCATGCAAAATAGACAAAATTAAACAAATTTGCGATGAACATCATATATTTTTAATTGAAGATGCCGCTGAAAGTGTTGGTAGTAAATACAAAGATAAGCATACTGGAACTTTTGGTCAATTAGGAGTTATGAGTTTTAATGGTAATAAAATTATCACATCAGGGGGTGGTGGATGTATTGTTACAAATGATAAGATTCTTGCAAAAAAGGCTAAACACTTAACCACAACTGCGAAAGTGCCACATAAATGGGATTTTAATCATGATATGGTGGGTTATAATTATCGCATGCCAAATATAAACGCAGCTTTACTTGTTGCACAGCTTGAAAATCTAAATTCTTTTCTTGCAAACAAGCGAAAGCTTGCTAAAACTTACGAAGAATTCTTCAAAACTCAAGAATATACTTTTTTTAAAGAACCAAAACTTAGCAAATCTAATTATTGGTTAAATACACTTCTTCTTAAAGATAAAACACAACGAGACAAATTTTTAAAAGAAACCAATTCAAGCAATGTAATGACACGTCCAGTATGGATAATGATGCATAAGCTTCCAATGTTTGAAAATGCGCAATGTGGGGATTTAACTAATTCAGAATGGTTGAATGATCGTGTTGTCAATATACCAAGCAGCGTAGTCGTATGAATAATATTGTATTAATCGGTGGCGGGGGACATTGCAAATCAGTAATAGACATTATTGAGGAAGAAGGTAGATTCAAGATCGCAGGAATACTAGATAAGCATGAACTATTAGGAACTAAAACCTTAGGCTATTCGGTTTTTGGAATTGATGCAGATATGCCAAAATTAGCAAAAAAATATAAATATGCTCTTATAACAGTAGGTCAAATAAAATCGCCATCTCTTAGAATCAAATTATTTAACTTAGCTGTTAAATCAGGATTTATTTTACCCGCGATCATTTCCCCAAATGCATACGTGTCAAAGCATTCATCTATTGGAAACGGTGTTGTTGTGATGCACAATGCAATCGTTAATACAAATACATCAATAGGGAATAATTGTATTATAAATTCTAAGGCACTTATCGAACATGATTGTGAAATATCTGAGCATTGTCACATTTCCACAAACGCAACCATAAATGGCGGTACTAAAATAGAATCGGGGTGTTTTGTTGGCAGTAATGTAACCACTAAAGAGTCAATTGTTATAAGAAAGAACAGTTTTATAAAGGCTGGTAGTTTAGTTAAATGAGTGTATTTATTATTGCCGAAGCTGGTGTCAATCATAATGGCTCAATTGATATGGCAAAAAAGCTCATAGATGTTGCCTCTGATGCTGGCGCAGATGCAGTTAAGTTTCAAACCTTTAAGGCAAAAGATCTAGTAAGTAAAATCGCTCAGAAAGCAGAATATCAAAAAAAAACCACAGATAAGACTGAATCTCAATTTGACATGATAAAAAAATTAGAGCTCGATGCTAGAGCACATGAAGATCTAATATCTTATTGTAAGAGTAAATATATAATCTTTTTATCAAGCCCCTTTGATATAGATAGCATAAATTTTTTGAATGATTTAGGTTTAGAGGTATTTAAAATACCAAGTGGTGAAATCACAAACCTTCCTTATTTAAGAGAAATTGGAAAGTTAAATAAAAAAGTAATTTTATCAACTGGAATGGCAAATATTGATGAAATACAGGATGCTTTAGATGTCCTTATATCTGAAGGAACAAAAAAAGAAAATATTACAGTACTTCATGCAAATACCATGTATCCAACACCTATGAAAGATGTAAATCTAAAAGCTATGATCACTATTGGAAATAAATTTGATATAGCTTTTGGTTATAGTGATCACACCTTGGGAATTGAAGTAGATATTGCAGCTGTTGCAATGGGCGCCCAATGTATAGAAAAGCATTTTACACTTGATAATACTTTTGAAGGACCTGACCATAGAGCTAGTCTTGAGCCTGATGAATTAAAATCTATGATTAAAGCTATAAGAAATATTGAAAAGGCTCTAGGAAATGGTGTTAAAAAACCATCAAGTAGTGAAAGTCCAAATATTCAAATAGCTAGAAAGTCAATAGTCGCAAAAACAAAAATTAAACAAGGCGATATTCTTAATGAGAAAAATCTTACAATAAAAAGGCCAGGCAACGGAATTAGTCCGATGAGATGGGATAAAATAGTCGGTACAATTGCAAGTAAAAATTATAGTGAAGACGAATTAATATGACTAAAAGAAAAGTATGCGTAATTACAGGAACGCGTGCTGAATATGGCTTGCTTTATTGGCTCATAAAAGAAATTGAATCTGATCAAGAGCTCGCTCTTCAATTAATAGTTACAGGCATGCATTTAAGCCCTCAATTTGGATTAACTTACAAAGAAATTGAGAAAGAATTCAAGATAAATAAAAAGATAGATATTCTTTCTTCCTCAGATACTGACAAAGATATTTCAAAATCTATGGGCTTAGCACAAATATCTTTTGCAGAAACTTTTGAGGAACTAAGACCAGATATTATTGTGGTTCTTGGAGATAGGTATGAGATTTTTAGTGCAGTTGCTGCAGGCATGATTGCAAGAATTCCAATAGCACACATCCATGGTGGAGAATCTTCTGAAGGCGCAATTGATGAGGCTATACGTCACAGCATCACAAAGATGAGCCATTTACATTTTACAGCCTCAGAAGAATATAAGAATAGAGTCATCCAATTGGGTGAGGATCCTGAAAGAGTTTTTAATGTTGGTGGTATGGGCATTGAAAATATCAATAGATTAGAACTGCTAAGTAAAGATGAATTAGAAAAATCCTTAAATTTCAAACTTAATAAAAAAAATATATTAATCACTTTTCATCCTGTAACCCTTGAAAATAAAACATCAGAAACGCAGTTTAAAGAATTACTTGATGCTGTAGATGAGTTAGATGACACTAACATCATTGTAACAAAATCAAATAGTGACTCTGGTGGAAAAATAATTAATAAAATGATTGATGATTATGTCGTTCAAAATAATCATAAGTCTGTTGGATTTGCCTCATTGGGACAGTTAAGATATTTAAGCGCTATGCAATATATCGATGCAATTGTTGGAAACAGTTCAAGTGGGCTTATAGAGGCACCGAGTTTTAAAATAGGTACTATAAATATAGGTGACAGGCAAAAAGGTCGTATTAAGGCAGATAGCGTGATTGATTGTTTGCCGAACAAGGAATCTATTAGGAATGCATTCAATATTTTATATTCTAAAAAGTTTCAATCAGGATTGAAAACTATTCAAAATCCTTATGATCAAGGAAATTCTAGTAAAAATGTAATTAAAGCTTTAAAAACTGATCTGTTGGATAATATATTAAAAAAATCATTTTATAATCTAAATTTTTAATATGAAAGACATTCAAAATATAAAACTATCCAAAAATGCATCAATTGAAGAGGCATTAAAAGTTATTGGAGATGGAGCAATGCAGATTGCTCTCGTAGTTGATAAGTCAGACAAACTTATTGGAACTTTGACTGATGGGGATATAAGAAGAGGACTTTTAAAAGGTCTTGATTTAAAAAGCTCTATTGAATCTATCACTTTCAAGACACCAACTATTGCAAAAGAAAGTGACACAAAAGAAATGATTTTAAAGCTTGCAATTTCAAAGAAACTTAATCATATACCAATAATTGACGAAAGTGAAAAAGTTATTGGCATTCAAGAAATAAGTCAGCTTGTAATGCCTAATGAAAAGAAAAATAAAGTAATTTTGATGGTTGGCGGTCTTGGCGAAAGACTCGGATCTCTTACAAAAGATACCCCGAAGCCAATGTTAAAAGTTGGAAATAAATCGATACTTGAAACTATAGTTGAGAATTTTAAAGGTTATGGATATACAAATATAGTAATGTGCTTAAATTATAAATCAGAGATCATACAAGATTATTTTGGTGATGGAAGTGAGTTTGGTGTAAATATAGAATATATCGTAGAAGAAAAAAGAATGGGTACAGCAGGAGCATTAAGTCTTTTAAAAGACAATTCAAAAGAACCATTTTTTGTCATGAATGGCGATTTGCTTACAAATGTAAATTTTGAAAAGATACATGAATGTTATCTTTTAAATAAAGCGCAAGCATTAATGTGTGTAAGAGAATATGAATCTCAAGTCCCATATGGAGTAATAAACATTGAGAATACCAAGATAGTTTCAGTTGAAGAAAAACCCACTCAAAAATTTTTTGTAAATGCTGGGATTTATATGCTAAATCCAGAAGTCTTGAAGTATATTCCTAAAAACGAATTCTATAATATGACAACCCTTTTTGAAAAACTAATAGATAAAGATAAAAATATAATTTCATTTCCCATTGATGGGTATTGGTTGGATATTGGTCGTTTTGAAGAATATAAAAAAGCCAATGAAGAATACAACGAAGTGTTTTAATGTTCAAAAATAAAACTTTTTTAGCCATTATTCCTGCTAGAGGTGGAAGTAAAAGACTGCCAAGAAAAAATATTTTAAATTTATGTGGAAAGCCACTCATTTCTTGGAGCATCGAGGCTGGATTAAAAAGTAAATATATAGATAAAGTAGTGGTATCAAGCGATGATAAAGAGATTTTAAATATTTCAAATGAACTCAAAGTGCAAGTTATAAAGAGACCAGATGAACTTGCTAGTGATACTTCAACTTCATTTGATGCAGTTAAGCATGCAATTGATAACTTGGAAAGTTATGAATATATTTTACTCCTCCAACCAACAAGCCCGCTAAGAAATGAAAATCACATAGATAAAGCAATAGAGTTTTTAGAAGAAAAAAATGCTGATGCAGTCGTAAGTGTGTGCGAGATGAATCATAATCTGTTATGGTCTAATACCTTAGATGATTCATTAAGTATGGAAGGCTTTATAAGCGATAATTTATTAAATAATAGAAGTCAAGATCTTAAAAAACATTATAGATTAAATGGAGCAATATACCTTTGTAAAACTGATAAGCTTTTAAAAGAGAAAAGTTTTTTCTTAAAAAAGAATATTTTTGCATATGTTATGAATTCAAATAACTCTATAGACATAGATAGAAAGGAAGATTTTGAATTAGCTAGTTTATACTTGTCTCAAAAACCATAATATAACACGGAGCCATAAATGATTATAAAAGATTTAAAAAGTCTATTTGCTTCAATGCGTTATTTTTTAAAACTCATTTTTATTTCAAAAGAATATGATGTAGTTTTTGTAGGATCAACATATTTTAACAGAGGAGAGAAGGGCGAGAACCTATTGTTTAAACCGATGATCGAAAATTGTAAAAAAAATAATTTAAGTTATTTAGTGCTTGAGGATACTGATCTAAAAGGTGAATATGTTAAGTTTCCTAGATTTAAAGAATCAACCCCATTTGATTTCATATCACTTGTTCAGGTCATATTGAGAAAAATTTATAACTTAATTTATAAAAAACCAATAACTGAAGAGGAGCTCTATATAAGAGAGTTCAAGACATCAAAGATTATAAAAAGATTATTTTTTACTAAATTTCGTTCAAAAATATATATAACTCTTTTATGGAATAATGTTACGTTATGGAGAAGAATCAATCATGATGCTTGCGTGGTAGATTATCAACACGGTATTATCTGTGATGGCCATCCTAGATACATCAAAAATGGTCAACCTCCAAAAGTAAAATCATCCAATGATGTTTTTACATTAGTATATGGGGATGTGTTTAAAAGTATATTAATTAACAGCGATAAATCTAATTTTTATAATGAAGAGAATGTGATGAAGGTTGGCTTCAATAAAACTCTTTATAAACAAAAAAAACCAATTACAGGTAAAAAGAAAATAATTTTTACTCTCCAAATAGTTCCTGATTATAATGAAGAAGACAACAATCTATATATTAAAATTGTTCAAAAACTTATCAGTACAAATGCTAATTTTTTATCTAAAAATAATTATGAAATTATTTTTAAACATCACCCAAGGCACAACACAAAAAATTGTCGAGATATACATATGAATCATAACTTTATAAGTTTTGATAATGAATCACCATTATCAGACTTATTGAGTAAAGCTTATATACACATGACATTTCATTCCACTTCTGCTTTCGATGCAGCAATGATGAATATCCCTACAGTATTTATTGATATGCATGAAAAATTTTCACCAAATGAAAGTTTTATCAAGCAATTTGAATATCCATATAAAGATTCAGTAGTAAAAGACTATAAAGATTTGGAACACATATTATCAAAATTAAATGCCAGCCATATTTATGAAAAATTTTGTGATGATAATTACAAATGGGTCAAAGAACTCTATAGTGATTTTGATGAAACAGCATTTGAAAATTTTTTATTAGATCAAATAAGTACTCATAAAAATGATGTTGGGAGTAGAACTTATCAGCAGTAGCAAAACAAGCGTTATTATTACAACATTTAACGATGCCAAATTTTTAGAAAGATCAATACCCTCTGTAATTAAGCAAAGTTTAAAACCTAAAGAAATAATCATTATTGATGATGGATCTTATAATGATAATGCAGAAAAAATTGTTAATTCATTCCGCAGTCGTACAAGGATTCCTATAGTTTTTAATAAGAAAAAAAATGGAGGTCCATCAAGCGCAAGAAATGTTGGTATTAAATTAGCAAAAGGAGAATTTATTCTTTTTATTGATGCTGACGATGAGTTATTAAAAGATTCTATCGAGTGGCGTCAAGAAGTATTAAGTTCGTTAGACAAAAATTATGCATGTATTTACTGCAGTAAAATAAGGATCACAGAGAGTAATAAAAAAATTAAAGAAAAAGTTTTTGAAACTGATGGAAAGATAAATGTTTGTTTAGTTGGGCGAGATAAAGCTATTCCTGGCCAAATAACTCATTATTTATTTCGAAGAGACATTCTTGTGAAAACAAAAGGATACAATGAATCATTAAAATTTAATGAAGATTTTGAATTGATTCTTTGCATTGCAAAAAAGTGGATCTTCAAAGGAGTTAATAAAGTTGGTTTTATTCAATACATTCGAGAAGATTCATGGAGTAGGTTAGATCCATATATTTCATATTACGGAGTAGGTAAATTTCTTGAGGTAGCCGCAAGTAAAAAATTACTACCTTTAATTGAGATTAAACAACGAAATAAAGAAAATAAACTTTCATTAGTTAAAAAGCTTTTATCTCAAAGAAATAAATGGAATGAAGCTATTCCATATATTGATGAAGCATTTGATATAGCTAAACCGCAAAACATAAAAGAGTTGATGTTACTTTTTTTTAATAAAATTTTAAAAAAGCTGTAATATCTTAAATGATTTAATGCAATCGATATGTATGATTTATCAAAAATATAGATTCTTTACTATCCAATAGGAACATAGATGAAAGTTTTACATGTAATTACAGGCTTAAAAAAAGGTGGTGCTGAAACTTTATTATGTAATTTATGCCATTTTGATAATGAGCATAAACATACAATTATTTCTTTATCTGATTTTCAAGAATCGGACCCAGTTCTAAGTCAGCTTGATGTTTCAGTATATTCTTTAAATTTTCCTAATGGAAAGATAAAACTATCTGGTTTATATAGGCTTTATAAGCTTATTAAAAAAATAAAACCAGATATTATTCAAACCTGGATGATTCATGCTGATTTAATCGGCGGACTAGTTGCTAGATTGGCTGGGATTAAGAATATTTTTTGGGGAGTACATCATACTATTCTGCTTCATGGAAAGGTTAAATTATCAACAATTTTTATTTTAAAATTTAATGCTTTTTTATCTGGTTTCGTTCCAAAAAAGATTATCTACTGTGCTGAAAAATCTAGGTTAATTCAAGAATCAATTGGTTTTAAAAAATCTAAAGGCATAGTTATACAGAATGGTTATGACATTAAGAATTTTTTTCTAAGTAGCTCTCTGGGGGCACGCTTCCGAGATGAGTTAAACATTTCTGATGATGCATTTGTCATTGGGCATGTTGGAAGTTATGATCCTTTAAAAGATCAAAGGAGCTTAATTGAAGCTCTTGGATTATTGAAACAAAGATGTTTCGATTTTACTGCTGTACTTGTTGGAAAGAATCTAGATAATACTAATTATGATTTGGTGAACATGATAGAGGAGCATGGGTTGAGTGATCATGTACATTTACTTGGTGTAAGAAATGACATACCTGCTGTCATGAATGGAATGGATTTATTTATGTTGACATCTTTATCTGAAGCCTTTCCAAATGTTCTTAATGAGGCAATGGCATGTGGAACTCCCTGTATAACTACTAATGTTGGAGACGCATCATTAATTGTTGATAATACTGGATGGGTTGTAATGCCAAAAGATCCTTTGGCTTTAGCTGAAGCTGTTATTGAAGCTTCAGATGAAAAACAATTAAATAATATTGGTTGGCTTCAAAGAAAAAATGATTGCCACAAAAGAATTGCTAAAAACTTTACTCTTGAAAAAATGGTTAATAAATATAAAGAAGTTTGGAATATTAATGATTAATGGCTTGAATTTAAATATCTTGTTTTCGACAAGTATTCTATAAATGTTCTTTTACGACTTTCCAAATTTATTAGCAATATTAATTGTAATAGTAGTGTCTTTTAGAATTGGATTGATACCATTATGGCTATCTTTTTCTATGGGACTTCTTGCATTCACACCTTTTTTTCTAAACAACATTCTTTTTTCTCCAAGTTATATGCCAGATCAATGGCAGTACTTTAATGTTACTCAAGGTATTCGTTCATTTGCCTTAGAAAGTTTTAATGAAAGCGCACCAGTTGAGGCCGCAAGCTGGATGTTAGCCTTGATTCCGATGCCTTATATAGAAACAATTCAAAGTTTAGGTTTTTTTAATAGACTTATGGCTACTATTTTAATTATTTGGCTCTATTCATCAAAGAATTTGCGAGGTTGGCCCCTTTTATTTATGGTTTTTTATCCAAGTTTATTGCTATATAGCTCATTAGCTCTTCGAGATACATTGGTTTTAATGTTTATGATTCTATCTGTAATTTTTTTCTTAGAAAATCGAAGGTTACTCGCATTATTAATCTCTTTACCATTATTATTGATAAAGTTTCAAAACTTCTTATTAATAATAGTTTTTTTTATAGCTCACCTCTATTTTTCAAAGGATTCGGTTATTTATAGATATAGATATATGTTTGTAATTTTTATTATTGCTTCATTAGCTCCTTTTATGATGTCAATAATTGAGATTCTGGATATAAGCAGGCTTAATATGTTTATAGATGATGGAGGACGAAGAAGTACATATGTTCATATGAGAACTATTGAAGATTTTGTTATAGTAGCCCTTAAATCAGCTCCCTATTTTTTAATGAAGCCTCTTCCTTGGGAAGCAGATAGTTTTTTGACGTTTCTGCAAAGTTTTGAAAATATATTAATATTAGCGTTCTTAGGTTTTATGTTTATCAAAACATCAAGATTGGACAAACAAATTGCTTTTAAGTGGTTGGTATACTTATTTGCTGCATTGGCTATCTATGGTTTGGTTGTTTATAATTTTGGAACAGCTGTCAGATATAAATTCCCTTTTATCGTAATTGTTATTGTCGGCATGGCTTATGAATTATATTTAAAGCATGGTAAGTTAATTTTAAATAAAAGCGGTAGAGCTTAAAATTTGGAGACATATTTGCAATATTCTGAGTCAAATTTTCTAATGACTAAAAAGCATCAAAACACTATCCATTTACCTGAATTTTATAAAGGAAAATATAATAAATGTGCGGAATAGCTGGCTATGTAGGAGTTGCTGAAAATCCATCAGATTGCTTAACTGAGATGGCCAAAGCGATTAATCATCGCGGTCCTGACAATATGGGTATATGGTCAGATGAGAAAACAGCCATTGGCCTTGCTCATGCTAGGTTATCAATACTTGATTTAAGCGCAGCTGGTAATCAGCCTATGCATTCAGCATCAAATAATTATGTATTAGTATTTAATGGCGAGATTTATAATCATAAGAAACTTCGATTAGAATTAGAATCGATTAGTCGTATGGATTGGTCGGGTCATTCTGATACAGAAACTCTTTTAGCTGCTATTGAAGAGTGGGGCTTGGAAGAAACATTAGTTAAATCTAAGGGTATGTTTGCATTAGCATTATGGGATAAAAATTCTAAAAATCTATATTTAGCATGCGATAGAATTGGAGAAAAGCCTCTTTATTATGGATGGGTAAATAAACAATTTGTGTTTGCATCAGAATTAAAATCGATTAAAAAGTTTCCAAGATTCAATAATCAGATTGATCGTAGTTCATTAGCTTTGTTTTTAAGATTCAATTCAATTCCAGCCCCACATTCAATATATAAAGATATATATAAATTAGAGCCTGGACAAATTATTAAATTTTATGCAGATTCAAAAAAAACTGAGAAGCATGACTTTTGGTCAATTGAAAAAGTTTATAAAGAAGCCAGAAAGGCCAAATCTTCATTTACTCCATCTGAAGCAGTTAATAAACTTGAATCTGTTTTATCAAACGCCGTCTCTTCTCAAATGCAATCAGATGTTCCTTTGGGCGCCTTTTTATCTGGTGGCATTGATTCAAGTACAATTGTTTCTTTAATGCAATTCCATTCCAATGTTAATGTGAACACATTTTCTATTGGGTTTAACTCTAAAGACTTTGATGAAGCGCAACATGCTGGAATGGTTGCCAAGCATTTAGGCACAAATCATTTTGAAAAGTATGTTTCTGATCGAGATGCTTTAGATGTCATACCTTGCTTGCCTAACATTTATGACGAACCTTTTGCAGACTCATCACAAATACCGACTTTTCTAGTTTCACAGTTTGCTAAGCAAGAAGTTACTGTTGCTCTTTCTGGAGATGCAGGTGATGAACTTTTTGGTGGATATAATCGTTATATTTTTAGTGAGAAAATTTTTAGTAAGATTGCTAAAGCACCAAATTTAGTAAGGAAATTGATATCCAAAACTATTTTTAGCATGTCAGAGGAAAAGTGGGACAGTATATTGGGTGGATTGACGAGCAGACGTTTTGCTAACATTGGTCATAAACTTCATAAAGCCGCAAACGTACTTCCCGCAGAATCAATTCGTGATTTACATTTTAAATTGATATCACAAATTCATAATCCATCAGATTGGCTTATAAATGCTAATGAGCACAAATCAATATTAAATGATGGTATTGAGCGATTTGCTGAATTGAATTATGTTGAGCAGATGATGGCCTATGATTTAATAACATATTTGCCCACAGATATATTAACTAAAGTTGATAGAGCGGCTATGGCAGTTTCTTTAGAAACTAGAGTCCCATTTTTAGATCCAGAAGTGATTGAATTGTCTGCACTATTACCTATGGAATTCAAAATTCGTAATGGCGTTACTAAATGGGCACTTCGAGAGATTCTATACAAACATGTACCTAAAGATTTAATTGAAAGACCAAAAATGGGCTTTGCAGTTCCTTTAGCTGAGTGGTTAAGAGGCCCGCTTAAAGATTGGGCTGAATCCTTATTAGATGAGAAACGATTACATCAAGAAGGTTTTTTTAATGTAGAATTTGTCCGCAGTAAATGGATAGAGCATTTAAGTGGAAATCGAAACTGGCATCATCAATTATGGAATGTTTTAATGTTCCAAGCTTGGCTTGAAAAGAATTAATTAATTTATGAGGATGGCATATGCAATATAGTGAAGCATCAATAGCAATAGTTGGTCTGGGATATGTTGGCTTGCCATTAGCAGTTGAGTTTGGCACTAAGCGAAAAGTTATTGGTTTTGATACAAATGAGGCTAGGATTAAAGAGTTGAAGAAAGGCCTGGATAATACTCTGGAAACAACTAATCAAGAATTAAAAGATGCAATTTATTTAAGATATACAAATAGTCTTAAAGATATAAAAGACTGTAAAATTTTTATCATTACTGTGCCAACGCCAATTGACAAAAATAAAAAACCTAATTTATCGCCTTTAAAAGATGCTAGCAAAGCAATAGGGTCTATTCTAAAGAAAGGAGATTTGGTTATCTATGAATCAACTGTTTATCCAGGAGCAACAGAAGAGGTATGTGTTCCAATTCTTGAAACCATATCTGGTTTATCCTTTAATAAGGATTTTTACTGTGGTTATTCTCCGGAACGAATTAACCCTGGAGACAAGGAACACCGAATAACAACTATTAAAAAAGTAACCTCAGGATCAACTCATGAGATTGCAACCATAGTCGATGAATTGTACCAAGAGATTATTACTGAGGGTACACACAAGGCTACCAGTATAAAAGTTGCCGAGGCTGCTAAAGTAATTGAAAATACTCAAAGGGATGTCAATATAGCTCTTATTAATGAGCTTTCACTTATTTTTAATAAATTAAATATCGATACTGAATCAGTTTTAGAAGCAGCTGGTACAAAATGGAACTTTCTACCATTTAGACCTGGTCTCGTAGGAGGGCATTGTATAGGTGTTGATCCTTACTATCTTACCCACAAAGCATTAGAGGTTGGTTACAATCCTGAGATGATTCTTGCGGGTCGAAGAATAAACGATAACATGGGTTTTTTTGTTGCAGATCAAGTATCAAATTTGATGACTAAAAAAGGCATCCATGTTGAAGGCGCAAATATATTGATAATGGGCTTAGCTTTTAAAGAAAATTGTCCTGATATTAGAAATACAAGGGTAGTTGATCTTATAGAGCAGTTTGACTGTTTTAATTGCTCAACAGAGGTATATGATCCGTGGGTTGATAGAGATGCTGCTATGGGTGAATATAAGATCAAGTTAATTGATGAACCTATGGAAGGTAAGTATGATGCAATAATTTTAGCAGTTGCACATGATGTTTTTAAAAATTTATCATCAGAGCAAATAAAGACTTTTGGAAAAGAAAATCATGTAATTTATGATATTAAATATTTATTAGACAATGATGAGGTTGACGGCAGACTATAAATGACTAAATTTGAACAATTACAAGAATATTTAAATGATAATCAAAAGACTTGGTTGGTGACTGGAGTTGCTGGATTCATTGGGTCTAACTTACTTGAAAAATTATTAATATTAAATCAAAAAGTTGTGGGGCTAGATAGTTTTGATACTGGCTATCAACATAACATTGATCAAGCACTTCAAGATGTTCAAAATACTACCGGTAAAGACTTAAGCAGTAACTTTAATTTTATTAATGGGGATATACGAAATTCAAGTGATTGTAACCAGGCATGTAGCGGTGTTGATTATGTTTTACATCAAGCCGCACTTGGTTCCGTTCCAAGGTCAATCGAAGACCCTATCGGCACCAATGAAGCAAATATTGATGGCTTTATAAATATGTTAGTGGCAAGTAGAGACGCAAAAGTTAAAAGATTTGTCTATGCTGCATCTAGTTCATCATATGGTGATAATACTGATCTTCCCAAAATAGAGCATATGATTGGCAATCCTTTAAGCCCTTATGCTGTAACAAAACTTGTAAATGAGCTTTATGCAAGTGTTTTTGCAAAAAATTATAATTTCAAAACTATTGGACTTAGATACTTTAATATATTTGGTAAAAGACAAGATCCAAATGGCGCTTATGCTGCAGTGATCCCAAAGTGGGTAGCCTCAGTTTTAAATAATGAAGATGTTTATATAAATGGCGATGGAGAAACTAGTAGAGATTTTTGTTACATTGACAATGCGGTACAGAGTAATATTTTAGCTGCAATGACTGAAAATAATGAAGCTGTTGACCAAGTTTATAATGTTGCTCTAAATGATAGGACAAGTCTTAATAAGCTTCACAGAATGATTGAAGATAAAATATTACAAAGAGTTCAAGGCCTAGAAAAGAAAGAACCAATTTATAGAGACTTTAGGCCTGGAGATGTTAGACACTCTCAAGCAAGTGTTGATAAGGCTAATAATCTTTTAGAGTATCGACCTAAATATAAAATATCTGAAGGTTTAGATGAGGCAATAGACTGGTATATTAATTCTGTTAAATAGATAAGATGCTATTATGTTTTCTCAAATAGTTTGAAATGAAGAATCAAGATAAAAATACAGTAGATGGTTTTGGTGACGAATGGTCTAGGTTTGATCAATCAGACTTACCTACAGCAGAGCAACAGTTGTTATTTGATGAATATTTTTCTGTATTTCCTTGGAAAAATATCTCTAAAGAATCAACTGGATTCGATTTGGGCTGTGGAACTGGAAGATGGGCAAGGTCAGTCGCTCCAAAAGTTAAAAAACTAATTTGTATCGATCCAAGTAGCGCTTTAGAAATAGCAAAAAAAAATTTATCAAATTTTGATAATTGTGAATTTGATAGCGCAACAGTAGATGAAATGCCTATGCAGGATAACAGTATGGATTTTGGATATTCTCTTGGAGTGCTTCATCATGTACCCGACACAGCCTTAGGTATAAAACAATGCGTTAAGAAATTAAAAATTGGAGGACCATTATTATTATATTTGTACTATCGTTTTGATAATCGTCCATGGTGGTTTCGGTTAATTTGGTCTGTATCGGATTTATTGCGAAGAATAGTATCTAAAATGCCATACAAACTTAGATATGTCTCCAGTCAAATAATTTCAATTATTGTTTATTTTCCATTGGCTAGATTTGCCTTATTTTTAGAAAAACTTAATTTTAATGTTAGCAATTTTCCATTGAGTTCATATAAGAATCTGAGTTTTTATACAATGAGGACAGATGCGTTAGATCGTTTCGGCACAAGATTGGAACAACGTTTTACTAGAAAAGAAATAAAAAATATGATGAGTAACGCGGGATTAGAAAATATTGAATTTTCAAATTCAAAACCATTTTGGGTTGCAGTAGGTTACAAATCTAGCAAAATGAAAGATTTCTAATTTAATTTATAACATAAAGGCGGTTTTCAAAAATTCCTGATACTAAATAAAGTATAAACGATGAAAATATTAATTCTTGGAACTGTACCAAATGATTTATTAAATTTTAGAGCTGATTTAATTAAAGATTTTATAAAAAAAAATCATGAAGTAATAACTTCCTCTTCTTCACTTGATCCTAACTCAATTATTCACATGAATAATTTGGGTGTGACATATGAACCAATTTTTTTAAACAGGCATAGTTTAAATTTAGCTGGAGATTTAAGAACGCTAGTCAATTTATTACATTTAATAAAAAAACAAAAGCCACATTTAGTTCTAGCACATGGCATTAAATTAGTAATATGGGGCGGCATTGCAGCGAGTATTAGAAATGTCCCCTTTTATGCCTTAATCACAGGACTTGGTTTTGCTTTTCAAGGTAAGTCACTTAAAAGAAGAATATTAACTAAGTTAGTTTCTTTTCTGTACAGAATTGCACTAAGTAAATCAAAAGCTGTTATTTTTCAAAATAAAGACAATAGAGACCTTTTTATTAATAAAGGTATTGTTCCACGATCTAAAACATATATTGTAAATGGATCGGGTGTAGATATAAAAAAATATAGTTATACAAAACAACCTGATACTGATGTAAGTTTTTTGTTAGTTTCTCGTTTGCTTGGTGAAAAGGGTTTACGAGAATATGCTGCAGCTGCAAAAATTGTAAAGAATCAATTTCCTCAAATTAAATTTGACTTAGTAGGGGCAGAGGATGAATCACTGGATGCAATTTCACTAGAAGAAGTTTATAGCTGGGTAAATTATGTAAATTATAATGGTTCGACTGATGATGTGAGGCCTTTTATTGAAAAATGTCATGTTTATGTATTACCTTCATACCACGAAGGATTGCCGAGAAGTACTTTAGAAGCTATGTCTATGGGTCGTCCGATACTTACATCAGATGCGGCAGGGTGTAAAGAAACAGTTGATGAAGGCATAAATGGCTTTATGGTTCCAGTAGGATCTTCAAAAAAATTAGCAGAGAAAATGATTTGGTTTATTGAGAATAAAGACAAAATTGCAATTATGGGAAAAAAAAGTAGAAATATAGTTGAAACTAGATTTGATGTTCGTAAAGTTAATGAAGAAATGTTAAGAATTCTTGGAATTTAGTAAAAACTAATTATAAAAATAAAATCATTATTTACTTATTTATAATGCATTGAAGTGTTTTCTTGACCAGTTTATTATATAAAGATCAAAATAATTTTTGGAACAAAAAAATGAATATTAAGGAATACTGGCAAGACATAGACTCTAACTTAGAGAATTTGCTGAAGCATGGATTTGTAAAATTACCGTCTTTGAAAATGTTTGAGCTTGATTTGTTAGCAGACGATATTTCAGATGAAATGGGACCATTAACATTTAAAGAATTTGGATCTCGTCATAAAAGATTTCTAGATAAACTTGAAGTTAATAAGTATTTAACTCCAAAATTACATGATATTGCTAGAGATTGTTTTAATTATAAAGGAGATTCGTCAAATCAATATCACGTTGCAAGAAAAGTTGAGCCTGGAAATTCAAAAGAGATGTTTAGAGCTCATTTTGATTCACATCTTTTTACAATGGTTTTACCTATTAAGATACCTGATGCGAATCAAGATGGTTCTGCGGGAGAGTTAATGTATTTTCCTAATGCTAGAAAAGCTCCTAAAAATGAGATTAGTAATTTTATTGGAAAGGCTTTTTATAAGAAGTATGCATCAAAGGAAGGCTTGGAAAAATTTTCTTTAAGTTCTCCTCAAAAAGTAGATAACTTTAGAGATTATCAACCTTTGCTTTTTATTGGTAACACAACTTTGCATACTAACTATCCAGTATCCTCAAGTTGTGCGAGCTATAGACTTACTTTACTAGCTCATTTCTTTGATCCCTCGCCTAAATATGGTGTTGGAGGATTATTGAGATTAATAAGGAATAGATAATTTGATTAAATTTGATAACCCTTGTCTAGATCGACCATATATAGTTTTTAAAGAGAAATATGTCGAGTCTTTAAAAGCTAAACAAGATAACATTGAAGCTATATGCATTTCATCATATTCACCAAAAAATAACGAGGTTAATGCAAGATATGTGAACTTGAAATTTGTTAATGATAAACAATTTATATTTTTTTCAAATTACAACTCACCCAAATCAATAGAATTCAATCAACATGAACAGATTACAGCATCAATATACTGGAGTAGAACTAATGTCCAAATCAGGATGAAAGCATACGTAAAAAAAACGAGCAAAGAATTTAATCAGAATTATTTTGCTAAAAGAGATGAGAAAAAAAATGCCTTAGCAATTTCCTCATATCAATCTAGCCCAATTGATTCTTATGAGATGCTCCAGAAGAATTATGAAATTTGTCTTAAAAAAAACAACTTAAACGAATGCCCTGATTATTGGGGTGGCTATTCATTTACCCCATATTACTTTGAATTTTGGGAAGGCCATAAGTCAAGACTTAATAAAAGAGAGGTATACAAATTTCAAAATGATGATTGGATTCATAGCTTTTTGCAGGCATAAAATATTTGCGAAATTCATTAATTAGTATAAAATCTTTTTCAATTATGAATTATTTAATCTCTTCCCTTTAATATCATCTTGATCTTAAGCAATTACTAAATGTTTTTTCATACAACTTACTTCTAAAAGGTATTTCTCATAGCTATAACAAGAAAACAATTAACTCCAATTAATCAGAAAATCAAGGCTAGTGAGGTTATGCTTATTGATAATAAAGGAGAAAAAAAAGGTGTTGTATCAATAGCCGATGCCTTACAAGCTGCAAGCAATGAGTCTTTAGACTTAGTCCAAGTATCTCCATCAGATTCAAATCCTGTTGTATGCAAAATATTAGACTATGGTAAGCATCTTTTTGATAAGAAAAAAAGTTCTACGTCTTCAAAAGTAAAAAGTAAAAGAAATACAACAAAAGAGATTAAATTTAGACCTTCAACAGACGTAGGCGATTATAATATTAAATTAAAAAAGATTAAAAGCTTTATTCTTGACGGAGATAAGACTAAAATAAGTGTCCGATTTAGGGGAAGAGAAATACTAAACAGTGATATGGGTCTTGCTCTTTTAAATAAATTAAGAGACGAGCTAGAGGAAATATCCCAGGTAGATCAAGAGCCTTCATTAGAAGGAAGGCAACTACTAATGGTTTTATCTCCTTTAAAAAAGAATAAATAACATAATAAAGATATGGGCTATAAATTAAAAACACATTCTGGAGCCGCCAAGCGTTTCAAGAAAACTGGTTCATCTGTAAAAAGTAAAAGTGCTAATAGAAATCATATCCTTACTAAACAGTCTACAAAAAGAAAAAGACACAACAGAGGCCTTAACAAACTTACAGGAACTGTTCTTAAAATGGCTTCAAAATTAATAAGAACTTAAAACATGCCAAGAACCACAAAATCAGTAACAGCTAAAGCCAAACATAAGAAAGTACTTAGTTCTACTAAAGGACATTATGGTGCTAGAAGTAGATTATATAAAACTGCAAAGCAATCAAATATCAAATCTTTACAATATTCTTTTAGAGATAGAAAAAATAAAAAAAGATCTTTTAGGGCTCTCTGGATAGCAAGAATAAATGCTGGAGCAAGAGATTTAGGTGTTTCGTATTCAGCTCTTATAAACTCAATGTCTAAAAAAGATATTGTATTAGATAGGAAAATATTATCTGATATCGCTATTTCAGATAGCACAACATTTAAAAAAATTGTAAAAATAGCTACTAGCTAGATATGCGCCCTCCAAATGTCATCCAATAAAGACATTTTCTCCCCAGAGCTTATTAAGGATAAAGGCTCTATTCATCCAATAAATCATATGAAAGACACAATCATGGGTCTGCTAGTTACATTTGGATTTGAAATTATTGATGGTCCTGAGATTGAAACCGAAGAGTTCAATTTTGATATGCTAAATATAAAAAAAACTCATCCAGCTAGACAGATGCATGACACCTTTTATGTTGGAGGCAAATCAAATTTGTTAAGGACCCATACCTCACCAGTTCAAATAAGAGGAATGCTTGAGAAAAAACCTCCACTAGCCTTCATTTCTGGTGGTAAAGTTTATAGAAAAGATGATGATGCAACTCATTTACCTATGTTTCATCAAATTGAGGGAATTTTAGTAGATAAAAATATAAGCTTTGCACATTTGAAAGATTTGATTTACAAAATTGTTCATTCATTGTTTGGTAAAGACATTGAATTAAGATTTAGGCCTTCATATTTTCCATTCACAGAACCATCAGCTGAAGTTGATATTTTATCAAGTGAAGGAAAGTGGTTAGAAATTCTTGGATGTGGATTAGTAAATCCTAAAGTACTTGAGAATTGTAATATTGATTCGAATTCCTACTCTGGTTTAGCATTTGGCTTGGGTATAGAAAGGATAGCCATGCTGAAACATGGAGTGAAAGATATAAGAGAGTTTTATAAATCTAACTTAGATTTTTTATGTCAATTTAAATGAAAATAGCATACAAGCATTTAGTAAAAAACATTATTGCAAATCCTTCAATAGACGAGATTTCTGATCGCTTATTTCAACTAGGACATGAGCATGAGATTGAAAATGATATCTTTAATATGGAATTTACCCCAAATAGAGGTGACTGCCTATCATTAAATGGTCTTTTAAGAGATTTATCAGTTTTTTATGACGTTAACGCAAGCCAAGAAATTTATAATGAAAAATTAAATATTTTAGATATTGATTTTGAAAATTTTTCACAAGATACTTGTCCTCAAATTTCATTTCTTAAATTAGAAATAGAGAGCATTCCTGATAAATATAAAGACTATTTAAATGATTATTTTATAGATCTAAATTTGAATAAGAATAATTTCTTTACTGATATTTCTAATTATATTTCTTATGAAAATGGACAACCAACTCACTGTTACGATGCTGATAAGATCAATGGTAAATTAGTATTCCAAGAATTAGATATTGATCAAGAATTTGAAACATTACTTGGAAAAAAAATTAATCTAACAAACAAAAATCCAGTATTCCTTTTAAAAGATAAAGTAATAAATCTAGCTGGAGTTATTGGAGGAATAGAAACATCGTGTTCTTCAGATACAAAGATAGCTCTTGTTGAATGTGCTTTTTTCAAACCAGAAGCAATAATTGGTAAATCTGTTAAATATGATATTCAATCTGAGGCATCTTATAAGTTTGAGAGATTTGTTGACCCAGAATGTCAAGATAGAACAATTAGAAGATTTATTAAAATAGTTGATGAACATACAAACATAAAAGATATGTCTGTTATTTCATATAAGTTTAAACAAAATAAAGTTTCAAAAATTCCTATTAAGACCAATGAAATCAATCAAATTATTGGTATCAATATAAGCCAAGAATCATATTTGAATTATTTATCTAAATTAGGCTTTATTATAAATGATGAGCATATAGAAGCTCCTTCATATAGAAGTGATATCGAAACCCAAAATGACTTAGCTGAGGAGATTGCAAGAGTTATTGGTTATGACAATATCACAAGAAATGAAATAACTATTCCCAAAGGAAAAAAATCCAATATCCGTGATTTAGAAAATAATCTAAGGTTTTTTTTATTAGATGAAGGTTTTTATGAGATTATTAATTCTCCTTTTGTTGGAAGTGATTCAAGTAATTCTATTTCGGTAGATAATCCACTAGATTCAAATAAAAAATATCTTAGATCTAATTTAACTGAATCCTTATTAGAAAATCTTTTGTACAATGAAAGAAGACAGAAAGATTCAATTAAATTATTTGAAATATCAGATATTTACACTGTCAAAAACAATAAGATAAATGTAACAAGAAAGCTTGGAATTATTGCAAGTGGAAGGGCAGGACATAACTATAAAGATTTTTCAAAAAAAATTAGTAAGAAGTATCTAACCTCAGTTTTTAAAGAGACCTTACCTAATGAAAATTTTGAATTTAAGGTAATAAATAGAGAGTTATTAAATACAAAAGTAACAAATGAGATTATTTGTTGTGAAGTTGATATAGCGAATTTTTCATCTGATGTTTTATCCTATAAAAAGATATCCAAACCCCCTGAAAATTTTATAGAATATTCCCCTATATCTGACTTACCATGCTCTATTAGAGATTTATCTTTTTCAATAAAAGATTTTACAGAACTAGATAAATTTGTAGAGTATATTTTAGAATTCAAACACAAACTTTTAAAAGAAATATATATATTTGATTATTTTAATAATGAAAAGAATTCTGAAATTAAAATAGGCTTTAGATTTATTTTCCAATCATCAGATTCTACAATAACGGAATCGCAGGTAAACGATATAATAAGTGTTATAATAAAACACACTGAGGAGATAGATGGTATTACAATACCAGGTTTGACTTAAATCTTGCTTCAATGCGGGTTAAACAATTAAAAGAGCAATATAAGATTATGAAAAGTATTAAGTTAGTATTAATGATGTTAGTAACTGTGTTTGTTAGTGCACAAGATTTAGATCCAGAGTTCCTTGAAAGTCTTCCAGATGATATCAGGAAGGACATTCAAGAAAATAATCAACGAAAAGCTGATGGAACCGCTGAAACATATAAACCCTACATCTACTCGTCAAAATTAAAAAAAGCTGAAACTTTTTTGAAATTAAAAGATAGATTGGAGTCAGATCTATTAGAACTTGAGAGAAGATTAGATTCTGAAGATTCATTTGATCTCAATGAGGATTTGAAAGTTTATGGCTCAGATTTTTTTAATACCTTTCAAACATCATTTATGCCAATCAATGAGCCTAATCCTGATTCTGGGTATATGCTAGATGTTGGTGATGTTCTTCAAGTTCAATTAGTTGGCCCAAATGCATATATAGAAGAACTTTTAATTAACTCTGATGGGTCAGTAAGTGTGTCAGACATAGGAAAGGTAGTTATTGCTGGATTATCATTAAATGATGCTTCGCAGTTAATAAAATCTAGGGTTAATGCTGCATTAATAGGTAATGAAGCGTTCATTAATCTTACTGAAATAAGAGATGTAAATATCTTAGTTACTGGTAACGCAGAAAATCCTGGTATTTATACCTTAACTGGAAATTCAAATATATTACATGCATTGTCAGCTGCAGGAGGTATAAGTGAGTTTGGATCTTTAAGGGAAATAAATCTTGTTAGAGATAATATTATTATTGAAACACTAGATATTTATGATTTACTAATTGAAGGACAATATAATCTCAAAAAACGACTCAGATCTGGTGATGTTGTTTTTGTCAAGCCAAGAAAAAATATTGTTACCATCGACGGTGCAGTAAACAGACCTTCAAAGTATGAAGCTTCAGATGATCAAAAACTTATAAGTATTATTGAATATGCTAACGGTATTAACCGAAATGCTGACTTTGAAAATATTTCTCTTGAAAGACTTGTCGATGGATCATTGAAAACTATACCAATCCCAAATAATAGTTATCTTGAAGCAATTAATATTGAAGATGGTGATTCAATTTATGTTAGAGAATATCCATATAGGCAAGCTAAAATTTCGGGTGCTGTTCTGAAACCAGGATCATATACAATGTCTGCAGGCGAAACAATTAGTGATTTAATTGAAAGAGCAGGTGGCTTTACAGAGAATGCTTATCAGTTTGGTGCAATTTATTTAAATGAGGATGCAAAAAAAGTAAATGAGTTATCAAAAGAAATTCTATATCGAGAATTTCTAGATAATATTATTGCTGCAAGCCAACAAAATATAGGTGGAAATTTTGATTTGACTCCCATAGTAAAATTGACTGAAAAACTAAACAATACCCCTGCAAATGGAAGAGTTGTTATAAATCTGCTAAATGAACAAACTATTGATCTTTATAGCGTCAAAGAGGGCGATGAGTTATTTGTTCCTGAAAGAAATAATGTTGTTTATGTATACGGAGAAACCTCTACTGAGGGAGCGGTTATGTTCACTGAAAATCAAGGCGTAGAGTATTTTGTTGATAAATCGGGAGGCTATAAAAAGTTTGCTGATAACGAATCAATATATATTCTTCATCCAAATGGAGAGTCACAACTATATAGATCAAAAAGAAATATTTTTGAGAGTCGTCCTAAGAGTGAAATAAAAATTTATCCTGGCTCAATAATTTTTGTGCCAAGGGCATTAGATGAATCTGCTCCAAGAAGAATAGCAACTCAGGCTTATGTCTCAATCCTTGGTAATCTAGGAATTGCTTTGGCATCTTTATCAGCTATAAATGATGACTAGATAAAGATGAATGAAAAAAAGCGTTAAAAGTCATATACATAATTTTCTAGTATTAGCCATATTACTTTATACAAATCAAACTTATGGCGACAGTTTCGAACATAATTTGTATAACAATTATGGAATCGTTGGGTTAATAAGTACTCCAACTGCAAGAACCTATAATGAAGGTGTGCACGGCGTAACAGCATATAATGGAACGCCTAATCAAACTGTTACTCTCTCCGCTAATCCTTTTGATTGGTTTGAGGCATCTTTCTTTTATACAAATGTTCAAGATAGACCATACTGCTATGAGACTTATGACATAGTCTGCCAACAAGATTTTAAAGATAAAGGTTTCAATGTAAAATTAAGGCTGAAAGAACAGGGTAAATTACCTGCCATTGCAATTGGGTTGAATGACTTTGCAGGTACTGGTATTTATAGCTCAGAATACATAGTTGGTAGTTACGGAATAAATAGAACTGATTTCCATTTTGGATTAGGTTTTGGACTATTAAATGGCTCTGACCTAAGTTTCAAGAACCCGCTAAGTTATATTTCTGACAAATTTAACGACAGACCAACTAATACAGAAGGCTTAGGAGGAAGTTTTCAACCGTCAAGATATTTTTCTGGAGAGACCGCTTCACCTTTTTTTGGTGTATCCCATGCTTTAAGCAATAAGTTGCTGCTCAAGGCAGAGTACGATTCCACGGTTAGGCCAGGTTTAGTTCCCTATAGAACTCCTGAGAATGATTTTTCGTTTGGTGTAGATTATTTGATTACTGATAACTTTAGTATTGGCGTCTCTTATGAGAGAGGAGATTATGCTTCTTTTAAATTTGTTTATAAAAATGATCCCGTTAAGACATTTGAGAAGGCTCAATATGCAAGAGGAGATCGTCGAAGAGGAGATAATAAGTACACTCAGTTAATAAACAATCTTGAAGAGAATGGTATTGGTGTAAAAAAACTTACTAGAAACGCAAATTCAATAGGCCTTCAACTCACTCAAGTTATACATCCTAATCTAAGAGTCGTAGAAGACATTATAAATCGGTCAGCAAGAGATGCTGGAATAACTGAAGATATTGTAAAAGACATTGAAATTGCAAATTTATTAGCTGTTTCAGAGATTGACGATTCTTATAGAGCATCTTCTCAAACAATATACGAAAGAAGTACTGCAAAAAGGTATAGTACAAACACTCGTGCAAACTTTAGACCATTTCTTGCATCGAGGGAAGAATTTTTTAAAGGTGCTTTTTTGGTTGAAAATGATACTGAATTCATAATAAGAGAAAATCTATTTTTTAATACCAACCTAAAATATAGCCTAGCCGACAATTTAGATGATTTATTTTTACCACCAGTTGATGTCTTCCCTGCTCAAGTAAGATCAGATGTTAAACAGTATTTAAAAAATATTAAAGATGGAGGTCTTTTGATAGGAAGGGCCCAATTCGATTACCATTTAACTCCTTATAAAAATCATCATATTATGATGTCTGCTGGAATCTTTGAAGATATGTTTTCTGGAGTAGGAGGGGAATATTTATATTTCACACCAAATACCAATTATTCATTTGGAATGGATGTTTTTAAAGTTTTTAAAAGAGATTATGAATGGGGGTTTGGTCTCTTAGATTATAAAAATACGATGGCAACAGTAAATTTTAATTATAGAAACTATGGAACAATACCCTTTGATATGAAGATTTCTGCAGGAGAATATCTTGCTGGTGATGTTGGGTACACTATAGAATTTTCTAGATCTTTTTATAATGGCGTGTATTTTGGAGCTTTTGCTACCTTCACTGACGTTACTACAGCGCAATTTGGTGAAGGAAGCTTTGACAAGGGCATCTTTTTTAACATACCTATATACGGTAACTTAATAAATTATACTTGGAGACCTTTGACAAAAGATCCAGGTGCAAAGCTCAATAGAAGACATACCTTACATGGTTTATTAGTTAAGCTTCAGCCAATAAACTAAATTATCAGATTAAGATTTTCCAAATAGATAGTTCCAATTTTTTTAAATGTTTACATTTAGTACATAATTTTGTGTATTTTTATTAAATAATGCGTTATTATTTGCCTCCGGAGTTGTATAACACCTAAAATTATGTGAATATAGCTTCTATTAATAGCATTAAAAATTAGAGGATATGGCTATGAAAAAATTTTATTTAGTTTGTTTAACTTTACTTTCTTTTGGACTTAATGCAGAGGTTAGTCCTGAAAGAATGTCACAAATAGACTCAAGCGTCGATGCTATGTCTATGAATGAGCTCAGGGACAGAAGGTCATACCTGCTTCAAGAGCAGTCTATGTTACTAGAGACTCAATCAAGTACACAAAACCCTTCAACTGTTAAAAGCTCTTCTAGTAGGTTGGCTGAAATACGTGCAGAGTTAAGTGCTATACAGAAAGCATTAATAGGGATTGTTGGTATAGCTGCTATTAGCTCTCTTAGTGATGATGGATATAATGATAACGTACCACCAGTAATAACAATTGATGGTTCTAATCCAGCAACAGTAGAATTAGGCGCAACATATACAGATGCTGGAGCAACTGCTTTTGATGAATTCCACGGAAGTACTTCAGTATCATCATCAAGTAATGTTGATACTTCAGCTGTTGGATCATATTCAGTAACCTATACTGCAACCGATTTAGATGGCAATACTGCAACTGCTTCAAGAACAGTTAATGTTGTTGATACAACAGCACCGGTAGTGACTGTGACAGGTGATAATCCTGCAACAACAGAATTAGGCGATACTTATACTGATGCTGGTGCAACTGCAACCGATGCATCTGGTACAGTCGAAGTAGTTACTTCTGGAACTGTCGATACAGATACAGTAGGCGAATACACATTAACATACACAGCTACAGATGCTTCTGGAAATGAAGCAACAGCTACAAGAACTGTTAACGTTACTGATACAACATCACCTGTATTTACATCTTCATCAACGTTTACAGTTGACGAAAATATCACAGAAATTGGAAATGTTACTGTAACTGAACTTGATACTGTAACCTTTACTATTGGGGCGACAACTAGCCCTGCATTGCAAGCAGGAACTAAATCAGTTCTTCAAATAACAAGTAGTGGTGCATTATCCTTTAACACAGCTCCTGATTATGATTTACAAGTAACTGACGTTCAGTTGTATACAGATGGAGAAGATGAGGCGTCTGGCTTTGGACCTGATGCTTTCGGTACTGTAACTAAACGAACAAGAACATTATCAGGCTATAATACTGGCGCAACTATGGACTTTACTGCAACAGTTACGGCTACTGATGCTTCTGGTAACGTTGCAACTCAGGACATTACTGTCCAGGTAAGAGATGTCGGTGGTGTTGATGACGATGCATCTACTGGTACAGGAACAGGAACAGGTACAGGTACAGGTACAAGTACAGGAACAAGCTCTCTTCAAACTCCTGAAAACTTTTTAAATACCGCTCCTGTATTTACATCTTCAGACACATTTGTAGTTGACGAAAATGTAAAAGTTATTGGAACTGTTACTGCAACTGTTGATGCTGCGGCTGGAACGGACGTAACGATCACCTTTAAAGTAGGTCCGACAACTGGTCCTGCAATGAAAGATAGTACAGGATTAAATAGAGAAGCTTCAGTTATTCAAATAACAGCTGGTGGTACATTAGCCTTTAACATACCTCCAGACTATGATTTACAAATACCTGATGCTTATGAAGTTCAAAGAACAGGTACGAATGATTTTGTTAATCAATCAACCTTAAACTGTAATACTTATTTAGATAATTTCACTTGTGAAAGAACTAAATTTGAAACATTGGATGGCTATAAAACTGGCGCAACGATGGACTTCACTACAACAATTACAGCTACAACGTCTCTTGGTGTCAGTAATACACAAGACATTACCGTTCAGGTAAGAGATGTTGGTGGTGTTGATGACGATGCATCTACTGGTACAGGTACAGGTACAGGTACAGGTACAGGAACTGGTACTGCTACTAACACAGCAGGTGGCGATACAGGACCATTTGGTGGTACTGTAATAAATGACTAAGTCATACTGTTAGACTGCTCTAATATGGGCTTTGGAAAAAAAGATATTATCAAAAATATCTCTTCCAAAGCCCTTTTTACATCTAAAACAAGTAACTTATTTCTGAATGCCTTTCTAGACTTAATCAAAGAAAACAAAAGAAAGAAAATCAAGATATCTAAATTCGGAACTTATTATTTACATAAAAGTCCGGCTAGAATAGGCAGAAATCCAAAAACAAAAGAAGAATTTAAAATTCCATCTTCAGAGAAGCTTGCATTTAAAGCCTCAAATAAAGTTAAATCTATATTAAATTAATAAATGGTCGGGATGGCCGGATTTGAACCGACGACCACTACACCCCCAGTGTAGTGCGCTACCAGGCTGCGCTACATCCCGAATTTATATATAATATATGACTATATTTTAGTACATATATTTTCTAGTTAAATATGAAAAAGCTCTTTTTGCCAATTTTTATAATATTTTTTGTCTCTGCATATGCAGATGACTTCAGGATTGTCACATCATCAGGAATAACCCAAGGCTTTATTAAGAAGGGTGTGGTTAATTGGAAGGATATTCCTTATGCAAAGCCTCCAATTGACGATTTGAGATGGAAGGCACCAAGAAAGATCGAACAGAATTCTAATTTAATAAAACGTAAGGTTAATAATTTCTGTTTGCAAAGAACATCAAATTTAGGTGGCTCATCTCAATTTTCTAATGAACCAATCTCAGGAAGTGAAGATTGTTTATATCTTGATATTTACGCTCCATCAAAATTGTCTGAAGAATTACTTCCAGTAATGTTTTGGATTCATGGAGGAGGTAATACATCTGGCTTAAAAGATCTATACGACTTTACTAAGTTAGTTAAAAAACATAACGTTATAGTTGTAACAATTAATTATAGGCTTGGACCATTGGGTTGGTTTACTCATCCTGCAGTTCAGAGCTTGCAAGATGGCATAGATAGGACTTCTAATTTTGGTACGTTGGATATTATCTCTGCACTTGAATGGGTAAATGAAAATATTAGTTCATTTGGAGGAAACTCAAACAATATTACAATTTTTGGAGAGTCTGCCGGTGGACACAATGTTTTATCTTTAATAGTTTCTAAAAAAGCAAAAGGATTATTTCATAAAGCAATATCAATGTCAGGATACACAGAATCAATTTCTCTTGAAAACGCATATAAACAGAAAAATCAATCTCCAACCTCAAATTATTCTACTTGGGAAGTTGTTAATAAGGTTGTTAAAGATCAATTTAATAAAAACCAACAAGACAAATATAGCAATAAAGAATTAAGAGATATTTTATTTAGCCTTTCAGGTAAAGAATTTTATCAATATTATGCTGAAAGAAAGACCTTTGAAGAATTACCCTTATTAACAAATGACGGACTAGTCATACCAAAGATTGGTTTAAGAGAGGCACTATCAAAAAAAGAACATGTAAATAGTGTTCCAACTATAGCTGGCTCAACTCGTGATGAAGTTAAAATATGGCTAGCTTTTTCAGAATATTTTGTGGCTCTTGATTATTCTGCAACAGGCTCTTTATTCGATCTTCCAAAGGTTATTTTTAAAAATGAAGAGGCTTTTGAAGCATTCAATTATTACAGAAGTTCGGCATGGAAGATAAGAGGAGTTAATGAGCCGCTTAATTCATTAGCAAAAGCTGGTAACTCGGAATTATATTCTTATAGATTTGATTGGGATGATCGTAGACGACTTATTGTTGCTGACTTTAAGAAACTTTTTGGAGCAGGGCATGCCCTAGAAATACCTTTATTAACTGGAAATACAAAGTTAGTAGGCGGTCCACCCGTTTCAAATTTTATGTACCCTAAAGGCATCTCACATTTCTATACATCCAGAAATATGATGAGATTTTGGAGTAATTTCGCTAAATATGGCGAACCAGGAGCCTCTACTAATAATGTGAATTGGGAGCCTTATATTTTTGATAATAATTATTCTAAATATATTGTGATAGATAAAAAAAAGAATCTTAAGATGTCATCAGATAACACAACTCTTAAAAGTTTATCTGAAAAGATTTACATCGATGAAAGACTTAGCGAAATAGAAAAATGTGTTGTCCTTTACCAAATGTTCACGTACGTTGGGAATGACATGTATGATGAAAATATAAAAAACTATCCTGGTAAGTGTGATAGAAAAGCCTCAGAAAATTTTATTATTAATAATGCAGGCGTTGTTGAATATGATTAGCTGTTCTTTTTTGATATGTCTTTTAACTTTAGGACTTCAATGTCCTTAATTTTAATTAAGTCTGCGACCCTTCTTACCAAGCGTTCCTCATCGACATCCAACCTTCCATCTGCATAAGCTGTTTTCCACATAAATCTTAACAGTGACAATTTCTTATCTTTCTCATAATTTTTATTTATATCTTCTATAAATTCGAAGAAAGAAGTACTGTCTTTGCTGTAATTCTCTACTATTTTTAATATTTCAGATTTTTCTTTACCAACCTTTATAGCTATTTTTTCAATTTCTTCCATTAACACTGATAACTCATCATCAGTTATATCTCCATCTGATCTTGCAATTTCATATGCCAAAACAGTAGCTGTCAGTTCTACTTCAAAACCTACTTCTTTTTTATCAACTTCCTTCTTATCTTTTTTAAAAAAACTAAACATTATTTTTAATATCCTCCTCCTTTTCATTTTCATCATAGCCCGCAAAAACAAAGTATATAAACCCATAAATTAAAAATAGAAGCAAAGAAGTTGAAGACGTAGTATTGTTTTCAATATATATACCAAACAAACCAGTGATTAATGTAATTAAAAGAATAAGAAGAAGCGTACTTTGCGGAGAAAAATTTCTCATAAGCTTATGGTGAATATGATCTCTTCCAGGAGAGCTCCAACTAATACCTCTTTTGATCCTAGAAAAAATTAAACCAATACAATCGAGAAAAGGAATCGCGACAAACCAGAGCATAGTAATGGGCTCTATATTATAAAGTTGATTTTGTGAAGCATATACAGCACACCATGCAACCCAAAAACCAATCAGATTTGAACCACTATCGCCTAAAAATACACCACGTTTTTTTCCAAAAGCTCCTAAATTAAATAATACAAAACCTATCATTGAGCCAATGATTAATACCAGCATAGAGTCATAAATTAATCCAGAATAGAATCCTATTAATAACAAGGCCAACATAGCACAACCAGAACATAAACCATTAATACCATCAATCATATTAAAAGCATTCATAATCCCAACTACGCAAAAAATAGTAAAAGGTATACTAAATATCCCAAGATTGATATTACCAAAACCAAACAAATCACCTAAAGATTCTATATAGACATTTGTACTAAAGATCATATAAACAGTTAATAAGCACTGTATTAAAATTCTATAACTTGGCTTAGAACCTTTTAAGTCATCAATTAAAAATAATCCAAGCAGGGGTATAGAAATAAGCATTAGATGAAAAGTGAAATCAGGAAGATATCCTGTAAGGTCATTTAGGTCTATATACAGTTTTCCTGATACCAAAAGAGCAATGAATATTCCTATTCCACCAGTTAGAGGAGTGGGTCTTTTATGAAATTTCCTATTTCTATCAGGAAGATCTACAAGAAAATTATTTTGTTTAGCTAAATTTCCTAAAATAGAATTTATAGCCATAGATGCAATTATGCTTATAATTATGTAATCTAATATTATTGTTAATTCCATTTTATTTTTTATATTAAAAAACTATGCAAAGATTATATTCAGGGCCATATAAATTAAAATCTCCCCTAATTATATATTTAATAAATTGTTTTGCATTCTATTGTTTAGCATAAATGGATATTACTGAATTTAACATTAATCTAGATATAGCAAAGGAAGCTGCTAAAGATTCAGGAAAATTATTATTAAAAAATAAGAAAGAGTTAAACAAGAGTCTTAAATCAAATAACAAAGATACAAAACTTATAGCAGATTTAAAGGCTGAAAATTTAATAAAAGAAATTATTGTAAAAAAATCTAAATATCCAATTTTAGCCGAGGAGAGTGGAAAATCTGTTGAAGATTTAGGTGACACTTTTTGGGTAATTGATCCTCTTGATGGTACTGCAAATTATAGTAGAGGGATACCAATGTGCTGTGTTTCAATAGGCTTAGTAAAAAATATGAAGCCACTACTAGGAGTCGTATATGACTTCAATAACAAGGATATGTATGTTGGAAATAACCATACAAAAATTTCTACTCTTAATAATAATAAAATTATTGTTTCAGATTATAAAAAAAAGAGCGATGGGGTTTTAGTAACAGGATTACCTGTTAATAGTGACTACTCCTATACGTCCTTAGAAAAAATTATATATGACATGCAATCATGGAAAAAAATAAGGATGATTGGATCAGCGGCAATGGCCTCTTGTTATATTGCAAGTGGAAAAGCTGAAATGTATAAAGAAAAAGGAGTATATCTTTGGGATATTCTAGCTGGTGCTGCAATAGTAGAGTCAGCAGGCGGCACCGCTGATATTTCAAATATTAGAGAAAACTTTCAGGTTGATGTTGTTTTTTCAAATTCACATATAAAGGATTAGAAAATGAAAGGTTTAATCTGGTTCAGGAATGATCTGCGAATGGATGATAATCCAGCATTAAGAAATGCATGTATTGAATGTGAAGAAGTACAGGCAATTTATATTTTTTCTTCAAGGCAAAACAATTTACACAATGAGGCTAATTGTAAAATTGAATTTTTAATAGAGAATCTTAAAATTCTAGACCAAGAATTATCTAAGATTAATATTCCTCTAACAATTATTGATTCAACTGGATTTAAGGATAATAAAGATATTATTCTCAATCTAATAAAAGAAAGGTCTATAAATAAGGTTTTTTGGAATAATCAATTTGGAAATGATGAACAAAATAGAGATGATAACGTAACAAGATCTTTCAAAAAGAATGATATTGAGTTCTCTTCTTACCATGAAAAAGTTATTTTTTCTCCAGGTTCTATAAGAACAGCAGAAGATAAACCATATTCTGTTTTCACTCCTTTCAAAAAAAAATGGATTGAAAATTTTAATCTTGATTTATTAGATATTGAATTTAAGTATTTATCAAAGAAAAAAACTCTAATAGAATCTAATATATGTGATTTTAAATTTAAATATAAACGAAATCACTCAGTTGATATGTCGATGTGGCCTCCAGGAGAGGCTCATGCAAAAGATAGATTGAAGTTATATCTCAGTAATAAAATTTTGAGATATTCTCAGGATCGCAATGATCCAATTGTTGATGGAACGAGCAGAATATCTCCATATTTGGCTAATGGAATTATTTCACCCAAACGCTGCATCCTAGAAGCATTAAAGATGAATAATTTTGAACTAGATACAGGTGAAAAAGGGATTACAAAATGGATTGATGAAATTATTTGGCGAGAATTCTATAAGAATATTATGTTTTGTTTTCCAAAGGTAAGTCAAAATAAACCCTTTCAAGATTATACAAATAATATTGTGTGGCGTTATGAAGAGTCTGAGCTAGATGCTTGGAAGAATGGAAATACTGGATTTCCAATAATTGATTCAGCAATGAAACAATTAAAGTCAGAGGGATGGATGCATAACAGATTAAGAATGGTTGTAGCTATGTTTTTTACAAAGAATATGTTGCATGATTGGAGACTTGGAGAAGAATTTTTTATGCAGAACCTTATAGATGGTGATTTTTCTTCTAACAATGGTGGATGGCAATGGAGTAGTTCTACAGGTACTGATGCAGCACCATATTTCAGGATATTTAATCCACTTACTCAGTCAAAAAACTTTGATACAGAAGGCTTGTTTATAAAAAAACATCTAAAAAAACTTAAAGATGTTGATAAAAAAGAAATTCATGATCCATTAATGGAAACTAGAAATAAGTGCAATTACCCATATCAAATTTTAGATCTTAAAGAATCAAGATTAAGGGCTATAGAAGCTTTTAATAAGGCAAAAAATTAGCTGTTTTTTTTCTAGTTAAGAATATATCTCTTATGTATACTAAACGTAAAATTTAGGGGAATCGGAGAATTAAAATGACGTATCCAAGTGACTTAGAGATAGCAAATGCTGCTAATAAAAAATCAATTGATGAAATAGCAAATTCATTGGATATAAGTAGTGAAAATTTAATAAGGTTTGGTGATGATAAAGCTAAACTCTCTTCTAACTTAATAAATTCATTATCTAAAAAAGATGATGGTAAATTAATATTAGTTACTGCAATTTCACCTACTCCAGCTGGCGAGGGAAAAACAACTACTAGTGTTGGTTTGGTTGATGGGCTCTGTAAAATAGGAAAAAAAGCAATGATTTGTCTTCGCGAGCCTAGCTTAGGACCATGTTTTGGTATGAAGGGTGGTGCTGCTGGTGGTGGTTATGCTCAAGTTATTCCTATGACTGACATTAATCTTCACTTCACTGGAGATTTTCATGCAATTGGGGCAGCTCATAATCTATTGTCTGCATTAATAGATAATCATATACATTGGGAAAACAAACTTAATATTGACCCAAGGCGCATAACTTGGAAAAGAGTAGTTGATATGAATGATAGATCGTTAAGAGATATTACATGTGGTTTGGGTGGAACTGGAAATGGAATTCCTCGTCAAAGCGGATACGATATTACAGTTGCATCAGAAATAATGGCAATATTTTGTTTAGCTTCAGATATAGATGATCTTCAGAAAAGGATTGGCAACATTGTTATTGGATATACTAGAAGTAATGAACCCGTAAGAGCAAAAGAGCTTAATGCTGATGGAGCAATTACAGCATTACTAAAAGATGCTTTTCAGCCTAATTTGGTTCAAACATTAGAGAATAATCCAGCCTTTATGCATGGCGGACCATTTGCAAATATTGCACATGGCTGCAACTCAGTTGTATCAACAAAGACAGCATTAAAGCTTGCTGATTATGTAGTTACTGAGGCTGGTTTTGGTGCAGATCTGGGAGCAGAGAAGTTTTTCGACATAAAGTGCAGAAAATCTGGCCTTAAGCCAGATACTGTTGTTTTAGTTGCTACCACTAAAGCACTAAAAATGCATGGAGGTGTTAAAAAAGATGAATTAGGTTCAGAAGATGTTGATGCTGTTTTAAAAGGTTGTAAAAATTTAGGTAAACATATAGAAAATATAGGAAAGTTTGGAGTTCCAGTTGTTGTTGCAATCAATGACTATGTTTCAGATACTCCAAATGAACATGAACAAATAATTAATTTTTGTAAAAACTTAGGCGTGCAATGCAAAATATCTTCCCATTGGGAAAAAGGAGGAGAAGGGGCTACTGACCTTGCAGAGGAAGTTGCAAGAATAGCCGATTCTAACTCTTCTGACTTTAAGACTTTGTATGAGAACGAAATGTCTCTTTGGGATAAGACAGAATATATTGCAAAAAATATTTATGGTGCATCAGAAATTATTGCAGATAAAAAAGTTAGAAATCAATTCAAGAAGCTTGAAGATGACGGATTTGGAAGTTATCCAATATGTATGGCAAAGACACAATATAGTTTTTCAACAGATCCATTATTAATGGGTGCTCCTTCAGGACATGATGTTCCGATAAAAGAAGTCAGATTATCTGCAGGAGCAGAATTTATTGTCGTAGTTTGTGGAGAAATTATGACGATGCCTGGGCTGCCACGAGTTCCAGCTGCAGAGGCTATTGGATTAGATGAACATAAAGAAATTAAAGGACTTTTCTAATTTTATAACCTAGTTGATTTTTAAGTATTTAGTTATAATTCTATAAATAAATTTGATGGAGAATAGCATGAGCAATGATTTAAAATTTTATATAAATGGTGAGTGGGTTAATTCCGATTCAAACGAACTTATTGATGTAATAAATCCTGCTAATGAAGAGATTATTGGTCAAATCACTGCAGGTACTAAGGAAGATATTAATTCTGCGGTCGATGCAGCCTCTGAAGCTTTTATATCATTTTCAAAATCATCAAAAGAACAAAGAATCGATCTTCTAAAAAATATTATTAAAGAATACGAAAATAGATATACAGATCTTGCTAAAATAATTACTAAAGAAATGGGTGCCCCACAATGGTTATCAGATAAAGCACAAGCAAACACAGGATTAATAAATTTTAAAGAAACTCTAGAAGCTCTTGAGGAGTTCGAGTTTGAACAAGAAGATGGTGGATATACCATAAGAAAAGAAGCTATTGGAGTTATAGGAATGATAACACCATGGAATTGGCCTATGAACCAGATAACAACGAAGGTATCTGCAGCAATAGCCAGCGGATGTACTATGGTTCTTAAGCCAAGTGAAATATCTCCATACTGTTCTATGTTACTTGCAGAAATTATGCATGATGCAGGTGTACCAAAAGGCGTATTTAATTTGGTCAATGGATTTGGTCCTATAGTTGGTGCTGCGTTATCAGAACATAAAAAAGTCGATATGATGTCCTTTACAGGATCAACTAGGGCTGGAATAGCAGTTGCTCAAGCATCAGCTGAAACTGTAAAACGAGTCCAACAAGAACTTGGTGGAAAATCGGCAAATATCATATTGGATGATGTTGCTGATTTAGAAAAATCAGTTAAGGGTGGTGCAGGACATTGCTTTTTAAACTCAGGTCAGTCATGCAATGCACCTACAAGGATGCTAGTTTCATCCAATAATTATGAAAAAGCAGTTGAAATTGCTGCTGCTACCGCTAATAACACAACAGTGGGTGATCCCAATGGTGAATTTAGAATGGGCCCAATATCTAATAAGACTCAATATGAAAAAGTACTTAAAATGATCGAAATTGGTATTGAAGAGGGAGCAAGGTTGGTAGCAGGCGGAGTAGAGAAACCTGATGGTTGTGAAAAAGGATATTATGTTAAACCTACAGTTTTTGCTGATGTGACTAATGAAATGACAATAGCTAAAGAAGAAATATTTGGTCCAGTACTATGTCTTTTAAAATATGAAAGTGAAGAGGAAGCAATTGAAATAGCAAATGATACTGAGTTTGGCCTTGCAGGATATGTCCAAGGTGAGCTGTCTCATGCCATAGAAGTTGGACATCAAATTAGAGCTGGCCAGATTACTATTAATGGAGGAGCTAGAGGAAACGCCGCTCCATTTGGCGGTTACAAGTCTTCAGGAAATGGAAGAGAGCATGGTAAACATGGTCTAGAAGAGTGTCTTGAAACTAAAGCAATAATAGCACCAGCTAGCTAGTCTAATAGGTCTGGTTGCATCTTAATAATTTTATCAAATGCTGGCTGATAACTGGCCCATGCTGCAATATCATTAGCTATAAATTCTCTTGTTTTGATAGCAGTTTCATGAGAAATAATAACTGGTTTACCAGCTGCTTCAGCCATCAATTGTGCCTGACAGCATCTTTCCATTGACATATAAAACCAGAGCGCAATATCTACAGATGGGCCTGTTGTCAAAATTCCATGATTCTGCATTATTGCAACTTTCTTATCCCCTAATGCTTTCGCAATTTCATCCCCTTCATCAACTTCTTCAACAACACCTGAAAAATCTTTATAGATGCCCTGATTTTCATAAAATGCACAAGCGTCTTGAGAAATTGGATCTAAAAGTTTTCCAAGTGTAGAAAATGTTCTGCCATAAATTGAGTGAGAATGTGCTGCAGCATTTACATCAGGTCTTGCTTTGTGAAGTCTTGAATGGATTGCAAAAGCTGCAATATTTATATCTTTATCACCTTGAACAACTTTGCCATCATGATTGACTAGTAATAGGTCAGATACAGAGATTTGTGAGAAGTGAACCCCTAATGGATTTACCCAAAAATGATCAGAAAATTCTGGATCTCTATATGTGATATGGCCAGCAACTCCTTCATTAAAACCAAAGTAATCAAATAACCTAAAACCTGCTGCTAACTTTTCTAATTGATTTCTTCTTTCCTCAGCAGGGCTAGCAAATTCTTGAAATACTAAACCTTTATCTTTTATAGGCAGTCTGCCATCAGTTATATCAATTTTAATTGGCGCAACATTTGACATAGTTTTTTCTCCGAAGCTCTTTAATGTTAAAATAGCTTATCAAATAAACAATCAAATATGAAATATAGAATAGAAAAAGATAGCTTAGGTGATGTAAAAGTTCCGTCAAAGGCTTTATGGGGAGCTCAAACACAAAGAGCAGTCAATAACTTTCCAATTAGCGGCATAAAAATGGATTTCCCTTTTACAAAATCTTTTGTTTCTTCATTAGGGTTAATAAAGGATGCTGCATCTAAAGCTAATTTAAAATTAAATTTAATTTCTTCAAAAAAATCAAAAGCAATTTCCAAAGCTTCAAAAGAAGTTTGGCAAGAAAAACATCACCATGAATTTCCTATAGATGTTTTTCAAACAGGATCAGGAACAAGCTCAAATATGAATGCCAATGAGGTCATTTCAAATTTAGCAACCAAATATGCAAAAGTTAAGATTAGCGCAAATGATGATGTAAATATGAGCCAAAGCAGTAATGATGTTATTCCAACTGCCATTAAAGTTAGTGCACACATGGATTTAACAGAAAAATTATTTCCAGCCTTGGATCGATTAATTAAATCAATTGACGATAAGGCTGATTCTTTAAAGGGAATAGTTAAAACAGGTAGAACTCATTTAATGGATGCAATGCCAATTGATTTTTCAGAAGAGCTTAAGGCTTGGTCAAGTCAGTTAAAATCTTCTAAAGAAATGTTTTGTGTCTTAGAAAAGAAATTTCTTGAACTACCTCAAGGTGGGACAGCTGTAGGCAGTGGTATAAATGCTCACAAACAATTTGCGAAACAATTTGCTCAACAAATGACAAAGTTAACTGGTAATAAATATAAATATTCTCCAGCAAAGAACTTCTATCATGAACTTAGTGCGCAGGATTGCTCTGTTCAATTATCTGGAGAATTAAAGAATCTTGCTATTATGCTTATGAAAATCTCGAATGATTTAAGATGGATGAATAGTGGACCTTTGGCAGGTATTTCAGACATTGAGCTTAAAGCTCTTCAGCCTGGCAGCAGCATAATGCCAGGAAAAGTAAACCCTGTGATTCCTGAGGCAGTTGCTATGGCTTCTGCAGATGTAATAGGCAATGATGTTTCAATCACTGTTGCTGCTCAATCTGGCAACTTTCAGTTAAATGTAATGTTGCCTGTTATAGCTTATAACCTTCTGAAGAGCATCAACCTGCTTAGTGGTTCAATGAATGCACTTTCAAAGAATGCTATTAAAAGTTTAAAGGTAAACCATAAAAATCTAGAAGTTTCTTTGTCTAAAAATCCAATATTAGTTACCGCATTAAATTCTATAATTGGTTACGAAAAAGCAGCATTAATAGCTAAAAAAGCTTACAAAGAAAATAGGCCAATAATTGAAGTTGCAGCTGAAGAGACTGATTTAACAAAAGCAAAACTTAAAAATTTGCTTGATCCTTCAAAACTCTCTAAAGGCGGTATCTAAATTGCCTAACGAATTATCTCAAAGTACATGTGAAGCTTGCAGATCTGATGCAAATGCTCTTCACGAAGAAGAAATACAAGAATTACTTCCCCAGATACCATCATGGACAGTTTGTGAAGAAGAGAATATCAAGAGGTTAATATGTTCTTTTGCTTTTCTAACCTATGAGGATTCTGTTAAATTTACCAATGAAGTTGCAAAACTAGCTGAGAAAGAAGATCATCATCCTGAAATATTTTTAGAATGGGGAAAGGTAACTGTAACTTGGTGGTCACATAAAATTAAGGGACTTCATAATAATGATTTTATATGTGCATCTAAGACAGATGATTTATTTAAAGAATTAAAATAAATTATGAAACAAAACGAAAAGCCTTTTCAATCACTAGCCTGGCTTGCAACTGGCATGCTTATTATTGCAGCTGTGCTGGCTAGTTTTGTACCAGAACTAGAATACCATCATTGGGCTTTCATATCGGCTAACACTTTATGGATATATGTGGGATGGTTATGGAAAGAGCAATCTTTGATAGTTCTTAATGCAGGACTAACTTTTATTTATATATTAGGCCTAATATTTTAAGAGTTATTTTTTTTTAACTTTAGTTTTGTTATAATCCTACATGGACAGAGTAAAACAAAAAGCATTAACATTTGACGATGTTCTTCTTCTACCTCGCTATAGTGACTTTGCACCAAGCGAAGCCTCAATTCATACAAGACTTACCAAAAATATAAATATCAAGGTTCCTTTGATATCAGCTGCCATGGATACTGTCACTGAATCACGGATGGCCATAGCGCTAGCTGAAGTTGGCGGAATTGGAATTATTCATAAAAATAATTCAATTGAAGATCAGATAGCGCAAGTTAAAATTGTAAAAAAATATGAAAGTGGAGTTGTGAGAGACCCAATCACAATTGAGTCAAATAAATCTATAGGCGAATTAATTGAATTAACTACCGAATTAAATATCTCCGGAATGCCAGTTGTGGATAACGGAAAGCTAAAAGGAATCGTTACAAGCAGGGACTTTAGGTACGCAGATAATTTAGATACTTCACTATCATCAATAATGACCCCATTTGATGAACTAATAACTGTAGAGGAGGGTACTTCTCAAGAAATAGTAAAAAAACTGATGCATGAGAACAGAATTGAAAAATTATTAGTTATTGATCAATCAGATAAATTAAGTGGATTAATAACTATGAAAGACATAGAAAAATCTGCAGAATATCCAGATGCAACAAAAGATGATTCAGGTAGTTTAATGGTTGGTGCTGCCTTGGGAACCGGATCGAATACTCTTAAAAGAGCAAAGGCCTTAAGTGAAGCTGGAGTTGATGTATTTGTTATCGACAGTGCTCATGGACATTCAAAGAACGTCATTGATACTGTAAAAATGATTAAAAAAGAATTTCCTTCTATCGATTTAATAGCAGGCAATGTAGCAACTTCTGACGGGGCTATGGAGTTAGTAAAAGCTGGGGCTGATGCAATTAAAGTTGGCATGGGCCCTGGTTCTATTTGTACAACTCGAATTATTGCTGGAATTGGTGTGCCACAAATATCAGCTATTCTTGACATCAAAGAAGCTCTAAAAGATTTAGATATAGGCATGATTGCAGATGGTGGTATTAGATTTTCAGGAGACATAGCTAAAGCCATTGCTGCTGGTGCTGATTCGGTGATGCTAGGAGGTTTATTTGCGGGAACTGAAGAGGCGCCAGGAAAAGTAGAGCTTTTCCAAGGAAGAAGTTTTAAGACCTATCGCGGCATGGGATCAATTGGAGCGATGACAGAAAGGGATGATGCAAATAGATACATGCAGGAAGACGTAAGCTCTGAGAAATTAGTACCTGAAGGCATTGAAGGAAGAGTGCCCTATAAAGGCCTTGTTGTGAATGTTATTAATCAATTGATTGGTGGATTGAGGCAATCAATGGGTTACATAGGTTGTAAAACTGTCAACGAAGTTCATCAGAATAGTGAATTTGTTGAAATTACAAATGCAGGCATGACTGAAAGTCATGTTCATGATGTAATGATTACCAAGGAAGCACCTAATTATCAAAGAAGTTAATAATCTATTATGACTGTTAATTTATCATCTACATCGAAGCAAATAGATACTATCTTGGTTCTAGATTTTGGCTCACAATACACACAACTTATTGCAAGAAGAGTTCGCGAGAGTAATGTTTACTCAGAAATACTTCCTTGGGACATTGATGAAGAAAAAATAAAATCTATAAATCCTAAAGGTATTATCTTATCAGGCGGTCCAGATTCTGTTACTAATAGTTATACCCCAAGAATTCCTCAAATAGTGTTCGAATTAAATATTCCTATCTTGGGTATATGCTATGGAATGCAGACACTTGCTGAGCAGCTTGGAGGACAGGTTATATCATCTGAACAAAAAGAATTTGGATATTCAGAGCTTACTGTAACAGCAGATTGCATATTATTTTCTGGCTTAGGCAAAACGTTAAATGTATGGATGAGTCACGGGGATCAGGTACAAGACCTTCCTGATAATTTTGAGCTAGTGGCTGAGACTGCCACCGCTCCAATAGCTGTAATGCAGCACTCAACAAAGCCTATATATGCGCTGCAATTTCATCCTGAGGTTACCCATACAGAAGATGGTAAAACCGTATTAGATAATTATATTTTTAGCGTATGTAAAGCAAATGCAGACTGGAAGATGGACAATCTAATAGAACAAAGAATTCAAGAAATTAAAAATCAAGTTCAAGATAATAAAGTTTTACTTGGTCTTTCTGGTGGTGTTGATTCTTCAGTGACAGCAGCACTTTTACATGAAGCAATAGGTAAAAAACTCGTGTGTGTATTTGTTGATAATGGTCTTCTTAGAAAAGGTGAAGCTGAAGAGGTTATGAATACATTTAAAGAAAACATGAATCTAAATGTTATTAAGTCTGATAGCGAAGAAGTTTTTTTAAGACATTTAAAGGGTGTTGCAGATCCTGAGCAAAAAAGAAAAATTATTGGAAGAACTTTTATTGATGTTTTTGATGCTGAAGCAACTAAATTAAAGGGCATTCATTTTTTAGCTCAAGGAACTATTTATCCAGATGTAATTGAATCCTCTGGTTCAGAGTCTAAAGAAGCTAGAGTAATTAAATCTCATCATAATGTTGGTGGGCTTCCTGAGGAAATGAAAATGGAATTAGTAGAGCCATTAAGAGACTTGTTTAAAGATGAGGTCAGAATAATGGGCGTTGAATTAGGCCTTTCACCAGAAATGCTTAATAGACATCCATTTCCTGGTCCTGGACTTGGAGTAAGAATCCTTGGTGATATTACAAAAGAGAAAACATCTGTTTTAAAAGAAGCTGATCATATTTTTATTGAAGAGCTTATAAAAGCAGACTTATATAAAACAGTTAGTCAGGCTTTTGCAGTCTATTTACCAATAAAATCAGTTGGTGTAGTAGGAGATGAAAGAAGGTATGCTGAAGTTATTGGTCTAAGAGCAGTAGAGACAGTTGATTTTATGACAGCAAGATGGGCGCATTTACCTTATGATTTTTTAGAGCATGTTTCCAATCGCATAGTAAATGAGATAGAGGAAGTCAGTAGAGTAGTTTATGATATTTCAAGCAAACCTCCAGCAACTATTGAGTGGGAATGAAATAAATACTAATATCAGTAGTTTACGCGTGACACAATTTGTCACTTCAACGAAGGACTACTGGTTTCCAAATCTTAAAAATACAAATCTGACACATCTCAAGAACTATTGACTGTCATAAGTTTTTTTACATACCTATGGTATAAAATAACTGTAAAGAATACTTACTTATATTAGTGATAAAAATATATAACAAAGATTGTTTTAAGTACTTACCTAAAATAGGTAATGACTCTATTGATTGTATTATTACAGACCCACCATATTTTTTATCAAATGATGGCATTACATGTAAAAGTGGAAAAATGGTCTCAGTAAATAAGGGTGATTGGGATAAAGGAAATAACACAGATGATATTCATGACTTTAATTCTGAGTGGATAAAAGAAAGTTATAGGGTGCTTAAACCTGGAGGAACTTTATGGGTTAGCGGTACTTATCACAATATTTATATTATTGGTTCAATAATTAGCAGTTTTAAAGATTTTAGGATTTTGAATAACATTACTTGGGTTAAAACAGCGCCACCTCCCAATCTTTCTTGTAGGTTCTTCACTCATTCTACTGAAACTATTTTGTGGGTTAGAAAGGGTCAGAAAACAAAACATTATTTCAATTATAAATTGATGAAAAGTAATAACGATGGAAAGCAAATGAAAGATGTATGGACAATGGGCAGACCAAAAAAAGATGAGAAGAAGTTCGGTAAACACCCTACACAAAAACCTGAAGACGTTATTGAGAGAATGGTTCATGCTTCCACCCAAGAGAATGATATAGTCCTTGATATGTTTAATGGAAGTGGTACTACAGGAGTCGTATGCGCAAGAAATAAAAGAAACTATATAGGTATAGAGTCGGATAAATCATATTGTGAGTTATCTAGAAAGAGAATTAAAAGTGTTCAATCAAAAAATTATGACAGTTGATTATGATGTGAAACCTGTTCTTAAGTGGGTAGGTGGCAAAAGACAATTAGTCCCTGATATTAGAGAGTTTTACAAAAACCTTTCTCCAAATAAATATATAGAACCTTTTTTTGGTGGTGGAGCAGTCTATTTTGATATTTTAAAAACTTTAGGATTAGAGCATAAAGAAACAGCAATAATTAATGATGTCAATCAAGATTTGATTGATATGTATAAAAATATTAAAAGAAGTCCCAAAGAACTAATTTACTTATGCAATGCATTAGAAAAAGACTACAAAAAATATGACTATTATCATATTCGTGAAAGATTTAACGGCGTAGATAGCGATAAAAATAAAATAGATAGATATGAAGGTGCAGAGCGTTCAGCAGCGTTAATTGTTATTAATAGAACTTGTTTCAATGGATTATATAGAGTTAATAGCAAAGGACTCTTCAATGTACCTAAGGGAAGTTATAAAAATCCTACCATTATAGATGAGGAAAATTTGCATAAACTTTCTGCTTTACTTCCAAAAATTGAAAATATTAGATGCCAAGAATTTGATGAGATTAAAGACATTAAAAAAGGTGATTTAGTTTATTTTGATCCCCCATATCATCCACTAAATGAAACATCATCTTTCACTTCTTATAGTGGTGCGTTTGGCAGAGAAGAACAGATACGACTTAGAGACTATTTTCAAAAATTAAATCAAAAAGGAGTCCATGTAATATTATCCAACTCTTCTGCACCGTTTATAAAAGAGATATTTATTAAGAATAGAATCCATGAAGTTTTTTGTGGAAGAAGTATCAATAGCAAGTCTGATAAAAGAGGCAAAATTCCAGAATATTTAGTTTTAGGTGATAGTTTTTAACTTCTAGGTATTTTATTTTTTTATCTTAATTTTGATGGCATAATTTATTTATGCGAAAAAAACCTAATACAGTCGGAGGAGGTTCAAAGACAAACCTGAATGGTTTATCTTTTGAAGGAAGAACAGACTTACTCGAGTCCCTAAATAATAATCCTTCTTTCAATATTGTTGATAATGTTGTTCACAAAAATAATATGGTCGTTGGCGAATATTTTGAAAAGTATAACTTTTATAGTCTTTTTTTAGAAAAGAATGCTGTTAATTGGAGAGATTTTAATTCAAAACAATATCTTCCCGATTCTGTTTTTTATAATCATCTAAATCAGACTGTTTTTGTAATTGAAAAAAAATATCAAGAGGGAAGTGGTTCTGTCGATGAAAAACTTCAAACATGTGATTTTAAAAAATCTGTTTATAAAAAATTAATTGATCCAATAGGTTTAAAAACAGAATACTATTATTTGCTTAATGATTGGTTTAATCGTGATGAATATGAAGATGTTTTTAATTACATAAATAGAGTAGGATGCAAATATTTTATCGATTATCTGCCGTTAGATGAAATCGGTTTATAGGATATTAAAATTCATTAATTTAAAAGGTTATCTCCAATGGTCAGTTGAGTATTCAATTTCATATTCGTTGCATAACTTTCTTAATTCAGCAACAGAAAATCTTTCTTCAAAAGTAAAACCTTTCCAAAAAGAACAAAGAATAAATTTTGCAACATCTTTTTGGTGAATCATCATAAAGTACTCGTATTCATCAGTTCCCCAAAACTCCTTCACACCGTCTCCAAGATCATGTTCACAAAAATGTAAGTTACCTTGATCATCCCAATCAACATGAACATTATGGTTAATTTTTCCTTGAGGCAGGTTATATTCGCATTTAAATACTTGCATATCTTTCTCCATAAAAAACACACCCAAAATTAGGTATATTGATGTGAGTAATGGAATCTGAAATAAGGAATATATTTCTTTCTTTACACTTATTTATATGGGGATTTTTTGTCTATTTTCAATGTGTATAATAACTAAATGAGTTATTTAGAGAATGATCATGAGTTATATAAAGTTGTAAAACGAAAACTACCTAATCAAAAAAAAACCCTCAAAGGGTTTAAAGAAAAACAAAAAGAAGTAATTAATTATTTAAACGAATACACAGAACACTATGAAAAAGATGAGTTGTATGAAATTGATTTTGCAAGAATAAGAAAAATTGCAAATGAACTCATAGATGGTTATGAAAAGGATATTTTGTATTTTGAAGGGCACATAACAGATATTGAAGAATTTATAGAAGTTTATGATAGAGCATATAAATGAATAATTCGTATGACACAAATGTGACACACTATTTTGAAAACCTTATATTAGAAGGGTTTCAGAGGTGTTCTACTATTGAGTGGGAATGAATAAGAAAAAATGACAAAGTTAAAGATATTTTTTATTGGACTTTCAGCATTAATAATTTTAAGTTTCTTTGGTTATAAATACTGGCAAACTCAACCCTCGTATACTCTTTTACAAATTCAAGAGTCAATTGAATCAAAGAATCCTGACTTATTTTATAAACATGTAAATGTTGAGAAAATTCTTGCAAAATTTTATGAAGATTTATACGAACTTTTTGAGGAATATTTTTCTGATATTTTTGATACTAGTGAAACATCTGAATTATTTAATGCTGAGTCAATTGCAGAAAACTCCTTTTCTTATATACAACCAGAAATTGAGTCTGCTATTGAACAAGGATTAGATAATATTTGGAATGAGTCTAATGATAATACTAATAATGCGACTTCAGAATTTTACTCAGAAGAAGACATTGATAGAGCATATGACATGCTTGCTACATCAGAATTAGCATATATCGATAAAAGAGGTGATAAAGCATATCTAGGCATATCTATGTATGATGCGAATTCAGGTGAAGATTTGATCACTGAATTTGAACTAACAAAAGTAAATAATTATTGGCAAGTTACTAGTTGGTCAAATTTCAAAGAACTAATCAAAGAGGCAATTGATGATGTGATTGAATCTTTCAATAACATCAGTGAAGAAACAAATGATAACTTGTTTGATACAAAAGAATTAGAAAAAGAATTAGAAGAACTTGAAAAAGAATTAGAAGATTTACTTAATTCATATGATTATTAGTATGCAAAGTTTGACAAAGTGGCAAAACAAAAAAAAGGCACTTGGAAACTCAGTCACAGTAGGGGTTTCAGAGGTGGTGTTTTGTGCAACTATTGAGTGGGAGTGAAATTATGAGTGATAAGTTAGATTTAAAAAAACATATTAGAAATGTCGATGACTTCCCAATACCAGGAAGCAAACTGATATTGAATCAGGGTTATAATATTAAAGCTTTAGTATCATATTAATTATTCATCGAGGCCTGGGCGTGTTTAATAAAAATCATAAAACCTTTCAAGCAATTTATAATAATAAGGCTTATTCAGTAGATGAAATTTGGCATATTGCATCTTCGTTCAAGCAATTTTTAAACAATAATCAATTAACAATATTATGTGCAGATAATGATATTTTTTCATTATCTATATATCTTGGAGCATTAAAATTCAATTCTCCAATCATGTTATTGAATCATGATACCGATATAGTTGAGTTAACAAAAATTATAAAAAAATTTAAACCATCTTTTCTAATCAGCAAAAACATATCCTCTATCAACTGCAAACATGATCATAATGAAAAGATTCATGATTACAATATTTTTTCATTTTCTTGGGCTAAGGAAAATTCAAAATTAATAAATGAAGACCTATCATTACTTTTACCTACTTCTGGCAGCACAGGCTCAGCAAAGTTTGTTAAAATCTCAAAAAAAAATATCATAACCAATACAAAATCAATTATTGATTATTTAAAAATTACAAAAAAAGATAAAACAATCACCACAATGCCAATGAGTTACAGTTTTGGCTTATCAATAATCAACACATTTTTTAATGCCGGAGCAAAGATAATTTTGTGCCAACATAGTCTTGTTTCAAGAGAGTTTTGGAAAATATTAGATGTAAGCAATATTACTTCATTGTCTGGCGTGCCATATATTTTTGAATTGCTTTTTAAATTTAATTTTTTTAAAAAATCTTATTCCTCTCTTAAAACTATTACACAAGCAGGTGGTAGATTAAAGTCCGAATTAAAAAAGGAAATCTTAAATTACTCTAATAATAATGCAATTAATTTTTTTATAATGTATGGGCAAACTGAAGCAACTGCAAGAATCTCATATGTACCTCCAAATATGTTATCAAAAAAGATTGATAGCATAGGCATACCAATACCCAACACTGAATTACATGTAGAAAAAAGTGATTCTCAAGAGGGCGAGCTTATCTTTGAAGGAGATAATGTATCAATGGGATATGCGAATGATTACAAAGATTTATATTTAGGAGATTCTAGAAATGGAATTTTAAAAACAGGAGATATAGGCTTTAAAGATTCTGATGGATACTTTTATATAACTGGAAGAAAAAAAAGATTTATTAAAATTAACGGCATTAGGTTATCTTTAGATGATGCTGAAAAATTAATAGAGAACGAATTTTGTAGCACAGGCATAGATGTTAGATGTATCGGAGAGGATGATAATTTAATATTGGAATATACCTGTGTTAACAATATTGACAATGACCTTAAGAATTATCTCTGTAAAAAAATAAAGATACACCATAAATATTTAACAATAGCCAGAGTTAAAAATATAATGAGGAACTCTTCTGGGAAAAAGATTTATACATAAATCTAATTATGTATTAAATTTAAACTAAATTATTATTATTGCTAGGAAAATAAATATTAAATGTAATACAATGACACGCATGAGTGCTATTGATAAATATAGAACAATTTTCAAAGAATGTTTTCAGTATGATGGTGATGTTGACTCTCTCGAATATCAATCAATTGAAGAGTGGGATAGTGTTGCCCATATGCAACTTATGACTGAATTAGAAGAGGAATTTAAAATAGAGCTTGATATTGACGACATCATTGATTTTTCAAGCTTTAAAGTAGGTATAGAAATACTTACAAAATATAATGTTGAAGTAAATTAGCATGGAGCTTGATGTAACTCAAATTTTAAAGATTCAGGAAAACAGGCACCCTATACTTTTTATTGATAAGATTATAAGTATTAATCCTGGAGATTCAGCTGTAGCAATAAAAAATTATTCCTATAATGAATGGTTTTTTCCTTCACACTTTGAGGATGATCCAAATGTGCCCGGGTTTATACAAATTGAGTCTTTAGTTCAAACCTTCATTATGACATTTTTATCAATTGAGGGAGTCCAGGGAAATAAAACAAACTTCTTAAAAATAAATAATGCTGTCTTTAAAAAGAAAATTGTTCCTGGCGATGTAACAACAATTTATGCTCATTTAGAAAGCTTCAAAAGGGGTCTGGCTAAAGGTAAAGCTCATAGTGAAGTTGATGGAGAAATGGCATGTAGTGCTGAATTTCTTGTTTCTGTTCCAGCTATATTAGATAAGTTTAAACCAAAATAATTTTCATGAGAGTTTCAGACTATATCTTTAAAAGATTAGAGTCTTACGGGATAAAAAAAGCTTATATTGTTACAGGAAGAGGGGCATTATTCCTAACAGATGGTTTGGCTAAAAATGGTTCATTTGATGTAATTTGTACTCATCATGAACAGTCTGCAGGTTATGCAGCTGTTGCTGAAGCTCAGTTAACTGAATCACCTAGTCTGTGTGTTGTATCTACAGGCTGCGCTTCTACAAACTGTTTGACCCCTGTGTTGAATGCTTGGCAGGACAATAACCCTGTGATTTTTATTTCAGGACAAAATGTTCTTAATGAGACAACGTATTATAAAAAAACAAAATTAAGAACTTATGGACAACAAGAAGCTAATATAATAGAAATGGTTAGGCCTATAACAAAGTTTTCATCCATGATCACTTGTGCTCAGGATGTGCCAAATCATCTTGAAGAAGCAATATTAAAAGCTAACACTGGAAGAAAAGGTCCGGTTTGGCTAGATATTCCACTAGATATTCAAAGTTCAAGAATTAAACCTGAAAACATTAATCCAAAGTTGAGACCATTCAAAGAACCATCAGTTACAAAAAAAACAACTCGAAATGTTCAAGAGATATGCAATGCTCTTAGTAAATCAAAAAGGCCTGTAATACTAATTGGAAGTGGGATAAGATCATCAGAAACGGAAAGTCAGCTCAAAAAATTTGTTGAATTAAATCACATACCGCTTGTTTACTCAGCAAGTGCTGTTGACGTTTATCCAATAGGAAAAAAATTATCAATCGGGAGCATTGGTTCAATGGGATGCTCAAGACAAGGGGCTTTTACTATTCAAAATGCTGATTTTATTCTGGTATTAGGAAATCGTTTATCTTCAATATTAACCGGTAATGATTTTTGTAAATTTGGCAGGGATGCATCAATTCATGTTGTTGATATTGATAAACATGAACATGAAAAAGATGGCGTTAAAATTGATAACTTAGTGAATATAAATTTAACAAAATTTTTTGAATTGTTACCAGCTCAAAGATTAACTAAGAATATCGAAATCTGGAACACCAAAACTCAGTATTGGAAAAGATTATTTAAAAAAATGGATAATTTCAATAATAGTAATCTTGTTGACCTTTATGAGCTTTCTAATGTTTTATCAGAAAAAATTAAAAAAGATAGCATTGTTATAACAGATTCTGGATTTATAGAAGTTATTCTACCGACTAATATGAATTTCTTTCCTAAAAGAAGAGCAATTCATCCAGTTTCTCAGGGTTCTATGGGATTTGCGTTACCAGCTGTACTGGGTTCTTATGATTTTAGTCAGCCTAAAAAAGAGATTATTGTTGTTGTTGGAGATGGCTCAATTATGATGAATATCCAAGAGTTGCAAACCATACAACATCATAAAATTAATGCGAAAATTATTGTTATCAATAATAATATATATTCCATTATTAGAAGAAGACAAAATGAGTTATTTAGAAAAAGAACAATTGGTACTGGTATTGAAGATGGTGTTAGCACTCCAGATTTTAATCAATTATCAAAAACCTTTGGTTTTAAATATATTTGCTCAAAAACATCAAGAAGTCTTAACTCTTCATTAGATAAACTTCTTTCATCAAAAAATCCAACAATTCTTGAAATATATGGCAGGCATGATCAAGCATATTTAGAAATATCAAGTACAAAAAACTCAGAAGGAAAAATTGTAAGGAGACCTTTAGAAGATCAATGGCCTTTTTTGGATAGGGATCTCTTTAAAAATGAGATGCTAATAGAACCGATAGATATGTAATATACAAATGAATAAAAATTTTATCTTAAATAATAAAAAAGTTTTGAAAGAAAATAGTTTTCCTTACTTTGTTGCTGAATTGAATTCAAGTCATTTTGGCAATTTGGATTATGCAAAAGATATGATAACAGAAGCAAAAAATGCTGGTGCTGACTGTGTTAAATTTCAATCGTGGTCTGCCTCATCCCTATACTCTAAAACTTATTATGATGAAAATCCCATTGCCAAGAGATTTGTTAAGAAATTTTCACTATGCGAAGATGAACTTCTAGAGCTGTGTTCTTTTTGTAACCAAATAGGTATAGATTTTGCATCGACCCCATATTCTAATGAAGAGGTTGAATATTTGTTAGAAAAATGCTCCGTACCTTTTATTAAAATTGCTTCAATGGAAATAAATAACCATGAATTTCTTAGTTTTATTGCTTCAAAAAACACTTCGATAATTTTATCTACTGGAATGTCAACATATGATGAAATCATTGATGCTGTTGAGGTTATTAAATCTGCAGGTAATGAAAATCTTGCAGTCCTTCATTGCGTTTCCATTTACCCATTAGATCCAAATCAGGCCAACTTAAATAATATTATCAAGCTGAGAGAGATATTAAAAGATATTCCAATTGGTTATTCTGATCATACAGTTGGCGCTGAAGCAGCAATTGCAGCAACTGTAATTGGAAGCCCTATCATTGAAAAGCATTTCACATTAGATTCTGCAAAAATAGGTATGGACAATCAAATGGCTACTATGCCAGAGGACTTTAAATCAATGGTCGAAGGTTGCAAATTAATAAATTCTATTATGGGTACTGACTCAAGAGAAATTGCTCAAGAAGAATATGAGCAAAGAATTATGATGAGAAGAAGTGTGGTATCTCGAGTTGCCATACCAAAAGATAAAATCGTAACAACTGAAGATATTTCTTTTAAAAGACCAGGCAATGGAATACCTCCAACAGAAGCTAGTATTATAATTGGAAAGAAGGCAGTTCGTAATATTGAAGCTGATGAGTTGTTAAATAAAAGTGATTTCATTTAGACAATTTAATAAAAGTAAAAAAAATTCTGTTCTTTTAATACATGGACTATTTTCTAGTAGTGGATTTTGGTTGGAGTATCTTCAATATTTTAAAGATTTGAGAGTAGTTTTGTGCGATATAGATTATGACGAATTTTTTGATAATCCCAAATATTTTTATAAGATAATTTCAGACCACATACATGCAAATCATATTAATAAAACTATAGCTCATTCATTTGGCTCCTCTATTAATTTAAGTATTTCAAATGACATAATGAAAATTAACATTTGCCCAACTCACTTTAAGAGCAGAACTAACAAAACAAACTTTATTGATGATATTTATTTAAAGACAAAATTAGATAAAGAAAAAATAAATAAATTGCTAATTAAAGCTGATAAATTTTATAAAAAAAATCAAATCCTTTATAAAAAAAATAAATCCTATACAACAAATTTTATACCAACTAATGATAGCTTTTTCACATATAATGATAATTCAAACTTCGCTGGCGATCATTTTAATATTGACAATGCAGTTAAAAAAATTTTGAAATTAAATGAGTTTATTAAATAATATTTTAGAGCAAAACACTCCATATGAGCTTGAAGCCAGTGAAAAAGAAAAAAAACTCTTAAAAGATATAAAGAAATCATTAAGTTTTCATTCTAAAAACTCAGATACATTTAACAATCTAATCTTAAATACAAATGTACTAATTGATACTAATAAAATTAATCAGCTTCCTTATGTTCCTGCGAGGCTTTTTAAATTGATGGATCTTAAGAGTATTCCAGATGAGAATATTTTCAAAATAATGACATCAAGTGGAACTTCAGGCCAAGCAGTTTCAAAAATATTTCTTGATAAAGAGTCATCAATAATGCAAACAAGGGTACTCAATCATATTGTTGGTTCATATATAGGAAAAAAAAGAAGAAAAATGCTTATTATTGACTCTGAATCAATAATTAAAGATAGAAAAAAATTTAATGCAAGAGCTGCTGGTATATTAGGTTTTTCTTCATTTGGAAAAAATCATACTTATTTGCTAGATAGTGATTTAAATCTTGATGTTAAAAAATTAAATGATACTTTAGAAGACAATGGAAATAACCCTATATTAATATTTGGATTTACCTTTCTAGTTTGGCAAAAATTTTATCAGTCAATCAAAAAGCTTGGAAAAAATTTAAACTTTCCAAAGGATACTGTATTAATACATGGTGGTGGTTGGAAGCGAATGCATGAAAGTAGTGTTGATAACACTCAATTTAAAGCGGCACTTCATGAAATTGGAGTTAGTAATGTGCATGATTATTACGGAATGATTGAACAAACAGGCTCAATTTTTGTTGAATGTGAAAAAGGACATTTACATTGCTCAGATTATTCGGATGTCATTACAAGAGATCAAATGACACATAAACCCCTCGACTTTAATAAAGAGGGGTTGCTTCAAGTTATTAGCTTACTACCTTCAAGTTATCCTGGAAATTCAATTTTAACTGAAGATATAGGTGTAATTTTAGGAGAAGATGATTGTGAATGTGGAAGAAAAGGGAAATATTTCACTATTAGTGGAAGAATGAAGCAATCAGAAGTTCGAGGTTGCAGTGATACCAGAGCCTTATGAAAAATAAGATTTCCTTTATTACAGAGCACACCGCTATTAAGTCTGATAATGATTTCTTTGAGTACATCTCAAAAATTAAATTTAATGATAAATCTTTTCCAAACTCAGACGCAATAGAATTTGTGAATCAATTTTCAAAATCTATTTTATTAGATAAGAATGCAAGAGCTTTCCCAGAGTTGATAGTGCTAGCTAACTTCTTTAAAAGGAAGAATTTATTCAGAAATATTCAAAGTGAATTAGATAAAAACAAAGAATTTATTCAGGTGCCTCTTGGTAAAATCTTTCATATTGCACCATCAAATGTTGATACAATTTTTTTGTACTCTAGCTTGATTGCATTGCTTTGTGGGAACATATGTTTTATTAGAATATCTTCTAATAAAACAGCTCAGCTTGATTTTGTAATTGAAAAGTTAAAATCTACATTGGCTTCATATAAATCGATGAAAGATAAAATTTTTGTATTTACTTATAATCACGATTATGAAATTACAAAAAAAATTTCAGAAGCAGTACAAAGTAGAGTTGTATGGGGCGGGGACGAAACAATTAAGGAAATTAGATCAATTCCATTAAACCCATTAGCAAGAGAAATTGTTTTTCCAAATAGATTTTCATTTTCTATTATTAAAAGTAAGGCAGTTTATGAAAATGAATCTAATTTGAATTCAATTATTAAAGGTTTTTATAATGATACATCTTATTTTAATCAGCAAGCTTGTTCTTCACCTAAATTAATTATTTGGTTTGGTTCCCATGATGATAATTTGAAGGCAAGAAATATCTTTTGGAATCACTACAATGACTATGTCGTGGTAAATAATATAAATGATGATGCAGGGATGGTAATGGACAGGTTTGTTGCTTCATCTTTTTATGCAGCTAATAATTTGGCATCTAAAAGTAATGATGTTGATTATCCTACAAAACTTAATATTACAGACTTATCTTCAAGACTGATTAGAGAGGCACATCCTGGAAATGGTTTATTTTTAGAACTTGAAAAAAATAATATTGAAGATGTTGCAGATGAGATAAGAGAAATTGATCAAACTATGAGTTACATTGGATTTACAAAAAAAGAAATTGTCAACTTTGCAATGCATGTTACAAATAGAGGTATTGATAGAATTGTACCTATTGGGCATTCGCTTGACTTTAATGCCATATGGGACGGGTATGATTTAGTTGAGCAGTTCTCAAGAAAAGTTACTATCGATTAGTTTAGTTTGTTAGGCCTATCTCCGTCAGCATCACCCTTGAATAGAACGATTTTATCATCTGATTTCTCATAATGAATATCAATGTTTTCTTTTACAAATGGTTCAAAATATGTCGGAATTACTATCTCTTGATTATGTTTTTTTTCATAAAAGCCGCTTCTGTATAGAATTTTTTTATCTAGTCCAGCAGTTAATATATCAATATACTCATATTTTGAATTAGAAAGCATTGATGCTGCCCAGTTCCTTATGTAACCTAAAAATTCTAGCTCGCCAACAAAATCAATAATTCTTATTATTTTTCTTTCATTGCATATTATTTGTCTAGTTACTAGAAGCGATAAATTTTTATTCTTTTTAAGAAGGTAGCAGTTGTATTTATATCTGGGATGATTAAAGTATCTTTTAATAATATAGTTCAAACTTTTTACTGGTAACTTATTACTAACCTTTATTAAGGAAAAATTTTTATTTAATTGCCTTTCGTTAATTAGTTTATGCTCAATAATCTCAGGAGCTTTTTTTTGATATCGAATTATTTTTTTATAATTATCTGGTATATGGGCAATTTTAAATTCTGATATTTCAGGATTTAAAATAAAAAACTGGTCCATTACACCAGTGCTTCTTTTAAAAAATCTCTTTACAAGAGGTATCATTGTTTTTGGATTAGTGCCTATACCACAATAGGTTTTTGGTGAAGTGTGCTCGAGCATTTTTTTCATTAATTCAACTCCCAGCAATGGAATTTTAGAATTTGGATGTACTCTTGAAATTACTCCGCAAATATGAGAATTGGGATCTGAGCCGTATGGAATAAAACCTTGAATAGCCAATATTTCACTTGATTTAATATCTTTTGCTAAAAAAAAATTTATGTTGTCACCATTTAAGTGCTCGTAATTAAAGAAATCTTTATCCTTTGCCAATATGTGATTAGGTCTCCAAAACTCATCAATAAATTGCATTATATTCTCTCGATCTTCTATTTTTGCTTGAGAAATTTTGTATGTTTTAGACATAGATTTTCAATTTTTTTTAGTATTAAACATATCAGTATGCCTGTTCAAGTAGCATCAACAATTGTATTAAATTTTTTATACAATACTACGCTGTTCCCCTTGTTGTAAAGTTGTTGTAAAGACGCATCCTTTCGTCTTTGTTGTAAACGTTATTGTAAAGCTCTGCAACTATCAAACTTCATAAGTAACAATACATTTTATTTAAGGTTTGAATTTACAAATGAAATATAGAGCAGAAATGCTAAACTGCTGATATTACAGTTGAATATTTTTGTATACATGCTTAAGGTTAAATAGTTTATGGATTTAAAAAATTTTTCTAATGAAGAATACGAATTGAAGGAAGATATTCCTAGATTTGTGCCAAGTGAAAGTTTTGCATCTTCATTTGGCTTGCAATGGAATACCTTTAGAAAAGTTCAATTAGATTCTTATACTAATACTGATATGTCTGAGAGTAGAGTTAAGACAGCTATACCAATGTCATTGGAATCGATCAAAGGATTGAGAATATTGGAAGTAGGTTCAGGTGCAGGTAGATTTACAGAAATACTCTTAAAGTATGGAGCAATAGTCTATTCTTTCGATTTAAGTGATGCTGTTTTAGCTAATTATGCAAATAATATGCCTCATGAAAACTTAACTATTTTTCAGGCAGATGTTGAAAATATCCCTTTTAAAGATAATTTTTTTGATGTCTCGCTTTGCTTAGGAGTTATGCAGCATACTCGAAATTTTGATTCGAGTTTGAATGAGATATCTAGGGTAACAAAGGCTAATGGCATAATAAGTTTCGATCATTATCAAAAGCATATAGGACATTATACGTCTCTATACTTAGTATATTGGTTTATTATTAAGCAACTACCAAAAAATTTACAACTAAAAGTTACCAATTTTTTAACATCAATTTTTTTCCCTATTCATTGGATATTTAGGAAATATTCTTTAGTTCAATATTTACTTAGGAGAATTAGCCCAATCAGCTTTTATTATGGAATGTTTGATCTTAACAAAGATCAGCACTATGAGCTTTCTAAACTGGATACTCATGATAAAAATACTGATCACTACAAAAGAATGGTTACTGCCAAAAAATTAAATAAAATGGTAAGTAAATTTAAATTTAAAAAATTTACAATCTTTCAGGGAGGAACAGGGTTGCAATGTATTGTTAATAAGTAGATTTAGTATTAAATAACACAAACCTCTATAGAACAAATGTTTGAGACCCTACAAGGTTTGACACAGTCAGTAAAACACCTCCGTATCCCTTTTTTTGTAATTAGCTTAAAGCATTTTAAAGAAATTAAAATTGAACTAGAATAGACATTTTTAGGTATATAATAAAAGCAGATTTCTGCTAAATTAATCACTATATATTATTAAATTATGACTTCTAATTGCGAATATAATCCTTCTATATTGAAGGTTCTAGAAAAATCAATTCTAATTAGAAAAACAGAAGAAACTCTTCTAGATTTATTTTCAAAGGGCCGTCTAAATGGAACCGTGCATACATGCATTGGACAAGAATATATGGGGGCCATCCTTTCAGAAGTATTAATTGATGGAGATGTTGTTTTTAGTAATCATAGGTGTCATGGCCACTATATTGGAAGAACAGATGATGTCGAAGGTTTAATTCTTGAGGTTATGGGATCAAGTCTTGGTGCTGTATCAGGAGTTGGGGGTAGTCAGCATCTTTATCATGAAAAGGGGTTTTATAGTAATGGAATATTAGGAGGCATGACCCCAGTCGCTGCTGGATATGCCCACACACTTAAGAATAGCAATAATTTAGTATGCTTTTTTATAGGTGATGGTGGTACTGGCGAAGGTGTATTCTATGAGGCCTTAAATCTAATTTCTAAATTTAGCCCGCCTATAATTATTATTAATGAAAATAATAATTATTCACAAAGCACATCGCGATCTGAAACATTTTTTGGTGATATAAAATCTAGAGTTGAAGGTTTTGGCCTAGAGTTCAGAAAAACTAATATATGGAATTTAGACGACTTTGTAGATGATCTCACAATGGCTTTCAATGACATTAGGTCAAGTAAAAAACCAATTTATGTTGAAGTTGATTGTTACAGACTTAAAGCGCATTCAAAAGGTGATGATGATAGAGATATTAATGAAATTAATGAATACCTTGAAAAAGACCCCATAAACCTTTTTAAGAACCAAAAAAATAAAATCTATAAAGAATATGAAGAATCTGCAAATCAGAGAATAGAGTCATTTCTTGAAAAGCACACCTCAGTTACAAATGATGTAGCTATTTCAAAAAAACTTGTTGTAAATGATGACAGCTTGTCTTGGTTAGAAACTGAAATGCAGAATAACAAAAGGGTAAATGATCTTATTTATGAAGCCATATCTGAAAACATGGATGAAAATAAAGATTTGATGATGATCGGTGAGGATATTGAGCATCCTTATGGCGGGGCTTTTAAAATCTCTAGAGATCTTAGTGCAAACTTTCCAGAAAGAGTATTTAATATGCCTGATAGTGAGCAGGCTATTGCTGGATTTGGAAATGGGTTGTCTCTGGGAGGAAAAATACCGATATGTGAAATTATGTTTGGAGATTTTATGGGCTTAATTTTTGATCAATGGTTGAATCATGCTGCCAAATTTCAAAAGATGTATGGAAACAAATTCGAAGTCCCAATTATCTTCAGAACTCCAATGGGGGGAAAGAGGGGATATGGACCCACTCATAGTCAAAATATTGAAAAACATTTTCTTGGTATACCCAATACCCAGGTAATTTCAATAAATCCTAGAAATGCACCAAAAATTATTTACGATACACTCTTGAAAACAATAGATAGACCAACAATAGTTATTGAAAATAAACTTGACTATACAAGGAAAGATTTACCAATATCCTCTCATAGTGGCTATAAGTATAAAAAAACTAATACTAAAATCTATGATCTTAAATATTCTATTGACAATCAAGAGCCAGATATAACCATGGTGTGTTGGGGTGGGCTGGTCTGTGATATGGAGTTATTGATTAATGACCTAACAGAAAAAGAAGAGATAGTGGTTGAAATGATTTGCCCAACTATGCTCTATCCTTTGAACATTCAGCCTATTGTTGAAAGTACTCTAAAAACAAAGAAACTCTTAATAGTTGAAGACGATAACCCTTTTGGAACTCTTGGATCTGAAATAATTGCTCAACTTAAATGCTTAAATATAGAGTTTATTACTATTCAACTAAATACTGCTAATGATATTATTCCCTCATCAAGAATTTTAGAGGAAAAGCATTATGTTACAAATCAAGAAGTTTACAATACAGCTAAAGAATTTTTTCTAAAATGATTACTAAAATAATTTACGAACAACAAGGTGTCTCTGATCAGGAGGTTGAAGTTATATCGTTATTATTTAACGACTATGACGAGGTTGCTGAGGGTGACATAATCGCTGAAATAGAAACAAGCAAAACAGTTGTTGAAATATTAGCATCTTCAAAAGGTCTCATAAAAAACTCTGTTGAGTTAAATTCAACTATTCAGGCTGGCGATACAATTGCAATTATTGGAGATTCAGCAGAAGAAATTGATGGTGAAACGGATAAGGAGGTTAAACTAGATGTCTCAGAAAAAATTGAAAAAAGTATATCTGCCAAAGCCCTTAAAATTGCTAAATCAAATAACCTTACTGAAGATGATTTAAAAAAATTAAATATAACATCAGTTGAAGAACTTAATGAGCATATTAAAAGTGATATGTCAGATAACTCTTCGTCTTTAAATCAAGATTTTTTTGCTCAATATACAGAGCAATCTTCACCAAAAAATAAGCTTTCTGAGATCGAAAGCCTTAAACTTGCGCAGTCAAAAACTCTCCCATGCACTTGCAGTATATTGATTGAAGATTTTTGTATTGAAGCTTTTTCTAAAAAACATAACTTGTATTTTAATAATATATTTCCTGTACTTGCTAGTATTTGTTCTGATGAACTGATGAAATATAGAAACCTAAATGGCTTCTTTCATGATAACAAAAAACATATATACGAAGAGGTAAATATTGGGTTTACACTTGATGCCGATGAATACCTTCAAGTACCTGTTGTGCACAATTGTGAAAAACTTAACTCGGAAGAATTAAAAAATACTTTTATTGAGCTTTTAACAGCATCTATTACTGGAAAAATGACAATCTCTATGATGTCTAAGCCAACATTTGTAATTTCAGATTTATCAGCTGTTGGAGATTGTTTTTTTCATACACCACTTCTAGCGCCCTATACATCTGCAATTTTGGGCACTGCCATTGATAAAAATACTTCAAGGCTATCACTTACACTTACGTATGACCATCAAATGTCTTCAGGCAAGGAAGCCCTTCTTTTTTTAGAATCTATAAGAACGAAACTATCAATATAAGGAAACACAATGAGTAGAGACGAAATATCTAAAATCGTAAATGATATATTTACTGGAATATTTAAACTTGAAAATGAAGTTATTTCTAATGAAACAAATACAGATGATGTAAAAAACTGGGACAGCCTTAATCACATAATTTTAATAAACGCTATAGAAAATGAATTTAAAATTAAATTTCCTTTAGGCGAAATGGCTGATCTTAGGTCTATAGGAGATATTATTGATTCATGTATGATTAAGCTTGAGGGTGAATAGCTTTATTTAGATATGCATAAAACTCCTACTATTAATGGAATGCTCTAATGCTTTTTAATAGTATTGAATTTATATTTATTTTTCTACCTGTATCATTTTTTATATATTTTTTTCTCAATAAAAAAAGACTTACCTTGGCTTCGAAAGCTTGGTTAATAACAGCCAGCCTCTTTTTTTATGGGTATTGGAATATTGTTTACTTGCCTCTTATATTAGGTTCTGTATTTTTTAATTTCTTTATTGCAAAACTTATGGTGAACAATGCTTCTCATTTGAACCTCTCAAAAAAAAGCATCCTCCAAATTGGGCTTATATTTAACGTCGCCCTTCTTGCGTATTTTAAATATGCTGATTTTTTTATTTCGAATACAAACATTGTCTTTGGTTCTGAGCTACGAATGCTTAATCTTGCTCTCCCTTTAGCAATAAGCTTCTTTACATTGCAACAAATTGCATTTTTAGTAGATACATATGAAGGCTTGGCAAAAGAAAAAAAATTCTTGGATTATGCTGTTTTTGTTACATTTTTTCCTCAACTGATTGCTGGTCCTATAGTGCATCACAAAGAAATGATGCCGCAGTTTAATAATATTAAAAATAAAGTATTAAACATTAAGAATATAGTCTTAGGCATATTTATTTTTTCAATTGGACTTTTTAAAAAGGTTGTAATAGCTGATACATTCTCTGAATGGGCTACCGCAGGCTTTGATTCGGCAAGCTCTCTAAATTTTATAGAATCTTGGATAACGAGTATAAGTTATACGTTTCAGTTATATTTTGATTTCTCAGGATATACAGATATGGCAATTGGAGCAGCTTTAATTTTTAATATTAGACTCCCTATAAATTTCAATAGTCCACTAAAATCAACTGGAATCATAGAGTTTTGGCAACGCTGGCATATAACTCTTTCGAACTTCATTACATCATATATTTATACGCCAATAGTAAGATCTTATAAAGTTCTAACTTTTAATAAAGCTATGATTGGAACTTTTATAACATTTTTAATTGCAGGGCTTTGGCATGGAGCTTCCTGGATGTTTGTTATGTTTGGTGCGCTTCACGGCATGGCATTGGTGGTTAACAATTATTGGAATACGTATAGATTTAGACTCAATAAGGTTCTCGCATGGCTTATAACTTTTAATTTTGTAAATATTGCATTTGTCTTTTTTAGAGCAAAAGAGTGGGAGGATGCAATGAAAGTTTTGAGCGGCATGTTTAATATCACTGAGATAATTCTTCCAAATTGGCTTGAAAGCAAGCTTTATTTTTTGAAAGGTTACGGAGTTAGTTTTGGAGAATGGGCTCCGGTAACAGGGGCTGGCTCATTCACAATAATATGGATTCTGTTTGGATTTTTTTTAGTTCTGATGTTCAAAAACTCTATTGAGCACTTAAATAATCTAAACATTAGATTAAAATATATTCTTACAGTTTTTTGTCTCTCTTTTTCTTTATACTACATTTTAAGTGGAGCTTATAGTGAATTTATCTATTTCGCATTCTAGGATATTTATAAAAATTCTTTCTATTCATATTTTGCTTAATATGCTTCTTATAGCAGGATTATCTTATAACTATTATGGAGGTTATGATTCAGATAATAGAAAAAGCCCAATATCTTATATGGCAGTTTTAGAAAAATTTCTATTTTCAAAAGAGAAAATTGAAAAATTTGATCACATTTATAGAAATCAACAAGTCTTCGAAATGTTATACCAAAGATATATTGATGATCTAGAAAACATAATTAAAACTACTGATAAAAAAGTTTTGATGCTTTATCTGCCTTATGGTGAAAATGCACAAATACATAAAAGCGGTGCTGACCTAATCAAAAATAGCCTAAAAAATCTCAATAACAGCAATATACAATTCATTGATATTTTTTCTGAAGTCTTTAACGACTATGACTCATACAGAGTTACTGAATCTGATGGACATCCATCAAAAGAGGCTAACGTCATGATTGCTGATGCTATCATCAAAAATTATTTTAATAAGCATCAGCCTAAAATTTCAAGCTATATCGGTGATGCATATAAGAACTCAAATAAAATAAAGTGCTTTTTTCCCCCCCAAATCGATGTTGATAAAGGAACATGGAGAGTCAGAACAAATAGTAATGGCTGCAGAATGGACAAAGAAATAGATGAATTAAACCTTAAAAATAATTATAGGGTAATTCTTCTAGGAGATAGCGTTGTTGTGCCTTGGAGCGTTGACATTGAAGACGGCTTCCCAAATCTATTAGAAGAAAAAATTGATAATTTATTTATTATTAATATTGGAAAAAATTCAACGTCATTGAAAAAAATGAAAAATTTTATCGAAGAATATAATCAAATTATTCAGCCTGACTTGATTATTTTGCAGACACAAATAGGCAGCATTGCTAATTATTTTTATTCAGTTCCATTTAATAGATCTGATGCAACTAAAGAAGAAATAGAAATAGAAAATCAAATATATAACAAATTAAGATTTCATATGTTATTGATTTTTCTTTTGAATACAATAATATTCTTTATTCTGTATTTTTTATTGACTCCAAAGACACAAGCTAAAAATAAGGAAGGTCTATAAAATGTATAGAAGAATAATCCGTTATGGGATAGCCTCAGCCCTACTGACTACACTTTTTAGTTATGGCCTTTTGGTTGGTGTCTATCAGATATTTCCCTACTCACAAATTTTAGCCTTTAAACAATTTTTTATGCCTAATCCGGTATCGGTAGGACGCAACAAAGAATATCGTATTGAGTTATTTGAAAAATTTTCTCCGTCGGCGGAAGTTGTATTTGTTGGTGATAGCATCACCGAAGGAGGGGAATGGGCCGAATTCTTCCCTAATCTGAAAGTGGCCAACAGAGGAGTTGGAAGCGATAAGACATCAGATGTGCTAAAGCGAATTGATTCAATTATTTCTGTAACACCAAATACAGCGTTTATTATGTTGGGTATTAATGATATTTTAAACGAAATTGCAATTGACGAAATTGTATATAACTACGGTTCAGTTATTTCTTCCTTAAAGGTTAAAGGAATATCTGTTTTTGTTCAGTCTACGATTCAATGTCAAGTTAGTAGGTGTGGGCAAAAATCAGTTTCCAAAGTAAACTTATTAAATGAAAAATTATTAGTGCTCGCAGATGAATACGATGTCCCTTTTGTATATCTTGCTGACTTGTCTAACACAGAAGGGTTAGATGTTGGGTATACATATGATGGAATACATCTTTCAGCAAAAGGTTATATGTATTGGGTAAAACAAATTGAGCCCTTGATTGAATGATGCTTCGTTTCGCTGTGATATTGACACTACAAGATTGCGACCTAGATCGACCAACAATGAACTTTATACAGTGTAAAAAATGAACGATTTAACAATTGTAATGTATCATTATGTTAGACCAATCAAAGGAAGTCGATTTCCAGGAATCAAAGGCTTGGAACTTGAAGGTTTCAAAAGGCAGCTAGATCATTTAAGTGAAAAATTTCATATCGTAAGCACAGAACGAATAATAGATGCTATAAAGAACGGCTCGAAGTTGCCATCTAATGCTTGTTGGCTAACCTTTGATGATGGATATAAAGATCATTTTAAGTTTGTGTTACCTGAATTATTAAAAAGAAATTTACATGGTGCTTTTTTTCCTCCCAGGGTTGCAATTGTCGATGACGTTGTCCTTGATGTAAATTCAATCCATCACATTCTTAATTGTGCCACTGATGTTGAAGAATTAGTTTCTAAGCTAAATGCTCATTGTCATAGTAGCGGGATGGCAGAGAGTGAAACAGCTCTATTTTATAAGGAATTGGCTGTCGCGAATAGATTTGATAATGCCAATACCATTTATGTCAAGCGCATGCTTCAACATGCTTTACCAGAAGAGTTGCGATCCTCTATCGTGAACAAGTTATTCCATGAATACGTAGGTATTAGTACTGCAAGTTTTTCTAACGAACTTTATATGAGTATTGATGAAGTTCAGAGCTTGGTAAAAAGCGGCATGTACGTTGGCAGTCATGGTTCTAGGCATTACTGGCTTGATAAGATTTCGCCCGACGAGCAAGAAAAAGATATTAAGGAATCTCTGACATTTATTGAGAAGATAGGTGCAGCTACCAAAGATTGGGTGATGTGCTATCCATATGGCGCATATAACAATGCGACTTTGACCTTGCTCCAGAAGTATCAGGCATCAGCAGCTGTTACAACGGAGGTTCGTGTAGCTAATTTAACTAATGATAATCCATTTGAATTACCCAGATTAGATACCAACGACTTTCCACAATAGTTGACAAGTGTTTAATATATCAATCTGGAACTATCTTGACTGATAGATATTTTTTAGAAACTATTATTTTTGTATAAAATTGAAAGTCTATCAGTATTAATTTTAATTAATCTAAAGTTATTTTTGTATAATAAATCAGTAACGGGACCATATGTTTCGTGATTGTTTATACCTCTTTCAGGCCCAACATCTGCTGAAACAAATTCAGTTTTCTTTAATATTTCACTTGCTCCATCAATTATCTCAGGTTCAGATCCTTCAGCTTCTAATTTTAAAAGCTTTATATGTGTTTTATTAAATTGCAAATTATCTAACCTGTTGCAATTGATTTTGGTTCCATTTTCAAAATTAGCTGGCATAAATAAAGACGAGTCAGCTCCATCTGAGTCAACATAAAAATTTTTTTCTATTTCTTCATTCCAAAGAGCTATTTGGAGAGTCTTATGACCAGAGGCATTTTCTTTAAGACAAGAATATTCCTCAGGCGAGGGCTCAATTCCAATATAATCAATATAGATTTTATTAAAATCAAAATACAACAGCAAATCTCCAACATTTGCTCCACAATCAATAATACAATCTCCTTTATTGAAATTTATTTCATTTAACATGTAAGCATTGCCAATTTCTATAGCCCGATAATCTAAACCATTTCTATAGTTATCAACCCCATATTTCTTATTCATAAATATTAATTCTTTTTTAGAATTTTTAATGATATATCTGTTTTGTATTTCATCGTAATGCAGTCGATCATGATTTCTTTTTAGAAAAAGCATTAAATTGAATAATTTTACATATGACCTATTTGGTTTTTTATATAGATATTTTTCAAATAATTTTGATAAATATTTAAGATGCCAGTTTATGTAGCTTACGATCGTTTTCAATATTTTTTTAATAAAGAGTTAAAGAAGAATTATATTCTAGAAAGTATCTAATAATAAATACTTAATTTTAGTGATTTACGAGTGACACAACTTGTCACTTTAATGCAGGAATGCAGGTTTCAAGTATATTAAAATACAAATCTCACAAACTCTCACAACTATTGAAAGTTATAAGTTCGTGGCATAATTATAGTAATGAGAAACGTATTTCAATAAATCATGAAGTTTCCAGAAGCTGAACTTCCGTCTAATAAAAAATTTGGCAACTTTTTTACTGTCGTGTTCATTATTATTGCCAGTTACTTTTATTATAATAAGTCTTTAAACTTAACTTATATATTTGGAGTTGCTGCTGCGGTTTTTATACTGGCTACAATTCTAAAAGATGACTTACTACTTCCTCTCAACAGATTATGGATGAGATTTGGATTATTAATAGGAATGATAATTAGTCCTATTGTTCTAGGGCTGATTTTTTTTACTTTGTTTTCTCCAGTTGCAATTTTTATGAGATTATTTGGTCGTGATGAATTACATCTAAAATATAAGAAAAAATCTAGTTACTGGATTTTACGCGATGAGCCAATTCATATAGATTCTTTTAAACGTCAATTTTAAGGAATGAAAAGATAATGGAGCTTTTAAAAGAACTTTGGGAATTTCTTAGAATTAGAA
>CACADH010000007.1:0-66539 GCA_902531245.1 uncultured SAR86 cluster bacterium
AAAACTGTATTTATAACTGGAGCTGCTAAAAGAATTGGTAAGGCTATAGCCTTAACCTTCAAGGATTTAGGTTGGAATATTATTATTCATTACAACTCATCTAAGAAAGATGCCGATGAACTTGCTAATAAAATAAATAATGATAATCCTGATTCAGCGAGAACTGTTCAAGGAGATCTAGACAAAGAAGCAGACATAAGAAAAATATTAAATGATATTGATGATATCTTCCCTTCCCTTGATCTTTTAGTAAATAACGCTTCAACTTTTTATCCTACTCCCATAGAAGAAATTTCAGATGACCATTGGGAGAAATTAATCGGAAGTAACCTAAAAGGTCCATTATTTTTAATACAAGGTTTAAAAGATAAATTAAAAGCTTCTAATGGCTCAATCATCAATATAACTGATACAAATTTATCTAAGGGGGTTCCAAACTATTCAATATATTCTGCAGCCAAAGCAGGACTAGAGGCAATTACAAAAGGACTTGCAAGGGAACTTGCTCCTGAAATAAAAGTAAATGCAATTGCACCTGGAGCAATGCTTGAACCACCTGATATAACTTGGACTGAAGATCAAAAAAATAAAGTAATTGAAACTATTCCCCTTAATAGAATGGGTTCAGAACAAGATATTGCAGAAGCTGTAAAGTTCCTTGCTCATTCTGAATATATAACTGGTCAGATAATAAAGGTTGACGGAGGAAGATCTTTATAATGGAGCCACTTGATGATGCAAAGTTCTCTGGTACAAAAGAGGTTGCTGAACATCTAACAATTGAAGCATCAAAATTGCAGCCATGGATTGATGAATTTGTTTCCGAGGCTGGAAAGATTAACTCTATTGAGCAGTTTAAAGGCGGTCAGTCTAATCCAACATATAAAATTACTACTGACACAAAAAGTCTTGTTTTAAGACGTAAACCACCTGGAAAACTATTACCATCTGCGCATGCAGTAGATAGAGAATATAAGGTTATAACTGCGTTATATGAAACTGATGTTCCAGTTCCAAAAACTTATGGTCTTTGCGAGGATGATGATGTTGCTGGCACAGCATTTTTTGTTATGGATTTTCTTGATGGAGATCTTTTTTGGGATCCTATGATCCCATCAGTGACCAATAAAGATAGAACTGAGATATATCAAAATAAAAATAAAACTTTAGCTAAACTCCATAGCGTTGATTACAAAAAAATAGGATTAGAAGACTATGGTAAGCCCGGAAATTATGTGGCTAGACAAGTTTCAAGATGGTCAAAACAATATAGAGCATCTGAAACTGATGATATTGAAGCTATGAATAATTTAATTGAATGGCTTCCTAAAAATATACCGGATGATGATGAAACTACTATCGTTCATGGTGATTACAGATTAGATAATATGATATTGAAAAATAACCAGGTCATAGGAATCCTTGATTGGGAGCTATCTACATTAGGACACCCTATTGCAGACTTCAGTTACCATTGCCTTTCATGGCGGAATCAAGAAGCTTTTTGGGATGAAGCTAAACTTAAAGATCTTGGAGTACCTAATGAAAAAGAGTACATGGAAATGTACTGTGAAAATACAGGCAAAGATCTTTCAAAAAATTGGGAATTCTATATGGCCTTTAACATGTTTAAAATTGCTGGAATTCTTCAAGGTATTTTAGGGCGAGTAAGAGATGGCACAGCGGCATCAAAACATGCTGAAGAAAGAGGAAACATGGTTTATCCTTTGTCATCAGCAGCATGGTCAATTATTGAAGAGAATTTTCTTAAATAAGTTGTTATCTTTTAACGAAGAAAAGTGTTATACCTGAAACTGAAGTCACCAATGCAAGCACAGACAAGATTTTTAGCAAAATATTATTGATATTATCTCTTTCTCGATAATCCATTATGTGAAGGGACCATAAGAAGTCCCATATTCTCCAAGAGTCAGATCTTATTGATCCGATGTCACCGGTCATATATCCAACGTATACATTGATACTATCTTTGGTATCTGTTTCAACCTTATATACAGGTAAATCTCCTCTATATTCAGCTCTAGGATAAAGTTCTTTTACAAGAGTGACTTCAATTGGATTTAAGGTTGTTTTTAGGGATGTTATTTCTAAAGCCTCCTCTTTTGTAAGAGGTTTTATAGCATTGCCATCAGGATAGCTTTTATAACTTTTTTTACCATCTTGAATAGTCTCAATAACTGAAGACCCAAGCCTATCAAAAATTCTATATTCTATATCTTTCGGAAGACGATACTGCTCACCTCTTACCAATTCAATTTTATTGTAAGCAAAGTAAATTCCAGATATTGTCCACAACAACAACTGTATTGAAACAAATATACTTAAATACCTATGAAAATTTCTTACAAATCTTTTTGTTTTCATTAAATTAATTCTTTTAAAGGCTCAGATACGAAACTATAATTTTGAATTTCGTCACTTTCAAATAATATATCATTATTCTCATCAATTTGAAGAACTATATCTATATCAAGAGTTCGAGCACTAAACTTTGGAGCACCTCTATTTCTTCCTGCTTTGTCCTCAATTAATTTAAGCTTTTTATTAAGATCATTAAAATCTAATTTAGAATTTCCACATACTACTGAATTCAAAAAATCATCACCTTCAAAGCCTTCTGCTTTTGTTTGATGGATTGATGAGGATTTAACATTTGAAAGTATTTTTTTAAGTTCTTTGAATGCGAATTCTAAATTCTCCTCAGCATTAATATTGCTTCCTAAGGATAAAAAATATTTCATTATCTGTGAATTATAAGGCCGACATCTTTTGCACCTCGAAGTGCACCAGGCTTAGATACTCGCAATTTAATGGATTCAACTCCATAAGTATCTTTTACAAGCGATGCGATTCCTTCAGCCAAAGATTCCTGAAGCTGAAACGAAGATTCTTCAACAAACTTTATTACAGCCTTACATATAGTCTTGTAATCGATGGTATCCTCAATGGAGTCTGTTTTTGCAGCCTTCTTACAATCAAAAGGAAATTCCATATCTATGCTTACTTCTTGCTTGGTTTTTCTTTCCCAATCAAAAATCCCAATAATTGTTTTAACTCTTAAGTCTTTAATATAAATAATATCTTTCATTTCTTTAACTCATCTAATGGCCATCTAGCTCTAACTTGTGAAGGATTGTTTCCTTTCTTTTCAGCATTCATCATAGACCCTACAAAAGCGATCATGGAAGCATTATCACCACAATATTTTAAATCAGGGTAATAAACTTTAATACCAAGTAAATCTTCAAGTTTTTTAAATTCACTTCTTATAAATTTATTTGCAGCAACTCCTCCGGCAATAATCACGTCTTTTCTATTTGTCTCTTCAATAGCTCTTATTATTTTTGCCACTAATAGGTCTGTAACTGCTTGCTGAAATGATGCTGCTATATCTGCCTTTATATTATGATCTAAGTTTTTAATTTTTTGCACTGTATATAGGACTGAGGTTTTCAAACCACTCAAGCTTATATCAAGATTATCGCTATTAATCATAGGTCTCGGGAAATCGTAAGAATTTGGATCTCCCTCTGAAGCTAATTTTTCTATATGTGGTCCTCCTGGATAAGGAAGATCAAGTAACTTTGCTACCTTATCAAATGCTTCTCCAACTGCATCATCTTGTGACTGCCCAATAATTTTGTAATTACCCTTTTCTATTACATCTACAATCATGCTGTGACCTCCAGAGACCAATAAACATATAAAGGGCATTTTAATTTCTGGAAACTCCATCATGGGAGACATTAAATGACCTTCAAGATGGTTTATAGGGATTAATGGAATATTTAAAGCTGTTGATAGTCCTTGAGCAAAACTTTCTCCTATTAATAAAGCTCCTAACAAGCCTGGACCAGAGGTATAAGCTATCTGATCAATGCTATCAATTGAATGATTGCCTAAGGCATCTTCAAGAACATCAACTATCTTAAGACAGTGATCTCTTGAAGCTAACTCAGGGACTACTCCTCCATATTCAGCATGCATTTTCATCTGACTATGGATAGACTCACCTATAATTCCATCATTTGAATCATAGATGGCTACAGCGGTTTCATCACAAGAAGTTTCAATTCCTAAAGTTTTCATAAAAAGTTTTGCAAAAATGTTAATAAAAGCCTAAACTACGCGACACATTATGCCTTCAATTATTATAAAAGAAACGGAACATTTTGATATTGGTTTGAGGAAATTCAAACGTGCTTGCGAAAAAGCAGCAATAGTTCCTGAAATTAGAGCTAGAGAGTTTTATGAAAAGCCAACTGAAAAAAGAAAGCGTTTAATGGCGGCTGCTGTTAAAAGAGCTAGAAAAACCAATAGGAAATTTTCATTCCCTAGATCAAGATCTAGATAATTTTGGCACTTATATCTGATATCAAGAAAGACCTTAAGCAAGCAATGCTTGATAAAAATGATTTGGTAAGAGATACCATAAGAATGTTTTTGTCAGAAGTGCAGCGTTTTGAGATAGACAATAAAGAAGAAGTTGATGATGCTAAAGCACTTCAAATCATCAATAAAATGATTAAACAAAGAAATGATTCTATATCTCAATTTAGAGATGGTGGTAGAAATGATTTGGCTGATAAGGAAGAACAAGAAGTTCAAATACTATCTAAATATAAGCCACAACAACTAAGCGAAGAAGAAGTTAAATCAAAAGTTCAAGAAGCTATTCAAGGAACTGGGGCAAGTTCAATGCAAGATATTGGAAAAGTAATGGGAGTGCTTAAGACATCTTTAGCAGGCTCTGCAGATATGGGAATGGTAAGCAAAATTGTAAAAGAAGAGCTTTCTTAGACATTTTAAAATGGGAAGAAACGAAGACCGCAATCACAATCAACTGAGAGATATCTCTATCGAAACTAATATCAATATTCATGCTGAGGGTTCAGTATTAATTTCTTTTGGTAATACAAAAGTTATTTGCAATGCATCAATTGAAAACAATGTACCAAGATGGATGAAAAACTCTGATGAAGGTTGGGTTACTGGTGAATATGGAATGTTGCCAAGGTCTACCAATGAAAGAATGGGAAGAGAAGCAGCCAGAGGCAAGCAAAGTGGTAGAACTCAAGAAATTCAAAGGTTAATTGGAAGATCTTTGAGGCAAGCTGTCGATCTGAAATATCTCAAAGGTAAAACCATTAATGTCGACTGTGATGTAATTCAAGCAGATGGAGGAACACGAACGGCTTCTATCACAGGTGGTTGTGTAGCGCTTTTTTTAGCTATAAGAAATCATCATGACGACCAAAGAGCGATCAAGTCTTTTATTGCCGCTGTATCAATGGGTATAAAAGATAATAAAATTTTGTTAGATCTCAATTATGATGAAGATAGCACTGCAGACACTGATCTAAATATCGTAATGAACGATAAAGATGAATTGATTGAGATTCAAGGAACTGCTGAAGATGCTCCTTTTTCAAAAAATGAACTAAGTGATATGCTTGAAATGGGCAGTTCAGCAATTGCTGAAATAATTAAAAAACAAAAAGCTTGCATTGAATAAGTGAAAGACTATCAACAATCATTCTTAAATTTAGCAATTAAGGCTAAAGCCCTTGAGTTCGGAGAATTTAAACTAAAGTCAGGAAGGCTAAGCCCATATTTTTTCAATGCAGCAAATATGCTAAATGGGTTTAATTTATATGAGCTTGCAAAGTGTTATGTTGACGCCATAAATGATAAAGATTTAGATTTTGATTGTATTTATGGTCCTGCGTACAAAGGAATATTTCTTGGTTCTATAGTGGCAGCCTTGTTCAGTGAGCAAGGAAAAAATTATCCACTATCATTTAATAGAAAGGAAGAAAAAAATCATGGTGAAGGTGGAAATATTATTGGAGCAAATCCTAAAGGGAAAGTTTTGATTATTGATGATGTTCTGTCAGCAGGAACAGCGGGAAGAGAATCTATTGAATCAATACATAGCCTGGATGCAATTCCTACATGTTTTATTGTTGGATTGGATAGGCAAGAAAAGGGGCAATCTGAAATCTCATCAAGTGAAGAGCTTGAAAATGAATTTAATCTTAAGGTTGAGTCAATAGTCAACTTGGATACATTAATTACATTTGTTGAGAAAGAGTCTGAATTTAATAGCTATCTATCTCAATTAAATGAATATAGAGAAGCTTGGAGCGCATAAATGTTTTCTGGGATTGTTCAAGGCACTGGTAAAGTCTCAAAAATAACAACAAAAAAAGATCACATTACTTTGGAAATATCTGCTCCAAAGAATTTCAATAAAAAATTAAAGAAAGGCGCCAGTATTTCTGTTGATGGTGTCTGTTTAACTTCATTAGATAATGGTAAAAATAAATTACGATTTGATGTTATTGAAGAGACTCTTAAAAGAACAAACCTCAAAGCGCTTTCAAAAGGCTCTCTTGTAAATTTGGAAAGATCAATAAATGCTTCAACAGAAGTTGGCGGTCATTTAATGTCAGGTCATATTCATTTCACAGGAAAAGTTATTAAGGCTTCCTTTAAAGATTCAACTGGGGATATTCTTATTAAGTTTTCTGCTAAATTTAAAGAATATATTTTTGAAAAAGGCTACATAGGATTAAATGGGTGTAGTCTTACTCTTGGAAAAGTTAATAAAGATTCATTTTATATTCATTTAATTCCTGAAACATTATCGGTAACTAATCTAAAAAATCTTAACAAAGATTCCCTAGTAAATGTAGAAATAGATCAAAATACGATTGCTATTGTTGAAACCGTTAAGAATACTTTAGCTACCCAGAAATTTTGATAAGACTGCCATCCTTATAGCAACTCCATTTGCAATCTGTTGTCTAATCACTGAATTTTCTGAATCATAGACAGCTTCAGTGATTTCAATATAGTTCACTGGTCCAGGATGCATTACAATAACATCGCCTTTTGCGGATTCAAGTTTTTCTGATGAGAGCTGATAAGAGGATTTGTATGTTTCTAAATCAAGGTTTAGTTCATTTTCAAATCTTTCATGTTGAATCCTTAGAGTCATAACAACATCTGCATCTACTAAAGCCTTGTTCATATCTGATTCGTATTTACCCGTTTTAGGATTTTGATAATTTGTGCACATCTCAGGATGCCCACACAATGTTAAAGAGCCAATATCGAAATTTGCAATGCCTTCAACAAAAGATGAAGTGACTCGTGAATGATCTAAGTCTCCAATAATTACAATATTTAAATTATCTAAAGAATTCTTATGATCTATTATTGTTTTCATATCCAAGAGCGCTTGAGTTGGATGAGATACAGAGCCCTCCCCTGCATTTACAAAAGACATCTTAGGTAAAGATTCTGCTAACTCCCTGATAACAGATTCGGGATGTCTTAAGACACATAGATCAACACCCATAAGATTAAGGGCATCAACAGTTTCATATATAGACTCTCCTTTTTGGATAGAAGAGTTATTGATATCAAAATCAATTACAGAGCATCCAAGATTGCTAGCAGCTATTGCAAAGGAAGATTTGGTTCTAGTGCTTGGTTCACAAAAAAAATTTGCTACTATTTTGTCTGGGAAAAGATCTTCTTTTCTAAAATTACCTTGATCATCGATAAAATTATTAGAAAATTCTATTAGGTCTAACATATCTTGTTTAGATAGGTCGCTAATTGAAAGAAAGTTTTTAGCCATTAGTTGATACTATTGCCTCAATTTCAACATTTACTCCTAGTGGAAGTCCTGAAACCTCAATAGTTGCCCTTGCCGGATATGGTTCAGAAAAATGCTCTTTCATAACTTCATTTACGGTTGCGAAGTTATCTAAATCTGTAAGAAAAATTGTTATTTTTACAATATCTTCTAAGCTATTGCCAGCAGCTTCACAAATACTTTTAATATTTTTTAGTACTTGATTTGCTTCGTCCTCTATGGATCCTGATACTAAATCCCCTGTTTCAGGATTTAAAGGTATTTGTCCAGAGATAAACATTAAGTTTCCTGTCTTAACTGCTTGAGAATATGGTCCTATTGCTTGAGGTGCATTTTTTGTTGAAATAATTTCTTTTGACATTTGGTTAAGCTCCTTAGAAAAAATTGAAATTGTTAATATAAGAATTGTACATAAAAAAAGTACTCCTATTTTACTATTTATCATTTATGTTTCGTTTACAACTTGTAGTAATTTTCATTGCTCTTATCTTTTGCATAATTACGCCTAGATCTGTTTTGTTTTTTACTTCGATTTGTATTTCGAAACCTGCAAACCTTTTATCAATTGTTTTAGTGTTTACTGAACCAATGTTAATTCCCGATCTTGCAAAAACCGACCCTAAATCTGATAAAACTCCAACTTTATCTTCTGTACTTACAGCAATTTTAGCCTTATATAAATGATTTTTTTTGTTTTCTCCCCAAATTGCTGACATATACCTTGAGTCTTTTTTTATAAAAGGTGTGACTTGTTTGCATCTTTCATGATGAATAACCATTCCTCTCTCTGTATCTGAGTGAGCTACAACTTTGTCTCCATATACAGGCAAGCAACATTTTGCAAATCTTACTGTTACACTTTCTATTTTATTATCAACAATTAATACTGGTTTTGGTTCTTTGATACCCTCTCTTATTTGTAATCCAGAATAAAATCTTTCAGCAATAATACTCCCAGTTCTTTTGCCTAACCCTAAGTCTGTAAGCAATTTGTTTAGAGATGTTACGCCGATTGAATCAAGAATCTTTTTAAGTGAGTTTCCTCTGTATTCTGATAAGCTTGATCCCCCTCGTTTTAACTCAGTTTCAAGCATAACTTTGCCGGCTTTTCTTGCATCAGAAATCTTTTGTTTTCTTAATCTAGCTCTTATATAACTCCTTGCTTTACTTGTAACAACATAATTTAACCAATCTGGATCAGCTTCAGACTTAGATTTTGAAGTAATTATTTCAACAGTTTGTCCAGTTTCTAATTCAATATTCAATGGAACTGTACTTCTATTTACTTTACATCCAATAATTGAATCACCTAAATCACTGTGGACCTCGTAAGCAAAATCAATTGGGGTAGAGCCTTTTCTTAAAGCATATATGTCTCCTTTTGGTGAAAATAAATAAACTTCATTAGAATCTAAATCTGTTTTGATTGATTGAGCAAACTCAGACGGATTATTAGATTGTTTCTGAAGATCTATTAAACCCGACAACCATCTTGTTGCTCTAAGCTCAGATCCCTCATTTTTATCTTGAGTTTTGTACTGCCAGTGTGCTGCAATACCAAAACTTGCAATCTCAGACATATTTCTTGTTTGAATCTGAACCTCAATTGGAAATGCATTTAAGGCCAATAGACTTGTATGAAGGGCTTGATAACCATTACTTTTAGGAATAGCAATATAGTCTTTAAATCTATTTTCTATAGGTGAAAAATAATTATGAATAACGCCAAGAGCCCGATAACACTCATCTATTGAATCAACAAGTATTCTAAATCCGTATACATCTAAAATTTCTGAAAAAGGTTTATGTTTTGATTTAATCTTTCTATAGATACTATATATATTTTTTTCTCTGCCTTTGACTCCAACTTCTTTTATACCATTAGATTTGAGGTGACGTTTTAATTCTTTCCTAATCTTTGAAACAATTCTTTTCCTTCCTCCACTAGATTTATTAATTGCACTTTCTAGCATCGTTGCTCTTAAAGGATGTAAACACTTAAATGCAAGGTCTTCTAATTCAGCTCTTATATCCTGCATGCCTATTCTCAACGCTAGCGGGCCATATAGTTCAATTGTTTCTTTTGATTTTATAATTTGTTTAGATCTTGGAAGATATTCAATTGTTCTCATATTATGGAGACGGTCACATATTTTAACCAAAATCACTCTTGCATCTTTTGATATAGCTAACATCATTTTTTGAAGATTATTTGCATCTCTTTCTAACCTACTAGTTATATCAAGCTTCCCCAATTTACTTACACCATCAACTATTTCAGCCACATCATTTCCAAATAATTGAACTAGGTTTTTTTTGTTAATATCGCAGTCTTCTAAGACATCGTGCATGAGCGCTGCACATACAGAGTCAGGATCCATTCTTAAATCTAGAAGGATACTTGCAACTGCAGTAGGATGGGTAATATATTTAGATCCATCTCTTCTTTCTTGTCCTTCATGTGCGTAAAAAGCTACTGAATATGCTTTTTGAACTTTTTTTATATCTTCGTTAGAAAGATATTTTTTTGCTCCTTTATAGAAATTTGATGGGAGCTTTATAAGGGTATCTTCAGATAGATTATTAAGCAGTATGTTTGGAAGAGCATGCTCGCTCAAGATAATCCCCTACTTATAGTCATTTATCCTATATTTTCTTTTTCTTGATTGTTTGGAACAGAAAACTCATCTAATAAAAGATCTTCTTCAAGAGTTTTTTCAAGAGTTTCTTGATCAATAAGACCTTCTTCAATTTCTCTTAAGGCAACTAAAGTTGGCTTATCATTATCCCATTCTACAAGCGGATCTCTGCTTGTTGTTGATAACTGTCTAGCTCTTTTTGATGCCATTAGTATCAAATCAAATCTACTTGGTATCTTTTCCAAACAATCTTCTACTGTGATTCTTGCCATTTAATATTCTCCTGGGACAAGTATTCTAATTCTAAATATAATATTAATCCAATAAATCCTTTAATATATTATGATTATCTTGACTATTATAGACATAATTTTCGTCTAATATAATGGAAGATAGTTCCTCTATAGCTTTGTCAAAGTTATCATTTAAAATAATATAATCAAAAGATTCAGCCTGTTTAAGCTCTTCTTTTGCATTTTCTAATCTTTTTTTAATAACCTCATCAAGATCAAGGCCTCGCAAAGTTAGCCTTTTCTTTAATTCATCAAAAGATGGTGGAATTATAAAAATAGATACTGTATTTTCTATAGTATTTCTAATTTGATTAAATCCTTGGACGTCAATATCTAAAATAACGTGAATACCTTCTTTTAGCTTCTCATCAACAAACGATTTTAAAGTTCCATACTGATGACCATGAACATTTGCACATTCTAAGAATGCTTTATTATTCTTTAGCTCTTTAAACTCTTTGTCAGTAATAAAGAAATAATCTTTGCCATGAGTTTCTCCTTCACGAGGAAGCCTTGTAGTAGCAGAAACTGATAGTTCTAATTTATTTTCACTAATTTCTATAATTTTTTTTATTAGCGATGATTTTCCAGCACCGGATGGAGCAGCAAAGATAATTAATTTCCCACTATTCGACATTTTGAATTTGTTCTCGCATTTCTTCAATTAATAATTTCATATCAAGTGCAAAATTCTTTGAATCTGGGTCGTCAAGCTTTGCGGATAATGTATTTGCCTCCCTAAAGAGTTCCTGCAATACGAAATCAATCTTTTTCCCACTACCATTTTTTTTATTAATTTCATCAGTTAATGATTTGCTATGAAAAGAAATTCTATCTAGCTCTTCTGAGACATCATGTTTGAGTGCCAGTAAGGCGATTTCTTGCCCCATCCTTACTTCATCAAAATCTTCAATTAGGCTAGTCACTTTTTCTTTATATGATTTTAAGCGTCTATTAATATTTTTTTTACTTTGTTTAAGAATTTTAGATACTAAGTAGTCTATCCCTTTGATCTTTTTATCAATAACTTTTTTAATTTTCATGCCCTCTTTATTTCGCGAATCGGCAAAATCTTTTAAAGCCTTGTTAAACTCTCTTTTAATAAATTTATTGTTTGTCTTTTTTTTTGTCTCTATATTTAGAATTCCAGGAATGTCTTTTATATCAGAAAATTTTAAATGTTCTTCAATGCCCAAATTGTCTTTTATGGATTTTTTTAGATTTTTTAACAATTTATTATCAATAAAGTATTTTGTCTTTGAAGGAGATTTAGATCTTATTTTTATATCAACCTTGCCACGAACAATATTCTTACCCACTGCATTTCTTATATATTGATCAATATCATTGTTAATTTCGTGAGATTTCAAAGAAATTTCAAGAAATTTATTATTGACTCCTTTTATTTCAATAGTTATTTCTGAGTCACCTTCAATTGAACTTGATAAACCGTATCCGGTCATGCTACTAATCATCTAATTATTGTATTTTGCAAAAGGTTTAAGTTCTAGTTAAATCAAGCAAAAATAAACCCTATTTCTTTTAATTTTGTGTTTGAAATATTGCCCTTACCATCATTTCTATCTTCAGAGCAATTAAAAATCTCATGTGATTTAAAATTAAAGCCGGTTTCAATAAAAAAGTTAATTATCTTTGATGCGTTGTCTCTTTTTAAATAATTTATGGAATTCTTATCTGGCAGCGAATCATATAGACCTGATAATCTCAAAATAATTAATTTATCTGAGTATCTTTTAATTTGATTTAATTCATATTGTTTAATTATTTTCCCCCTGAAGTCATCTGGCATTGGGTCATCATATTCAAAATAAATATCTTGTTTGTCTTTTCCATATACTCTTGTGGAGGAAATAGTAATAAATCTTTTAAAAGATATTCCTTTTGTTGATTTGTAAATATTTTCAGAAGACTCAATAAATCCATCTATATAACCTTCTTCTTCAAATGAACTTGGTTTTGGAATAAATATTATTGTGTCAAAATCTTTTGCGTTTAATTTCGGGTTATCTTTTGAAAGCCAGTTCCAGCTAATATGATTTTTTAACTCAGTTTCTTTGTTTGTTCTAGACACTCCAAATAACTCATAAAAATCTTTATTAACAATGAGTCTTAGTCTTTGAGCAAGATCACCATAACCAAAAACTAAAATATTTTTTTTCATTCTTTACATTTAGTCAAAAAAAATCCAGAGTCGCAACCCTGGATTCTTATTTTTAATATATTTAAATACTTAATAATGGTGCTATAACAAGACTTACTATCGCCATAACATTAATTAAAATGTTCATTGATGGCCCAGAAGTGTCTTTAAAAGGATCTCCAACAGTATCTCCAACTACAGCTGCAGCATGAGTGTCTGATCCTTTTCCACCTAAATTGCCTTTCTCAACATATTTTTTTGCATTATCCCAAGCACCACCAGCATTTGCCATCATCAGTGCTAATGAAACACAACCAAGCAATCCACCAGCAAGTATTCCACCCAAGGCTTGTGCGCCAAGACCAAAACCAACAATAGCTGGCATTGATACCGCTATTACTCCAGGTAACATCATTTTCTTAAGGGCCGCTGTTGTAGCAATTGCAACACATTTTTCAGAGTCTGGCTCTGCTGTACCCTCCATTAAACCTGGTATCTCCTTAAATTGTCTTCTTATTTCATTAATCATTTCAAAAGCTGCATCTCCAACTGCTGTCATGGTTATTGAAGAAACTAGGAAAGGTATACATACTCCAATAAACATTCCAACTAAAACAATTGGTTCTGTAAGTGCTAATGAGAACTCGGGATTTGCATCCGCTACTACAGCTGAAAAAGCTGAAATTATTGCTAGGGCAGCTAAAGCTGCAGCTCCAATTGCAAAACCTTTTCCAATGGCAGCAGTTGTATTGCCTAATTCGTCAAGAGAATCAGTGATCTCTCTAACTTCTTCACCCATGCCTGACATTTCAGCGATACCGCCAGCATTATCTGCAACCGGTCCATATGCGTCTATTGCCATTGTAATTCCTACAGTTGCAAGCATACCAACTGCAGCAATTCCAACACCATAAATACCTGATAATTGAGTTGAGGCAAGAATAATACCAGCTAATATAACAATAGGTATTACAACTGATTGCATTCCAACTGATAATCCTGAAATCATTACTGTTGCAGAACCAGTCTCTCCTGATTCAGCAATTTTTTTAACTGGGCTACCGCCTGTGTAATATTCTGTAATAAGTCCAATTAAGACTCCTCCTACTGCACCAGCGATAACACACCACCACACATTCATCCCAACTCCGTTAAAAGAGTCGATTATGAAATAAGCCATGGCCACAAATATTACTGGCGCTAAAAGAGTTCCAGATCTCAATGCACTCGCAGGAGCTTTTGCTGACTGAAGCTTAACTATAAATATTCCAATTATTGATGCTATTAAACCAGTTGATGCTAAAGCTAGAGGTAGCATCATCATATCTTTATTACCTAAAGTGTAAGCTATAGCTATTGATGCGATCATAGAACCACAATATGACTCAAATATATCTGAGCCCATCCCAGCAACATCACCAACATTGTCACCAACATTGTCTGCTATAACACCAGGATTTCTTGGGTCATCTTCGGGGATGCCAGCTTCAATCTTGCCAACAAGATCAGCTCCAACATCTGCACTTTTTGTGAAAATTCCTCCACCTACTCTGGAAAAAAGTGCTACTACAGATGCTCCCATAGCAAAACCTTCAAGTTTGTGAGGATCAATTTCAGCTGGTATGTAGAAATAATATAAACCACCTAAGCCTATTAGACCTAGTGATGCCACACAAAGACCCATTATTGAGCCACCATAAAAAGAAACTGTTAAAGCTGCTGCAGGACCTTCTTTTTGTGCGGCTGTTGCAGTTCTTACATTTGCTTTAGTTGCAGCATACATTCCTATAAACCCTGCTATTGATGAACATAAAGCACCAACAATCACAGCTATTGCTGTGTAAGGACCTAACGCAAACCAAGCTAAGCCAACGATCACTGTCATAAAAATAAACAGATATTTATATTCTGTTTTCATAAAGGTTAATGCTCCAGTATGAATCTGGTCACCAATTTTCTTTACTTTATCTTCACCATCAGGATATTTCATTACAAGCATATAAACTACATATGCCATGGCCATACCTAACAGACCTAAAACTGGTGAAATTATTAAATTATCCATATAGAAAACCCCTTATTTTTTAATAAAGCATTCTAGCAAATAATTTATAAGAAAACGTATATTTTGTTTTATTTATTGAATACTTGTTTATCTAAGAGATTTTCTGAATTTGCTACGATACAAGCAACTGCAGAATCTCCAGTAACATTAACTGACGTTCTAATCATATCTAAAATTCTGTCAACAGCTAAAATCAAACCAATGGCGTCTAACGGAAGCCCCAATGAACTTAAAATTAGAGCTAAAGTAATTGTTCCTGCAGACGGTACTGCTGCTGCTCCAATAGAAGCAACCATAGCAAGTAATACTATTTGCATATATTCAATAATAGATAAGTCTACTCCAGCAGTACTTGCAATAAACATTGTTGCCAATCCCTGCATTATGGCTGTTCCATCCATGTTAATAGTAGCGCCTACTGGAATAACAAAAGATGAGACATCTTTTTTTACACCAAGATCATCAGTGACTGTTTTTAATGTTACAGGAATGGTAGCAGCGCTAGATGAAGTTGAGAATGCAAACAAGGCAACGTTTCTCATTTTTTTAAAGAAAATAATTGGATTCAAATTTGCAAATATTTTTAAAATTAATGAGTAGGTAAAAATAAGATGGAAGAACAACACAAATATTAATATAAGAACATATTGGATTAAATCTCCAAAGATATTTAAACCATGGTCCATTACATAACTTCCCATCAAGCAAAAAACTCCAATCGGAGCAAAACTCATTATTATTAGGACTATTTTCATAAAAACGATATTTAGCCTTTCAAAATTTTTAGAGAGGTTGTCTGTTAGATCATCAGTAAGATTAAGAGCTATGCCAAATAATATGCTTATAAATACAATGCCAAGCATATTATTTTCTACAAAAGCACCAAAAATATTATTTGGGAAAATTCTTAATACGGTATCATATAAACTAGCCTCCCCAGAAGGTGCATTAAACGATCCTACCTCTCCCTCATAGCCTGAGATATTAAAAACCCATCCAAAAAATATAGCTATTATTACGGCAAATGCAGTTGTCGTTAGATAAAGTACAACTGTTTTAGATGCAATTGATCCAAGCTTTACCATATTTGATAAAGAGGAAATACCAGAAACTAAGGAAAAGAAAACTAGAGGAACCACAATTAATAAAAGTAGGTTCTTAAATATTTGTCCGCCTAAGTTAAAAAGATATTTTTCAATACCTTGAAAAATTGATTGAGAAATTGAATCTTGAAAATAAAAAAATATCGAAGCTATTAAAACACCTGTGAACATACCCACCAAAACATTTCTAGTTAGATTTTTTGGAGGGTCTAATTGGCTCATGTTATCTCTATCATATCAAAATCTTCTTTGCCAACACCACACTCAGGACATAACCAATCTTCAGGAACATCCTCCCATGCAGTGCCTGGCTCAATTCCATCATCAGGCCAACCTAATTCTTCATCATATATTAGCCCGCAGACAATACATTCCCATTTTTTATATTTCATAAAGTGCTAAAAATTAAGTTATTTCGTTTATAACAAGGAGGCTATAATATCAGATTTAACCATTAAATTAATGAAGCTAAAGCAAAAATCTTCTTGGATAACATATAGAGAAATGTTGGATCAAGTCACAAATAACTCCATAAAGTCTTGGCTGATCGAAAATGGTCCAATCACAAAAAGGATTTCAGCAAAGGAAGATTTTGAATTAAATTTAATACGTTACGAAATTGATAAAGTTGATGAATTGGATAAGAAATATTTAGGTGATGACGTTGGAGATATTAAAGTAAGAGAGGTTATCCTATTAGGTAACAAAATTCCTAAAGTTTACGCTAAATCATTGATACCAGTTGATACAATTGAAAAAGGATTTTCAAAATTAGGAAGTCTTGGAACCAAGCCCTTAGGTGACATTCTATTTGAAAAAGATATATTTAATAAGACTGATACTATATATTCTACTTTCTCAGATGAAGTTAATATATTTTGGGGAAGAAAAACAAAGTACTTAGTTAAAAATCTTCCCTTTTCAGTCATGGAAATTTTTTTAATAGATGAATGAGAACTAAAATTCGCTCTTATATAGAACTTGCAAGACTAGATAAGCCTATAGGGATATATCTCCTTCTATGGCCATCATTATTGGGATATGTTTTAGCAGGAACGAATTCTGAACTTCAGTTTAGAAACTTTTTAATAGTTGTAATAGGCTCTATCTTAGTTAGGTCCTGTGGCTGTGTTATTAATGATATCAGTGACTATAAAATAGATAAGCTTGTTGAGAGAACATTAAACAGGCCTCTTGCGTTGGGTTCAATTTCTTTAATTGAAGCATGGTTATTTTTCCTAGTCTTAAGCATTTTGTCTCTTTTGCTTCTATTTCAAACAAATTCTTTAACTATAAAGATTTCTATATTTTTTGCTTTTTTAATAATGATATATCCACTTACAAAAAGATTCTTTGTTGCTCCACAGTTCATTCTTGGAATTACATTTGGATCTGGTTCAATTATTGCGTATTCACTTGAGTCAAATATCTTCTCAATGTCTCTCGCAATTTTATATTCTGGAATAATCGCATGGATAATTAGCTTCGATACTTATTATGCTTTGGAAGATAAAAATGATGACGTACAAATAGGAGTAAATTCTACAGCAATTTTATGGGGCGATAATTCAATAATATATTCGAAAACACTTCATATATTCTTTTATATATGTCTTTTAGCTATAGGATTGATAAATAGTTTTTCATACGTTTTTTACATATTTTTTTTCGTGCTGATATATCTTTTTATTCATCAGTCAAAAATTATTAAAGAAAAGAAATATATCGAAGCCTTTAAAATTAATAATTGGATTGGTATTGTGGCCCTTGTCAGTTTCACGTTTGAAATTATTTACTTAACTTAGATGAGCGCTAATTTTAATTTTATTAATAATTTTGATTCAATAGATGAGTCTGAGTTTAACAAATTAATTCTTAAGGATGATGCTCCCTTTATTCAATATCCTTTTTTAAAGGCACTTGAAAATTCAGGATGTGTGGGAAGAGACTTAGGCTGGACTCCCAAACATCTAGTGAAATCAAATAAAAATGTTTTGAGTGGTTTTCTGCCTATATATATAAAAAATAATAGTCATGGAGAGTTTGTTTTTGATCATTCATGGTCATATGCATTAAATAGAGCTGGAAGAAATTATTATCCTAAATTACTTACCGCTATACCCTTTACTCCATGTGAAACAAGAAAAATTATTACTGAATCCGATTCTAATGAATATGTTGAGAAAGTTATTGAACTTATGGAAGAAAAAAATATTGAAACTTGGCATATCCTTTATCCGGATTCAGATTTAAAAGAGTTATTACTTAAAAACAAACTAATAGAACGTTTTGGATATAAGTTTATATGGAAGAATAAGGGATATGAAAAATTTGAAGACTATCTTAATATTTTTAAATCAAGACAAAGAAAAAATATTAAAAATGAAAGAAGAAAAATATCTGACTTAAATATCACTTTCCAAATAAAAGAAAATGATTCTTTAACAATTAAAGACTGGAATGATTTTTTTAAATTTTACAAAAATACATATGATGAGAGATTACAAAGGCCCTATCTAAATATAGATTTTTTTAAAGAAATACATAAATTTAGAAAAACCTTAAAGCCTGTCATTTTTTTTGCAATGCATAATGAGAAAAAAATAGCTGGATCATTATGCTTCATAGGCAATGACACCCTTTATGGAAGGCATTGGGGATCTTCATTCAACATTGACTCACTTCATTTTGAAACTTGTTTTTATCAAGGTATAGAATTCTGTATTAATAAGAAAATTAAGTACTTTGATCCTGGTGTTCAAGGTGAACATAAAATAAGAAGAGGATTTGAACCAAAAAGAACTAGCTCATTTCACTATATTAAAGAGAATGACTTCAGAAGTGCTATAGTTGAATTTTGTGAGCAAGAGCAAGCTGAAATTAAAAGATATTTGAAGGCATGTGAAAGATATACACCTTTTAATAAAGAATATAAAATTTAAAGATGATTAAATCTTTGCCAAAAACAAGCCACCAACTTGCTGTTTGCGAGGCTAACTTTTTGAGATTAAAAAAATTACTTCAAGGTTTTTCTAAAAATAAATATTCATTTGAGACAATTAATCCAGACTCTTCCTCTAATCCAATAAACTTTTATGTGTTGAACAGAACTAAACACACACTAATCATCGAAGCTAAGCAGAAGATTAAATTAAAAAAAATAGAAAGTCTTATTATCAGGATACAAATTTCTTTAGATGCCAAATTAGCGGAAGTGATATCTTTTCAGGGTGAAAGAGCGGTTCCTTATTTTATGAAGGCACTTAAAACACAATCAAAAGATGAAAAAATTCAACAAAATAGATTTTTAACCGAATGGTTGGAGAGTATATTTGCTAATGGTATCAATCCTAAAGTAAAAATTTGATGGTAAAAACAATTCTTTATTTTCATGGCTTTGCCTCATCCTCAGATTCAGACAAAGCAAAAATTATTAAAAATCATATATCTAAAGTTTCTAAAAAAATAAAAATATTTATACCAGATCTTAGCAATAATTTTAAAGAAGCAAATAATCAAATAAATAAGCTCATAAAAAAAAGTAAGAAAGATTTTGTATTTATGGGGAGTTCTCTTGGAGGCTATTATGCAGATTTTTTTGCAAATATTACTAATTCAAAAGCAATCTTAATAAATCCTGCAATTCCACCATTAAAAGGTTTTGAGGAATATCTTGGTGAAAATGAAAATTATTCCACAGGTGAAAAATTTAATGTTACTAAGGAAGATATAAAATTTTTAAGATCTCTTGTTGTTAAAAAATTTAATAATCAAAAAAATACCTTAGTCTTATTAGAATCTGGGGATGAAGTTTTGAATTACATTGAAACTGCTAAATACTTCAAAGGCTCAAATATAGATATAACCTATGGTGGAAGTCATACATATGAGTCCATTACTCAAAAGATAGAAAAAATTGTTAATTTCTTAGATATTTAATAATTTGGGCTAAAATTGAACAAAAAACTTTATTTTGCACAAAATTAATGCATAATAATATCAATATTTGTGCATTTATAATATTTAAAAAATCAAATATTAAATCGAAATTAAAATTTTAGGAGAAATTAATGAAAACATACGAATATATTTGGCTTGATGGTTATAAGCCAGAACCAATGATGAGAAGTAAAGTAAAAGCTACTGAAGATGAAACGCCTCCAGACTGGTCTTTTGATGGTTCATCTACTCAACAAGCAGAAGGTGGAAGCTCAGACTGTTTACTATTACCCGTTCAGACATATTCTAATCCTGATGGACATGACATTGTGATGACCCAAGTTCAAGCTGCTGATCATACAACCCATCCATCTAATTTTAGAGCAGCTGCTGCAGAAGTAGTTACAGATGAGTGGTGGTTTGGTTTTGAACAAGAATATTTCTTTACTGATCCTCAAACAGGTGAACCTCTTGGATGGGAAGATGGTGAGCCAAGAGAGCAAGGAGAATATTACTGTGGAGTTGGTGCAGGAAATGTTGTTGGAAGAGAAATTTCTGATACACATCTTCAAGCATGTCTTGATATGGGAATAACTTTAACCGGAACCAATGCTGAAGTAGCTCTTGGACAATGGGAATACCAGTGTTTTGGTAAAGGTATTAAGGCAGCAGATGATCTTTGGGTAAGTCGATACTTGCTTTATAAAATTGCTGAAGAATTTGGCGTTGGTGTAAATATCCACCCAAAACCAAAAACAGGTGACTGGAACGGATCTGGTATGCACTGTAACTTTTCAAACGAAGCAATGAGAACTGCAGGTTCTGAAGAGTTATTTACTTCTATGTGTGACAAGCTTGGTGAAGTTCATGAAGAAGGTATTGCTTCATATGGTTCAGATAATGAAATGCGTCTTACAGGACTTCATGAAACTCAAAGCATTGATAAGTTCTCTTATGGTGTCAGTGACAGAGGTGCTAGCATAAGGATACCTGTCTACACTGTAGAACATGATTGGAATGGATACCTTGAAGACAGAAGACCTGCTTCAAATGCAGATCCTTATAAAATTTTGGCTCATATAGTAGGAACTCTTTCTAAATAATTCTGATTTATTTAATCTGCCTCGTTAAAAGGGGCAGATTAGTACTAACATGAAATTAGACATAAAAGAGCTAAATTTTTTAAATCAACTGACATCAGAAATCATAATTCTGAATAAAGATTTATATATCATTTGGCTGAATGATTCTGCATTAAATAAAGATTGGGTCATGCATTCAAATTTTAATAAAAATCTAATCTCTGACCAACTATCCGATGAAACTAATTCATCTTTAATAAGTCTTTTAAAGAAAACGATAGAAAATACTGGATCTCAGACCAAAAGAGATTTCGAATTAATTACATCTAAACAAAAAAAGAGAGAAATTGACATAACTGTTAGATGGAGTAATACGTACAAATGTTTGATAGTAGAAATCTTATGTGTCGATAATCTAAATAAAATTATTGATTCCACTAAAACATTTTCTACTCAAAAAATAGCTGCAAATCTTGCAAGAACATTGGCCCATGAAGTAAAAAACCCTCTTTCAGGAATTAAAGGAAGTGCTCAAATTCTTAACAAGAAATTAAAGGATGATTTCTCTTCAAAATTTTTGAAAATAATTATTGATGAGACAGATAGGCTAAATTCTATTGTAACTAAGATTCTTACTCCGCCGTCCAAACCTAATCTAAGTTTATTTAATATTCATTCTGCTCTAGAACAAGTCTATGCTCTTGCAGAAGCAGATAAGAATGACAATATTTTACTAACAAGAGACTATGATCCAAGTATTCCTGAAATCAATGGCGATGAAAACCTATTTATACAAGCTATTCTGAACATTGTAAAAAATGCTCAGCAAGCAATTGAAAATATAGAAGACGCATCTATAACTATAAAATCACGAATTGAATATGGAAAACCAATAAATGGTTTAATTCATCAAACAGTATGTTGTATTGAGATAAAAGATAATGGTCCAGGTATACCCAATGATATCCACGACCAAGTATTCTTTCCAATGGTCTCTGTAAAAGAAAATGGCTCTGGTTTGGGTCTTACTATTGCACAGGACATAATAAGAATTCATGGTGGAGGAATTGTTTTTTCATCAAATCCAGGGGAGACAATCTTCTCTATTCAAATTCCAATAAAAGTAGAGGAAAAGGAAGCTAAAATTGCATAAAATTTGGATTGCAGATGACGACGAAGCGATTAGGCTTGTTCTTGAAGAAAGCTTAAAAGATTCAGGATTCGAAACAGAAAGCTTCTCATGTGGAGAAGATTTAATTAAAAAATTAGAATACGCCCAACCTGATCTAATTATCACTGATGTCCAAATGCCAGGTATGCTTGGCTATGATCTGCTAAAACATATCAATAATAATTTTGATAACATCCCTGTAATAATCATGACTGCCTTTGCAGATATGCAAGCAGCTGTAGACTCTTTTGGTGGAGGCGCTTTTGAATATTTACCTAAGCCATTTGATCTTGAAGAAGCCACTGGAATTATTGAAAGAGCACTTGAAGAAAAACCTAAAACAAAAGGTTTAAAACAAGATACCAAGTTAGACATTATTGGAGAATCTAATGCCATGCAAAATGTATATAGATCAATAGGTAAACTATCTAGCACAATTGCAACAGTATTAATTCAAGGAGAGTCTGGAACTGGTAAAGAGCTGATTGCTAAATCACTTCATAAGAACAGTCCGAGACATGATATGCCTTTCATTGCTTTAAATATGGCAGATATACCAAAAGAATTAGTTGAATCAGAATTATTTGGACACGAAAAAGGTTCCTTTACTGGTGCAGTAGATAAAAGAATTGGGAGATTTGAGCAAGCTAATGGAGGTACATTATTTCTAGATGAAATAGGAGATATGCCTCTTGATTCACAGACAAGACTTTTAAGAGTTTTATCTAATAAAGAATTCTATAGAGTAGGAGGAGATAAACCTATAAAAGTAGACGTAAGAATAATTGCTGCTACCCATCAGAATCTCAACAACCTAGTTTCTCAAAAAAGTTTTAGAGAAGATTTGTTTTATAGATTAAATGTAATAAAAATTGAAGTTCCATCCCTTCGTGAAAGAAAGGAAGATATTTTTGATCTTTCAAAATATTTCCTAAAAAATTATTCGGATTCTTTAGATGAAGAGTTGAGAGTTATTTCGGATGAGGCAATGAATTTAATGGATAAATATGATTGGCCTGGAAATGTAAGACAACTAGAGAATGTATGCTACTGGTTGACGCTGATGTCTCCATCTCAAAGTGTAAAAGCTCAAGACCTCCCTACAGAAGTAAAAGAATTTGAATTGACTGATATTCCCTCAACCTCATGGGAAGATGGTATGCAAAATTGGCTTAAAAATGTATCAATGAATATTGACTCTGGCCTTTCAGAAATAGCAATAACTAAAATAGAAAAAATGCTTATTAAAACTGCGTTAGAAAGATCTAATGGTAAGAAAAATGACGCAGCTCAGATCCTTGGTTGGGGAAGAAATACTCTTTCTAAAAAAATGAAAGAGCATGGAATTTAAACCAACGGGAGATTATCTATTTTCCACTGATTAATTCCACCTTTTAAGATAAGAATATTGTTATGTCCTTCCTTCTTAAGGATTTCACCTGCATTGGGCGAGGAGCTTCCCATTTCACAGACTAGTACAATTGATTTTTCTGAACTAATAATCTCATTAGACCTTCTTGATATTTCGTTTAAAGGAATATTTTTGGAGGCAGTGATATGTCCTGCACTAAAAGATTCAGAATCTCTTAGATCAATTATTAATGCGCTATCAGAGTTAGATAAACTTATTAAAGTTTGTGGAGATATTTTCTTACCGCCCTTATTCGCATTAGAAATTAAAAAAAGAACAACTGCTATTATTAGCGGAAGAGACAAATAGTAGTGATCAATTAAAAAATTAACTAGTTCCATTGATACATTATCTATTAAAATGGATAAGAATAATAAAAAAAATAAATGAAAGAAAGAAATCTTATACTTGTTCGGCATGGTCAAAGCGAGTGGAATGAAAAAAACCTATTTACAGGCTGGGAAAATCCAGGCCTAACTAAAAAAGGTCTAGATGAAGCAAAGAATGCTGGAATATTAATTGATGAATTAGATATTGAATTTCACTACATGTTTACTTCAGCATTAATTAGAGCTCAATTAACAGGTTCAATAATCTTAGAAACCATAAATCAGACAAAAATTGAGGTTATTAAAGATAAGGCTTTAAATGAAAGATTTTATGGAGATCTTCAAGGTTTGAATAAAGATGAATGTAGGGAAAAATGGGGAGAAGAACAAGTTCAAATATGGAGAAGATCATATGATGGAGGTCCTCCTGGAGGAGAGTCATTAAAGGAGACTGGGGAAAGAGTTCTTCCATATTATCTAGACCAAATACATCCATTAATTAATTTAAATAAGAATATTATTATTGCCGCGCATGGAAATTCTTTAAGATCATTAATAAAGCATTTGGATACTATTTCTGACGAAGATATAGTTAAATTAGAAATCCCAACTGGTGCGCCTATTCATTATATGTTTGATAAAGATGGTTGCGTAATTAGTAAAAAAAAATTAATTGAATAATTTAGATCATATTAACAAAAGCTTTTCTCAGAAAGTAACTGAGTGGTATCTCATTAATGGCAGAGATGATCTTCCTTGGAGGAAAAAAATATCACCATATAGAGTTTGGATTTCTGAAATAATGTTACAACAAACTCAGGTAAAGACTGTTATACCCTTTTTTAAGAAATTCATTCAAAAGTATCCTAATTTAAAATCAATTGCTTCGGCTTCAGAAGATGACATTCTGGCTATGTGGACAGGATTAGGTTTCTACAGAAGAGCAAAAAATATTTATAAAACAAAAGAAATAATAAAAAGAGAGTATGGCAATAGATTTCCTAAAGAATTTAATGAATTACTTATGCTGCCTGGCATTGGCCGATCAACTGCAGGAGCTATTATGTCAATTGCCTTCAGAAAACCGTATCCTATTTTAGATGCCAATGTAAAAAGAGTAATTTCTAGATACAAAAATGTTAACTTAGAGAAAAAAAATAGTACTAAAAACCTTTGGTTTTTATCTGAAATGCTAACTCCTGAAGAAAATATTTTTGAATACACTCAAGGAATAATGGATTTAGGTGCAACAAAATGCATAGCAAGAAATCCGGATTGCGAGGAATGCCCTCTTGTATATTCTTGCCAAGGTGCATTTAAAACTTTCAAGCTTAATAATAAAAGTAAAAAAGATAAATCAAAGAAAAAAATCTTCTTTACTTTGGCTCATTCAAACGAATCTTTTTTATTGTTCAAAAAAAATGAAAAATCTTTTTGGGAAAGCCTTTGGGTCCCATATGACAATCAAGATCAGAAAAAATCAAATTTTTTTAAAGAGCCATCAAAAAGTCAAACTAAAAATTTTAATCATGCTTTATCTCATATGGATCTTGATATTACTATCGAAATATTTGACTATAAAACACCATTTAAAATTAAAACAAATTTAGAGCATAGATGGGTAAATAAAAATCAAATTGATAAATTTGGTCTTCCAAAACCCATAAAGACTATAATAGAAAATTATGTCTAAGAAAATACTTTGTAAAAAGCTTAATAAAGAACTTCCAGCTTTATTGGTGCCACCAATGCCTGGACCAAAAGGCCAAGAAATTATGGAATCAGTATCTGAAGAGGCATGGGAGATGTGGAAGTCACATCAGACAACTTTAATAAATGAAAAGCACTTGGATATGTCAAATCCAGAAAATCGAAAATGGCTCCAAGATCAAATGGACAAATTTTTTAATAATCAAGATTACGAAACAGCATCGGGATTTAAGGCTCTAGACTAAAAATTTTTCAATCTTAAATAGTCGTAAAATCATGATATATTTTGATTTACAAAATAAAAGAAATGGCGTTTAATTTAAGAAGTTTTATATTCTTAATAGGGGCAAAGTATGGCTAATAATCCAAACTCTAAATTTCCAACTGAAGCTGAAGTTGTCATTGTCGGTGTTGGTGGAATTGTAGGCTCAATGCTTGCCTACTGGCTTGCAGAGCTTGGTCAAAAAAATATTGTAGGTTTAGAAAAATCTACAATTATTCCTTCTGATATTGCCTCAACCGCTCATGCATCTGATTTTGTATATAACACTACTCATGACAAATTAGGCTGCTGGACTACAGCATTCAGTAGAAAGTTTTACGAAGATAATGGATTCTTTTTAAAAAAAGGAGGTTTAGAAATCTGTCGTAAAGATGATGATGAACGTTGGGAAGAACTTAAAAGAAAAGTTGCATCAGGAAAAGCATTTGGTACAAATGTTAGATTGATATCAGCAGCTGAGGCAGTTGAAAAATTTCCCCTACTTGAGGAAGAATCTATGCGAGGTGCTATGTGGGACCCTGACGCAGGTCTTGTTGTTCCTCGATCACAAGAAGTTGTTAACTTTGCTGTAGAAAGTGCTAAAGAAAAAGGAGCGCTGAAAACTTTTACAAATACTCCGGCAAATGATTTTGAAATAAAAGACGGCAAAATTGTTGGTGTTAAAACTGACAAAGGAACAATTAAAACTAAGAAAGTTGTTATTGCTTCTGGAATTTGGGGACCTTTAATGGGTGATAAGGCAGGAGTTGGAGTTCCTTTAATGCCTGTGGAACATCCACTTTTATTTTTTGGACCATATGAAAAGATTCAAGATACTAAAGAAATGCTAGTTTATCCTCTTCTAAGAGATCAAGGTAATTCAGCCTATGTAAGAGACACAGGAAAATTTCATGGTGGTATGCTCGAATGGGGATATTATGAAGATAAAAATCCTAGATTGGTTGATCCTGAAGACATAGGAAACCCTGATAAGACTATGTTGTCTGATTCTATGAGATATTTAGAGCTTGAAGAGATTGCTGAACCTCTTGAAAAAGCTTTTGAAACAACACCTATACTTAGTGAACTGGGTTGGGATGAAAAAAGTTCATTTAACGGACTTTTATCTGTAACAGCAGATGCTGGCTCTTTGATTGGTGAAAGTCCAGAGGTTAGAGGATTTTGGTTATGTGAAGCTGTATGGGTCAAAGATGGGCCAGGCTGTGCCAGACTTTGCGCAGAAGCAATGGTGGATGGTAAGACTCAAGTAGATATGCATTCTTTTGATATATCAAGATTCTATCCACATCAAAAAGAAAGAGATTATGTAAAGACAAGAGCTTTTGAAAATTCTCAAACTATTTATACCCCTGCTGTTCATCCTAGAGAACCTTATATTACTCAAAGAGAAATGTTTGTTAGTCCATTTTATGAAAGAGAAAAGGAACTTGGCGGGCATTTTGAAAACGAAGTTGCTGGATGGGAAAGAGCCCTTGCCTATATTAGTAATAGAGAAAAACTTGATAACTATCTAAAAGAGGTGCCTTTAAGAGAAAATGAATGGGATACTCGTCACATACCTTACGACGTTGCCAATGCTGAGCATCTTGCAATGAGTGATTCAGTTGGCATGATTAACTTATCTCATTTTCCTATCATGGACATTAAAGGTCCAGATGCCGAACGTATGTTGGAATACTTATCGGTTGCAAAAGTTGGCGGCAATACTCTAGAAGGAAAAGTTATTTACACAAACTTCTTAGATGAAGATGGTGGTGTTCATGCTGACCTAACCATTTCACGCTTAGGTTCTGATAGTTATAGAGTTGTAACTGGTGGTGCTGACGGTAATCGTGATTGGGTGACATTGCGAAACTATAGAGATGACAATGGCTTAAATGCTGATATAAATATTAGAACACATGATATTGCGACTTTAGGTTTATGGGGGCCAAAAGCTGAAAATGCTCTAGGCAACTTTATAGATCCTGGTGAAATTGATATTAGTAATTTTCCATTTGTGACTGCAAAAAACTTAACTCTAAATTTATCAGGTGGAAAGAAAGTTGATGTTTGGGCGGCTAGAATCTCTTATGTTGGAGAAAGCGGATGGGAAATATACTTTAACAATAATAAAGAAGATGGTTTGGCTATATATGATTCATTACTTGAAGTTGGAGTAGTTCCAGTTGGCATTGAAACTTATGCTAATAGTAGAAGGCTTGAGAAAAGTTTCAGACTTCAAGGCGCAGATCTGGAAACAGAATACACTGCCATTGAAGCAGCCATTCAAAGACCTCTTGTAAAAGAAGCTGATTTCCATGGTAAAGCAGCTCATCTTTCTCAAAGAGACGAAGATCCGTGCGCAATTCTATGTACAATGACATTAGACGATCTAAATGTATCTGGAAAGACAAGATACCCTGTTGGCATTTCACCAATTATTGATCCTGTAACAGGTGAAGTACCAATAGATAGTAAAGGCAGAAGATCATACACAACGGGCATGTCTTATTGCCCATCTCTTAAGAAATTTGTAGTGATGGGCTATCTACCTAAAGAAATTGCTGTTCAAGGAAAGTCACTTCTAATCGAATACTTTAATGAAGATGGTGATGGTTTGTATCCTATGACTGTTCAAATAGTTGGCAAAGGATCTCTTTATGATCCTACCAATGAAAGAGTTCGCGCTTAACTGATTAGACTTAATGACAACGGTTGTAAACTTGCCTATAATCCAAAGTTCAATTTAAGCCCAGATAGCTCAGTTGGTAGAGCAAAGGACTGAAAATCCTTGTGTCGGTGGTTCGATCCCACCTCTGGGCACCACTCAAACTCCTTTAAAACATGCATATTCGATGGATATGTTTTATTTTTAAACTGTTCAAAGAATCTAAACAGTCTTGAACAGTGAAGAAACTGTTCAAAATTATCTAATTCTTATTGATGACTTTTTTCTTCAAAGTCTTTGAAGACGGTAACAATTTCTGCAAAAGAATTTGGTGTAAGACCTAAACTATCCCAGTCCTCTTGTCTCACATAGAGGTGACGATAAATTTTACCAGTTGACTTTGTTGCATCCTCGCACCAGACCTTTAGTCTTTCAATCTTTCTGGGATCATCAACATTTTCTGCACCCTTGGTCTCAACAACAAACCTCTCTCCATTTTCAAGATGAATGACAAAGTCAGGATGATAGTAACCAATTCCACCTTCATGATTTACATACTCCATCTTAAAACCTAGTTGAATATAGTTTTTTATAAAACGATTTACATCTACTGCTGCATCAAGAAAACCTGCAAATTTAAGTTCAAAACCACCATCACATGCTATCTTATTGAATATAGATTTTTTAGCAGGTAAATAGTGCTTTGGTCTTGGAATGCTAAATGTTTTCTGATTTGAGACTTTGATATAATTTTGAACTTCAGTCGTTCCAGTATCAACAACCGTTAATGCATTAATCTCTTTTTTAAATGTTTCTCGTATTAAATATCTGACATCAGTTTCACTCAAGTTTCTTGCAACATTTGAATCCTCAAGATTTACAGTCTGACCGAATAACTTATCTCTTAGGAATTGCTTCAGTTTTCCGTAAAGAATGTCTTGTCCACCATAAAGACGTAGTTCTGTCATTATTGATTTTGTGAAAAAGGTGATGATAGAGGTTGCATTAATGTGGAGACTATCAATCTTCACTTCTTTTCTGACCTCGTCATCAAGAATATCTCGTAGGAGAATATTTTTTTGTTCCTCAGGAGTAAATTCTTTTAATTCAATTGGAGTAAATTTAAATTCTTGGACATCTAATTCCTCAAGGTTCTTATACTCACGAATAATACTGGGAGAAAGAACAGGTATTTCAATATCTAATTTTTCTAAATCTTTTTCTTTATCGATTTCAATTATCGTTGGTCCTGAAGGGTCTGAACCTTTACCCATAGACCTTTTTTCAAGAATAACACCCTCTGATTTAATGCTTTCAACAAACTCCATGAATGCAGGAGTTCCAACTACATTAAGTTCTTCTGTTTGGTCTTCACCGAAATACATTCTACGAAGTCCTCTTCCCAGTGCTTGCTCAGGAAGAATATTTGATGCTGCAACAAAGGGTCTCAAACCAACCACAGTAGTCACATTTTTTACATCCCATCCCTCTTTTAACATAAGAACAGATACAACTGCTTTAATGTTGTTATCATCACTATCGACTTGATTTGCAAGTTCTCTTAACTCCAATAATTCTTTTTGACTCTTTGCAGATGCACCTTCATCAATACGACCCTCTTTATTTGTATGAATAACAAACGTCCCACCTTTGAGAAGGGGATAATTACTTTCTAAATATTCTTTAACATCATCACAATTTTTTGTGTCATCTACCATGACAAATAAAAGTGCCTTCTTCCCAAGTTTTTTATGAGTCTCATAGTCTTGTTCCCAAACGGTTACACCAAGGTCAATATAATCTCTCCAGCGTTCAGAAAATTTTGCAGAAGTATTCTCTTCAAGTTTTCCTCTACTTGCTTCATCAGGAAGAATTGGAGTTTTAACAACCTCTTGTGCAATTGCTTCTACAAGTGGGTAATCAGAAATTGTATGAGGAAATATATTTCCTTTTTGATCTTTAGGTGTTGCAGTGACATCTAATTGGATTGGAAGTTTTTTTCCTTTTTGAACAAGACTATTATTTATGGTCTCAATAGTTTTAAACCATGCCAGTTTTTTATCATGAATGTGATGTGCCTCATCATTAAATACGATAATGTCATCAATGTTATTTACTATATCTCGAACAAGTATCTTATTATCAGTTGTTTTAGTTACAGGTTTATCTCCAAGGAAATAATCCATACTTGAGTTGTCATCAATCTTTTCTGCTCTTGTCACAAACCTTTGAATGTTTGTTAAGAAAATATTTCCACTTTTTGAAAGAGAACCAATATTATCTTGAATGTGAACTTTTGGATAAAAGTTCCAAGAACGACCGCCAAATCCGCTTGGTGGTAGGACTGGGTCTTTGTTAAAAACACTTAGACCATCAATATCATCTTTTAATCTATCTAGAACTATGGTGTTTGGTGCTAAAAGAAGAAAGTTTTGAGAAAGTTCAGAGTCCTCATTAAATTCTTTATGGAAATAACACCATGCCATTAACAAGGACAAAACCTTTGTTTTACCAGTTCCTGTTGCTTGTTTTATAACCAGTCTTAACCAAGTTTCCTCAAACATGGAGTCAACCAATACACCTGAAGAGTCATATTTGAGAAGTTCAGATGGATTTCTTATATTTTCATGTTCATATAAGTAAATAATTGATTCAACTGACTCTCTTTGTGCAAAATAATATTGAAATCCATTGAGGTGGTTTGTCTTAAACCAATAAGTTAATAGAGATTGAGATACTTCCGATATATTAGGATACCCTGCTTCTCTCCAGTCATATACTTCTTTTCTTATTTTATTTACTAAAGGTGGTAGAAGTTTTTCTCTTCCTTTTTCACCTATTGCATCACTGCCTGGATACCAGCGGACATCAGGACTAATTATTGAATGTGGATGACGAGGAAAGTTTTTATCTAATCCCATTAGATCTTTACCTCGAGAACTTTCATAGTGTCATTGCCAAAAATATCTACTACTTTGACTGCTACCTTGGTCTTATCTTTTGCTATCTCTCTTTCAGATGATTTAAGTTCTAATTTCTCAAATCTGTTATCTTTATATTTACCCCTAAATGACTGCCACTCATTTTCAAATACATAATTACCAGTCCATTCTTCTTCAACTTTTCCTTCTTCTGTTTTGAACTTAATAATTTCAGGTTTTGACTCAAAATCAAAATCAACAGACCAATAATCTATCCAATCATGCCAATTTTTAGTTAGTATAGTTTCTGAAATAATACCGTCTTTATCTTTTTTCTTTTCGACAATTTGTCCATTTTCAACAATAACTTTAGTTTTTCCATTCTTAATTGATTCATCTGTCCCTAAATTGTCTTCATTGTAAAAAACTGCAAAGTCAGTTAGTTCTACAGATAGTTTATTCCCATTAAAATGAGGTTTAAACTCTATGTATGCAACATCATGAAAAACTACCTCTCCCTGCGAAACTGCTCTTTTATCAAAAACTTCCATTGGAATTTGTTTGTATGAAAGTCTAAGACCTTTTGATTTTGCCTCTTCTTGAATCGTCGGAAATAGACCCATCTCATATTCAAAACCAAGAATATCAACAGACGTAATTTTATTCTTAATACATTCTTTTATAACTTCCTCAACATGGTTTCTGGACAGGGGTTGATTAATAGGACCAAGGGAAACAAAATCATCGCCCCTTTTTCCATGAATAGTCACAAATCCATCAACACTTATTGCTTTATATGCCTGTAATATTAAAGTTTCAAATGCTTTTTCTCTAAGTTGTTTTTCTCTTATTTGCAGTTCATCTCTTTCATTTTTTCCATCATAAATGTAATGCTGTCTTTGATACTTTCCAAGATTAAGTATTTCAAATGCTCTCCAATTCATCTCACTTTTCTTTAATTCTCTTTGGATACCTATCATTCTTTTTCTTGTTGTATGAATAGCAAATTTACCAAGATCTGAACAAATCCATTTACGATTCAATTTTTCTGACACTGCTGCAGTTGATCCTGAACCTGAAAAAAAGTCAGCAACTAAATCTCCCTCATTTGTAGAAAGTTCAACAATACGACTAATTAACGTTTCAGGTTTTTGAGTTGGATAGTCGACTCGTTCCTTGGACATTGGGTTTATTTTAAAAACATCAGTCCAAATATTTGAAATTGGTTGTCCTAAATATTCATCGAGATAAATTTTTCTATAAATCCTTTCCCCTTTCTCTGGAAAATATAACTTATTATCTTTATCCCATTGTTCCATTTTTTCTTTTGAAATTGACCATCCATTTCTAGGGGGTTTAAATCCCTTATACTCATATATTAAGTTTTCTCTGTAATTGGGACTCACAATTGGTGATGTCATATATTTTCTTCCATCAGGATCTTCATTTGTGAACCTTTCGTTGATATATTTCTTTGCTTCTTCTGACTCTTTTGTAAATTGATGATTAACTTTGTTATCTCTACTTTTTGAATACCATAATATATAGTCTACAGAGTTATCTAATTGATTTTCAGGATTTGCACTTCCGCCTTTTCTTTTCCAAATGATCTCATTTTTATAGTTATCTTTTAGAAAGATTTCATCCATTATAAGTCGTAAAGAGGAATTCAATCTCCAGTCACAATGCAAGAATATAGAACCATCATCTGCCAGAAGATCTTTCATAACAACTAATCTTTCATAGATCATTGATAAGAATGAATCTTCTCCTCTTCCCCAGGTGTCTCTATATGCTAGTTGTTCAAGTACATTTGGTTTTTTCTCATAGGAATCATCGCCAATCTCTACATTCATAGAAAAATCTGCACCAACATCAAATGGTGGGTCTATATAAATTAATTTTATTCCACCTTCTTTTTCAATCTCTTTTCTCATGGGACCATTTTTAAGAGAGGAAAGAATATATTTGTTATCTCCCCATATGAGTTTGTTAGTCCAACCGGTCATTTGGCGACCTGATGCAAAATCAAATGACCCTTGTGCCATTTTGACTTCTTCGTTTCTTGGTTCGTCTATTTGTTCAATAATTTGGAACGGTAGAACAGCGTTTGTGACTTCGTCAGATTTTCCGTTCCAAGTAAGTTCAACCTGCTTTGATTCGTCAAATAATAAGAAACGGTATTTTTCTGGTAAATTTTTACCTTCCTCAATGAGTTTAGTAACATCTCTTTTTTCATTATCAGTTAGTTTCATTATTTTTATTATGCCACCTGCACTATTATTTTTTCCACTAATTCCAAGCAGACTGTATAAAAAATGCGTATTTCATATTAGTATACTTGAGTGATTGAAAATACATTATTTATAGTTGTTTTAATAATGGGTTTTGCTCTGATTATTATCTTTGCAAAATGGATATATGAAGTTCTTCATATCTTCTTAAGAATTATTAAATTATCTCAAAAACCAAAAATACATTATATAAAAGGATCTTGGGAAGATTTTGGAGATGATCCTTTTGTTGGTTTCACAGAGATTAAAGAAGTAAAAATTAATGATGCAGTTTGTTATCTAAAAGGTTCCTGGTCAAAGATATATTTTCAAAAAATCTCAGAAACAGACTTTATTGCTAGTATAGAATTTCAGACTTTATGTGGTGGGGATAAAAGAAAATTTTCTGAATGGGCAGAACAAAATTATGAATTAAAAAAATATGTTCAATAACTCTTTTGAAATAGATTTAAAATGAGAATAATTTTGAACAGTATTTTGAACAGTTATCTCTCAAATATGCATTCTTACAGGGTTTTTAATTACGAGTCAAGGACTGAAAATCCTTGTGTCGGTGGTTCGATCCCACCTCTGGGCACCATCAATCGTTTATTAGAATTTCAAAATATTGTATATTAGATACAGATTATGAAATTGATGTACTTACTAAACTTATTTCTTTCAGCAAATATATTTGCTGGTATTTTATTAAATGAAATATTAGTCGATGAATTCACTGATGAAGAATCTGTTGCGCTGACCTTTGCAGCAGATGAAGATTTTGAAGTTTTCCGAAAATGGGGTCAAATAGTTTGCAATGAAGGTTCTTTGTTGCTTGGTATTGAAGATACAGATTCATGGCATTTCGAAGATTACATTAGAGTGAAGTTTAGATTTGACAAAAATCAGCCATTTGAATATCAATTAGATTTTGATACAGATTCCTCATTTGCTTATACATATTCTGAGGAAATAATATTTAAAGTTCTAGATGAATTGAGAGGATCTGAAAGCTTTATAATCCAATTAGAAAATGCTGATGTTCCAATGAGATTTACCGATATTTATGATTCTGAAAGAAAAGTAGTTAAATTTTTAGATGCTCTTATTAGCAAATCTAATTGCTAAGAAGATACTTAAAAAAGTTACAATATATTCATGATTTCTAATTTACAAAAACCAGTTGATTCTGGATTTCATGCTAAATCAAACTCGAACGATATAGTTCAAAACATTGATCTGGTTGGGAAAAAAGCAATTATAACTGGAGGTTATTCTGGTATAGGTTTGGAGACAACTAAAAGTTTGGTTAGTGCGGGTGCTGAGGTTTTTATTCCTGCAAAAAGATCAGACGAAGCATCTTCAAATCTTGAGGGAATTGTTCCAAAAGATCATATTATTAAAATGGATTTAAGTGATCTTAATTCAGTTAAGTCTTTTGCAGATTCTTTTAAAAAATCGAATAATAAACTTGATTTACTCATTAATAACGCAGGTATTATGGCTTGTCCTGAGACAAGAATTGGGAAAAACTGGGAGAGTCAATTTGCGGTAAATCATGTTGGTCATTTTTTATTAACTAAAGAATTAATGCATTTGATGTCGAATGTTGAGGGAGCAAGATTTATTAGTTTATCATCTTCTGCACACTCTCTAACGCCAATCCTTTGGGATGATATTCATTTTGAAAACAATACTTATGATAAATGGATGGCGTATGGACAATCAAAAACAGCTTCTTCCCTTATTGCTATAGAATTTAACAATAGAATGAAAGACAAAGGGGTAAAAGGATTTTCAGTTCATCCCGGTGGGATTATGACACCTCTTCAACGTCATCTTGAAAATCAAGAAATGATTGCATTGGGATGGTTAAAAGAGGATGGAAGTCCATCAGATCTTGTAAAGAATTTTTTTAAAACTACAAGCCAAGGTGCTGCAACAACTCTATGGTGTGCAACCAGTCCAAAATTAAATGATATTGGTGGAGTATTTTGTGAAGACTGTGATGTAGCTAAAAGAAAGAATGATGTTGACGAATCTCTTCAAAGATATTTTGGCGTAGCAGATTGGGCAGTTGACTCAGATGAGGCTTCAAAATTATGGGAAGTCACTGAAACAATGCTTTCATCGTGAAAAATTTTTTTATTTTATATGAAAATATTGAGCCCTACTCCTCAGGTTATTTAGAAATAGATAAACATAAAGTTTATTACGAGGAATGCGGTAATCCAAATGGCAAACCAGCAGTATTTCTTCATGGTGGTCCTGGTGGTGGCGGTAGTACTAGAGTAAGAGGCTTTTTCAATCCTGAGCTATATAGAATTATTATATTTGATCAACGCGGTTGTGGCAGAAGTCAGCCTCATGCATGTATAGAAAATAATACAACGTGGGATTTAGTAGATGATATTGAGAGACTTAAGGAAAAACTAGGAATCAAAAAATGGCTTGTTTTTGGTGGATCTTGGGGAAGTACACTTTCACTGGCTTACGCCCAAACATATCCTAATTCAGTTTCAGAACTAGTTCTTAGAGGTATCTTTATGTTGAGAGGTAAAGAACTAAAGTGGTTTTACCAAGATGGAGCTAGCAGAATATTTCCAGAAGCTTGGGAAGGATTTTTAAAACCTATTAAAGAAGAAGATAGAAATGATTTAATGGATGCATACTATAAAATTTTTACTGGTGATGATGATAAGAAGAAAATGGAAGCTGCAGTAGCTTGGTCTAAATGGGAAGGCTCTGTAAGTACACTAAGTCATAAGCCTGATATGATTTCATCTTACTCTGAATCTAAATTTGCTCTAGCTTTTGCACTTATTGAAAATCATTACTTTGTTAATAAAGGTTTTCTTGATAATGAAGACCAGCTCATTTCATCATCTTCTATTGATAAAATTCGTCATATACCAACTAAAATAATACAAGGTAGATATGATATTGTTTGTCCTATGGAAACTGCATGGGAATTATCAAAAAATTGGCCAGAAGCACAATTAATAGTTGCACCCTCTTCAGGACATAGTGCTTTTGAAAAAGAAATTACCCATGAGCTTATAAAGGCTACAGAGGAGTTTGTTAAAAATGAATAATATTAGTTTTATTGGCATGGCCGGATGTGGTAAATCAACACTAGGCAATGCTATTTCAAAAGAAATGAATTTAAGTTTTCAAGATACAGATCATCTCATTGAAGAAAAATTTAATATGTCACTAGAGGATATTAAAAACAAATTTGGATACGAATTTGTAAGGTCAGCCGAAGAAGAAGTAATTCTTAGCCTAAATGAATCAACTAAAATAATATCAACAGGTGGAAGTGCCATATATTCAGAAATTGCAATGAATCATCTTAAGTCTTTTTCAAAAATAATTTATATTGATACTCCTCTTGAAACAATAATTGAAAGAATTGATGTTGGACAAGAAAGAGGTCTTGCTGTGCCTGATGGTATATCAGTTTCAGATGTATACCTTGAAAGGAAGCCACTTTATGAAAAATTCTTTCAATTCACATTAGACGGATCAAAATCAATTCAACAGCTTGTGATTGAAGTTGCAAAAATATATTTTGATAAGTAAAAGATGTATTTATTAGCTGGATCAACTGGATTTTTAGGCAATGAGATTCTCAAAATCCTTGGTAAAAAAGATATATCTACTATTGCCCTTGCAAGAAGAACTATACCTAATTTGCCTCATAATGCTAAAGAGCTAATTATTGATTTTAATGATATAAGAAGTATTAACCTTCCTAGCATAGATCATGTTTGTCTTTCTCTTGGATATCCTTTGTACTATCAAAATGTAATGGGTTTTATGAGCCCTACTCTTAAAAAGAATTTTTTTGAGGTAGATTTTTCATATCAGCTAGAAATAGCAAAAAAAGCCAAGGAGATTGGTGCTAGAAGCATTTCACTTATTTCAGCAGTAGGCGCTGATTTAAATTCTTGGAATTATTATCTAAAAACTAAAGGAATGCTTGAAGATGAAATAATTAAGCTAGAGTTTGATAGCACAAATATATTTCGGCCTGGGCATCTTATGGGAAACAAAAATAGGTTCGACATAGTTTTAGCTGATGTGATATCAAAAGCTGTAGACCCTTTTTTACATAGATCTTTTAAAAAATTTAGAAGTATTTCTGTGAAAAAACTTTCTAAATCAGTTGTAAATAAATCAATAGATTTCAAAGCTGGAATACATATATATGAATACAAAGATTTTAAAAATTCCTAGCTTCCTTTTTTTTAGCTTTTATTATTTTTTTTATTCCATTGCCAGCATTAAGAAGCCAAAAAGCATTTGCAAAAACAAAATAGTATAAACCTAAATATAGTTGAACAATTATTGCAAAAGAACTGCCGGCAATAACTGCAGAGAGCCCAACCATTCTTTTTTTTGCTTTCTTCGAAACAACAAGAGGCGCGGCTATCAAAGTACCGAAAATAACACTTAATAATTGAATTAAATCTAGTATACCCATACTAATAAACACTCAGAATATGCTCATTAGTATGAATATTGGCGCGTATTATGAATACTTAAAATTAAAAGTAAAGATATTTTTGGAACTTTTATAAAAAAAATGTAACCTAATATATATCAACAAATATAAGGTGATAATTATGAAAAATTTTACAATGATATTAAGTTTTTTTCTTTGCTTTACCCTTGTCGCAGACGATCATATAGACAAGAAAAAAACTATGCAGGATGAGTTCATGAACAATCCAAACTATCTTATGGATTTTAAAACATGCAAAGAAATTAAAGATGGAATCTTTGGAATGCTATCTTTAGGCGACTCAGTTTGGAAAGAAATTGAACTGAATCCTGAGAATGAAGAAAAATGGCTTGAGGTTAGTGTTTTAGCAGATATGGCGGCAAACTATTCGACAGTTTATAACGTTTGGTGCAAAGATATGATAAATCATAGAATGAAAATGAGAAAAATGTCTGAAAAAAAGAATGGTAAAACAGAAAAGGATAATTAAAATTTTCCTCTTTGGAACCTCATTCTAATTGCATAGACCCTTATTAAAGCTACTACAGTAATAATAAGCTGAATGAAAACTGATATTTTAAGTGGGTCAGACCACTGCCAATTATTAATTGTTAACCATAAAAGATAAGTTTGTAATGGAAAGTTAATTACAGCCCCCATTAAAACCACAATTACTGCTTCTCTTAAAGCAACTTTTTCTGTTTTATTCATATTATTTCCTATTTAATTTTTACAGCAGTTCCATATGCCAAAATCTCTGCTGCTCCTTGAGCAACGGTTGAGGTTTGAAATCGAAATCCTAAGATTGCGTTTGCCCCTTTTGATTGAGCATCTTCAAGCATCCTTGCATATGCTTGATCTCTTGAAGTTTTTAAGAGCTTAGAATATCCAACCAATTCTCCTCCTATAATATTTTTAAGAAAGGCAAACATATCGGATCCAACATTTCTTGACCTAACAGTACTGCCCTGAACAAGACCTATATGTTCTAGAATCTCAACATTTGCAATATCATATGTCGTAATAACTTTAATATCTTCATTCATGACATTTTCCTAATAATGGTTTAAGTTATAAATATAATGCAAGAATTAGTAGAAGCAAAGTTCTCAATTGGAAATATTGTAAAACATAAATTTCTAGATTTTCGTGGTGTTGTATTTGATTTAGATCCATCGTTTAACAATACCGAAGAATGGTATAACGCAATCCCAGAAGATTTTAGACCTCGCAAGGATCAACCTTTCTATCATGTCTTTGCTGAAAACAAAGAAATTTTTTATATAGCTTATGTTTCTGAGCAAAATCTGCTTGATGATTTGGAAGGTGGTCCAGCAAATCATCCAGATATTAAAAAGATTTTTTCTCACTTTGATGGAAAGTGCTATATTCCCCATAACGTCGCAACAAATTAGATTTCTATTCCAAAATGGACCATCTCAACAGAAGTTGTAAATACATTCATAGCATCAGCTAACTCATCTTTTGTTACATATGTCGGAGCAATTCTAATAACGCTATCATTAGGATCATAATTTTTAGGAAATGTTGATCCAGCAGGTGTTATTAAAACTCCCATCTCTTTGCACAACTCAACAACTTTTGTGGCTATAGGCTTTGAGGTTGAATAAGTAATAAAGTATCCGCCAGTAGGTCTTGAAAAAGTTCCGCACTCTTCGGGTAATTTTTCTAAATATTCATATGCTAATTCAAATTTAGGCCTAATTAATTTAGCATGTTTTTGCATATGTGATTTAACTGTTGCAGCATCTTTAAAAAACTCTACATGTCTTTTTTGATTTAATTTGTCAGGACATATAATCATTGTTGTTCTTACTTTTTTAATTAAATCCATAGAATGTCCTGATGTCGCCATAAATGAAATACTACCTCCACCAAATGTTACTTTTGAAAAAGAAGTTGTTATTACAGTTTGGTCCTGAACATTTGATTCAGTAACAATTTCCCAAATAGGTTTTTGTTCTGGAGTAGGTAAGAAATCATGTATTAGATAGGCATGATCAAAGAGGAATAAGAATTTATTAGAATAATTAGACCCTATCTCAAACATTCTTTGAAGATTATCATCAGAATATATCTCTCCGGATGGATTGGAGTGTTTTGGAACACATAAAATTCCAACAAAGTCTTCGTCATGTTTCAGGGCTTCTTCAAAGGCGAGTAAATCTATTCCATCTTCTTTAAGAGGAATTGGTACTGCTTCTATGCCAAAGTCATCAAGCATCATAAAATGCCTATCGAACCCAGGAACTGGACAAATAAATTTGGGATTTTTTATATCTTTCCAGGGTATTGGGTCTGCAAAAAGATAATTTGAGAGAACCGTTTGATAAGCAAGCAATAAGCTAGACTGCTCGCCCGCTAAGATATTTTCAATAGGAGCATTAAGTAATTCGGATCCTAATCTTCTTGCCTCTATAATTCCAAAAGGTTCTCCATAATTCCTTAAATCTATTCCATCTTCAGATGATATTGGTATTGAAAGATCTATTAAGTCATTTGATAGGTCTAATTGATCTTTATCTGGTTTACCTCTTGTAATATCTATTGATAATTGCTTCTCTTTAAGAGAATCAAACCTTGCTATAATTTCTTGGTGCATAATATAAATGTCATTTTATACTAACATCATGATTAATTATCTAATATTTATATCTTTAATCCTTATTATTGGAATTCTAGTTTATATGTTATTAAGCATAAAAAATAAAGAAACCACAGATCAAGGTGGAGCCCAAAACCTTCAAAATAAACTTAATGAAGTTTCTAATGATATTAATAAGATTGAGATTGATTTAGCCTCAGTAACTACTCCAATTAATGAATTAAACAGGTTTCTTGGAGGAAATGTTACAACTGGAAGACTTGGAGAATGGAGTTTGGAGTCAATTGTTCAAGATATTATGCCAAATGAAAGTTATGATTTTCAGGCACAAATTAATCCTGAATCATCTGATAGGGTTGATTGTTCAATTACTACTGCTGAAGGTTTTAGTGTGCCAATAGATTCAAAGTTCTATGCGGGTCAATATCAGAGTTACCAATCTGCTGATAATGATTCTGATAGAAAAAAAGTATTAAGAGATTTAAGGACTGCCGTATTAAGAGACGCGGATGATATTTCTAAAAAATATATCTATCAAAATATTACTTCAAATTATGTAATTCTATACATAGCTTCTGAAAAACTTATTGACCTAGTAGATCAAATAGATAATTTAAGGCAAGAGTGTTTAACAGAAAAGAGAACTTTGATACTTGGTCCAAATACCCTTGCAGCTTTTTTAGATACTATAAGAGTAGGACATCATTACCTTAAGTTAAATGAGACAGCTGCAACAGTTGCCAAAGTTGTTAGAGAAATCCAGAGAGAGTTTTCAAATTTTGATTCAAGTACAGATTCTGTTATTAAAAGACTCGACGGAGCATTAAAGGATGTCCAAAAACTTCAAACTAGAGTTAATGTTCTTGGAAGTAAACTTGAGAAAGGTGCAGATAGTCTAGAAGAAGAAAAATAATGCAAAACTTAAAAATATGGAAATATCTTTCATTGCCCTGGTTATTCTTTGCGCTCACCTTCTTTGTGATTTTCTTTTTTTTAGCATTTTTTAATGAAGTTGATGTTAACTTTTTATCTAAAGATTATTTGGCTAGCCTTTTTTTAAATACCATACTCATATCATTTAGTTCGGCAATAATTTCTGCCCTTATTGCAGTTCCCTTAGCAATTTTAGTTACCTTCTATAAATTTCCTGGTAGTAATTTTTTTAGTTGGGCTCTAAGCCTTTCTATTGCATTTCCTGCATATGTATATGCTTTTATTTTTGTAGGTATATTTGAATACTCCAGCCCTATTTCAGAATATCTAAGAATATATGGTATCTCTTTGCCCTCAATTAAAAACATTTTTGGTGCCTCCATCATAATGTCTATGGCTCTATTTCCATATATATTTCTTATTACTAAAGCTCAACTTTCTTCAGTTGGAGTAAAGGTTTTTAAAGCAGCAAAATCTTTAGGTGATAATGATTTAGAGGCTATCAGGAAGATAATTCTTCCGTCATTGCGACCTGCAATTATAGGTGGTATGGCTCTTGTTATATTTGAAACAATTTCAGATTTTGGTGGCGTTTCAACTTTAAGAGTGGATACCTTTACTGTTGGAATATATGATGCATGGTTCGGTTATCAAAGTTACTTTTCTGGCGCTCGATTGGCTGGTTATTTATTAATATTTGTTTTCATTATTATCTTAATTTCTAAATATTTTGGTGGAGATTATCGTCAAATAGCATCTAAAACGGCGGAGAAATATAATAAAATCGAGTTAAGTGGAATTAAACAAGCTATATTATTATTAATTTGCTCATCGATATTTGCTCTTGTATTTTGTTTGCCTCTAATACAACTAATAATTTGGCAAATATCTGATGCAAGCGTTAGTCTTTTAAATAATATTCATTTATTTCTTAATTCCTTAATATTGGGCATATTGGCTGCAATTATTACAATATTCTTTGCTACTGCATTATCTTTAAGTTATAGAGCATCAGAAAAATTAAGATTGCTTATTTCTATTTCAACCTCAGGCTATGCAATACCAGGTTCAGTAATAGCAGCGGGATTATTAATTGCTTTTGACGTAATTTTTAATAAATCAATTACTGTTTTTGGAGTTTATGGTCTTATATTATGTCTTGCTTTAAGATTTATAACGCCGGCATTTAATTATATTTCATCATCTCTAGCTAATATTTCTAAATCGTCTGAAAATGCATTGTCTTTGAAACCAACAAATTCTATAAAAGCATTTAATTTATTTTATCTACCTCAAATTAAACCAGCATTGCTTCTGAGCGCTATGATTGTCTTTATTGAGTGCATAAAAGAACAGCCTGCAACATTGTTATTGCGTCCTGTTGGCTTTGATACACTCTCAACGAAAATTTATAACTTCACAAGCGAAGGACAATGGGAGATGGCAGCAAGTCCAAGTTTATTGTTGGTGATGTTAAGTCTTATCTTTGTTTATTTAATAAATAAGAATATAGACTTAAACAAAAATATATAAATTTATGAAGGATACAGGTTACAGATCAAATGTCGGGCTTATTGTTGCAAATAAAGAAGGGAAATTACTATTATGCAAAAGAAGAGGTATGAACAGCTGGCAATTTCCTCAAGGAGGTATTGATTACTCAGAAAACTCATTAAAAGCAGCTAAAAGAGAGCTCCATGAAGAAGTTGGAATAAAATCAAACTCAATAAAGTTAATTCAGTCTTTAGATGAATGGTTGAAATATGACATTCCAAAAAAAAGTCGAAGAAGAAAACTTATTAACAATAATTTCAAAGGTCAAAAACAAAAGTGGTTTCTTTTTAAACTAAAAGAAGATGTAAACATTACTTTTGATAATGATCCAGATAATGAGTTTGATGATTTTAAATGGGTCTCTTACTGGTATCCTTTAAATGTGATTATTTCATTTAAAGAAAAGGTCTATAGAGAAGCATTAAATAAATTAAAATATTCTTTCTGTAGAGAATTTAATGTTTGATGAAATCTTAATTTTTGGAGCCCTAGGAATCCTTGCAGGTTTATTAGCAGGTATGTTTGGTATTGGTGGTGGATTAATTATGGTACCGGTTCTTATTGGTACTTTTTTAAGTTTAGATTTTAATAATGAGATTATAGTCCAGCTTGCTATTGGAACATCAATAGCATGTATTATTTTCACAAGCCTTTCTTCGGCTAATGCTCATAGAATTAAAGGGGCAGTAAACATAAATCATTTTAAACCTGTTGCAGCTGGAATAATTTTTGGGGCTTTTGCTGGAGCATTATTTGCTGTTCAAATTGATGGCCTAATACTTAAACTAACTATAGCTTCTTTCATATTAATTGTAGGCTTAGATATTTTATTAGATAAAAATATTATTCAGAAAATATTTCAATTCAAGCCAAAATCTATTTTTGTAGGATCTGGAATAGGTTTTTTGTCTTCTATTTTAGGTATAGGTGGTGGCACATTTTCTGTTCCTTATTTTAAGGGCTCTGGTTTGAGCCTAACCTCATCAATAGGCACTTCTGCTGCGTGTGGTGTACCTATAGCAATTTTTGGAACACTTGGTTATATTTTTGCAGGTCTGAATGTCGACCTGCTTCCTAATATGAGTCTTGGTTTTATTTATATGCCTGCATTAATTGGAGTTTCAATTACTAGTATATTTTCTGCTAAGTATGGAGCAGATCTTGCTCATTATTTATCAAAGGATACTCTAAGAAGGCTTATGGCATCTTGGTTCTTTATAATTTCAATATATATGTTCATAGTATGATTATCGAATTATCAGATTTTTTTAATAATCCTAGTCTAATTGAATTAGGACCTCTAAAAATACAATACTATGCTGTCACGTGGTTACTGTCTGCATTACTTATATATATCTTCTTAAAAAAGAATAAAGTGATTCTAGAGGTTGGGCTGTCTAAAGATGAAGTAAATGATATGGTTTTTTTATATGGCCTATTTTTTGGAGCAATGTGTGGAGGTCGAATTGGTTACATGCTCTTCTATGGAATAGATCAATTAATGAATGATCCTTTATCATTATTCTATATTTGGCAAGGTGGATTAAGCTTTCATGGAGGACTGATAGGCGTGATTATTAGCTTAATTATTTTTTGTAGAAAAAAAGAGATTGAATTTTTAAGATTAATGGATGGTGTTGCCCTAGCTATGCCTATAGGACTTGGACTAGTAAGAATCGGAAATTTTTTAAATGGGGAGTTATACGGCAAAGTAACTAATAGTGATTGGGGTTTTATATTTCCAACTGATCCATTTGGAGCCTTACGTCATCCTTCTCAAATCTATGAGAGTTTTGGTGAAGGGTTAGTGTTATTTTTGTTATTATTTTATATAAGTAAAAAAACTAATAATAAAGGTATAGTTTGTTCATCATTTCTTATTTTTTATGGATCAATAAGATTTATAATTGAGTTCTTTAGGCAACCCGATGCTCATCTAGGCTATATTGCTTTTGATTTTATTAGTATGGGTCAAGTGTTGTGTATACCAATGATAATTATGGGATTTTTTATTTTGATCTATTCTAGGAAAAATATATGAAAGCATATTTAGATCTTCTTAAATATATCATCGATAATGGTGAAGAGAAAAACGATAGAACTAATACAGGAACAATATCATCTTTTGGACATCAACTTGAATTTGATTTAGAAGATGGATTTCCTGCCGTGACTACTAAATCATTAGCATGGAAAGGTGTTGTTTCTGAACTTCTATGGTTTCTTGAAGGTTCTGATGACGAAAGAAGATTGGCAGAAATAAGATTTAATAAAGATAGATCTGAGTTAACGGACTTGGAAAAATATTCAACAATTTGGACCGATAATGCTGAAAATCAAGGAAAAGAATTAGGATATGAAAATTCCGATACAAAGAAACTTCTAGGCCCAGTATATGGTGTTCAGTGGAGAAATTGGGGTGGTGTAGATCAAATACGAGATTTATTAGAAGGCCTCAAGAATAATCCTGATGGCAGGAGACATATACTTTCTGCATGGAATGTCGGTCAAATAGATAAAATGGCTCTACCACCGTGTCATGTTATGTCTCAATTCTATGTGCACAGAGAAACAATAAGCTGTCATATGTATCAAAGAAGTGCTGATATGTTCCTTGGTGTTCCTTTTAATATTGCTAGTTATGCCTTGCTGCTATCAATCTTGGCAGAAATATTAAGTCTTAAACCAAAAAGATTTATTCATTCATTTGGAGATGCGCATATTTATATAAACTCAATCGATCAAGTAAAGGAACAATTATCTAGGGATCCAAAACCACTTCCTAAACTTATTATTCCAGATATTGATAATTTAGAAGATATTAACAAACTTAATGTTAATGATTTTATTCTAGAAAATTATGATCCTCATCCCCCTATTAAAGCAAAAATGGCAATATAAATGATTACGATTTCTCATGTTGTGGCTTTATCTAATAACAATGTTATTGGTGTAGATAATAATCTTCCTTGGAACTTGAAAACTGACCTTGCGCATTTTAAAGATTACACAACAAACAAAATTATTGTTATGGGGAGAAAGACATTTGAATCAATTGGTAGGCCACTTCCAAATAGAAAAAACCTTATTGTCTCAAATACATTAAATGAAATTAATGGTGCATATATTTATAAAAGTACTGAGGAAGCAATAAAAAATGCAAAAGAGATGTGTATTAATAATGAAATATATAATGAAATTGTAATTATTGGTGGGGGCTATCTTTTTAGAGATACACTTAAAATAACAAATAAATTAGTATTAAGTGAAGTTGACTGCGAAATAGATGGCGATGTGTTTTATCCAAAAATTAATTTAGAAGAGTGGAATGAGGTAGGCTCAAAAAAATTTATCAAGGATTCAGATAATGATTTTGATTTCGTTGTTAAGGTTTATGAAAGACTTTAGGATGAAGAAGAATTCATTTGAATATAGTCTCTTCTTAATGCAAGATTCTTAACTCTAATTTCTTCGTTTTCAGTATATTTAATCCAATTATTTGCCTGAGTTTTTATCTTTTTCTTCTTATCTCTTGCAGCTATTCTAAAATTCTTTTTAGCTTCATCAAATTCTTCAAGTTCAAAATGTGCTTGGCCTAGTGTTAAATATACTTGAGAAAGATCTTTAATTTTTCCCTTTTCTAAACCTTTCTTAATTGCGCTTACAGCATCTTGTACTTTATCTTCTGACAAGTATAAATTACCAAGCAGCACATAAGATTTGCCATCTTTTGACATCTTTGCAGCTCTCTCAAGTATTGGTATCGCTTTATCAATCTCCTGAGCCATTCTCCAGGCATCTGCTAAAGTTTTTAAATTTTTCTCCGTATCTTTTACTACTGGGCCTGTTTTCTCAATTTTAGTTTCTTCTTTAGTTACCTCATCTACGACTGTTTCTACAGTTGTAACTATTTTTTGTTGTCCAGAAACAAGAACTTCTGCGGCCCAATAAGGATTCTTGTTTAATAGAAGAAGTTGGGCTAAAGCTAGGTATTCAGACTCTTTATCCAAAAAGTCTTTCTGATAGGCAGCTTTTAAAGTAATCATGTAATCTCTTTCTCTGCCAAGCTGGCCGTATACTCCACCTAATTGAATAAAATACAATTTTTTAGGGTAAAGATTTACTAAAATTTCAAATATATCGCGTTGTCTTAATAAAGATTCTTTTTCTCCAATTTCCTCTTTAAGCTCACTGATACAACCTGCTAAAAGTTGATACCAGTTTTCTCTTGGTTTATAGCCCTCTTCTTCCGCTAAAGAAATTGCTGTTTCAATAGAAGACATAGATTTTCTGTAATTGTTAATAGCGAAATATGCTTGGCCAAGTAGTGACCAGGACTGAGCAGTCACTTTATCAACTTCATCCATCCATTGAAGAATTAATTGAATACCCTTTTGATAATTTTCTTGAGCTAAATTTAATTGAGCTAAATTAAATATTGCTCCATTTCTAAGGCCAATTGTTACCTCTGGTTCATTCATTAGTTTTGTGTACGCATCCATAGCTTGAGGATATTTTCCATCAGTCATATATACATAAGCCCAAGCATTCCACATTACAGAACGATCATAACTTTTTAATTCGTCTTTATTGTTTCTAAGTTCTGTAAGAACGCTTAAAACAGTTTCCATATCTGGTTTGGGTTCACCAGCATCATCAACTTCTTCCAAAGCCTCATAAACTTTTGCCATTTTCTTAGCGGTAGATGTTTGAAGTGCTCTAGCTTTTTTATACTTGATAGGTTTTTTTGTATCAGATTGTGATTGTGCTTCAAGATTGATTGAGGAAAATGCAAACAATAATGCCAAGGTTGAAAATAAATATAATGTAAATTTTTTCTTCATAACTTAAATTCTATTCTTCATCTAGTATATATGTAAACCTATGTAATACACCGCTAACTGGCACTGCTCTTCCATCAACAATTTTAGGTTTATATTTTAATTTAAGAGCGGCTCTTGCAGAAGCGCTATTAAACATTGTACAAGGTCTAAATTCTGTTGCAGGATCGCTAGGGTTTGAATTTGAACAATAGCCTTCAAGTGTGTTTGCATCTTCAACGCTGCCGGTTTCAGTTATTGTAAACTCAACTAATGCATAACCCATTGTCCCTCTTTCTTGTGCTCTTCTAGGATAAATTGGAACAACTTTAAATAAAGGTATGTATTCACCATCCCTAAAAAATGATCCTCCGGCTTTAAAGTTTGCTTTAGGTTTTGCAACTGTTACATCCATTCCGGTTAATGGTTGAAGATCAAGTTCTGGTTGAGCAATATCTTCTGGTTGCTCTTCTGGTTTGTCAGGTTTATCAACTTCAGTCATAAAAGTATCGATTTGTCTTTCTGGCATGACTACATCAGCAAGTTTTACAGACGTGTCTTCTTTTAAACCACTATCTCCTAAAGATATTAAAATTACCATTACAAAAAATAAAGCTAAAGTAATGGCTGAAGAAAAACCAATTCCTGCAGCATACTTATTGGCATTGAAAGCTTTTACATAAAGATCATGCATTGGTTTTGTAACAGTATTTATAGCTGCAAAAACTTGATTCATAATTTATTTTGGTTCTGATGCAAGTGAAATAGCATTTACACCAGCCTCTCTCGCTCCATCCATGACTTTTATTATGGTATCAGCTACTGCTTTTTCATCTGCTTGTATTACAACAGATCCTTTAGGATTGTCTGCTAGCAACTTAACAACATTAGCTTTTACTTGCCTAACATCAATCCTTCTTCCATCCATCCATACTTCGCCTGTGGGACCTACAGCAATCAAAATTGCTGCATTCTCTTGTGTTTCTGCTGTATCAGAGTCAGGTCTATTTATCTCAAGACCCGGCTCCTTAATAAAGTTAGCCGTTACAATAAAAAAGATAAGCATGATGAAAACAACATCAAGCATTGGAGTTAAATTTATTTCACTTTCATCATCCTTTACAGCACTGCTTATTGCGTTTCTTCTCATTTACTTTCTCCTATAATTCTCTTTTTATTAATTCTCTTAAATCATTAGTATGCCTGTCAGATGCGCTAGTTAAATATATAGTCGCAAAAACACCTGAAAGAGCAACCACCATTCCGGCCATTGTTGGAAGAGTTGCTTTTGAAACTCCACCAGCCATAGATCTTGCATCTCCACCACCGTTAAAAGCCATAACTTGAAAAACTTCTATCATTCCAGTTACTGTTCCTAATAGACCGAAAAGTGGAGCCAAGACTACACAAGTTTGGATTATTGTTAGATTTCTATTAATCTCTACCCTAGCCTGAGAAAGCATCTTTTCACGAATCTGCAAAGCATGCCATGATGTCTTATCATTTCTATTATTCCATTTGCTTGCAAGGTCTTGGACATAAAACTCATGACCATGAGAAAAATACCAAATTCTTTCAAAAATCATTGCCCACATAAAGAAAACTAAAATAGCTATTAACCATAAGACACTGCCTCCTGCTTCCATAAAATCTCTTATGGAAGAAAAAGCTTCGGTTATAGCAAAAAACATAATAAGTTATTAACTTCCTTCTGCTCTTTCAGCAAGTATACCAGTGCTTTGCTCTTCAAGAACGCTGATAATTCCTTTTGCAGACGATGCTGTAAAAGAATGTAAAAGCGTTGTTGGTATTGCAACTAATAGGCCTAACACAGTTGTCACAAGTGCTTGTGAAATACCTCCAGCCATTAGCTTAGGGTCGCCTGTTCCATATAAAGTAATCATTTGGAAAGTAACAATCATACCTGTAACAGTACCAAGCAAACCAGCTAGAGGAGCAACAACAGATATTATTCTTACTGCTCCAATTCCTCTTTCAATAGATGGTCTTTCAGACATGATTGCTTCAGCAAGTTTTAACTCTAAGGTATCAATGTCTTTCTTGAAGTTATCTTCACCAACTTTAAGAACTCTTCCAAGAGGATTTCTTACATCAAGAGTTTTGGATCCTGCTTGTGCCCTAACAGCTTTACTAAGGACATATAAAGTCCATAATTTCCAGAAAGCTATACCAATACCAATTAAACCAACAAATATGATTGCATACCCAACTTCTCTACCTTGGGCAGCTCTCTCAGCAAGAGATGGTGTTTGTATTAAGTTAGCTAATAAGCTTCCGCCTGTAGGGCCTGTTGGGTCAATTCCAAACCTTACTTGTTCTCCTACATCTGCATTTCCTACTTTTTTAGCAGTCTTTGTAAATCTTCCAGATGGTTGTCTTGGTAAGAAAGCATATTGGCCTGTAGCAGCAACATATTTTAAATACTTGCCATCACATACCGCATTGAATAAGCCAACTCTTGTAACATTACAAGACTCAGACTCGCCATCTAAATTAGTTACATTAGTAGCGAAAGATACAACCTGACCACTAGCAACCATTTCTCTTTGGAGTTCATACCATAGACCTTCAATTTCCCTAATGGTAGGTAGTTCAGTTGTTTCAGACATTTTTGATGTTAAATCATTTAAGAAATCTACCCTCTCTCCACCATATTGAGCGCTTGTAAGCGATCCTGAAAATTGAACAGCTGCTTCTCCAGCAGAACTTTGAAGATGTCCAAATAACTCAACTAATGAGCCAAGCTCTTTTTGATAAGCCTCTTCTTTTACTCTTAGAATTTCTTCATTCTTTTTGTACTCTGCCTCAAGCTGATCAGCAATTCTTTCTTGTCTAGCTAATTCTCTTTTTTCAGCAGCTAAAATTTCAGCCTGCTTGTTTTTATTAGCCATAAACTTAGCTTCACGATCTGCATTTTCAGATTGTTCTTTAGTTTTACCTTCTTTAACAAGCATTAGAAGAGCTTCTACAGATGAAACTTCTGTTTCTTCACTTTCAGATTCTTGAGCTAATACAAAAGTATTAATAGTCAAAGATAACACAAATAATATTGATAAATACTTCTTCATTATGCTTCTCCTTTAACGACTGGCATTAGCATCATGTCTGTTGGAGCTAATTTTTTTGCAATTCTTATAGCATCTCTTATTGGTTTTCTATAACTTCCTGATAATTCTTCCCAAGTACCTGTTTCGTTATCCCATCTTCCGCTAGTTCTTTCATCTATTGTTTGATAAAACATGCCGATTCTTCCAATCACTAGAATATTAACAACCGTTCCATCTGCTAACTTATCTTCATATGTATCAATTTTACGACCATATTCAGCTTCTATATTGTATGCTTCAAGCACTTGTCTGACTTGCTCAGATGCTGTTACTTTTGGTTTAGATAAAGAAGATCTAACCATATCAACTCTTGATCTTCTTTCTTCACTTCTAAAGGGAGTATCTAGTTTTATGAAAGTTTCTAAAGTATCAAGCATCTTTTGAGCTAAAGGTGGAATTTGTCTCTGCATGACAACAACTTGAACTAACTGCTCATCAAGTTTATCCATCAAATCAAGCTGAGCTTGAATCTGAATTCTTTTTTGAGCGTTATATAATTTAAGACCTTCGACTTGTTTAGAAACGACCTTGTATTCATTTACAATTTTGTCAGTTTGTCTTTCTGTCTGATCGATTTTATCTTGTGAATTTGCAGAAAGAGTTTGATTTTCTCTACCGACTTCTAAAACACTTTCCATATTTACTTCAACATTAACTTCATTCGCTGAAATTAAAACACTAAAGCAAAAAAGTATTGGTAAAGATATATTCTTTATATAGTTAAACATTCTGTACTCCCTAAGTCTGAACATGTTAACAGCCACAGACTAATAAATAAATTAGTTTACCTTTATTTTATTTTAACGATTATTCTATCAAAAAGTATGTTGGTAGGACTAGTTTTATATAATTTATAACTTTAAGAATAACATAGGTGTATTTTTCTTGTATGTCCTATATTCTTCCATGTGACCCCATTTCTTGTCATTCATATCTTCAAGCATTCTGACTCCGCTAACATATACTAGGAGAATGTATGTAAAGACAGGTGATATTAGTGTGATAATTTGAAGTCCTTCAAGAGATGAGAAAGAAATAACTGCAATTGCAAACCATAATAACACTTCTCCAAAATAATTAGGATGTCTTGACTTTGACCATAAGCCAGAAGTTATAAAGCTATCTTTATTAGCATCAATAGATCTAAAGACTGTTTTTTGATTATCAGCAACAATCTCAATACCAAATCCAATTATAAATAAAATTATTCCAACGTAAGTTAAGGCATTCATCACCAACCCTTCAGGACTCGATATGGCTACCAGAGCACACATTGAGCATAGCGTTACCCATAAACCTGATACAGTAAATGCCATAAAAAACTGTGAGGCAGATGTTTTAATTGATCTAAATCTTTTATCTTCTCCAGCTTTGTGTATTCTCATAAATAAAAATGATCCTAATCGTATTGTCCATATTGAAATCAATAAAACTAAAATAAGATTTCCAAAATTGAGTGAAATGGATTTATATGTAGATAAAAAAACAAACCATACAACACTTAAATAAGTAACGCTTCCTGTTAAGTCATAGAACTTTTCAGTTTGAAATATATAGGCTGGTATATATGCAATCCAATGAATTGCATATGCTAAAAGTACAGCATTTTTTACAATTACATTTCCGGTTAAATGAGCAATACCATAACTAATTGCAAAAGATAAAACCGAAATTAAAATATTAGTTATCACTTTCATTCTTCACTCCATCCACAAATTCTATTCTTATTTTGTTCATCAAGCCATTCTTTTAATGGCGCATAATAATTTAATATTGACTTGCCGCTAAGCTGCCTTGAACCAGTTAGATTTTCAAAAGCATCTTGCCATGGCAAGCTTTGGCCCATTGCCATTGTCGAAATAATTTTATCACCAGCTTCTTTATTTCCATAGATTGAGCATTCATGCAGATATCCATCATAATTAATAAGATTGCAAAGTGCTTCATGAAACTGATATTGCATAATACTAGCCAAATAGTATCTTGTATAAGGAGTATTACCTGGAATATGATATTTTGCACCTGGATCAAAATAGTCCTCTGACCTCGGATAGCTAGTAGATATTCCTTGATATTCTTCTCTTAAATTCCACCAAGAGGAATTTAGATTTTTCTCATCAATTTCGCCATTAAATACCCCAGATCTCCATTTATCTAACATTAAAGCCCATGGAACAATGACAATTCCATCCAATGCTTGTTTCATTAATAAACCAATTGGGTCTTGTTTTGCTTTTTCAGCTTCGTCTTTTGAGATAAAACCAATGTCAACTAGGTAATCAGGTGTTATAGATAGTGTAAGCAGGTCTCCAAATGCTTCATGGAAACCATCATTTGCCCCTGCTTGAAATACCGTTGGTATATGATTATAGGCTTGATAATAAAAAATATGTCCAAGTTCATGATGAATGGTAATGAAGTCTTCTTCATTTTTTTCAATACACATTTTTATTCTTAAATCATTGTTTGCAGGATCTAGATTCCATGCTGATGCATGACAAACAACAGATCTATCCCTTGGCTTAATAAATAACGATCTCTCCCAAAAAGTTTCTGGAAGAGGTTTGAACCCGATAGATATGAAAAAATCTTCAGCATATTCAACCATCTCGATTTCATCGATAGATTTCTCATTTATTATTTTAGTGACATCAATATAGTTTGACTCTGTTTCCTCTTCATAAATTAAATCGTAAACATTTGACCATGATTGCCCCCACATATTGCCCAGCATATGAACTGGCAATGGACCTGACTTAGGAACAATTTCATCACCATAATGTTCATTTAATTTCGCTCTAACATGACAATGCAGAGCATCATATAAAGGCTTAACTTCATCCCAAACTCTATCAGTATCATCTAAAAAATCTTCTGCGGGCATATCATATTTACTGAACCACAAGTCACTTAAACCTTCATATCCAAGGTCAATCGACCCTTGATTACCAATTTCTACCATGCGCATATACATTGGCTTCATTGGTTTGCCAATCTCATGCCAGCCTTGCCATGCCCTTAATAATTCTGAAGGATTTCTAGAGCTATCAATTATAGATTCGAACCCCTCTAAGTCATAACAACTTCCATCTTCAAAACAATACTCTCCACTTCCATACATTGCCTCAAGGTTTGTAGTAATTTGAGAAAGTTCTGACGCTAATGCATTGTCTAAAGGTGGTGGCATTACAAAAGAGCTTTTAAGAATATCTAGCATCCTTCTGTTCTCTGGAGATGTTTTTATATCATCAAAGCTAGCTGCCTGTCTGGATCTTTCTAAAGACTTTAATGTATATCTAGTTCCATAATCAGCAATGACCTTTTGTGAATCATAAGTTATAAAGTTTGAGCTTATCCATGACGCAGAATATATAACTGGACCCTCTTTTTTATTTTCTTCTTCCACAGATGATAAAAAATCTTCAAGATCTTGGATTTCATTTGTTTGTTCGCTAGTAGGTGCACAAGAAGTTACAATAATGATTAATATTAAGCTTAAAAAATTTCTCATTTGAGGCACCTCGCTATTAAAATAACATAAAAATAAAATTAATATGAAGATTTCTACAAACCAGTTTAAAAACGGAACAAAATTAATTATAGATAATGCACCTTGCTCAATTATAGAACATGAGTTTCACAAGCCAGGCAAAGGGCAAGCAGTAATGAGGATAAAATATAAAAATCTATTAACTGGCAATACAAATGATAAAACATTTAAATCAGGAGAAAGCGTTGAATCTGCTGATGTGAGTCACAATGAAATGGAGTTTTTATATCAAGATAATGAATCTTGGCATTTTATGGATACTAATACATATGATCAAATTGAGGTAAGTTCATCAAAAATGGGGGATGCTTCAAAATGGTTAGTTGGGCAAGAGGTATGTGAAGTAGTCTTATGGAATGGAGAGCCTATTTTGGTAAATCCGCCAACAATTGTAGAACTCAAAATTATTAAAGCCGAGCCTGGAGTAAAAGGAGATACTGTTTCAGGAGCTACAAAGAGCGCAATACTTGAAACAAATATTGAAGTTCAGGTTCCATTATTTGTAAATGAAAATGAATCTATTAAGGTCGATACAAGAGATATGACTTATGTTGGGAGAGCAAAATCTTGATAGATATTATAAACAAAGAGATAAGAGAATTTTTATTATCAGTTGATAACGACAAGAAAAATATACAAGCCATTCTTGAAAAGAGTACAACCTCTATAACAGATGATTTAAACAAGGGGCATTTAACTACAAATGTATGTATGGTTGCTGCAAGTACTCTTAAATCTAAACCAAATGAATTGGCTAACAATTTAAAAGAAAAATTAATAAAACTAGGCTTTTTTGAAGACGTTCAATCTGCAGGACCTGGTTTTGTAAATATCTTTCTTAAAAGAAATGACTTCGTATCAACCATAAATGTTATCAATAAAATAAGGGACTCATTCGGCAAATCAAAAGTTGGAGATGGAAAAAAAGTTCAAATTGAATTTGTATCTGCTAATCCAACTGGACCACTTCATGTTGGTCACGGAAGAGGTGCTGCTTTTGGAGATGCAATAGGCAGAATCCTTGAAGCAACAGGATCATTGGTTGAAAAAGAATATTACATTAATGATGCAGGAAGGCAGATCGATATTCTTACTGCAAGCGTTTTATTGAGAATGATTAAGAAAAATATAAATAATTATTTTCCGCAAAATGCATATAAAGGAAAATATATTGAAGATATCGCTAATAAACTGAAAAAAGATATAAATTTAAATTGTGATTATGAATCATTGACTAAAGATATGCCTAAAGATCCCGAAGAGGAAATTGATCAAATTATTGAAAATATAAAAGATCAGGATGAATCCTCATGGAATCAAGCGAAAGCATTTTCATTGGCTGAAATGGTTAAATCTATTAAAAATGATCTTAAAACATTTAATGTTGATTTTGATCATTGGTTTAATGAATCATCTTTAGGGGATGTGAGTGATTCCTCATCAGAAATATCAAATTCAATAAACAAATTAAAAAGCGATGGTAATGCTTATGAAAAAGACGGTGCGATATGGCTTAATACAGATATAAGCGGCGATGACAAACATCGAGTTCTAATAAGAGAGGATGGAAGAGCAACTTATTTTGCATCAGATGTTGCTTATCATAAAAATAAAATTGATAGAGGTTTTGATAAATTAATAAATATATGGGGTGCTGATCATCATGGTTATATCAAAAGAATTGAGGCATCTATTGAAACATTAGGATCAAGCAAAGAAAAACTTATTGTTAAACTTGTCCAATTTGCAAATCTTTTTAAGGAAGGCAAAAAGGTAAAGATGTCCACAAGATCAGGTGAATTTTTTACTTTAAAAGATCTGATTGATGATATAGGTACTGATGCGGCAAGATTTTACTACTTATCAAAACAAGCTGATCAACATTTAGATTTTGATATAGATTTAGCAAAATCAGACAGTAAAGAGAATATTTTTTATTATATTCAATATGCTCATGCCAGAATTGTTTCTTTAGAAGAAAAGGCTTTAAAAAAGAACTCTAAAATAAAAACAAATATTAATAACATAGAAAATAATAGCTACAAAGAATGCGATAAGCTGATTCATGAAATATCAAAATATCCTGATGTTGTTAACAAGGCCGCGAATGCACTTCAACCTCATTTGGTAATCTATTATTTGAGAGACCTGGCTCAATTATTTCATAGCTATTACAACGACAATCATGTTCTTTCAGAAACTGATCAAAATATTGAATCAATTCTTGCATGTTTATTGTCTGTCAAACAAGTCATTTCAAATGGTCTAGACCTTCTTGGAATATCTCCTATTGAAAAAATGTGATTTATGAAAGATTTTGCAAACATAAAACAGAAAAGAAGAAAGCCAAAAAAGAAAAGGATTGTTTTTAGCTCAAGAAAGTCCTCTACTAGAACCATATCATCAAACACTTTAATGGTTTTGCTTTGTGTTAGTCTAGGCCTCGCTGCCACTTCTATTTTTTATTTTAAAACTGATGTTTCTTCAATCAAGCCAAGTAATGTAACAAATTCTGTCACCATTGATTTCCCAACTTCACTGATGGAAAACTCTGTTTTAATTGAATTTAATGAAGAAAATGTTTTGATGGAATGTGAATATTTTGTTCAAGTAGGGGCTTATGGAAATAAGAAATATGCAATTGAGGCAGTAAATATATTAGATGACGATATCAGCGACCTAACAATAAATGAGGTATATAGCACTAATCTCCCTGGCAAGCTTTTAAATAGTGTTATATCAGGTCCATATCTAAATAGGTCAGCAGCAAATAATGCAAAAGAGAAAATTACTAAAAGTGGGTTTGATCCACGCCTAAGAACTTTATGCAAAGAGAATTAATTGAAAATATTAAGCAGATTAATGATGAAATATCTAAAGCATCATCCTTAATTAATAAATCAAGGAATGATATAACTTTAATTGCTGTTTCAAAGAAAAAGAGTCATGAATTAATAGAGATTGCTTTTCAAAATGGAGTTAATAATTTTGGAGAGAACTATGTACAAGAGCTTGAAGAAAAATCATCTTTGATTAATTCAAACGAAATCATTTGGCATTTCATTGGTCCAATTCAATCAAATAAAGTAAAAGTTATCGCCAGGTGTGCTGATTGGGTTCATACCCTAGATAGAAAGAAAGTAGTTGTGAAATTGAACAACGAGTGCAAAAAGGAAAACAAAGTAATTAATGCATGCATTCAGGTAAATATTTCTAATGAAGAATCAAAAAATGGCTGTCATCCAGAAGATCTATTAAATCTATCAAAATTAGTAGAATCTATGGAAAATATTAATTTAAAAGGCATAATGGCTCTCCCCAAACTAACAAATGATAAAAATGAACGGGAACATATGATGCAATCAGTTAAAAAGCTAAGCACAGAACTTCAGTCAGTCTATCCTGGGGCAACATATGTATCATTAGGGACTACCTCTGATTTTTATGATGCAATTATTAATGGAGCCAATATGGTAAGAATTGGCGAATCAATCTTTGGCAAAAGACTATGAAGAATGTCGTTTTTTATGGTGGTGGAAGTATTTCTCAAGCTATTATAGAGGGTCTTATAGCCTCAGGATTTAATAAAGAAAATATCTTTTATGTAGATAGAAACTCAACGAACAATAAGAAGTTAAAAAAGTTAAAAATTCGAAGCTTTAAAAAAAATAATAATGCTAAAGTTGATTTATTTATTCTTGCTGTAAAGCCAAAAGATGCAATCGATGCATATAAGGAAATCCTAGATCAACATAAAAATCCAAAGGTGATAAGTTTGGTAGCTGGAATAAGATCAAAGAAATATATTAATTTTGATAAAAAAATTGAGTTTCTTAGAGCGATGCCAAATACATCCTCAAAACATGGCCTTGGAATTACTGCTGTATTCAATTCAAGTTTTACAAAAAATAATCTTAAGAAAGTAATTATTTTTTTGAATAAAGTAGGTATCGTCATAACGGTCGATAAAGAATCAAAGATAGATACTTTTACAGGAATAATTGGCAGTGGCCCTGCTTACTTCTTTCACCTTCTTAAATCATATGAAAGAAAACTTTTAACCATAACTAATGGTGATAAAAAAATTGTAAATGAAGTCATGTCTAATTTAATGAACGGGGTTGGAATGTCAATTGAAAAGAATACCAATCTAGATAATTTAATTACAGCTGTTGCATCAAAAAAAGGAACAACTGAAGCAGGTTTGAAATATTTTAAATCAAATAAGCTAGGTAATATTTTTGAGAAAGGTTTAAGTGCTGCTATTAAAAGATCAAAGGAAATTTCAAATGAATTCTAATATAGAGATACTAGGCTTAATATTCAATATACTAAATTATGCATTTGTATTTTTGTTTATCTTTAACCTTCTAAAGGTTAATTACTTCAATCCAATAGTATCTACATTTGTTAAAGTATATAAACCAATATCAAAGGTTTTTGGAATTTTTCCAATACAGGCTATCAATATTCTTGTTATTGCCATCGCTCTAAAGCTTTTATCATTAATCATATACTTTGGGAGTCAGTATGAGACTTTGAGTCTTTTTGGTGTTGCAATAATACAAACTTTGATGGTTACATTAAGAGTTATTTTCTTTGCCGTTATTGGTGGCGTGATTTTAAGTTGGGTATCGCCTGAGAAATCTAATGCGTTTCTTGAGTTAGTGGAAGAAATTTCTTATAAATCTTTAGCGCCAATAAGAAAATATATTCCCTCAGCTGGTGGGTTAGATTTTTCTCCTTTATTTGTTTTAATATTAATAAATCTACTTGAATCCTTCTTGTCAGATATTCTTAAATCAATAGTATGAAGATAAAAACTGAACAAATACATTTTTCTGAAGGATTATCCTTAGAATCTGGTGAAAGATTAGATTCATTTGATTTAATAATTGAGTCCTATGGTGAACTTAATGAATCAAAATCAAATGCAATTCTCTTATGTCATGCGTTTTCCGGAAATCATCATGCAGCTGGAGAAGATGAAGAATTGGGTATTGGATGGTGGGACCAGATAGTTGGTCCAAAGAAAGCAATAGATACAGAAAAATATTATGTGGTTTGCTGCAATAATTTAGGTGGATGTGCTGGTTCCTCTGGCCCAACGACAATAAATGCAGCAACAAATAAAGTCTTTGGTAAAGATTTTCCTTTGGTTACTGTTGATGATTGGGTAAATTCTCAAAAAATGCTTATGGATAAATTAGATATACCCTACTGGCATTTAGTTGCTGGGGGTAGCTTGGGAGGAATGCAAGCCTTGCAGTGGTCTATCGCTTATCCAGATAAAATAAAAAAAGCTGGAATTTTTGCTGCAGCGGCAAAGTCTAGCACACAAAATATTGCTATGAATGAAGTTGCTCGAGAATCAATAAGGAAAGATAAAAATTTTCATAATGGAGATTATTATGATCACAACGTTACACCAAAGAATGGGATAAAAACTGCTCGTATGCTTGGGCATATAACTTATTTATCAGAAGAACTAATGGATTCAAGGTTTGGAAGAAAATTTCAAGATGAAGCTTCAAAAGTTGATCAGGATGTTGATTTTGAAGTTGAGAATTACTTGCAGTATAAAGGTGAGAAATTTTCAGAATTTTTTGATGCCAATTCCTATATTCTTATGACAAAAGCTATGGATGGATACGATGCTGGTAAAGGTAGAGATATAGAAGAAGCTATGGAAAACATAAAAGCTGAATTGCTAATAGTTGGATTTTATTCTGATTGGCTTTATCCAGCTGAAAGAGGCAAAGAAATACAAATTGCAGGTATGAATAATAATATCAAATCATCGTTCGTTGTCTTTGATGGCGAGCATGGTCATGATAGTTTCTTGTTTCACTCCAAAGAATATTCAAATGTAATTAAAAAATTTATTGAATCATAATGGCTACAAAACTTACAAAAATTATTAATCATTGGGTACCTGAAAATAGCAAAGTTATTGACTTTGGTTGTGGGGATGGCTCTTTGCTAAAAGAATTAATCGAGACCAAAAATATTCTTGGGTATGGTGTAGAAATAAATAACTTAAAAATTGAAAAATGCATTGAAAAAGGTGTGCCTGTTATAAAACAAGATATCGATAAAGGTATGAATGAATTTAAATCATCAAATTTTGATTTATCTATTATGGCAAGGTCAATTCAATGTCTGAAAAATCCAGACTTAGCATTAAACAGAATGCTTGAACTTTCAAAAAGGTGCGTTGTAACTCTTCCTAACCTTGGTTATTGGAGATGTAGAATTAATCTTGCATCTGGGAAGATGCCTGTAACGCCTGAGCTTCCATCAAGCTGGTATGAAACAGAGAATATTCATCTATGTACAATTAAAGATTTTGAAAATCTTTGTAAAAAAGAAAATATTAAAATTAAAGATAAGGTCTTCTTAAACAAAGATGGCAGTCGTGGAGGGCTTGCTTCAATTAAACCAAATTTATTGGCAGTTGAAGGAGTATATTTACTTGAAAAGTAATGATGGAATTCTTATTGCTACATCTAATAAGGGGAAAGTAAAAGAGTTTAAGAAGTTATTTCAAAATCATAATATATTTTCGTTGACTGATCTAAATATCACTGATGCCATAGAGGATGGTGGTTCTTTTCTTGAGAATGCACTTATAAAAGCTAAGCATGGTGCTAAAGAATCAAAAAAATATTCCATAGCAGATGATTCTGGACTTGTTGTTCCTGGTCTTGATTTTGAACCTGGTATCTTTTCAGCAAGATATGCCGGTGAGAATGCTACTGATAAAGAAAATAGAGATAAAGTAATAAAGAAACTAAATGAAAAAAATTTAAAAAGCCTTGATGCTTACTATATTTGTGTTCTAGTTGGAGTTAGAGATGAGAATGATTCTATTCCCATAATCGCTCAAGGCAAAATTCATGGGAAAATTTCTGTAGAAAGCTCAGGTGAAGGTGGGTTTGGATATGACAAGATCTTTTATCCAAATAATTATTCATGCTCTATGGCATCAATAGAACAAGATGTAAAAAATAAAATAAGCCATAGAGCCATTGCTACTAAAAAGTTTATGGAGATATTTAATAATCAACTATGAAGATCTTTCATAATTAAATTTAAAAACCCTTCTTCCTTCAAACTCCCCTCTTTGTTCAAATTTTGTAAGGTTATTCTTTTCTAAATATATTTTTTCAGATTCAATAAATAATCTGTCTGATTCTAATAAATTCTTAATACTTTCAGCATAATTTTCCCAATCGGTTGAAATGTATAAATTTCCACTCTCTTTAATAAAGCCATGAATCATATTTAAAAAATCTTTATTGATTAGTCTTCTTTTATGATGTCTGTCTTTAGGCCAAGGGTCTGGGCAAATTATCTTTACTGAATCAAATATCTTTAAAGGATCTGAATCAAGAAGCAATCGAATGTCATCTGAAAAAATTTTTATATTTTTTAAATCATTTTCCTTAATCTTTGAGACAAGCGTTCCTATGCCTGACATATACACCTCAGAACCTATAAATAAAATTTCAGGATTGTTTATGGCTTGTTGAAACAAGTGTTCAGCATTTCCAAATCCAATTTCTAAGCAACATTCATTAAAATTTTTTAACTCAGATTGGATTTCATTGATTGTGTGTACTGAAAAGTCAGGTAAGGATTTTAAGCTTTGTTCTTGCTTCTTAGTGATTCTGCCTCTTCTTTTTACAAAAGATGGAAGAAATTTTAACCGCATTTTTTAACGATAGATTTATGCAAAGTCTACCATTAATGATTTTAATTTTTTAAGAGCGCTATTTTCTATTTGTCTTACTCTCTCAGCAGAGATCTCATATTCATCTGCTAGATCATGAAGGGTTGCTTTGTTATCAGATAAATATCTTCTTTGAAGGATGTCTTTGCTTCTGTCATCAAGCATTTTTAATGCAGCAATAAGCTCCTGTTTATTTACTTGATCAGCTTGTTCGGAAGCAACAATAACTTCTGGGTCATATCTTTTATCTTCCAAGTACTGAGCTGGCGCCATAATTTCATCATCATCTCCAGTTGAAATTGGAGCATCAAAAGAAGAATCATTTGAAGATAGCCTATTCTCCATATGCAGAACATCTTTAACTTCCACATTTAAATCTTTTGCAATTTTTTCAGCTTCTTCCTTTGTAAGCCAATCTAAAGATTTCTTTTTACTTCTCAAATTAAAAAAGAGTTTTCTTTGAGCTTTAGTAGTCGCTATCTTTACTTGTCTCCAATTTCTAAGAATATATTCATGAATTTCTGCTTTAATCCAATGAACAGCAAATGAAACTAATTTTACCCCTCTGTGAGGATCATATTTGTCTACAGCTTTCATGAGTCCAACATTTCCTTCTTGAACAATATCGCCTAATGGCAATCCATAGCCTTGATAAGATCTTGCAATATGAACAACAAATCTTAGATGATGAATAACTAATTGTCTTGCAGCATCAAGGTCATCTTCCTCATAAAGCTTTAATGCCAGCTCTTGCTCCTCTTCTTTTGTAAGAATAGGTATTGAATGAACAGATGAAAGATACGATTCTATATCCTTACCTGGACTATTAAGTTGTGAAGGTTGTAACTGTGTGCCCATAATATAAATTTTAATTATAATATATTATATCAATTTATTATGATTAATTAGAAATTATACCAATTTTTTAAAAAAATCTCCTAAAAGTGGTAAAAAATCATCTTTTATTGAATTATTCCTAAATGCAATGAAGTATGGATTAAGTATTGACGTCTGTTTTGCATAATCTAATTCATTGTAATCCTCAATCTTTATAACACTTCCGCCATAACTTGATAGAACTGCTTGTGCTGCTGCTATATCCCATTCTGAAGTTGGGCCAAATCTTGGATAAATATCAGCCTCGCTATCAGCCAAACTACATAATTTCAATGAACTACCCTTTTCAATAATCTCATAGTCAATATTATTACTAATTAGATATTCGAGAAACGCCTTATCATTATCACTTTTATGACTTTTGCTCATAACTATTCTGAGTTTTTCAACAGATTTAGAATCATATTCATTATTATCAAAAATAGAGCCATGCCAAATTTTTTCAGTTACTGGTGCGCCGACAATTCCAAATATAACTTTCTTATTGTTAATCAATGCGATATTCACTGTGAATTCATCTGTCTTATTTATAAATTCTTTTGTTCCATCTAAGGGATCAATTAGCCAGTATGTTTCATCTAAACTTTTAATTTGATCTTCATTAAAAGTTTCCTCTGAGATGATTGAAATATCTTTTGATATTTTTTTTAATGAGTCCAAAATTATTTCGTTAGATTTTTTATCTGCTTTCGTTAAGGGTGAGCCATCTGATTTTTGTTCTTGACCAAAGCTATTAGAATTATATATCTGCATAATTTCGTTTGAAGCAGAATTGACGCATTCTTTAAGACTGTCTAAATGATTATCAAAAAAAATTTTATTTATCATTTTGTTCAAATATCACAAGTTTGGTTATCAAGATTTTTGTAATCGATTGCTTCTAGCATTTTATAATGAATATTAATCAAGTGCCTTTAATCTTTGATTTACTCTATCGCTCTGCTCAGGAAAACAACTCCAGCAATGCTCATACAAGGCTTCTTCCCACTCACCATACATAGGATTAATTAGCATATACCATTTTTCTCCCCACATGCTTGCATATTTATCTATAAGTGCCTTTCTGCTATCTACACTTGTTGCAGTCTCCTCCATTGGTATAAAGTCATCTAGTTGATCTCCAAAGATTTGAATAACTCGAAAATCTTTCTTTATTAAATCTCTACGACTTGTTTTATCTGAAGCCCAGCCTTTTTCATTCTTCATAAGCAATACATCTCTATCATTATCTAAGGGTAGTCCTAAAGCTTTAATATTATTCCTAGTATGTTCTTCTAAATCATGAGTTCTGTTTGTGACATAGAAAATTTTGACGCCTTTAGAGTCTGCATAACTAAGATATTCTTTTACACCAGGAAGCGCACCAGCTGATTCTTCAGAAACCCATTCTTTCCAACCAACTGGATAATTTGTTCCATTTTTAATGCTTCTTACTTGGTGCTCTGAATTATCAAGAACAGTTTCATCAATATCTAAAATAACTGCAGGTGGTAAACTTTGATATCCATTCTTTTGATTTAGTAAAGCAGTCCAAGATTTGTCTGCTAATGCCTTATCAATATTCCTTTGAGCAGATGCATAGGTTTGAAAAGTATTCGCTTTGTATTCAGCAGATGTTCTTTTAAATAAGACTGCAAGAAGTGATTGTTTTTGATAAGAATTATCGATTTCACTTGCAAAAGGTGCATGATTGAAAAAAATTATGCAGTATAAAAAAATGTGTCTTAGTGATTTCATGGTTCAAGAGCATTATAATGCTTAATTAAATTAAGATACAAAAGCATATTTATGGATAACAAAATTATAGAGAATTTAGAAAAATTAAAAAAAATGTTGATTCTTCTGAGTGAAGATAGAAAAGTAGTATTATCTCACCATAAAACGTTTGAACATGTTGAAAAAATGAGATCAATCGTCAATGAATCAATAGATATAGCGAGGGAATAATGGCTGGCAAAAAATATAAATGTTTTGATATAGGTGTTTCAGATCATGTAGCAAATTTAGTTTTATCTCGACCAGATGAATTAAATACAATGTCTAGAGACTTTTGGGTTGAGCTTGGAGATGTTTGTGAAGAAATAAATAGAAATTCAGAGATTAGAGTAGTTGTTATGTCTTCAACTGGTAAACATTTTTGTGCAGGAATGGATTTAAGTGCTTTCTCTAATGGTGTAGATAATATCCCAGATGATAAAAAGCCAGATAATTCAAGAATTGGTGAGGCTGTTTACAGAGTGGCAAAGGAATTACAGGGATATATAAGCTCTTTAGAAAAAATAAGAGTGCCGGTCATTGCGGCAATTCAAGGTGGTTGCGTTGGTGGAGCTGTCGATTTAGTTACAGCATGCGATATTAGGATGGCCTCTAATGATGCATTTTTCTGTATTCAAGAAATAAATATTGGTATGGCAGCTGATGTAGGAACCCTTCAAAGACTACCTAAACTTATTCCAGACTCTAAAATGCGTGAGATGGCATATACAGGCAGAAGAATGTATGCAGAAGAAGCTAAGGATGCTGGTTTGGTTAGTGATGTCTTTGAATCACAAGAAAAACTTCTTGAGGGAGCAAATAAAATAGCAAATGAAATTGCTTCAAAGTCTCCAGTTGCAATATATGGACTCAAAGCAGTTATGAACTATTCAAGAGATCATAATGTAAATGATAGTTTGGAATATAACGCATTGTGGAGTGGAGCGATGCTAAGTCAAAAAGACATGACTGAAGCCATGACAGCTAATATGGAAAAAAGAGAAGCATCATTTGATAAATTAGTTGATGTAAAGAAATTTAACGAATCAGATTCTTAGGGTTTTCTTAAGAAGACAGGCACGGTCGCTGTGGATTCAGCTTTAGAATATTTATAACCATCTACATTAAAACCAGATAGTTCTTCAAAATCAGTTACTTTGTTTTGAATAATCCATCTTGCCATTAAACCTCTTGCTTTTTTTGCATAGAAGCTAATGATTTTATATTTACCATTCTTATAATCTTTGAAAGTTGGAGTAACTATATTTACTTCTTCAGGTAATTTTCCTAAAACGGTAAAGTATTCTTTCG
>CACADH010000008.1:0-20000 GCA_902531245.1 uncultured SAR86 cluster bacterium
GGAGGAGGTTATGTATTAAATTCAGTTGATACTCATGACCCAACAGTTGCGTATTTTTCAGAAAAGCTGAGAACAAAGATATATTCTTTAGAATATAGCTTGTCTCCAGAAAATAAATTTCCAGATGCCTTGAATGAAGCTCTTTATTCAATTGATTGGCTAATTCAAAATGATATTGAGATAAATAATATTAGTTTATGCGGTGATAGCGCAGGAGCCCATCTTGCAGCTTCTGTTACAAATACTCTTGCTAATGAAAATAGAGAAAATGTTCATAGCCAGTTTTTAATATATCCTATGTGTGACCCAAATTGTGATTCAGAATCTTCTGAATTATTTAAAGAAGGTTATTTATTAACTAAAAATGCTATGGAATGGTTTTGGGATAAATTTAGAGGCTCGGATAAAGATGACAATTTAAATACATTCAATCTTATGCTTTTTGATTCAAAGAAAAAACTTCCTAAAACTATTATTATTACTGCTGGATTTGATCCATTGTCTGATGAAGGAGAAAAATATGCCTTTTTACTTCATCAAAATGGCACTTATGTGAAACAATTGCATTATCCATCTTTATTTCATGGGTTTGCTTCCATGACAAGATTGAAGTCTGCAAAGAAAGCAGTAAATGATTTTTTATCAGCCTATAAAGAAATATTATGAATAACATAGTAGAAGTAAGAAATTTAAGCATTGATTTTAAAATTAGAGATGGTGTATTTCGAGCAGTCGATGATATTAGCTTTGACATAGAACAAAATAAAACTTTAGCCTTGGTTGGTGAGTCGGGTTCAGGAAAATCAGTTACAGCAATGTCAATTATGCAGCTACTTCCATCCCCTCAATCATCATATTCAAGTCAATCATCAATTAAATTTGATTCTAATGAAATTATTAATGCTACAAAAAAAGAATTACTATCATTAAGGGGAAATATTATTTCAATGGTATTTCAAGAGCCGATGACTTCATTAAATCCATATCATAGAGTTGGAGATCAAATAACAGAATCAGTCTTACTTCACTCAGATTTCTCAAAAAAAGAAGCAAAATCTGAAGCAATAGACTTAATGAAACTAGTAGAAATTGATGATGTGGAAAGGAGGTTCAATTCATATCCTCATGAGTTATCTGGTGGTCAGCGTCAAAGAATAATGATTGCAATGGCTTTAGTCAATAAACCTAAATTATTAATTGCAGACGAGCCTACAACCGCATTGGATGTAACCATTCAAGCTCAAATTTTAGATTTAATGTCAAAATTAAAAAGGGAGCTCGGAATGTCAATACTTTTTATAACTCATGATCTTGGATTAGTTAAAGAATTCTCTGATCAGATTTGTGTCATGCAAAATGGAAACATAGTAGAAAGCGGAGACACCTCTAATGTTTTTGAAAATCCTCAACATACCTATACGCAAAAGTTACTCAGCGCTGAGCCTCAACCAAAAACTGATATCAATCAGCAAAAAAATGCTTTAATTGAAATAAAGAGCTTAGATGTTTTTTATGACATGCCAGGTATTAATCCATTTAAGAAGAATAAGTTTCATGCAGTAAAAGATACCTCATTAAACATATATGAAAATACAACAATCGGTTTAGTCGGCGAATCTGGTTCAGGTAAATCAACCTTAGGGAAAGCAATTGCTAATTTAACAAAATATGAAGGCAGTATTTTTTTTAATGAACAAGATATATCAAAGTCCTCAAAGGAATTAAAAAAAGATATTCAGATAGTCTTTCAGGATCCTTATGGATCTCTGTCGCCTAGAATGACAATCGGTGAAATAGTTGGAGAAGGCTTAGAGGTTCATTTCAAACTTTCAAAAGATGAATCCCAATCAAGAATTGATAAAGTATTAAGTGATGTAGGAATAGAGCTTAATGCAAAGAATAAATATCCGCATGAATTTTCAGGAGGACAACGTCAAAGAATAGCTATAGCAAGATCTTTAATTATGAACCCAACTTTTATGATTCTAGATGAACCGACTTCTGCTTTAGATAGGTCAATCCAAATTCAAGTAATTAATTTATTAAAAGATATCCAAGATGAATATAAATTAACATACCTTTTTATAAGCCATGATTTAAAAGTTATTAGGTCTATGTCTGATTATATTTTTGTCATGAAGGATGGAAAAATAGTAGAATCTGGCTTATCAAATGAAGTTTTTGATTATCCAAAAGAAAAATATACTAAAAAATTGCTCTCAGCTGCGTTAAGATACGCATCCGATTGAGAAAATGATAGCAAAATGAGCACAAGAAAATATTCTAAAGAACTAGTCGATGGACCAAATCAGGCTGCATCTCGCTCTATGTTGCGTGGTGCTGGATTCACAACTGAAGATTTTTCCAAACCTTTTGTGGGAATCGCTTCAACAGGTGCGAAAGTGACTCCTTGCAATATGCATATTAATAAACTTTCAGAGGTTGTAGAAGATTCAGTCAATTCTTCTGGAGGTAAAGGCGTCTTATTTAATACTATTACTGTTTCTGATGGTATTTCTATGGGAACTCAAGGAATGAAATATTCTCTTATTTCAAGAGAAGTGATTGCAGACTCTATTGAAACCGTAGTTGGATGTTTGGCATACGATGGATTAATTACTATTGGTGGTTGTGATAAGAATATGCCTGGATGTTTAATAGGTATTGCTAGATTAAATAGACCATCAATTTTTATTTATGGCGGTTCAATAAAACCAAGCAATGAAAATACAGATTACGTCACTGTCTCTGAAAAAGTTGGTGAGTTCTCTAAAGGCTCAATAAATGAGAAGGAATTAATTCATTACGAAAAAATTTCTGTTGAGGGACCTGGATCATGTGGTGGAATGTATACAGCAAACACAATGGCCTCTGCCATTGAGGCTCTTGGAATGAGTTTGCCTGGAAGCAGTAGCCAAGATGCTATTTCAGATTCAAAAAATAATGACTGTATAAATGCTGGGGTTGCAATAATGAATTTATTAGAAAAGGACATTAAGCCCTCAGATGTTATGACAAGAGAAGCATTTGAAAATGCTATAACTGTTGTAATTGCTCTTGGTGGATCAACAAATGCAGTTCTTCATTTATTGGCTATGGCTCATTCTATTGGAGTTGATCTATGTTTAGATGATTTTACAAAAATTGGTAAGAAAACACCTGTTTTAGCTGATCTAAAACCATTTGGAAAACACTATATGTCAGAACTAAATGCAAACGGAGGCATTCAACCACTGATGAAGAATCTACTTGATAAAGGATTACTTCACGGAAAATGCATGACCGTTACCGGAAACACTTTAGAAGAAAATCTTCGAGATATAAAGCCTTATGATAATAACGAAATTATTAAATCATTTGAAAATCCTATTAAAGAAGATAGTCATTTAAGAATACTATATGGAAATCTAGCTAAAGATGGAGCTGTTGCGAAGATTACAGGAAAAGAGGGCACTTCTTTTGAAGGAAAGGCTAAAGTTTTTAATTCTGAAGAAGAGGGAGTTGAGGCTATATTATCTAATAAGATCATTGAGGGTGATGTTGTTGTTATAAGGTATGAGGGACCAAAAGGTGGTCCAGGTATGCGAGAGATGCTAAAGCCAACTTCTGCAATTATGGGTTTAGGGCTGGGAAATAAAATTGCTTTTATAACTGATGGTAGATTTTCTGGAGGAACTCATGGTTTTGTTGTAGGTCATGTTTCTCCTGAAGCCGCAGATGGTGGACTTATAGCACTAATAGAAGATGGAGATACTATTTTAATTGATGCTGATAATGATCAATTGATTTTAAAAGTTGATGAAGATGAAATTGCTAAAAGGAAATCTAATTGGAAGAATCCAATTGAAGGCCCAAAAAAAGGTGTTCTTTCTAAATATGCTGAAAGCGTAAAGTCTGCAAGCTTGGGAGCAATAACTGATTAAAATGCCAATTGATAGAAAATATCCTAACACTCGCTTAAGAAGGTTGAGGCAAAATTCAAATATTATTGATCTTGTTTCAGAAACTAAGTTGACTGCTAAAGATCTCATTCAGCCTATATTTATAAAAGAAAATTTTGATGGCGAAGAAACGATTGATTCAATGCCAAATATTCTAAGGTTTGGTATTGAGAATGCGCTCAAAGAAATCGAAGAAATTATTAATGCAGGCATAAATACTATAGCTGTTTTTCCGGTTATTGAATCATCAAAAAAAGATAGTTTAGGAAGCGAAGCAGTTAATAAAAATAATTTTATATTAGATTCCATTAAGAAAATTAAAGAAGAATTTCCTGAAATTATTCTAATAGCAGATATTGCACTAGACCCATATACAGATCATGGTCATGATGGAATCCTTAGTGATGGCGAGGTTCAAAATGATGAAACAATTAAAGTATTAACAGATCAATCATTATTATTAGCTGATGCAGGTGCTGATATACTTGCACCCTCAGATATGATGGATGGAAGAATTGGTCTAATTAGAAATGCACTAGAGGAAGAGAATTTTAAAAATACAATATTACTTTCCTACGCAGCTAAATATAATTCTAAATTTTATGGGCCTTTCAGAGATGCTGTTAAATCATCATCAAATTTAGGTAAATCATCAAAGTCATCCTACCAGATGAATATCGGTAATAAAGATGAAGCGCTTCATGAAGTTGCTTTAGATATTTCTGAAGGTGCAGATATTGTTATGGTTAAGCCTGCAATGCCATATTTAGATATAATCCATATAGTTAAAGATAGCTTTAAAGTTCCAACTTTTGCATATCAAGTAAGTGGAGAATTCAGTATGCTAAAACTTGCAATTAAACAAGGATGGCTTGATGAAGGGGTTATGTTAGAATCGTTAATTAGTATTAAAAGAGCTGGGGCAGATGCTATTCTTTCTTACGCAGCCAAGGATATATCAAAGGAGATAAATAACTAATGAGTAATGTTCTTGAAGTTCAAAATAAAGAAGATTTTGTTAATAAAGTTTTAAATGCAGATGGTCCGGTATTAGTAGATTTCTGGGCAGAATGGTGCGGTCCATGCAAACAACTTGGCCCTCTTGTTGAAGAGGCGTCTGAGGAATTTAAAGACAAAATAACAGTTTGCAAAATAGATGTTGATATGAATAGAGAAACAGCAGCTGAGTATGGCATTAGATCAATTCCTACCTTAATGATTTTTGAAAATGGTGATCTTGTTGGAACTGAAATAGGAGCTCTAACAAAATTACAACTTGATGAATTCATAAGATCAAAAGTTTAATTTTGAATATATAACTTTGCATCTCTGTAAAAAAGAGTTATCATTTTCAAATCCAGAGTTATTAATCCTTCCATTTACAACCTTTTCGAATAAAAAATAGTGGAATAGTTATATGAATCTTAGTGAAGTAAAAGATAAACCTATAAGTGAGTTAGTTGATATAGCAACCGAGCTTGGCTTGGAGGATTTAGGTCGACTTAAAAAACAAGAAATTATTTTTCGTATCTTTAAACATAAAGCCTCTGAAGGAACCGACATATATGGAGGAGGAGTTCTTGAAATTTTAAATGATGGTTTTGGTTTTTTACGATCCCCTCAAGGATCATACTGCGCAGGTGAAGATGATATATATGTTTCACCAAGCCAGATTAGAAAGTTTGGATTAAGAAAAGGAGATTCTGTTGCCGGGAAAATACGAACCCCTAAAGATAAAGAGAGATATTTTGCTTTAATTCAGGTTGATACTATAAATGGTGAGGAACCAGCAAAAACTAAAAATAAAATTCTTTTTGAAAATTTAACTCCTCTTTTCCCAACTGAAAGGTTAATGCTTGAACAAGGAAGTGGTTCAAATGAAGATCTTTCATCAAGAATTATTGATTTGATTGCTCCAGTTGGAAAAGGTCAGAGAGGATTAATTGTTTCACCACCAAAAGCTGGTAAAACACTTATGCTTCAAAGTATTGCTCACTCAATTAAAAGCAATAATCCTGAAGTTGAATTAATTGTTTTGCTAATAGATGAAAGACCTGAAGAAGTTACTGATATGTCAAGAACTGTTAAGGGTGAAGTAGTTGCAAGCACATTCGATGAACCACCAACAAGACACGTCCAAGTTGCTAATATGGTTATTGAAAAAGCTAAGAGACTAGTCGAACACAAGAAAGATGTTGTTATTCTATTAGATTCTATTACTCGTTTAGGTAGAGCTTACAACTCAGTTCAGCCTGCATCAGGAAAAATATTAAGTGGCGGAGTAGACTCAAATGCGTTAGAAAGACCAAAAAGATTTTTTGGAGCTGCTAGAAATCTTGAAGAAGGCGGTAGTTTGACAATTATTGCAACAGCATTAGTTGAAACCGGTTCAAAAATGGATGAAGTAATTTATGAGGAATTTAAAGGTACAGGAAATATGGAAATCCATCTTGAAAGAAAGATTGCTGAAAAAAGAATATACCCTGCAATAAATATTAGAAGATCTGGAACAAGAAGAGAAGATCTGTTAACAACAGATGATGAATTACAAAGAATGTGGGTTTTAAGAAAAATTCTTGATGAAATGGAGGACGCACAAGCAATTCAATTTCTAATAGACAGAATTAAAACACATAAGACCAATGATGAATTCTTTAACTCAATGAAGAACGGCAACGGAAAGAAATCTAAATAGATTTTTTTATTGATTCTGAAATATCTTCAGAAAAGTAATCTATAAATTTTGCTTCATAACCAAGATCAAATATAAATTTAATTATTCTGTTTGATATACCAAAGAATATTGCATTCATGTCAGGCGAATAGACCTCATGAAAAAATACTTCCACAGCATAGGTGCTTGAGAAAATAATACCATCAGCTTTACGAAAATCTTTTTTAATATCTTCATAGCTATCTAATTTGAATCTTGTATAGCAAATTAACTCTTGAACATCTTCACCATTTTCTTTTAAATAATTAAATACATCATTTAATCCGTCTTCACCTTTTACAATTAAATATTTTTCATTTTTTTTATTTTTAGCAAGAATTTTAATCAATTCCTTAGAACCTGGCACATCTGGACAAGTGGCAATTATTCCTTTTTGTGATAAATAATTTTGGGTGGAAGTTCCCATTGAATAAACATTCTTATTTTTTAAAAATTCATAATCATTAAAAAATTTAACAGAAGGAATGCTTTGAAAAATAATATTCGTGTAGTTTTTAGTTTTAAGTAAATACTCAACCCCCTTAATTTGAAAAAGTGGAATATTCCTTATAGAACTCTTTTGATCTTTTCTTGGATTAATATTTGATCCTGTATCAATTATGTTCATTTAATAGCATGAGACCATTTTGATTTTTAATATTTTGAATCGCTTCTTTGCTAGAAGACCCAGAAAAGCAAATATATTTATCTTTTCCATATATTTCTCCTGATATTGCTAAATCATTCTTATTACTCTCAATAGAAATTGCAGAATTACAGTTAGCGTTTATTTCATCTAAGACTATTCTTTGTGACTGTATTGAAGCATTAATTTTTTCAGTCAACCCATCAAGATCACTTAAATTAAGATAATTAACATTATTTATAAACTCTAGGGCTAAAGTTCCTTGACCTGAGGCTGTAATCCATTTCATATCTTCGTATTTTAGTTCATCTAGCATCTCTAATCTTTCTAATCCTGCTTTGGCTAAAATTATGCAATCATAGTCACCTGCATATAGCTTTTCTAGCCTAGTATCAACATTTCCAGATAAATCAAAAATATTTTTAGATCCTAAAAGATGCTTAGCTTGTAGCTTTCTTCTAAGACTACTTGTTCCCAACCTCATCTCTTTATCAAACTTGGTATCCTCTTTAAAGATTAATATATCTTTTGATGTTTTGCTTAATAAGAAAGTTCTATTTATGCCTTTAGTTTCTTTTGCTGGGGTATCCTTTGCCGAATGTACAGCAATATCAGCATCACCATTTAAAAGACATTTTTGAATATCAGATACAAAATGCGCCTTATCAAATAGAGTTTCTCCTCTGGCGCTTTTTTTATCCCCCTCTGTTTTAACCTTAATTATTTCAAAATCAGATATCTGATATTTAGAAACAAATTCTTCAACTTGAGCTAGGGCTAATTTTGAGGATCTAGAGGCTATCTTGATTGTCATTTTCTAAAAGAAGTGCTTTAACATCACCTATAGTTTTTTCCTTACTTATTTTAAATGAATTGGGTATATCTATATTAGTAAATTTACTAAATTCGATATAGATTTTACATGAAGATTTTAAATTTTGATTCTTATTAATGACTTCCAATACTTTTTTTTCATAATTTTGATTGAATGGAGGATCAAGTAATATCAAATCAAATTCTGATAAATCATTTTCTTTTATCCAAGATAAGCCATCTTTAAAAAGTATCATTGAGCAATTTTCTAAGTTTAATTCTGAGATAGATTTTTTAAGCACAACATAGTTTTTCTTATTTGATTCAATAAAAATTGTTTTTTTTGCACCTCTAGACAAAGCTTCAATCCCAAGCGATCCAGTCCCTGCAAATACGTCAAGACAACTAAGATCTTTAATTTCAAACTGTAACCAGTTAAACAAGACTTCTCTTAATTTACTAGAAGTTGGCCTTAGAGAACTTTTGAAATCAAAAGGAATTTTTTTTCCTTTAAGACTTCCACCAGTTATTCGAATATTATTTTTCATCTAAAATATTTTTCTTTAAGTATAATTCATAGTATGAGTATTCAAGACAATTTTAGACTGGCTATGCGCAGATATATTTATTCGGTAAGCATAATGTCTAATAAAGATGATGAAGGTGGTTCAAATGCTATTACTGTTTCTTCTGTTACATCTATATCCATGGACCCTCCAAGTTTATTAATTTGTATAAATAAAGCAGCAAGAATTCATGATACTTTAAAAATTGGGTCGAAATTTTGCATTAATTTGTTAAATAAAGATCAGAAAGAGCTTTCAAACATCTGCTCTGATGAAGATAGCTACGAGGAAAGATTTAAAGATGAAAATTGGAATATTGAAAAGATTCCATTTTTAACAAATGCTCAGGCAAATATATTTTGTAAAGTAGACAAACTCACTTCATACCATACTCATACTATAGTGGTAGGGCTTGTTGAGGATGCAAATCATTCTAATGAAATATCTACGTTAACTTATGTTGATGGTAGTTATAAATAAGTTTCTTAGATATTTTTGATAAATCTTTTTAGGTAACCATCTAAGTCTTCATTGATTTTATTTACAGCTATGAAAGGTGTATCTGGCATCTCTACTAATTTTGCAGGAACTACTTCAAGTTTTCTTAAAAGACCAACTAGACCATGAAGATGAGCCCATATGTCTATACATTTTTCTTGAATAAATTTAGGGTCTTTATTCTTTGAGTAAGCGGCAAATAAAGTTGTTATATGACGATATACACTGTTTGCAGATTTAAAAAGAGATGGATATTTAGTAAAATCTGGTACCGCAGTTCCAAACATTAAATCATAAGTATTAGAATTTTTTGTTCCAAATTTGAGATACTCTTTTGAAGCAGATACTAGAACATCTTGGGTATTTTGAGATTTTGATTTTGAAATAGCTTTATGAAGATTATCAAAACCCTCTCTAGCAATTTCTGCATATAGATCTTCCTTAGTCTTAAAGTGTCTATATGGAGCTGTTTGAGATACATTACTTTCTTTTGCAAGTGATCTTATGCTCAACTTTGTATAACCATCTCTTTCGCAAATCTTGCTCGCACAAGAAATTAACTCTTGTTTTAAATTGCCATGGTGATATGAACTCATAAGCTTAAAATTTTAATGTTGACACTGCTAACATAATACATTAATGTTTACACTGCATACATTAGATTTTTTAATTACAATTGTCAAATATGAAAAGAATTAATAATTTTATTACATTATTTTTATTTGCATCAATAAACCTTGGTGCAATAGAGGTTTTAGAAGTAAAAATACTGAACTCATACTCATTAAGCAAACAATTTCCAGGAAAATTACTCCCAATAGAACAATCAAAATTAGCATTTGAAATTCCTGGAAAAATTAAAATTATTAATGTTGATGTAGGCGATGAAGTTCAAGAAGGTGAAATTCTTGCAAAACTTGATAATAGAGAGGCACAAGCTAGATTGAATCAAGTTAAGGCAAGTTTTGACTTAGCAACACAAGTTTTTGACAGATTTCAAGATTTAAGAAAACAAGGACACATCTCGATTCAAGAATTAGATAAAGCGCAATCTGATTTAACAATTGCAAAATCAGAGTATGAATTTTTCAAGGTTAAGCTTGAGCAAACTAACCTTATTTCTCCATATTCTGGAATTATACAAAACAGATTTCTAGATAGCGGAAGTGTAATTAATCAAGGAGTTCCTATTCTTGAGATTATTGATTCAAATTATGTTGAAGCGCATATTTCACTCCCTGTTATTTATTTGAAAGATATGAAAATTGGAGATGAATATAATTTTAAAGTTAATGGAAAAGATACTAATGCAATATTTTCTAGATTGGCTCCGATGTCTCCAGGAGGGTCAGATAGCAGACTAGCAATTTTTAAATTTGAAGAATTTATCAGCCCTGGATCTATTGCAAAACTTAATTTAAAGATTAACAAAAAATCAAGAGGTACATGGGTACCGTTAAGGTCTTTATCTCAATCAGATCAAGGATTATGGGCTTTATACACGATAGATGAAAACAATACTGTTGTAAGAGATCTGGTTGAAATTATTTATTTTGAAGATCAGTATGCTTTTGTAAATGGAACTATAAAAGATGGAGATCTTATTGTTCTTGGAGGAGCGGCTAAAATTATCCCTGGTAAAAAAATAAACTAAATAATATGAAGTTTATAAATATTTTCTTAGAAAGACCAAGAATACTATTCCTTACCTTGGCATTTATTCTTTTATCGGGCATTTCATCATTATTCAGTGTCCCAATTCAAGAGAATCCTCAATTGGCTGAGAGATGGGGTAATGTTGGAGTTTTCTATCCTGGCGCTTCACCAGAAAGAATTGAGACTCAAGTAATTAATGATTTAGAAATTAAGTTAAGAGAAATTGTTGAAATTGATGAGCTTGATTCAATTATTTCTCAAGGGTATTCAAAGACTCATATCGAGTTAGAAGAGAGCGTACCTCTGGATAAAATTGAAGAAACCTGGTCAAGGATACAAGGAAAGTTAGATCAAATTATTCCACCTGATGAAGCAACAATAATTCTTAACAGGACAGCAGGCCCACCAATAACTCTTGAATATGTTATTGATTGGAATGGAGATGGAGAACCTCCAATGATCATGATGTCTAGGCTGGCACAACAATTAAAAAGAAAATTAAGTTCTATTGCTCTAACAAAAGAAACAGCAGTTTATGGAGAAACTGATGAAGAAATAGTTATTGAAATTGATTCGGCAAAAATGTCTTCTTTAAACCTTACATATGGTGATGTAGCTAATTCAATTCGTTCTTTTGATAACAAGAAACCTGTTGGTGTAATTTCAGACAATGATTCAGAGTTTTTAATAAGGTTAAAAGATAATATAAATTCTCCGCAAAAAGTTGGTGAAATTCCTGTAAAGATTATAAATCAGTCTGAAATTATTAGACTACAAGACATTGGTAATATTTCAATTAAACCCATCTCGCCTGTAGAAGATATTTTTTTATATAACGGTAAACAAGTAATTTCAGTTTCTGCAACTGGAACCATGTCTCAAAGAGTTTATGACTATGTTGATAGAGTAGAGGCGGTTGTTGAACAAATGAGAGAAGTTCTTCCAGAAGAGTTCTCTATTAACAGAATATATGACGAGTCAATTTATGTTTCTTCAAAATTTAGTGAACTAATAAAAAGCTTTTCCATAGCAGCTTTTTTTGTATTAAGTCTAAGTTTTATTTTATTAGGAATACGACCTGGAATAATTGTAACTGCTATTTTGCCATTCTCAGTTTCTTTAGTTTTATTAGGATGCAGACTTATTGGACTTCCCCTACATATGACCTCTATAACAGGAATAATTATAGCTTTAGGTCTATTGATAGATAATGGAATTATAGTTGTTGAGGATTATAAATTTAGAAGATCTCAAGGATTGTCCGTAAAGGAATCTATAAATGAAACTTTAATCCAACTAACAACTCCATTGGCAGCTGCAACTGGTACAACCGTATTCGCTTTTATGCCAATTGTTACCGGTGAAGGGTCAAGTGTTGAGTTTGTTGGAGGTCTTGCAATAACAGTAATTATGTCAATTATTTCATCTCTTTTATTAGCTCTAATAATGGTACCTGTGCTCATGAGTTACATGGAGAAAATACCTTATTTTGCAAATATAAAGGTTCATGAGGAAGGATATAACAATGAAAGACTTTATAATAAATATAAAGAATTTTTAACATGGTCTTTTGAAGTTCCAAGAAGAGCCATCTTAATATCCACCTCTTTACCACTCCTAGGGTTTTTATTATTTAATACAATTGATAAAGATTTTTTTCCATCAAGTGACAGAGATATGTTCAGAGTACATATCGATTTACCTGAAAACTCCTCTTCAATAAAAACAGCAGAAAAAGCTAAAATCATTAGACAACAAATTATAGAAAGTGATTTGATTGAGATAGAGAAAGATTACTGGTTTGTAGGAAGGTGGATGCCGAGAGTATTAATGAATATTGTTGGAGGTATGGAAAAAACTGGATCAAATAATTCAGCTCAAGCAGTTTTTTTTGCAAACGATTATTATGAAATGATTGATAAGCTTCCAGATTTATCAAGGCTTATTGTTTCAAAAAATCCTGATACAACGATATACATTGACAGTTTTTATTCTGGGCCTCCATTTTTTTCAGATATTAGGTATGACATTTTTGGTGATGATGAGAATGTTTTATTAGAACTTGGATCTGAATTAGAGTTAATTATTAACAATGCACCAGATATTAGTCATACTAGATCAGAAGCAACAAGTTCAAATACAAATGTTGAGTTTGAATTTGATAGTTCAAACATTTCTTTAGCAGGAAAGAATACTGAGTTAATGGTAAACGAATTGTTTGCAGCAAATAACGGACTAGTTATCAGCTCAATGTTAGACTCAAACATAGAAATTCCCATTAGAGTAAAGGGAATTGTAAATTCTTCAGATATTACAGGTGATAGTAGTTCGATTTCAATATCGAATTCTAACAGCATTGATTTTATAGGAAACTATTCTAAAACCACGTTAAATAAAAGTTCTAGCACTATTACTAGAATTAGTAGTCAAAGAGTTAACATAGTAGAAGGTTGGGTATGGACTGGGACTCTTGCTTCTGAAACAGAGTCTTATATCAAACAAGAAGTTGAAAGATTTGAAAAAAACCTACCGCCTGGATATTCAATAAAACAAAGTGGAGAAGCAGAGGTTAGAGGAGATTCTCAGTCTCAGATATGGTCTTCAGCAATAATTTATATTTTCCTTATTACAATTGGATTAGTTTTTGCTTTAAATTCATTTAGAGAAACAGCCTTAATTTTATCTGTTGCTTTGTTATCAATGGGATTATCATTCATAGGATTAATAGTAGGATTTCAAAATTTTGGTTTCATAGCAACAATTGGAGCTATAGGTCTGATTGGTCTATCAATAAATGATTCGATCATAGTTTTATCTCATATCAAAGAAAGAGCAAGGAAATCATTAATGACTAAAGCTGACCTTATTGAGGTTGTTATAAGATCAACAAGGCATATCATTACCACATCTTTAACAACTCTTGGAGGGTTTCTGCCACTAATATTTGCAAGTATTTTCTTCAGACCTCTTGCATGGGCAATGAGTGTAGGAGTACTTGGAGCAACATTAACAGCCTTGTTATATATACCAGCAATGTATATATGGATGAAAAAAATTACTGATTAAAGCAATCTTTAGAACAATAAAACTTACCAAATCTTTTTAATACTAAATCTTCATCAACATAGGTACCACACTTATTGCATGCAATCATCTCATTAGATTTACTTTGTTTTTTAGTAAATAAAATTGAGGTTATGTAGGACCTTATAAGCCTAATGATTATAAAGATTATAAATGGAGCAATTAAAGGTAATAATTTTAATAACACTAGTTTTTATTACATTTCTTCTGGTTTAGACCTTTTTAGGAAATTCCATGACCATGATTTTTTATCAGACGTTTGTTTAGACTCTTCATTTGGGTAATTTGAATTTAAGACCTCTCTAACGTCATTAAGTAGATCTGCGTATCCTAGGTTGCTATAGCTATTTTCTAATATTTTTAAAGCTCTGTAATTCTCACTGGAATTTGGGATATTCTCAATAACATAATTCGCTCTTCTAATAGCAGCAACATATGCTTCAATCGATATATAATAATCTGCTGCAGCAAGTTCATTTTTTGCAATCATATTCCTTAAATATATATTTCTTTGTTTTGCATATGGGACATATTGGCTATCAGGGAATCTTGTTGTAAATTCAGTTAATTCCGCAAATGATTGCTTTGCTCCAGAAATATCTCTATTAGAAATGTCAGTATTTGTGAATCTTATGAGTAATTCTCTGTCTCTTGTATAACTCGATAAACCTTTCATAAAATATGCATAATCTATATTAGGGTGCCTTGGATGTAATCTTATGAATTTTTCAGCAGCGGAATGCGCAGCTTCAGTTTCAGAGTTCATAAAATGTGCGAATATTAATTCAACTTGCGCTTGCTCTGAATATTTACCAAAAGGATAACTAGTCTCTATTGCTTCCAATGCTTCTATAGCACCAAAATAATTTCCGGATGCCATTCTTGCTTGAGCTTGGTCATAATATATTTTTTCTGGTTGTTCTATTTCTTCTCCATCAGACTTACAGCCTATAAGTAATGACATAGCAACTATAGTTAATAGGGTGTGCTTGATATTTCTTTTTGAATGTACCATTGTTAGATTGCTAATTTTACCTGCATAATTACACTTTGGTCTTTAAAAACATGAAATTAGAACAATTTTTTTTAAACAAGTTCATATGGAAATAATAAAAACAGTACCCGAAAATATTTCTAAAACAAGATTAGATAAGGCTTGTTCAAAGATATTTGAAGAATTTTCTAGATCTCAGCTAAAAAAATGGATTCTCGAAGGTAGGATTCTTTTAAATAATGAGATTGCCTCACCAAAAGACATAGTGAATAACAATGATGAAATCACTTTAAATCCTAATATTGAAAATAAGATCACATGGGAACCTGAAAAAATTGATTTTGAAGTATTATTTGAAAATGATAATTATTTAATTATTGATAAGCCAATTAATTTAGTTATGCACCCTGGTGCTGGTTGTAATAAAGGAACATTGGCTAATGGGTTGCTATTTAAATATCCTGAGTTGAGGACTATTCCAAGAGCAGGAATTGTTCACAGACTTGATAAGGATACTTCTGGTCTTTTATTGGTAGCTAAAACCGAAAGATTTAGAAACTATTTTGTTAAGTTGCTTCAAGAAAGAAAAGTAAAGAAATTATATAAAGCTGTTGTTGTTGGAAATGTTATTGGTAGTTTTGAGATAACAGAATCTATAGGGAGAGATAAAAATAACAGAACTAAGATGTCTGTAAGACCTGATGGTAAAGAAGCAACCACATTCGTAAAACTTCATGAGAGTTTAAAAAATTACTCATTATTGGATGTCACAATTAAATCTGGAAGAACTCACCAGATTAGGGTTCATCTTGGTAGTAAGAAATTTCCAATAATTGGCGATAAAACATATAACCCTTCTAACAATGTTGCTAAAGATACCCCAGGTGAATTAATAGATATTATCAGAGCATTTCCTAGGCAAGCATTACACTCATTTCATTTGTCTTTTTACGATATAGATTCAAATAACATAATCTCTTATGAGGCTCCTTTGCCCGAAGATATTAAGAACCTTATTAAAACTATTAAAAAACATATTTAAAAATTACAAAAAAACTTGTTTTTATAAGTATTATTAATGTATAAACCTTTCTCTTAGAGAAAAATTATGAAATTAGCCGGAAATGATATGTTAATTCAATCCCTTGTAGATGAGGGAGTTGAATATCTATTTGGGTACCCTGGAGGAGCTGCACTTCATATTTATGATGCAATTTTTAATCAAAAAGAACTCCAACATATTCTTGTTAGACATGAACAAGGGGCAACTCATGCTGCTGATGGTTATGCAAGGGCCACTGGTAAACCTGGTGTTGTATTAGTTACATCAGGTCCAGGAGCAACGAATGCAATAACAGGAATTGCTACAGCTTTTATGGACTCTATTCCAATGATAGTTCTTTCAGGTCAAGTTGCCTCACATCTTATTGGAACAGATGCTTTCCAAGAAACAGATATGATAGGTATATCAAGACCAATAGTTAAACATAGTTTTAGCATTGAAAGTGCAGAAGAAATTCCTAAAGTAATTAAAGAAGCTTTTTATATTGCAACCTCAGGAAGACCGGGTCCAGTTGTAATAGATATACCTAAAGATACAACAGCCCCAGATAAATTATTTGAGTATAATCCTCCTGAATCAGTAAAAATTAGATCTTACAATCCTCCTGTTGAACCAGACTCTAAACAAATTGCTAGAGCAGTATCTGAAATTTTAAAGGCAAAGAAACCAGTTATTTATGCGGGAGGAGGTGCAATAAATAGCAATGCATCTAAAGAACTATTTGAACTAAATGAGCTTCTAAATTTTCCTGTTACAAATACTTTAATGGGATTAGGCGTTTATCCTGCCAAACATAAACGATTTATGGGAATGTTAGGAATGCACGGCACATATCAATCAAATATGGCTATGCATAATGCAGATTTGATTATTGCTATTGGAGCTAGGTTTGATGACAGAATAACAAATACTCCAGATCTATTTGCTCCAAATGCAAAGATAATTCATTTCGATGTTGATCAATCTTCTGTTTCAAAAATTATCGAAGCAAATATTGCAGTTTTTGGACAGGTTAAGAACTCTTTAATTAAATTAAATAAACAATTAAAAGATAAAATTGATTCAATTGATAGCACTTTAATTCAGCCCTGGCTTGATCAAATTGATGAATGGACTTCACTTCATGGATTAAATCATGAATTATATAAAGAAAATTCTGATGAAAAAATGATAATGCCTCAATCAGTAGTCCAACATGTTTATCAAATAACTGATGGAAATGCTTTTGTCACTTCTGATGTAGGACAACATCAAATGTTTGCTGCTCAGTATTATCATTTTAATGAACCAAGAAAATGGATTAATTCAGGTGGACTAGGAACTATGGGTTTTGGATTACCAGCAGCAATGGGTGTTAAGTTAGCCTTTCCTGAAGAAGAGGTTGTCTGCATTACAGGAGAAGGAAGTATACAAATGTGCATTCAAGAACTTTCAACTTGTTCTCAATATAATTTACCTATCAAAATAATTAATATAAATAATGAAGCATTGGGAATGGTCAAACAATGGCAAGATATGAGTTACGGAGGACGACATTCTGAGAGTACATATCAAAGCTCTCTCCCAAACTTTATTGAACTAGTGGAATCATATGGACATATTGGATTTAAAATTGAAAAAAATTCTGATTTAAAAGGCATCCTAGATAAAGCTTTTTCCATAAAAGATAAATTAGTCTTTCTCGATGTATATGTAGATCCAGATGAACATGTGTATCCAATGTTAGTAGCGCCCAATGGAAGTCTTAAGGATATGTGGATTGATAAAGATAAAAAAGTATGATGCAAAGAAAATTATTAGTTATTTTAGAAAATAAACCTGGTGCACTTGCAAGAGTTGTCGGTCTTTTCCATCAGAGAGGATACAACATTGAAAGTCTTCATGTAGATCCTGTCAAAGACGTAGAGAATTATGCTGAAATTGAGAACTCCCTAAATTTAAAATTAAAAGAAAATGAAGTATCAAGGTTATTAATTACAACAACAGTAAGTGATAATCTGTTAAGACAAATACTTAGGCAAATAAATAAATTAATAGATGTACTAATTGCTAAAGAGGAAATTTAATGAAAATATATTATGACGAAGACGCTAAGATAGAAATTATTCAAGATATGAAAGTTTCTATCATTGGATATGGTTCACAAGGACATGCACACGCAAATAATCTAAATGATTCAGGGGTAGATATCACAGTTGGGCTTAGAGAGGGCTCTTCATCATGGAAAAAAGCTGAAGATGCTGGTTTGAATGTTAAATCTGTTTCTGATTCAGTCATTGATGCAGATATGGTTATGATCTTAGCGCCTGATGAGTTTCAAAAAGGAATTTATGAGAATCAAATTAAACCTAATTTAAAACCAAATGCCATTCTGGGTTTTGCTCATGGATTTAATATCCACTTTGAAAAAATCATACCTGAAAAAGGGAATAGTGTAATTATGATTGCACCAAAGGGTCCAGGCCATACCGTAAGAAGTACTTATATAAATGGTGGAGGAGTCCCATCACTTATAGCAATTTTTGAAGATGCAACGACTGAAAAATTCTCTGCAAAAGAGATTGCTCTATCTTATGCAAAGGCAAATGGTGGAACTAGAGCGGGAGTACTTGAAACATCATTTAAAGAAGAGACTGAAACTGATTTATTTGGAGAGCAGGCTGTATTATGTGGAGGCATGACTGCTTTAATTAAGGCTGGATACGAGACTCTTGTTGAAGCAGGTTATAGTCCAGAGATGGCGTATTTTGAATGCTTACATGAAACAAAATTAATAACAGATTTGATTCAAGAAGGCGGTATTGCAAACATGCATTATTCTATTTCAAATACAGCTGAATATGGCGACTATTTAAGTGGACCTAAGGTTATTACTGAAAAGACTAAAGAAGTAATGAAAGAGATTCTTGATAATATTCAATCTGGAAATTTTGCAGATGAATTTCTTGATGATTGCAGACAAAGCAATGATGGTTCAGGCGGACCATTTATGAAATCTAATAGAAAAGCGACCGAAGATCATCCAATTGAAAAAGTTGGTAGAGAGCTAAGATCTAAGATGAAATTTTTGAATTCTGAAAAGCTTGTTGATAAAGAAAAAAATTAGTTAAAAAAAAGGTATCTTCTTATAACTAACTCCGTTAGAATACGTTTCCCGACCATCGAGTCGGTTAGTTCTTTAAAATATTTGGTTACTCGTGTGGGTGTTCAAAATACGAGATAAAATTTAGATTTTTTATTTAAAAATCAACAAACATGATATTAATTGAAGAGTTTGATCATGGCTCAGATTGAACGCTGGCGGTAGGCTTAACACATGCAAGTCGAGCGAGAAAGTATCTTCGGATACGAGTATAGCGGCGGACGGGTGAGTAACGCGTAGGAATCTACCTAGTAGAAGGGGATAGCCCGGGGAAACTCGGATTAATACCGTATACCTCCTTTGGGAGAAAGAGGGCCTCTCTTGATGCTCTCGCTATTAGATGAGCCTGCGTAAGATTAGCTTGTTGGTAAGGTAATGGCTTACCAAGGCTACGATCTTTAGCTGGTCTGAGAGGACGATCAGCCACATTGGGACTGAGACACGGCCCAGACTCCTACGGGAGGCAGCAGTGGGGAATATTGGACAATGGGCGCAAGCCTGATCCAGCCATACCGCGTGTGTGAAGAAGGCCTTCGGGTTGTAAAGCACTTTAAGCAGGGAGAAAAAGTTATAAGTTAATACCTTATAGCCGTGATGTTACCTGCAGAATAAGCACCGGCTAATTCCGTGCCAGCAGCCGCGGTAATACGGAAGGTGCAAGCGTTAATCGGAATTACTGGGCGTAAAGCGCGCGTAGGTGGTTTGTTAAGTTGGATGTGAAAGCCCTGGGCTCAACCTAGGAACTGCATCCAAAACTAACTCACTAGAGTACGATAGAGGGAGGTAGAATTCATAGTGTAGCGGTGGAATGCGTAGATATTATGAAGAATACCAGTGGCGAAGGCGGCCTCCTGGATCTGTACTGACACTAAGGTGCGAAAGCG
>CACADH010000008.1:25000-58521 GCA_902531245.1 uncultured SAR86 cluster bacterium
CCCTGAGCTCTGATTAACATTTTTTGTGGTAACTTCACCTTCTTCATTATTTATTGGTGCTTCAGCTTTCTCTAAAACCATCTCCCTTTCGTTATTTTCTTTCTGTTTTAAAGTTTCTAATTGATCTTTTGAAACAAGCTCTATTGAAAATAAAGCCCTTATAGTTTCTGCATCAATAGCATCTAACATTGACTCAAACATAGAATAAGCTTCTTGCTTAAATTCATTTTTAGGGTTTTTTTGAGCATATGCTCTTAAACCAATACTTCCTCTAAGGTGATCAATTTCTGATAGATGTTCTTTCCAATGCACATCTAAGACCTGCAACATGACTTGTTTTTCAAGTAGTAGTCTTGTTTCACCAAATGATTCATATTTAGATTTATAAACTTCGATTGACTGATTGGTAATAAGATCCGCAATACTTTCAGGTACTAATTTTTTATCTTTTTGAACTCTTTCATGAATATCATTACCGATACCATAATTAATTAATAAAAATTCTTGGAGTTCCTCTGTCTTCCATTGAGATTCAATTGATTCCTCTGGAATATATAAATTTGAAATTCTTTTAAATTCAGATCTTATTAATTCGTTGATAGTTTCACTAATGTCTTTTTCTTCTAAAAGCTGATTTCTTAATGAATATATAGCTTGTCTTTGATCATTGGAAACATCATCATATTCAAGAAGATTTTTTCTAGCATCAAAGTTTCTATTCTCAATTCTTTTTTGAGCATTCTCAATTCCTCTAGAAAGCATTTTATGTTCTATATGATCATCACCCATACCAATTTTTTCAAAAAGTGCTCTTCTATTGTCTGATATAAATAATCTCAAAAGATCATCTTCCAAAGATAAGAAGAATCTTGAATAACCTGGATCGCCTTGTCTACCTGATCTTCCTCTTAGTTGGTTATCTATTCTCCTTGATTCATGTCTTTCTGTTCCTAATATATGTAAACCACCAGATTCTAAAACTAACTTATTATTTTTACTCCAATCTTCTTCAGCTTGATCATCTTTTCTACCACCTAAAACAATATCAGTTCCTCTTCCTGCCATATTTGTAGCTATTGTCACCATCCCAGGCTTGCCAGCATTAGCAATTACATCTGCTTCTTTTTCGTGATGTTTAGCATTTAATATTTGATGAGGTATATTTTTTTCTTTTAAAAGTTCAGACACCTGTTCAGATGAATCCACTGATACAGTTCCCACAAGAATTGGAGCTGATTTTTTTCTTAAAGATTCTATTTCTTCTATTAAGGCCATATATTTTGCATTTTTTGTAAGAAATACTAAATCATTGTGATCATCTCTTATCATAGGAACATTTGTTGGTATGATTACGACATCAAGACCATATATTTCTCTAAATTCAACAGCTTCAGTATCAGCTGTTCCAGTCATACCTGATAAATTAGAAAAAAGCCTAAAGAAATTTTGAAAAGTTGTTGAGGCTAGTGTTTGTGATTCTCTTTGAATTGGAACATTTTCTTTACATTCAAGCGCCTGATGGACTCCTTCACTCATTCTTCTACCTGACATAGTTCTTCCGGTATGCTCATCGATCAGAAGAACATCATTATTTCTAACAAGATAATGCACATTCTTTTGAAATAAAAAATGAGCTCTTAAAGTTGCTTGAACAAACTTCATAATTTTTAAATTAGATACCGAGTAAAGACCGTCTGAATCTCCAAGCATATTCGCTTCATCTAAAAGATCTTCAACTAAAACATAACCATCGTCAGTAAGTTCTATACTTCTATTTTTTTCATCAATTAAATAGTGACCTCTCTCTTCATCAAGCAAAGGCTCTTCTTCTGTTCCTTCTCTATCTTGTTTTTTTAGATGAGGTATAAATTTCTTTATCTGCTTATAGAAATCTGATGTCTCTGAAGTCGGCCCAGAAATAATTAAAGGCGTTCTAGCTTCATCAATTAATATTGAATCAACTTCATCAACAATTGCAAAATCAAGAGAGCACTGAACTCTTTCTTCGACTGAAAGAGCCATATTATCCCTAAGGTAATCAAATCCTAATTCATTATTAGTTGCATAAATAACATCAGATTTATATGCATAGATTTTTTCTTTGGTCTGTTGATTTGAGTTTACTATTCCAACTTTCAGCCCAAGAAATTCATAAATTGGCCTCATCCATTCTGCATCTCTTCTAGCAAGGTAATCATTTACAGTAACAATTACTGCTTTATTACCTATAACATAGTTTAGATATACAGGTAATGTTGCTACAAGTGTTTTTCCTTCACCAGTTTTCATTTCAGCTATATTACCTTCAGCCAATGATATACCCCCAAGCAACTGAGAATCGAAATGTCTCAAACCTAAAGTTCTTTTACTTGCTTCTCTAACTGCAGCAAAGGCATAAGGAAGAATTGAATACATATCATTTTTATTTTCGTTATATTTTTGAACAAGCTCTTCTTTAAGTTCTTTAAAATACGAATCTGGTTTCCCTGATAACTCTTCTTCTAATTTATTTGCATCATTTACAAACGATTTCATTCTTCGAAGAATTCTATCGTTTTTAGATCCGAATATATTAGAAAACAAATTTAACATTTTAAAATTTTGAGGCATAACCCAAAATTACGCCTATTCAATATCCCCAAATGGAGGCCTTACATAAGAAATTGGGGCATTTTCTGAATTTTCAAATTCTACAGTCTCATACGCATCATCATCTTCAATAATTTTTCTAAGAAGTTTATTATTAAGCTCATGTCCAGATTTATATCCTGAAAACTCCCCAATCAGATTTCCACCTAAAAGATATAAATCGCCAATAGCATCAAGTGTTTTATGTTTAACAATTTCATCATTAAATCTCAAACCTTCATCGTTAAGGATTTCTTCTTCTCCAAAAACAATTGCATTTGAAACACTAGCCCCTAATGCAAGATTTCTAGACTTAAGTTCTTCAGCCTCACTCATTGAGCCAAATGTTCTTGCTCTGCATACTTCTTTTACAAATGAAGTTGTTGAGAAATCTATAATTGATTCAGTAGGTAAAGTTTTATGAATAGGGTGGTCAAAACTAACTTTAAATGAGACCTTAAATCCATCAAAGGGCTTGATAGTTGCGTAAGCATCATCTCTTGTTACTGTTACTTCCTTTTTAACTTTAATAAATTTTTTAAGTGCGTCTTGTTCCTCCAAACCCGCAGACTGGATAAGAAAAACAAAAGGGCTGGAGCTTCCATCCATAATAGGAACCTCTGGCCCATCCACTTTAATCAAACAATTATCAACTCCGAGACCGGCTATAGCTGACAATAAATGCTCAATTGTTGAAATTTTCACACCATCTTTTACCAACGCAGTTGATAAGCTAGTATCTCCTACATTTTCAGCTATGGCAGGTATGATAAGATTTTCATCAACATCAGTGCGAATAAAATTAATACCACTATTAACTTCCGATGGTATTAACTCCATATTAATATTCTTACCAGTATGAAGACCAATTCCTACCGCCTTAATGGAATTTCTTAATGTCCTTTGTTTTAACATTTACGCTGCCTTGATATTTCTGACAATATTATCCCAGTTGCAACGGAAACATTAAAGCTTTTAAAATTTTTATTATTACTAAGCTTTATAAGATAATCACAATTCTCTTGAGTTTTTTTTCTTATCCCGAATTCCTCAGATCCCATAATAAGCGCAGAGCTTTCAGTAAAATCATTATCTATATGCTGATTTTCTGCATGTTCGCTTAAGCCATAGATATTTATATTTGATTCTTTTAAGTATTTAATACAATTAATTAAATTCGATACATAAAAAGTTTGAACATATTCAGCTCCTCCTGCTGATACAGAATGTGCAATATCATTTAAAGGTGCGCAATGATGTTTATTTATTATCAATGCATCGACACTAGTAACCGCTGCCGATCTTATACAAGCTCCTAAATTTCTTGGATCGATAATGTTATCTAAAATTAAGATTATTAATTGCTTATTTCTTTGATTATTAAGAAATTCTTTTAGATCTTTAAAATTCAGATTGTTTTCGTTTGTAATTATTGCCTCAGGTTCTTGCTTAAGTTTTTTGGACATTTCATACTTAATACCATTTTTATCGGCCATTTTTATCAAATTTATAATTCTAGAATCCTCTCTTGAGTATGGTAAAAATAATTTTTTAATTTTATGAGGATTGTTTTCAATTATGCTTTCAACACTATGAAAGCCTATTCTTTTTTGATCACTACCTTTATTCATAATTACTTGGGTATTAAAACTATTTTTCTTTCTTCAGGAATTACATTAGCCAATTGAACTCTAATTTTTTGTCCTATTCTAAAGGTTCTCCCCGTTCTTTTACCCTTCAGTATATTTGCTTCTTTATCAAAAATATATCTATCACGACTTAGATCTGATACGTGAACTAATCCGGATATGTAGTGCTTTTCAATTTCACAAAATAACCCAAACTCAGTTATCCCAACCACCAATGATAAGAAATCATGTCCAATAAATTTTTTTAGATGATGGCATATAAGCTGTTGAGTAACTTGCCTGGATGAATTTTCTGCTCTTTTTTCTAGGGATGACAGTTCACTTAGTTTCTCTTCAAGGTTTTCTTTAGATTGAGTTGTAATTTTCTTGTTTAAAATGTTTTTTATTAGTCTATGAGATATTAAGTCCGGATATCGTCTTATCGGAGAAGTAAAATGAGAATACTCTTTCAATTGAAGACCAAAATGACCAATTTCATTTGAAGAATATTGTGCTCTTTTTAGTGATTGCAGTATTAGTATATTTAGCATTTTATTTTCTTCATTTTTATTAACGTGACCAATAAAACCATTTATTAATTCCAAAGAGTCTGAAAATGATTTTGAAGACAGACCCTTTAATGAAAAAAATTTTTTTAAATTCTCTATTTTTAAATTTTCAGGTTCTTCGTGAACTCTATAAACACCAAATCCAAGATGTTTTTTGATAAATTTAGCAGCGCAGATATTCGCTGAAATCATTGCTTCTTCTATCATCTGATGCGCAAATAGCCTTTTAGGAAGTGATATTTCATTTATTACATCTTTATTATCAAACTTAAGAACAGGTTCAGCAGAATCTATTTCAAGCGCCTTTCTTTTATTTCTTTCTTTAAGAAGTTTCTTTGTTAGCTTTTGTAGTGAAATTATAGAATCTAAAATATTTGAACTAATATCTGTATGCTTTTCTTTTGCAAGAAATTCAACCTCATTGTATGTAAATCTTTTATGAGAATTGATTACTGCTTCATTAAATTCATATGAGCTAATGACACCTTCAATATTAAAAATAATTTCACATACCAAAACATTTCTATCTTCTTTAGGAACAAGAGAACATAGATTATTTGAAATTTCCTCTGGCAACATCGGTATAACTCTTCTTGGGAAGTAAATAGATGTACCTCTTTTTAATGCCTCAAAGTCTATCTCTGTTTCTTCTTTTACAATATCAGCAACATCTGCAATTGCTACTTGAAGCATGAAGCCATTAGATTCTTCTCTACAAAAAATAGCATCGTCAAAATCTTTTGCATCTTTTCCATCTATTGTTACAAAAGGTTGAGACCTTAAATCTATTCTGTTGTTGAATTCTTTTTTATGCTTAAGCTCTTTGATTTCAGCAGCAATACCTTTTGACCATTCATGGGGTAAATCATTTTCTTCAATTACCTGGTCGATAGCATTTATTAGGTCATTCATTTTTTAAAAATACCTATGAAGTTTCAGAAATTATATTCAATATTTAATCCTACAATCCTTCCTCTAGGATCATGCAATCTTGTATCAAAACTAAAATCTGGAGCATCATAAACCCTTGGAGCAGATTTATTGAACATATTAGAAAGATAAAGATTAAGATTTAAATTACCTCTTGACGCATCAATACTTTTTCCAAATGATATATCATGAACAAAGAAAGATTTTACTTGATTATCATATCCATAGGTCAGTCCCAATCCAGTTATTGTTCGCTCATTAAAATAGCTATCCAAATATCTCGAATTTAAGCTCAAACTGTAATTATTAAAGTCCCAACTTATAAAAGAATTTAGTCTTTTCTTTGGTAAAGAAAAAGTATGGCTATCAAAATTAAATTTTCCAACCCGATTAATCATAAGATTTGGGTCTGTAAGACTTGGGGTTTTGAAGTCTGATAAATTTGTGCCCATTATATTAATTGAGACCTCTCCTTTAATGAGCTCAATAAGATATTGTATTTGGATATCCATGCCTTTAATTAAAGTATTATCTTCATTGAAGTATGTTGTTGTAACACCAATTAGATCACCGAATTCATTTCTTGTAATACTAGATCCATTTGGATTAGAAGATAAGATTGCCTGAGCACTTTCAACCTCAATTCTATCTTCATAATCTATTTCCCAAATATCAAAACTTAATCTAAGGCTATTTTTTTGAAATATTAATCCTAGATTTGAGTTATTAGAGGTAGCTGGCTTTAGATTTGGATTACCTATTGAAGCCTGCCTTACAAAAACTGAACTACTAATGTCTCTTACACTTCCTAGATTAATCTCACTAGAAAACATTTGAGCCATGGAAGGAGAAGAAAATGCAGTTCCTTTTGAAAATCTTATTGTAAATAAATCAGAGACCATATATTTAAAAGAAATTTTTGGATCAAATGAGGATTCATTTTTCATAGACTCATATCTTGCAGCAAGTCTTATATCTAAATTTTCAAAAGCATTTTTTTCTAATTCAAAGAAAATTGCATTGCTATTTCTTGATTTTGATAAATTAATACCTCCACCAAGAAAGAAAAGATCTGCTGTCTTTAATAACTTTCCATCTTTATCAAATTCAGCTCTGCTAATTTCATCATAATTTATATCAAGGCTTTCTCTATTAAGTTGAAATCCATAAGCCAAGCCCAAACCCCTTATTTCTGTATTAAATATTCCATTTAAGGACGTAAGGTCAGCTATTTTTGAGGAAACTTCGGCACCTCTAACAAAATCAATAAGCGATTGTGAGTTTTGATTTGAATCAAAGATATTCCATGTTTGATTACCACTAGGTCCGCCATTTCCTTTTATGGCTGCAAGAAATCTTGAATCAATTATGTCTGGTCTAAAATGATTATTTGAGTGCTCACTTTTAGTAATCGAAATTTCTGCATCTGTTTTTCGATTAATTAAAAAAGATAAGCTGTAATTAAAATTAAATTGCTCAATATCTTTTGGTGAGTGCGGCGATTTAAACTCTGAACCAAGAGGTCTTCCATACCATACAACCGGAACATTAAATGGGCTACCACCTTCTCCTGGCTCAATGTTTCTTGATAGAAATGGAAGGGCAGGGTAAGAAGGAGACTGAGGATTATCATTTACCTCAACTTTAGAGGATATGAAATGAAAATTATGTCTTAAAGAATTAGTCTCTTTTGAAAAATTTATATAAATTTTTCTATGACTCTCATCATTAACAATATTAAATCTTTCTCCATATAGAAATCTACAAAAATTTCCATCAAGAATGCCTCCATTATCTTCACAATTTGGGTCAGGGACAAATTGACTTTCTTTTGGATAAACTCCAGCATAAAGTCCAGAAGAGACTGTATCTGGTCCAAGAACTTTAAAGGTTTTTCCGAGACCACTTAAACCAAGTTCAGCAATTCCGTCTATTTCACTAGCTGAGAGAGGAGATCGCTCAAGCGTATTCAAGCCAATCACAAGATTTCCATTAAGGATTTTCATCCCATAGAGAATTCCAAAACTATTATCATCTTGGTTATAGTCTGTTGTTGTTTGTTTTCCGACTTTTATCCTCAGCCCGTCAAATTCCTTAAATGTTAAAAAATTAATTACTCCTGCAATAGCATCTGAGCCATATATTGATGTAGCACCTTCTTTAAGAATTTCTATTCTTTCAATAGCAATTTCTGGAACAATATTTGCATCAATATAACCATTTCCATTATTAGAAGGCGTTCCTGAGAAGGTATGCCTTTTTGAATTTAATAATAATAGAGTAGCTGAACTATCCAAACCTCTTAAAGTAATAGATGACATCCCTTGATCAATTCCCTCAAGAGCATTAGATTGAAACCTTGATCCAGAGCTCACATTTAGATATTTGCTAATTTCACCAATATTTGTGATGTTAAGATTTTTAAAACTATTTTCATTGATTACTTGAACTGGTGATAGATCATTCTCTGCATTTTTTACTATCGAGCCAGTAACAATTATTTCTTCAACATCATTTGAATATGCAAAAAATGTTGCAAAAATTAGGACAAGGATTTTTTTGTTCAAGAACATAAACATGATTATAGATTCTTATTTATGTAGATAACATAAAAATTAGAATATATAGAAAAAACATTGGCCCTAAAAGGGCCAATGTTGTTTGAGTTGTAGAAAGTTTAGAAAGTTAAATTAAATTTTAGTCCAACATTCTTACCAGGAAGTGGAACCTGATCTTTCACAAATGATGCATGATTTCTAGCTTTCTCATCAAGCAAATTTCTTCCATATAATGAAACTTTTAATTTGCTTTTTCCATCTAAATCAAATGTTTTAGTAAGTCTTGCATCAAGCATGCTATATCCATCAGTTGCAGTCTCACCCTCACCAAAGTCATTTTGTTCATCAACATCTTTTAGATTAAGTTTGAAAAGAACATCGCCTTGATCGTAGATAAGCGAATAAACGTTTCTTGCTGGATTGATTCTTGGGACATTGTGACCATCAGTAAATTCAGCATTTACAACATCTCTACCAAATGAAAGAGTAAGATCACCATTTGCCATGTTAATAGTTCTTCCAAGCTCAATTTCATAACCATCAAACTCTGCATCTTCTTGAACATAATTTGCGTGGATTAAGTTGCCATGACCATGATCATCATGACCATCTTCATGCTCATCTTCATCATGATGCTCATCTTCGTCGTCATGATGCTCATCTTCATGCTCATCATGATCTTCGTCCTCATCCATTAATGTAATATAGTTATCAACATCTGTTACATAAAAGCTTGCATAACCATAATAATCACCATTATCAAAACTAAAGGTGATATCAAAGTTATTAGAAGTTTCTGCGCTAAGTGTTGGATCGCCAACTTCAAATCTTCCAGTAGCCATATGCGGCCCATTCATAAAGAGCTCTATAACTGATGGAAGCCTTTCAACACTCGCAAAACCCACGTTCACATCCAAAGTATCACTAAGATCACGGCCTAAGCTAAAAGCAAAACTATTGGTAGTATCATCTATTGAATAATTATCAACATCTCCATGATCTTCGTCAGTAACACTGCCAGATCTATCTATTTGATCAATTCTCATTCCTAAGTCAACATTAAATAAATCAAAGTCCTTACTTAAATAGTAACCCATAGTAAATTCTTCGTTATTTGCTGGATTCATGAATGCCTCTTCTCCAACAATTGAATTATCTTCATCAACAAAATTTAAAACAATTTTTTGAGTTGCATAATCGTTAGAAATATCAAAGATTGCTCCATATTCTGTAGCTTGATTTGCAAATACAGTTGGAGCATGTTCCTCATGTTCTTCCTCATCTTCATCATGGTGCTCTTCTTCGTCATGATGTTCTTCTTCATCATGGTGCTCTTCTTCTTCGTGGGCTTCAGTTAAAGTGTAATCAGAATCACGATAAGAGAAGTCGATTTTATTTATTAGGCTACCATTAACATTGTAAGAACCTTTGATAGTGAAAGTTTCTGAGTCAGTAGTTGAGAAAATCCTTTCTTCTCCATGTTCATCATGACCTTCTTCATCTTCATCACCATGCTCATCACCATGCTCATCACCATGCTCATCTCCATGCTCATCACCATGCTCATCTCCATGCTCATCTCCATGCTCATCTCCATGAAAAGGAATACCGTAAACACTTTCAAGGTTGTCTATTCCAAAACCTATATAACCCCAATCTCCTGTTTTTGAAATACCAAACTTAGTTGCTTCAACTGCAAAATCTGAGTTATTTACATACCCTAAATCCTCTTCATGATGTTCATCTTCATGCTCGTCTTCATCATGCTCGTCTTCATCATGATGCTCTTCCTCTTCATGCATTACAGCTCCATCAGGAATATCATAGTTTCCAAAATCTACATCTTTAAAACCTAGGCTAAAATTAAATCCACCTATATTTTCTTTGTAACTAAAAGATTGAGCTTCACCATCATTTACTGATTGAGTTTCCAGGCTAAAGTCTGCCTCAGGAGCCTCAAAATTAACTGTTGATATAGTGTCATCAACTACATTGATAATTCCACCGATTGTTCCATTTGCATAAAGCAAAGAAGATGGACCTTTTACAATCTCAATTTGAGATATATCATTTAGATCAACATCATTTAAGTGATCAACCCCAAGTCCGGAAACGTCACGATTGACCATTCCATTTTTAAGAATTTTAACTCTTGGGCCTGACATACCTCTAATGATTGGTTGTCCTACAGCAGCGCCATAGTCAGCTATAGATACACCCAAATAAGTATCGATTGCATCCCCCAAACTAGTCGTAGCATCATCTAAAATATCATCTCCATCAATTACATATAGTGGATTTGTAATTTCAGTTGTATCTACCAGTGCAGAAGTAATAACAATCTCTTCAACATCTTGTGAAATTATACTGTTCGAATGAAAAGCGATTAAAACTATTATCGCATTAAAAAATTTTTTCATATTTCCTCCTTGAGTATGAAAATTAGTTAAAAAAATAAAAATTAACTAATTTGAAGGAGGGGCTCTAGATAGGTTTGATTTTTGTTTTTGATTTACAAATCTTTTTTTTAGACTTGCTTCAGGGGATTCTTTTAAATAATTGCTTTTGTTTTTTGTTGAAGCAATTTGGATTTCAACATTTTCTTCACATGCTTGGCACTCAGCAATGTGCTCTTCTTCAAAACTGAAATGGTCATGATGATCAGCAAAGCTATGCAAAGATAGACTAGCTATAAAAATAAAGGAATATATTAGATATTTTTTATTCATAATTATTTATGAAACATACTAGACCATTTATTATTTAATTTTTCAAGTTATTTTTACATTGCCTCGAGAAATAGTTTTTCCCACTCTTCTTGAGAAGGTAGTCTAGGCGTAGTTAAATTACTAGGATCAGTTATAGCGTGAGCAACCAGTCCAGGGATCATATCTTCAGTAACACCCATTTCTGTCAGACTACCTGGCATTCCAATTTTTTCATTTAATTTTTCAATTTCATTTGCTAAATTAGCTGATTCATTTTTACCCATTGCAAGTGCAATTCTTGAGTATTTATTACCAACATGATTTTGATTAAATCTTAGTACTGATGGCAATATAACCGCATTAAGAGTTCCATGATGAAGTCTCAGTTCTTGGTTAGCTCCTAATGCATGACTCATTGAATGTACTGCCCCCAGGCCTTTTGAGAAAGCCATAGCCCCCTCAGTGGATGCCATCATCATGCCCCATCTTGCCTCCTTATCTTGTCCATCTTTACAAGCTCTAATAAGACTTTCCTCTTTGATAATTTTCTCAATTCCATCTATGCCAACAGCTTCAGCTGGTGGATCATTGATTGGTGATAAAATGGCTTCTATACAATGAGTTAAAGCATCCATTCCAGCTCCGGCAGTAAGGATAGGCGGCAAACCAATTGTTAGTTCTGGATCACAAATTGCTGCATCCGGCATTAAATGAGGACTAGCAAAAATTAATTTTCTTCCATCATTCATTGTAATTAAAGACCCAACAGATACTTCACTTCCAGTTCCGGAAGTGGTTGGAATAGCAATCATAGGAGCTGTCTCAGTTATTTTTCCATACCCACCTTCATTTACAGAATAATCTAAGAGATTACCTTCATGATTTGCCATCAAGGCCACTGCTTTAGCTAAATCTATACTTGACCCACCCCCAAATCCAATAACACAATCACAACCATTTGATTTATATAACTCTAAAGCTTCATTTACAGCTTTTTCTGTTGGATTAGCCGGAGTTTCTTCATAAAATGATGAAGAAAAATCATTAGCGATAAGATCTTTAATTTTGTCAGTCATGCCTATTGAAGACAAACCAGGATCAGAACATATTAGAGGATTTTTAATTCCAAGAGTCTTTAAAACTTCGGATATTTTATTTATTGCTCCGTTTTCGAAATAAGGCCTATTAAAATAATTTAACTGCATAATATATCTTTTGTTTTTTAATTATTATAGATTATATTATTCATTGTATGACCAAACTAATAAAATATTACTTTTTAATCTTTGCATGCTTTATCCAAGCTGAGCCATTTCAATCAACATATGAACCTTTACCTGCTGAAAATATTCTAATTAGAAATGCAAATATTTATGATGGCGAAGGCAATGAATTTATAGAAACTGATCTCTTAATTCAAAATAGAAAAATTGTAGCTATTGGAAAAGATTTACCTAGCACTAATGATTTTAAAGTTATTGATGCTTCAGACAAATGGGTAACTCCTGGAATTATAGATATTCATTCCCATATGGGCGTTTATCCTGCTCCTGGAGTAAGTACAAGTTCTGATGGAAATGAAGCAACAAGTCCAGTTACTGCCGATGTTTGGGCTGAACATTCTATTTGGGTTCAAGATCCTCAATATGCTTTAGCTTTGAAAGGCGGCGTAACTGCTTTTCATATTTTGCCAGGATCAGCTAATTTAATTGGAGGTAGGGGCGTTACTGTTAAGAATTTACAAAGAAATACTATTAATTCTATGAAATTCCCTGATGCTCCTCATTCATTAAAAATGGCATGTGGAGAAAACCCTAAAAGGGTTTATGGCAATCGACAACAAGCACCATCGACTAGGATGGGAAATGCAGCTGGTTACAGAAAATCATGGATTCAAGCAGAAGCTTATTTAAACCGACTAAATGAATATGAATCTAAGTCAGATGATGCAAAAGAGATGGGATATGCACCACAAAGAGATCTTGAAATGGAGACTCTTGCAGGAGTTCTTAGGGGAGAAATATTAGTTCACAATCATTGTTATAGAGCAGAAGAAATGGCAACAATGATAAATATTGCTAATGAATTTAATTACAAGATTACTGCTTTTCATCATGGCGTGGAAGCATATAAAATTGCAGATTTGTTAGCAGAAAATAATATATGTGGGGCTTTATGGGCAGACTGGTGGGGATTTAAACATGAAGCATATGATATGGTTCAAGCCAATATAGCTATTGTTGATCAGGCTCTTGGCGGGAAAGGATGTGCGATTGTTCATTCAGATGATGCAATTGGGATTCAGCATTTAAATCAAGAAGCATCAAAAGCCTTATCAGCTGGATTAAGAGCTGGTTTTGATATTACTAAAGCTAGAGCTATGAATTGGATTACTTCTAATCCTGCAAAAGCAGCAGGTATATATGATCAAACTGGTTCCTTAAAAGTTGGGAAAAATGCTGATGTTGTCATATGGTCAAAAAATCCTTTTAGTGTTTATGCTCTTGTTGAAAAAGTATTCATTGATGGCGCCACTGCATATGACAAAGATAGTGATTTTCAGCCTGCGAGCGATTTTGATGTAGGAATAATTAGCCCAAATAAAAACAGGATAAAGGAATGATGAATTCTTCAAAAAAAGTCATTTTCATTTTTCTAATATTTTTTAATGGAGTTATCAATTCTGAGAGTACTCTTATTCAAAATGTAACCATATATGATGGAAAAAATAACGATGCTTTTATTGGGAATGTTTTAATTGAAGATAATAAAATCTCTAGAGTCTCAACCTCAAATCTTCGTGGTGATATTGTTATAGATGCTACTGGTAAAATATTAACCCCAGGCATTATACCTACAGACACTGATATAGGAATTGTTGAAATTGGCGCATTAAGTGTAACCAGAGATGACTCATCTGATTTATATCAAATCGGTTTTAGTATTTATGATGCATTTAATCCAAATTCAGTTTTAATTCCATGGAATAGATCCAATGGAATAACATCAACTCTCACCCTTCCTCAAAACACAGCTAGTCCCATAGGCGGGCTTGGATCTTTTTTCGTGCTTGATAGCAATATCGAAATATCAGGCTCCAAAGATGTTGTAATGATTGGAAGAGTGGGTGCTTCAGGTGATGAATCAAGAGCAGAGACGTTCTCAATTATGGAAGACTTACTTGAATTTGCGTCCTCTCTAGATTCAAGAGACATGGAAACATATAAAGAAATTGCTGAACTCATTGATGATTCTCCAATTGCGGAAACTATGCAGCTTCATCCAAGAGACCTTCAAGCATTATATAAATTAGTTAACGATAATCTTCCTTTAATAATTGATGCTAATAGAGCTTCAGATTTATTAAAGTTAATTGAAATAAAAAGAAAATATGATTTAAACCTAGTAATTATGGGAGCTCAAGAAGCTGGGTTAGTTGCTAATCAAATAGCAGAAAATGATATCCCTTTGATAATAAATCCTATCAACAATATCCCTGAATCATTTGATGAGCTAGCAGCAAATATTGAGCTAGCTGCAAAGCTAGAGAAGCTAGGTATTACTATAATGTTTAATGCTCCAAGGAGTCATAATTTTCATCTTGTCAGGCAAGGGGCTGGCGTAGCTGTTGCGAATGGAATGTCTTATGCTGGCGCAATCAAAGCATTAACTCTTTCACCAGTAGAAGTTTTTAATCTGGGGGACAGAGGACAAATTGCTCAAGGTAAAATTGCTGACCTTATTATCTGGGATGCTGATCCATTAGAACCATCTTCAATGCCTGAAAAGGTCTTCATAAATGGAAAAGATGTTGATTTAACCTCTAGGATGACAAGGTTAACTGACAGATATACTAAAAATAAAGAAAAGCCTAACGGATATAGAAATTAATTATCTTTATTTTTTACAACCCAATATAAGAGGCCAATTAAAACTAAATTGCCAATAATATATGTTGTAAGGTCCATTTGTTAAGTTGCTAAAACAATAAGACAAATTACCAAGAAAACATAAATTGCAACATATACATATTGCCCAATTTTAAAATCTTTCTTTAGATTCTCGTCTTTATTAGTTTTAGATTCGTTTTCTGAATTCATATCTCATACTATTAAATAAATTAAATTTTGACAAATAATGGAGCCACCTGTCAGATTCGAACTGACGACCTGATGATTACAAATCAACTGCTCTAGCCAACTGAGCTAAGGTGGCGAAGCGCAAATTTTACATCATTAGTTATTAACTTGAAAGATACATAATGTTTACATTTATTATGTTGCATAAATAAATATATTAATATAATTTAAACATTCAATTTTTATTTATGGAGAGAAAATGAAAAAGATTATATTAAGTATGGCTATGATATTCTCGTTTGGATTAATTGCTGACGATCACACTGAACCAAATTATTCTAAGTTCCAGGCGAACTATTTCTTTAGTTGTCCTAATGAACCTGCGTGTGGAGCTGCATTCGATAAAATGATGAATAGTCCAGACATAAAAAAACAAAAATATGAGGCTGCTTTATCAAGGATTAGTCTTCAAGGGTATACAAACATTACTCATTCAATAAATTTTTATTATAAGAGTGCTGAAAGATTTCAAGAAGCATCTGAAATATTTTCTAGTTCACCTGCGTTTGCCGTATTTGGACAGGAGATGGCCGCTGCTGGAGGGGAAGCTTACTATCATAATCTAACTAGCTATTTGATAGCTGAAGGTGATGGAAGGGGCGCTAATTACGGTGTTACTTTTGTAAGTGAAGTAAGCAATCCTGTTGTTTATTTCAATGCTTTTAAAAAGATGTCTACAAAGATGTTTAAAGAATCTTTTGGTGGTGAAGCATATGTTTTGAGACAACAGCATACTGGTGGAGGAAATGTTACTCATTCAGTTTCTGTATACTTTAATTCAAATGCTGAGGCACTTGATTTTTTAGCAAACTACATAAATACACCTCAGTTTGCAGAGTTTGTTCAAGAAGCTGGAACAACATTTAAACCTGTAAGAACATACATGGAGCAAGCTTTACTTCAGTACAATCCTGATTAATCTTTAATCTAGAGTACAACCAGTTCCGCCTAGCCCACAATATCCATTAGGATTTTTGGCTAGGTATTGCTGGTGGTATTCTTCCGCCAAAAAGTAGTTCTTTATTAAACTAATTTCAGTTGTAATATCACCATATTTATTTTTGCTTAAAACATTTTGAAACTTTTCTTTGCTCACATTGGCTCTTTTAATGTCATCTTCATTTGTACAAAAGATTACTGATCTGTATTGAGTTCCAATATCATTGCCCTGCCGCATGCCTTGAGTAGGATCATGACATTCCCAGAATATTTTTAGTATTTCATTGAGGCTAATGACTTTCGGATCGTAATAAATTTTTACTACCTCAACATGACCTGTATCTTTATAACAAACATCTTCATAAGTTGGATCATCTGTATCACCGCCTGAGTATCCAACTGACGTAACAAATACTCCAGATAAATTCCAAAATTTTCTCTCTACACCCCAAAAGCAACCAGCTCCAAAAACTATTTCTTCTAAATTCTCAGGAATATTTTCATTGATAGAAATATTTTTAACATAATGTAACATTTTTAATAAACTCCCTTGATGCTAATTTCGCCGCTGGATATTAATTCTCTTCCTTGGTCAGTTTTAACAATTGCATTTCCATTTTTATCAACATCTAAGAATATAGCTTCCTTTTCAAAGGCGTTACCATCATTAATTTTTATTTTTTTATTTATATGAATACAACTATTTTTCCATTCATCCATCCAGTTGAAATCTAACTTATCAAATTTTTCAATGAAATCAGATAATATTTGGTTAATAAGTTCATTTCTTTTGGCTTCGATACTAAATTTAGATAGATCACCCCACCATGATTCTTCTTTTTTTATTTTTATATTAATTCCAATACCAATTATTGTTCTTATTTTTTTATTACAAACTTCAGTTTCAACTAAAATTCCACCAATTTTTTTGTTATTTAGCAGAATATCATTCGGCCATTTAAGCATTATTATGGATTTATTAGAAATTTTATTTATAGCCTTTTTACAAATTAATCCTGTTATAAGACTAATTGGTAATTTAGAAAGGTTTTTTTCAGTACATATTGTCATATAAATATTTCCAGAATTAGGACTAGACCATTTTTTCCCAAGTCTGCCTCTACCTTTTGTTTGCTTTTCAGCAATAATTACATGAAAATCTTTATCTAACTCAATTCTTTTAGCTTCATCGTTAGTCGAGTCGATCTCATGATAAATCTTGAGATTTACCCTATTTGACGGCAAATTATGAAGAATTTTGTCTTTATTTAGCTTTTTCAAAGAAAGAAATTAGTTGACTTAAAGACATTCTAGAACAAAAATACTTAACTTCAAATGGAGAGGTGGGTGAGTGGTTAATACCAGCAGACTGTAAATCTGCCGCTTCGGCTACGTAGGTTCGAATCCTACCCTCTCCACCACGATTTTTTTTGATATTTTAGACCTATAAAATATCTTATAAAAAAGGTTGAGTTTGTAGCTTTTTAAGGGGATAATACGGCACCAAAAATGGGATGCTTGTTAACGGGCTCATATAGCTCAGCGGTAGAGCACTTGCTTGGTAAGTAAGAGGTCACCGGTTCAAGTCCGGTTATGAGCTCCATTTATAACAATTTTAGAGAGGCATAAAAAATGGCTAGAGAAAAATTCGAGAGAACCTTACCCCACGTTAATGTGGGTACTGTTGGTCATGTTGACCATGGTAAAACTACACTTACAGCTGCTTTAACAAAGGTTGCTGCTGAGGTTTTTGGTGGAGATGCAGTTGATTTTGCAAATATTGATAATGCTCCTGAAGAGAGAGAAAGAGGAATAACTATCGCTACTTCTCATGTTGAGTATGTATCAACAGCAAGACACTATGCTCACGTTGACTGCCCAGGCCACGCTGATTATGTAAAAAACATGATTACAGGTGCTGCACAGATGGACGGCGCAATTCTTGTTGTCAGTGCTGCAGACGGTCCAATGCCTCAAACCAGAGAGCATATTCTTCTTGCTAGACAAGTAGGTGTTCCATATATCGTTGTATATATGAATAAGGCTGATCAAAATGATGATCCAGAAATGCTTGAATTAGTTGAAATGGAAATTAGAGAGCTACTTAACGAATATGATTTCCCAGGAGATGATACACCAATTATTGTTGGAAGTGCTCTTAAGGCTTTAGAAGGGGATACTTCTGATATAGGCGTTCCTTCTGTGCAAAAGCTCATTGAAACTCTTGATACATATGTACCTGAACCAGAAAGACCTGTAGATGGTAACTTTCTAATGCCTATTGAGGACGTATTTACCATTTCAGGAAGAGGCACTGTAGTAACAGGAAGAATTGAAACTGGAATTGTTAATACTGGCGATGCACTAGAAATTGTTGGTATCAAAGAAACATCTGAAACAACTTGTACTGGTGTTGAAATGTTTAGAAAGTCACTTGATGAAGGTCGAGCAGGAGAGAACTGCGGTGTCCTTTTAAGAGGTGTTGAAAGAGACGCTGTTGAAAGAGGTCAGGTTTTAGCTAAACCTAAATCAATCTCACCACATACAAAGTTTGAAGCTGAAATATATGTTTTAAGTAAAGATGAAGGTGGAAGACACACTCCTTTTATGAATAATTATAGACCTCAGTTTTATTTCAGAACAACTGATGTAACCGGTGCTTGCGAATTACCAGAAGGTACTGAAATGGTAATGCCAGGTGATAATATTAAGATGGTTGTTTCACTAATTGCTCCGATCGCTATGGATGAAGGACTTAAGTTTGCAATTAGAGAAGGCGGAAGAACAGTTGGTGCTGGCGTAGTATCAAAAATAGTAGAGTAATATAAGACTTTTTAGCCGAGGCTATATGCCTCGGCTTATTTGTCTTTGAAAAATATGAAAATAAAGTTTAGGCCAGTGGCTCAATTGGTAGAGCATCGGTCTCCAAAACCGGGGGTTGGGGGTTCGAGTCCCTCCTGGCCTGCCAAGAGGAACTAACTGGTAGAGAGAGTTGAAATATGAATAAAGGATCTACTTCAAAAGCTCTTGATAACCTAAAGTGGTTATTGGCTATGACAGTTTTTGGTATGGCTGTTGTTGGAAATAGTTATTTTGTTGAAGTTGCTTTTTTATATAGGGTGCTTGGAGTTTTATTTTTATTTTTGGTTGGACTTGGGTTAATTGCTATTACAAATTTTGGCTCTAATGCAATCAAACTAATGAGAGAGTCAAGAACAGAAATACGAAAAGTAGTATGGCCCACAAGAATGGAAACAACCCAAACTTTTATGATTGTTTTTGGAGCAATAATTGTTTTGTGCTTATTTTTTTGGGGACTTGAATCATTATTAAGCTTTTTAACTGGATTGGTATTAGGATAATTTATGGAATGGTATGTTATACAAGCTTATTCAGGCTATGAGCAAAAAGTTAAAGCAGCTCTCCAAGAGAGAATTGTATTGAATAATCTATCTGAAAAATTTGGTGAAATATTAATTCCTACAGAGCAAATAGTTGAACTAAAAGGTGGTGCAAAGAAAACTACGGAAAGAAAGTTTTTTCCAGGATATATCTTAGTGCAAATGAATCTAGAAGATGACTCATGGCAATTAGTTCAATCGACACCAAGAGTTTCAGGGTTTGTCGGAGGTACAAGAGATAAACCATTACCTATATCAGAAGAAGATGTAAATAACATTATCAATAGAATTGAAGTTGGTGAAGACGCTCCTGCTCCAAAAATCATATATGAGCCTGGAGAAGTTATTAGAGTATGCGATGGCCCATTTAATGATTTTAATGGCGTTGTAGAGAATGTAGATTACGAAAGAAGCATGGTTAAGGTTGCAGTCCAAATCCTTGGAAGAGCAACACCAGTTGAATTAGATTTTATGCAAATTGAGAAAACATAATGGCTAAAAAAATAGTTAATGTATTGAAGTTACAAATACCAGCTGGTGGGGCAAACCCTAGTCCACCTGTTGGACCTGCTTTAGGACAAGTTGGTTTAAATATAATGGATTTTTGTAATGCTTTTAATTCAGCAACTCAAGAATCAGAAAAAGGCATGCCATTGCCCGTTATTATAAATGTTTATGAAGATAAATCCTTCGATTTTGTTGTTAAAACCCCACCTGCTGCAGTTTTGATTAGAAAGGCATTAAATATACCAAAAGGAAGTGGTGAGCCTAATAGAGAAAAAGTTGGAAAATTATCAAGATCTCAGCTAGAAGATATTGCTAAAGCAAAAGAACCAGATTTAAGTTCAAATGACATGGATGCAGCTGTAAAAATAATTGCTGGAACTGCAAGAAGTATGGGGGTTGAAACTGACCTATGAGTAATTTAACAAAGAAACAAAGAATTATTCAGGAAAAACATGATCCTGAAAAAACATACTCTTTAGAAGAAGCTATGGACATTATTCAATCAGTTAAATCTGAAAAATTTGATGAATCAATAGATATCTCTGTGAAGCTTGGCGTTGATCCTGATAAGTCAGATCAAAATGTAAGAGGAGCAGTTACCTTACCAAATAGTCTTGGTAAAGAAGTTAAAGTAGCAGTTTTTGCTGACGGTGATCATGCAAGCGATGCTCAAGCTGCTGGCGCAGAATATGTAGGTATGGACGATTTAGCTGAGAAGTTTCAAAAAGATGAGGTTAATGTCGATGTTGTTATTTCAACAAATTCTGCGATGAAAGTTGTTGGAAAATTAGGTCAAGTTCTTGGCCCAAAAGGACTTATGCCAAATCCCAAAACAGGAACAGTATCAGACGATATAGCAACTGCTATTAAAAATGTTAAGGCAGGTCAAGTAAGATTTAGAACTGATAAAAATGGAATTATTCATGGAAGTATTGGAAAAGTTTCTTTTGAAGGAAATAAAATAAAAGCAAATGCTTCCGCTTTATTGGAAGAGTTAAGAAAATTAAAACCAGCATCTGCAAAAGGTGTTTACATAGGGAATATTGCTTTAAGTAGCACAATGGGACCAGGAGTAAAGATTAATCCTGGTGAGCTGGTATAAGTTTTAGTTTTGTAGAAATGCAAAACTAGATAGTTGCGTTTACGCAGCCGTCGAAGACCGTAGGTGTTGAGAGACTTAATTTCCTACGCAGGTGGTGTTCAAATTGTAATTTATGCAATTTGTCGCCAAATAGCCGAAAGGCTTTAATTGGAGAATTGCTGTGGCATTATCTAAAAATGAAAAAGAAAATATAGTCCGGGAAGTTAAAGAAGTTGCATCCAATGCATCTTCATTAGTTATCTCTGACGCAAGAGGTTTGAAGGTTTCTGAGCTTTCTGAGATCAGAACTAAAGCAACCCAATCTGGAATTCATATCCAAGTTATTAAGAACTCATTGGCTAAACTAGCGTTTGAGGGAACAGATTTTGGGTGTTCAGATGAGGTTCTATTTGGACCCTCTTTATTTGCTTTTTCTTTTGAAGAGCCAGGTGCAGCAGCTAAACTGCTTAAAACTTATGCTAAGAATTTTGATGAACTTGAAATCAAGGCATTGGTTGTTGAAGGGCAGTTATTAGATGGAAGTCAAATTGATATTTTGGCAACTCTTCCATCTAAAGACGAGGCATATGGTCTTATAGCCAATGTTTTACAGGCTCCTGTAGGTAAATTTGCTACTTTATTAAATGAAGTTCCAAGTAAACTTGCAAGAGTTTTATCAGCAGTTCGAGACAACAAAGAGGCGTCAGCCTAAATTATAAGGAGAAAAAAATGGCAACTAGTAAAGATGATATCTTAAAGGCAATAGAAGAAATGTCAGTAATGGATCTTGTAGATCTAATTTCAGCTATTGAAGAAAAATTTGGTGTTACAGCCGCAGCAGCAGTCGCAGCAGCGCCAGCAGCAGCCGGTGGAGATGGAGATGCGCCAGCAGCTGAAGAGAAAGATGCATTTGATGTTGTATTAGCAGCAGCAGGTGATCAAAAGGTTCAAGTTATTAAAGCTGTAAGAGCAATAACTGGATTGGGATTAAAAGAAGCAAAAGATATGGTTGATGGTGCTCCAAGCACACTTAAAGAAGGTGTTAAAAAAGAGGAAGCTGAAGAGATGCTAGCCAAGCTTACTGAAGCTGGAGCTACTGGGGAACTCAAGTAACAACTATATTAAATTAAAAGGACGCATTTATGTCATATAGCTATACAGAAAAGAAAAGAATAAGAAAGAACTTTGGTACTTTTGCTCAAGTAATGGATTTACCAAATTTAATTGAGACTCAAACTAAATCTTATGCTCAATTTCTGCAAGAAGATGTGGCGCCTGAAGCGAGAAAAAAACAAGGACTTGAAGAAGTTTTTCAATCTTTGTTTCCAATTAAAAGCGTTTCAGGAAATGCTGCCTTGGAGTATGTTTCCTATGAACTTGGAAAAAATACATATGATGTTCAAGAATGTCTGATACAAGGTTTGTCATATTCAGCTCCTCTAAGAATAAAAGTTAAATTAGTTTTATTTGATAGAGAGTCTAACTTTAAAGATGTTAAGGATATCAAAGAGGGTGAAGTTTTTATGGGAGAAGTTCCGTTAATGACTGATGATGCCTCCTTTATTATAAATGGAACTGAAAGAGTTGTTGTATCTCAACTTCATAGATCACCTGGTGTATTTTATGATCATGATAAAGGCAAAACTCATTCTTCAGGAAAAGTACTTTACTCCGCAAGAATTATTCCCTATAGAGGCTCTTGGTTAGATTTTGAATTTGATCCTAAAGATATTCTTTTCACAAGAATTGATAGAAGAAGAAAGATACCTGCCACAATAATGCTTAGAGCATTAGATATGAGCACTGAAGAAATATTGTCTGAATTTTATGATGAGGATACTTTTATATTAGAAAAGGATAACGTTAAGGCTGCCTTGATGCCTGAAAGACTGAGAGGTGAAACCTTACCTGTAGATATAAGAGTTAAAAGCAAGATATATGTTGAAGCAGGCAAAAGAATAACTGCTAGACACATAAAAGAACTTACAAGCTCTAAAGCATCTGAAATTACTTTATCGGAAGAATTCCTTCATGGAAAGGTTTTATCAAAAGACATTTTTAATGAAGAAACTGGTGAGGTTTTCATTGCCGCCAACACCGAAATAGATGAAATAGTTTTATCTGAGTTAAAAGAAAATAATATTAAAGAAATTAAATGCCTTTATATTAATGAATTAGATAAAGGACCTTACATCTCCAATACTTTAAGAGTTGATCCTACTTCAAATAAACTAGAAGCATTGGTTGAAATTTATAGAATGATGAGACCAGGAGAACCTCCCACGAAGGATTCTGCTGATACCCTTTTTAATAATTTATTTTTTAATAATGAAAGATATGATTTATCAGAAGTTGGTAGAATGAAATTTAACAGAAGGTTAAAACTAGACGAAAAAAAAGAAGATCCATACGTTTTAGATAAGCAAGACATCATTGAAGTTATGAAGGGTATTGTAAATATTCGTGATGGTCACGATATTGTTGATGATATTGATCATCTAGGAAACAGAAGAGTTAGGTCTGTTGGAGAAATGACTGCAAATCAATTTAGAGTTGGCCTTATCAGAGTTGAGAGAGCTGTAAGAGAAAGGTTAAGTATGGCTGAAGCTGATGAGCTTGGACCACAAGATTTAATTAATGCAAAACCTGTAACAGCAGCTATTAAAGAATTTTTTGGTTCAAGTCAATTATCACAATTTATGGATCAAAATAATCCATTATCAGAGATAACACATAAAAGAAGGGTTTCTGCTCTAGGGCCTGGAGGATTAACCAGAGAAAGAGCTGGATTTGAAGTTAGAGATGTTCATCCTACTCATTACGGAAGAGTTTGCCCTATTGAAACTCCAGAAGGACCAAACATTGGATTAATTAATTCTTTTGCGTCTTATTCAAGAACAAATCAATATGGGTTTATTGAAACCCCATATAGAAAAGTCACTAATGGAAAAGTTACGAATGAAATTATTTATTTATCAGCTATAGATGAAGCAGAGCATGTTATTGCACAAGCAAATGTTATGTTAGATAAAAACAATAAGTTTGTAGATGACTTGGTTGCTGTCAGACATGCAAATGAATTTGAGTTAATGTCACCAGATAGAATTGATCTAATGGATGTATCTCCTCAGCAGGTTGTGTCAATTGCAGCTTCATTAATACCTTTTCTAGAGCATGATGATGCTAATAGAGCCTTGATGGGCTCAAATATGCAACGTCAAGCTGTTCCAGTTTTAAGGGCAGAAAAACCTCTTGTTGGGACTGGATTAGAAACAGTCGTTGCTAGGGATTCTGGAGTATGTATTGTTGCTAGAAATTCAGGAGTAGTAGAAAGTGTTGATGCATCAAGAATTGTTGTAAGAGTAACTGATAAGAAATCAAAAACAGCATCCGATGTATATAATTTAATTAAATATACAAGATCTAATCAAAATACATGTATAAATCAGCGTCCAATCGTAAGAGATGGTGATGTTGTTAAAGCCGGAGATATATTAGCTGATGGTCCTTCTGTTGATAATGGCGAATTAGCTCTTGGTCAAAATATTAGAATAGCTTTTATGCCATGGAATGGTTATAACTTCGAAGACTCAATATTAATATCAGAAAAAGTTGCAAGAGAAGATAGATTTACTTCAATTCATATACAAGAAATTGTTTGCATAGCTAGAGATACAAAACTTGGCTCAGAAGATATTACAGCCGATATCCCGAATGTCGGAGAAGGATCATTAAATAAACTTGATGATTGTGGGATTGTTTATGTTGGTGCTGAGGTCGAACCTGGTGATATTTTGGTTGGAAAAATCACACCTAAAGGTGAAACACAATTATCACCTGAAGAAAAACTTTTAAGAGCAATATTTGGTGAAAAAGCATCAGATGTTAAAGATACATCTCAGAGATCAAGTTCAAAAGGAACAGTAATTGGGGTCGAAGTTTTCACAAGAGATGGAGTTGAAAAAGATGAAAGGACTCAAGCTATTGAGCAAGACCATTTAGATCAATCCAAAAAGGATGCTGATGACGAAGCCGCTGTTGTGGAACAAGCTACAAAAACTAGATTATGTGAATTACTTAAGTCTAAAAAGGTAGTGAAAGGTAATGGTGTTAAGAAAGGGGAAGATCTTACAGCTGAAAAGTTAGAATCATTTAAATTAAATGATATTTTTTCATTAAGAACTGATACAGAAACAATCAATAAAGTTATTGAAGAAACAGAAATTTCTTATAAACAATTTATAAAGGACATAAAATCTAGGTTTGAAGAAAAAAAATCTAAGATTATAAGAGGCCATGATTTAGCGCCTGGAGTAATTAAAATTGTTAAGGTCTATTTAGCTATTAAAAGAAGAATACAGCCAGGTGATAAAATGGCAGGTAGGCATGGAAACAAAGGAGTTATTTCAGAAATAATGCCAGTTGAAGATATGCCTTATGATGAAGATGGTAATCCAATTGATATCGTATTAAACCCACTAGGTGTTCCATCAAGAATGAACGTTGGTCAAGTTCTCGAAACACATATGGGCTCTGCAGCCAAAGGTATTGGTAGAAAAATTGATCTTATGATCAAAGAAAATGCTAAACCAACTGAACTTAAAAAGTATTTAGATAATTTATACAATAAAAATGCACCCAATAAAGAAGACATTAAATCATTTAATAATTCAGAAATTATTGAACTTGCTGAAAATCTTAGAAATGGATTGCCAATTGCAACCCCTGTTTTTGATGGAGCAAAAGAAAGTGAGATAAAAGACTTATTAAAGTTAGCTGATTTACCTGAGTCAGGTCAGATAACTCTTTATGATGGAAGAACTGGTTCTAAATTTGACAGGCCAGTGACTGTTGGTTACATGTATATGATTAAACTTAATCATCTTGTTGATGACAAAATGCATGCAAGATCAACTGGCTCATATAGTCTTGTCACACAACAACCTTTAGGCGGAAAAGCTCAGTTTGGAGGTCAAAGATTTGGTGAGATGGAAGTATGGGCATTAGAAGCTTATGGAGCATCTTACACATTACAAGAAATGCTCACAGTTAAATCTGATGATGTTTCTGGAAGAACAAAAATGTACAAAAATATTGTTGATGGAAGTTTTGAAATGGATGCAAACGTACCTGAATCATTTAATGTTCTTAGTAAAGAAATTAAATCATTGGGCATTAACATCGAATTAGATTTAGAAAATTAGGAGACAAAATTGAGAGACTTATTAAATTCTTTAAAGACTGGACAAGAGGACTTTACTACAATATCTGCAGGACTTGCTTCTCCTCAAGTAATAAAATCATGGTCATTTGGTGAGGTAAAAAAACCAGAAACGATTAACTATAGAACTTTTAAACCTGAAAGGGATGGTTTGTTTTGTGCAAAAATCTTTGGGCCTGTTAAGGATTATGAGTGCATTTGTGGCAAATATAAAAGAATGAAACATAGAGGAGTTGTTTGCGAAAAATGTGGTGTTGAAGTTACTTTAGCCAAAGTAAGAAGAGAAAGAATGGGACATATAGAATTAGCTGCTCCTGTTGCTCATATTTGGTTCTTAAAATCCCTACCATCAAGAATTGGACTTTTGTTAAATGTAACTCTAAGAGAAATAGAGAGAGTATTATATTTTGAAAGTTATATTGTTACCGATCCAGGCTTAACTGAATTAGAAAAAGGACAAATTCTTACTGAAGAAGAATGGGTTGAAAAATATGAAGAATTTGGTGATGAATTTACAGCAGGAATGGGTGCTGAAGCAGTACAAATATTACTTGAAGAACTTGATATAGTAGATGAAATTAGGATTATACGAGAAGAAATTCCTCAAACTAATTCAGAAACAAAGCTTAAGAAATTATCTAAAAGATTAAAATTGTTAGAAGCATTTAAAGATTCTGGCAATAAGCCTGAATGGATGGTGATGAATGTTCTTCCTGTGTTACCTCCAGATCTTAGACCGCTGGTTCCTCTCGAAGGAGGAAGGTTCGCAACATCTGATTTAAATGATTTATACAGAAGAGTAATAAATAGAAACAACAGATTAAAAAGATTACTTGAACTTAGCGCACCAGAAATTATTGTTAGAAACGAAAAAAGAATGCTACAAGAATCTGTTGATGCACTTCTTGATAACGGTAGAAGAGGACGAGTTATTACTGGTACAAACAAAAGACCACTAAAGTCATTAGCCGACATGATAAAAGGAAAAGGTGGAAGATTCAGACAGAACCTTCTTGGAAAAAGAGTTGATTATTCTGGAAGATCCGTAATTGTTGCCGGCCCTAATTTGAAACTTCATCAATGTGGTTTGCCTAAAAAGATGGCATTAGAATTATTTAAACCATTTGTTTATGGGAAACTCGAAAATAGAGAGCTTGCGACAACTATAAAAGCTGCAAAAAAATTAGTTGAAAGAGAAACACCAGAAGTTTGGGAAGTTCTAGAAGAGGTGATCAGAGAACATCCTGTTCTACTTAATAGAGCGCCGACGCTTCATAGATTAGGTTTACAAGCTTTTGAACCTAAATTAATTGAAGGTAAGGCAATCCAACTTCATCCTCTAGTATGTGTTGCATTTAATGCAGATTTTGATGGAGACCAAATGGCAGTTCATGTTCCATTAACGCTCGAGGCTCAACTTGAAGCAAGAGCATTAATGATGTCAACCAATAATATACTATCTCCAGCTGATGGATCCCCAATTATTAATCCTACCCAAGATGTTGTGCTTGGTCTTTATTATATGACGAGGGATAATGCTAATGCCTCAGGTGCTGGAAGAACTTTTAGTAATCCTGATGAGGTCTTAAGAGCTTATGAAACAGATAATTTAGAAATTCATTCACCAATAAAAGTTAGAGTTACTCATGAAAATGGAGAAACTTCAATAGAGAATACAACTGTTGGAAGAATATTAATTTGGAGAATAACTCCTGCTGAGGTTGGTTTTAAAAACATTAATAATGTATTAAATAAGAAATCAGTTTCAAAACTAGTAGATACTTCATATAGAAAAGCCGGCCTAAAGAAAACTGTGATATTCGCAGACCAATTAATGTATCTAGGTTTTGATTTCTCTACAAGATCAGGATCATCCATTGGAGTTAATGATTTTGTTATTCCTAAAGAAAAAGCAAGAATTATTGATTCATCTGAGAAAGAAGTAAAAGCAATAGAAAAGCAATTTGATTCTGGCCTTGTAACTAGAGGAGAAAGATATAACAAGGTTATTGATATTTGGTCCAGAGCAAATGAACAGGTTGCAAAGGCTATGATGGAAAAAATTAGTACTGAGACTGCAAAAACACCTGATGGAGAAGATATTGACCAATCATCTTTTAACTCGGTTTATATATATGCAGACTCTGGTGCAAGGGGATCGCCTGCCCAAATAAGACAGCTATCAGGAATGAGAGGATTGATGTCAAAACCAGATGGGTCCATCATTGAAACACCTATTACTGCTAACTTCAGGGAAGGTTTATCTGTACTTCAATATTTCATATCTACTCATGGTGCCAGAAAAGGTCTTGCAGATACTGCCCTTAAAACAGCAAACTCTGGATATTTAACTAGGAGACTATGCGATGTATCAATGGACTCAGTTATTAATATTGAAGACTGTGGAACATCAGAGTCTATAACGGTCACTTCAATAATTGATGGTGGCGAGATAATTCAACCTTTAACTGATAGGATTTTAGGAAGAGTTATTGCTGAACCAATTTTTGATTCTGACGGAAAAGAATTATTTCCTGTAAACACGATGCTGGATGAAGAAGCTTTAGATATCATTGATGAATTAAATCTATCAAGTCTTAAAATTAGATCTCCAATGACTTGCGATGCTCCAATTGGAGTTTGTGCCAAATGTTATGGAAGAGATCTTGCAAGAGGTCATCTTGTTCATAGAGGTGAAGCTGTTGGAGTTGTAGCCGCACAATCAATAGGTGAGCCTGGTACTCAATTAACTATGAGAACATTCCACATCGGTGGTGCGGCATCAAGTGCATCTGAAGATAATTCAATATTTAATAAAAATGCTGGCATTGTTTCATTTTCAAACGATATGAAAACAGTAACAAATAAAAATAAACTTGAAGTAGTCGTTTCAAGAAATGCGATGTGTTCTATCTCTGATACAAATGGAAAGATTATTGAACAATATAAAGTTCCTTATGGAGCTGTTTTAGAAGTAGCAGATTCAAATGATCTTGAGGATGGTGTGAAAATAGCATCATGGGATCCATATACAAGACCAATAGTTTCTGAAACATCAGGAAAAGTTAAATTTACCGATATTCAAGATGGAATTACTGTTAGAGAACAACTTGATGAGCTTACGGGACTTTCAAGTGTTGAAATTATTGAAGTAGCTGATAGAACATCAGCTGGTAGAGACATGACCCCAACAATAGAAATTGTTGATTCAAAAGGAAAGCCCGTCCTAATAGGCGAATTTAAACAACCAGCTGTATACCCACTTCCAGCTGGCGGATTAGTAAATTTAGTAAATGGACAAAAAATTACAGCTGGTGAAGTTATTGCAAGGATGCCTTTAGTTGCATCAAAGACTAAAGACATTACTGGTGGTTTGCCAAGAGTAGCTGATCTGTTTGAAGCAAGAAAACCAAAAGATGCAGCTGTACTTGCTGAAGAAACAGGCGTCGTATCATTTGGTAAAGAGACAAAAGGTAAGGTAAGACTTGTTATAAGCCCAGAAGGAGCTACTAAGAAAAGTCAAAATACTGAGATGCTTATACCAAAACATAGAACACTTAACGTATTTGAAGGTGAAAGGGTTAATAAAGGAGATATAATATCTGAGGGGCCATATAGTCCGCATGATATTCTAAGACTTAAAGGCATTCCTGACTTAACAAACTTCATTGTGAATGAAATTCAAGATGTTTATAGACTTCAAGGAGTCTCCATTAATGACAAGCATATTGAAACAATATTGAGACAAATGCTTAGAAAGGCGTTAATAATTGATGGTGGCGATACAAAGTTTATTCAAGGCGACCAAGTTAGCTATGCTGAGTTAAAAGATGAAAATGCTAAGGCAAAAGCTGATGGTAAAAATCCAGCAGAATTTGAAAGAGTATTGCTTGGCATAACTAAAGCTTCTTTAGCAACTGATTCATTTATTTCAGCAGCATCTTTCCAAGAAACAACGAGAGTTTTAACCGAAGCTGCAGTAACCGGGAAGAAAGATCATTTAAGAGGATTAAAAGAGAATGTTGTTGTTGGCAGACTAATACCTGCTGGAACTGGTATGGAGTTCCATGACAAATTAAAAGATAAAAAACTTGGTGAGTTTGATGATAGTGTCTTATCAGATGATGATATTGAAGCAGCATTAAGACAAGAACTTCAAGAAAATGATGAAGAATAATGTTGACCATTCACGACATGCTCTATAAAATCGCGGGCAATAAAGGAAATTAATATGGCAACAGTTAATCAGTTAATAAAAAAATCTAGAAAACCAAAGGTAAAAAAAACTGATGTACCAGCATTAAATTCATGTCCTCAAAGACGTGGCGTTTGCACAAGGGTTTATACTACAACTCCAAAAAAACCAAACTCTGCATTAAGAAAAGTATGCAGGGTTCGTTTAACCAGTGGATATGAGGTTACATCTTATATTGGTGGAGAAGGTCATAATCTTCAGGAACATTCATTAGTGCTAATAAGAGGCGGTAGAGTGAAAGACTTACCTGGTGTTAGGTATCATACAATTAGAGGGACGCTAGATACCTCTGGTGTTGCAAGTAGGAAACAACGTCGTTCTAAATACGGTGCTAAAAAAGGTAAATAATTATGCCAAGAAGACGAAGTCCTGAAAAACGAAAAGTTTTACCTGATCCTAAATATAAAGATGTAGTTCTTGCAAAATTTATGAATAATTTAATGAAAGATGGAAAAAAATCTGTTGCTGAAAAAATTGTTTACGGCGCTTTTGATCAAATAACAAAAAATTCTAAAGATGATCCATTAGAAGTATTCATGAAAGCCTTAGAAGAAGTAAGCCCTGTTGTTGAGGTTAAATCTAGAAGAGTTGGCGGAGCTAATTATCAAGTACCAGTAGAAATTCGTCCTTCCAGAAGGCAGGCCCTAGCCATGAGGTGGATTGTTGATGCGGCAAGAAAAAGAAACGAAAAGTCTATGGATTTAAGACTTGCTGGTGAGCTACAAGATGCTTCACAGAAGAAAGGCTCAGCTTATAGAAAAAGAGAAGATGTTCACAAAATGGCTGAAGCAAATAAAGCATTTTCTCATTTCAGATTTTAATTTTAATTAAGAATAACTATGGCTAGAGATACTGTTTTAAATAAATATAGAAATGTCGGTATTTGCGCTCACGTTGATGCAGGAAAAACTACAACTACAGAAAGAGTATTATTTTATACTGGCTTATCTCATAAAATTGGAGAAGTACATGATGGCGCAGCTGTTATGGACTGGATGGAACAAGAACAAGAGAGAGGAATAACAATAACATCCGCTGCAACAACATGTTTTTGGAGTGGCATGGAACAACAATTTCCTCAACATCGAATTAATATAATTGATACTCCTGGTCACGTTGATTTTACAATCGAAGTTGAAAGATCATTAAGGGTTCTTGATGGAGCTGTTGTTGTATTTTGTGGAACATCAGGCGTCGAACCCCAGTCTGAAACTGTCTGGAGACAAGCAAATAGATACGAAGTCCCCAGAATCGTTTTTGTAAATAAAATGGATAGAGCAGGTGCGAACTTTGAAAAAGTTGTGGATCAAATTAAAGATAGGCTTCAGGCAAATGTTGTTCCAATACAATATAACATTGGTACAGAAGAAGATTTCAAGGGAATAGTTGATCTTATAAATATGAGAGCTATTTATTGGAATGAAGAAGATCAAGGTTTAACCTTTGACTCAAAAGACATCCCAGAAGATTTAATTGATAAATGTACAAAACTTAGAGAAGAGATGCTAGAGGCAGCAGCTGAAGCAAACGAAGAATTAATGGAAGCATATTTAGAATCTGGTGAATTAACACCTGAACAAATTAAAGAAGGTCTAAGAATTAGATCTCTTGCAAATGAGGTAATTTTAGCATTATGCGGCTCCGCTTTTAAAAACAAAGGTGTTCAAGCCGTCCTTGATGCAGTAATTGATTTTCTTCCTGCGCCTGATGAAGTTAAAGCAATTGAGGGAGTTATTCCTAACAATTCTGATGAAGTAGAGGAAGAGGCGGATACTAGAACATCTTCTGATGAAGAACCATTTTCTGCATTAGCTTTTAAGATTGCCACTGACCCTTTTGTTGGAACCCTTACATTTATTAGGGTTTATTCAGGAGTACTTAGTGTTGGTGATGGCGTAATGAATACTACTAAATCTAAAAAAGAAAGAGTAGGAAGAATGGTACAAATGCATTCAAATAATAGGGAAGAAATTAAAGAAGTTAGAGCTGGAGATATTGCGGCTTGTATAGGATTAAAAGACATTACAACAGGAGATACTCTATCAGATGCAAATAAGCCTATTGTTTTAGAAAGAATGGACTTCCCTGAACCAGTTATATCAGTTGCAGTTGAGCCTAAATCTAAACAAGATCAAGAAAAGATGTCATTGGCTTTAGGAAAGCTTGCTCAAGAAGATCCATCATTTAGAGTTGCTAGTGATGAAGAATCTGGACAAACAATAATTTCTGGGATGGGTGAACTTCATTTAGATGTTCTTGTGGATAGAATGAAAAGAGAGTTTTCAGTTGAAGCTAATATTGGCAAACCTCAGGTTGCCTATAGAGAAACTATAAAAGAAACAGTGGAAATAGAGGGTAAATTTGTAAGACAAAGTGGCGGTAAAGGACAATATGGCCATGTTTGGCTTAAATTAGAGCCATTAGGCCTTGATGATGAATACGAATTTGTAGATAAAATAGTTGGTGGCGTCATTCCAAAAGAATATATACCTGCTGTTAATAAGGGTATTCAAGAACAAATGCAAAATGGCGTGATTGCTGGATATCCCTTACTTGCTCTAAGAGCAACATTGTATGACGGCTCATTTCATGATGTAGACTCAAATGAAATGGCATTTAAAATTGCAGGCTCAATGGCTCTTAAAGAAGGAGCAAACAAAGCTAAACCGGCTTTACTTGAGCCAATCATGAAAGTTGTTGTAGTAACACCAGAAGACCATATGGGAGATGTTGTTGGTGATTTAAATAGAAGAAGAGGGATAATATTGGGGATGGAGGATATTACTTCAGGTAAAGAAGTTTCTTCTGAGGTGCCTCTTGCTGAAATGTTTGGATATGCTACTGATTTAAGATCTCAAACTCAGGGAAGAGCTACTTTTACTATGGAATTCACTAAATATGGTGAGGTTCCAAATAATATAGCTGAACAGCTAAAAACCTCTTAATATTATCATAAA
>CACADH010000009.1:0-55059 GCA_902531245.1 uncultured SAR86 cluster bacterium
GATATCTACTTGAAATGAAAGAGCATTACAGCTCTTTTCTAAGCGCAAAATATGTTTATCAAATGCGATCGTGCTTGAATTACAAAATGGAATTACTTCATAGACACTATCTGAAAATGTATATGCTCTGCTTAGGGGAGAAATCTTGATGTCATTTAGAGAATTAAATCTGCCATTATAAACAGCATGAATATTTTCCATCTATGCAATTCCAAATAGGCTGATTATCCAAAGAACAAACCTTGACCAAAGTCTTCCAAAGAAACCTTTTGCATCAACATCATTTAATGCAACAAGATCAGCAGTCAAGACAATCTCTTCATTGCTTATCAATTCTAGTGTCCCCAATTTTTGGCCTTTGGTGATCGGTGCTTGAATATTATTTTTAGCATTATAATTAACTTTTATTCCTTTAAAGTTAGTTCTAGGAAGAGTAATTGAAATATCTTCTTCCACACCTAAACTTAGATTATCAATTTTACCGCCCCATACTTTTACAGTTGTATATTCTTTATTTGCGTCAAAATATTTTTGAGTTGCATAAAATCTAAACCCATACTCCAGAAGTCTTTGCGTATCAGAAAAGCTATTGTTTGCAGAATCGCTACCAGCAACAACAGTTATCAATCTCATATTACTGCGTTTAGCAGACCCAATTAAACAATATCCTGCAGATGATGTATGTCCTGTTTTTACTCCATCAGCTGTATCATCTCTCCACAAAAGCTTATTTCTATTATATTTATTCCCAGTAATACCACCGTATTCAAATTCTTTTTCTTTAAATAAAGCATATATATCCGGAAATTTTGTAATGAAATTACTAGTAAGAATTGCTAGATCTTTTGCAGATGTTAAATGTTGATCGCTTGGTAAACCGGTTGAATTTGTAAAATTAGTATTACTCATGCCTAATGATCCAGCATATGAGTTCATTAAATCTACAAATCCGTCCTCTGTGCCTCCAACATATTCTGCAATTGCTACAGCGGCATCATTTCCTGATTGAATGATTATGCCTTTTAATAAATCTAAGATGCTAACTCTTTTGCCAACCTCTATAAACATTTTTGATCCGCCCATTTTCCATGCCTTTTCACTTATTAAGACTTTATCATCCATACTAATTAGATCATTCTTGATCTGATCAGCAACTACATATGCTGTCATAACTTTTGTCATACTAGCTGGCTCAACAAGTCCATCCGAGTTTGATTCTGCAATAACAGTATTTGTATTAGGTTCTAGTAACATATAGCTCTTAAGGTTTAACTCTGGAGCATTAGGAACAAAACTCTGACTAAGTAATAGGTTTGACGACAATAATGTAAGTAATATAATAATTTTCATTTTTTAAACTCTTCTGCTAAATAATAAATTGCCATTGCATAGAAATGACTTCTGTTATATTTAGTAATGGCAACAAAATTGTCATCACCAATAAAATAATTTTCTTCTCCACCTTCATTAAAACTCAAAGGAATAAATTTTGAAAGCGAATCATGAGGTTTATATACTTCCCTCACATTATTTGGGAAGGATTTTGTTACAATTTTTCCATTCTTTTTCCAGCCATGTACTTTGAGATAATTTGCAATACTACCAATAGCGTCATCAACTGAATTAAATAAATCAATGTCATCGTCTCCATCAAAATCAACAGCATACGCTCTGTAACTTGAGGAAATAAACTGTCCATAACCCATAGCTCCAGCATAAGAACCTTTTATTGTGTATATATCTAAATTATTTTCTCTTGTGAGCAAGAAAAATTTAATTAGTTCCTCTTTAAAAAATGCTGATCTTCTTGGATAATCAAGTCCTAGTGTTGTAAGGCTATCAATCACTCGATAACTACCCATAATTTTTCCGTATCTAGTCTCAACCCCAAGTATTGAAACGATTATTTCTTTTGGAACTCCAAATTCTTTTTCTGCTCTATTTAAAGTATCAATATTTTGTTTAATAAATTTTTTTCCGTTTTTTATTCTTTTGTCTTCAATGAATAGCTTTTTATACCTTTCCCATGTCCACGTAAACTCTGCTGGTTTAGAAATAGAGTCTATTATTTTTTGTTGTTTAGTGGCGTTTTTGAAAACTTCTTCTACATATGATTTTTTAAATCCATGTATTTCAACTAATTCATCAATGATTTTTTTTGAATCAGGATGATCAAAATAATCTGCATATATCGCTGATGATAATAAAAGATATGTAAAAAATATAAGTTTCATTTTTGCATTAATTTTTTATGAGTTGCCATAGAAATTACAATTCCAAAAGCTAAATAGAATGATAGCAAAGATGAACCTCCTTTACTTATAAATGGTAATGGCATTCCTACAACTGGAATTATACCAATCACCATTGCAAGATTTATAAAAATTGTAGAAAGAAATATTAGACTTAAACCTCCTATGGTTAATCTACAAAATCTATCTCTTGCATTCAACGCTAAATATAGACATCTTAATAAAATAAAAAAAAATATAGATAGCAAGATACATACTCCTATAAACCCAAACTCTTCAGCAATTACTGAAAATATAAAATCTGTTTCGGTTTCTGGAAGAAAGTCTAAGTGAGCCTGAGATCCCATTTGATAACCCTTACCTTGTATTCCTCCAGAACCAATGGCTATCTTAGACTGTGTTATATTCCATCCTGAGCCAAATGGATCAGCTGTAGGATCTAATAAAGTTAAAATTCTTTGTCTTTGGAAAGGCTCTAAGAAATTATTCCATATAAAGGGTAGTGATAAAATAAATATACCAAAAGAAACTCCAATAAATCTCCAACTTAAGCCTGCCAAAAACAATACATATAACCCAGCAATTAATATTACTAAACTTGTACCTAAATCTGGCTGAATTCTTACAAAATTTGCTACTACAATTATAAGAGCCAAAGTTATCAAAGTATTTAATAAACTTATAGGCAGAGTCTTATCATATAGATATGCTGCTAAAAAAACTGGTAAAGCAATTTTGATGATTTCAGATGACTGTAAAGTAAAGAATCCAAGATCGAGCCATCTTTTTGCGCCATTAACTTCTTTACCAACCAAAAGAGTCAAAAGTACTAAAATAATTGAGAAGATTAGAAAAATCAATGAATTATTCTTGTAAAAATCTGGATCAGGTTGACTGACTATAAACATTAAAATTAATCCAAATATTACGAAGAATGACTGTTTTATTACTGTTGTTGCATTGCCATCAGATGCGCTGTATAAAAAAACTAGACCCATTAAAGAAAGTATTGTTATTGAAATAAATAAATAATGATCAAAATAAATTCCTGATTTAAGAGAGTCGATTATCTTTTTCATTCTTTTATCAGACTATTTAGTACAGCTATTGCTACTGGTCCTGCTACAGAGCCTCCACTTTCTCCATTTTCAATTACAACGCTAACAGCATACTTGGGATTAGGCATTGGCCCAAAAGCAATAATAATTGCATGGTCTCTATTGCCCTCAATTTCTCGAATAATTTTATAATCTTCTTTTGTTTCTGTGCTTACAAGTTCTACAGTGCCAGACTTAGCAGCAATAATATACTCTTTTAGGTTCTTTAATCTACCAGCAGTGCCTTTAGGATCTTCAATAACTCCAATCATGCTTTCATGAATTTTTTTCCAATCAACATCATGAATATTATTAGTTATGAAATTATTTCTTATCACATCTTTGTTATTTTGAACAAAAGAAAAATTATTTAAGCTTCCTTTGTTTGCAAGAAATGAAGAGTAATAAGCTAACTGAAGTGGAGTTGCGCTCAGATAGCCTTGGCCAACACCTAAGTTAACAGTATCACCTTTAAACCATCCAAAATTGTGTGTGTTCATTTTCCAAGTAGGACTAGGCAGGAGGCCTTTATCAGGATAAAAACAATCAAGACAAATATTTTTTCCAAAACCAAAATTTGATAGATATTCAATCAATTCGTTAACTTCTGTTTGATATGCTAGTGAGAAAAAAAATGTATTTGAGCTCTCAATAATTGCATCTTGAAGATTTATGATGCCATGACCATCCTTCCTCCAACCTCTGTAAATTCTTCCATCTTCAGGAAGTACAAAAAAACCAATATCATCAATTGTATATTGCCAATCGATGAGATCTTTCTCTAAGCCAAAGAGCCCTATAGCAGGTTTTATAGTTGATGCTGGTGAATATCTACCTTGACCAGCCCTATCAAAAAAAGGTTTGTCATTATCATTAAGTAATTTGTTAAATTCTTTTTGAGATAGTCCATTGGTGATATCGTTTACTGAAAAAGAGGGTGAACTAACATAACTTAATATTGCTCCATTCTCTAAATTAACTGCAACAACAGCGCCTCTTCTATTATTCAATTCATTGTATGCAACTTGTTGAGCTGTTAAATCTAGAGATGTATATATGTCTTTTCCGTCGATTGAATCTATGGTTTCCTTTTCTTCCAAAAATCTTCCATTTGCATCCACTTCATAAATTCTTTTGCCAAAGAAACCGCGCAATTGTTTATCATAAATATTCTCGAGGCCTGTCTTTCCTTTCAAATATCCATTTGAGTACTTAAATATTGTTTCTCTTGGTTTTAAATCTTGAGAAGATAAAATATCCTGAAGACCTTCTTCATTAATAGATCCAACATAGCCCACTGAATGAGAAAATAAATATGGATACATATTTTCTCTAGTATATCTCTCAGCTATAAATAAATTTGAGTACCTATACTTTCTAACTTCAAATTTTGCAATTTCTTCATTAGTAAGATTTGTTTTTAAAATCAATTCTCTGTTTAGTTTCTTTTTTAATGAAAAATTATCTTGCGCATTCTTAATTTCTAAGTCGGATAAATCTATAATTTTTTTTATATCTGATAAAGTACTATCAAGGTCATTAATAGCAGAAGGATTAATAATAAGATTATAACTAGGTACATTATTGACAATTATTTCACCATTTCTGTCATATATAATTCCTCTTCTTGGTTGAATTAAAACCTCTCTGGTCTTGTTTTTTAAAGAGGCAATTTCATAATCAGTGAAGCTTGAAACTTGCAAAGAAAAAGTTTTATATATGAGATATAAAAAAAGGCATGCAAAGAAAATATAAACAAAAATTAGTCTATTAAAAAAATTTTTCTTTTCTGAGAATCTTTCGTTTATATCAATCATTTGTGGTAAGGCATATTGCTTATTATTGTATGAGCTCTGAAAATTTGTTCCACTAAAATCAGTCTGAATAATCTATGAGGAAAGGTTAGTAAGGATGCAGAAAAAATTTTATCAGCCTTACTCTTTATCTCTTGAGATAGTCCAAAGGAGCCCCCTATTATAAATGAAATTGTCTTATTCATTTCTTGGCAACTTTTTAATAAACAACTAAATTCACCGCTATCAGTTAGTTCTCCCATTGAATCACATGCTACTACAAATTCATTTTCTAAGATTTTAGAAATTAATAACTCTGACTCTTTTTTAATAACTTCTTTTTTAGAGTATTTAGGGTTTTGTTGACTTTTTAAGTTAATGAAATCAATTTTAAAATTTTTGGGCAATTGTTTCTTATAATGTTGTATGCTTTCAGATTCCCAGGAATTTAGTTTATTACCAATACTAATTATCTTAATAAGCATTAATTATTTTCTTTGAGAAGAGTCCTTGCTCCCCATAATCCTTCAAGGTCATAAAAATCTCTTTGCTCCTGTCTCATGATATTTACAATCACATAACCACAATCTACTAAGATCCATCCAGATTCAATCTCTCCTTCAACTCCTAAAATATTGTATTTATTTGATTTAAGACAATCTACTAACTTTTCTGACACTGAGGTTGCATGACGATTAGAAGATGCGGTAGCTATTACTATTTCATCTGCAAAAGAAGAAATATTTTTTACATCTAGAGTTAATAAATTTTCTACCTTACTGTCTGCAAGACTTTTGTTACAAATTTGTGAAAGACTTTTTTTAGGCAAAATTAAGTTAAAGTTTTAAATCGAATAGTATTTTTTTATTTAAATTTAGTAATTGATATACTAAATGAAAACAGTTAAAAAAGGTAAGGAATTTTTGGAAAATAATCTAATCGATCAAATAAGCGGAATAATTTTAAACTATAAAAATTTTATTTTCTGGCTTGGATCGATATCATTTTTTGTCTTCATATTTAGTTTGATTAGTATTAAATGGTTGGTTGCGCTCATACCAAGTGATTATTTTATTGAGGATAAAAGAAATAAATATCAATCTAGTTATCCCTTAACTTGGTTAATATCAATTATCATCAAAAATATAGTTGGTTATATTCTTATAATTGGAGGCATTTTAATGCTAGTTCTTCCAGGTCAAGGCTTATTTACCATAATCATAGGGTTAATGTTAAGCAATTATCCTGGAAAATATTTTATTGAAAGAAAATTTATTGCTATACCAAGTGTGCTAAAGACAATAAATTGGCTTAGAAAAAAATCTAATAAGCCTCCGCTAGAGGTTTAAGTCTCAGTTTGACGAAATTTCTTCAATATATTTCGAGAGAATCGTGAATCTTTGTGACGCATCAAATGCCTCCAACAAGCTTTGTTTATGCGACCATGGAATAGGAATTAATCCTGCAAGATGATATGCAACCGAATCAGCAGAGTTGAAGTCAACTTCAATAGGCATATCAATTATTCTTGGATGCTTTACTAACTGATTTAGAATATTAGTTATTTCTGGAAACTCTGCTAACAAAGCTTGGTCATCAACCTCAGGATCAACTAAGGGATTTATTTCTGCTATATGAAGACCATCTTCAAGTTGTGTTAGATCTTTAATTGATACCTTATTTATTGACTTTACTGTTATGCCAAGCAATCCATTAGGGAGATTATTAAAATCAACTATTTCTACATAAGAACCTTTCTTAGATATTTCATAGTCATCATTTTTTAGAGCTTGCTTTTGGAAAACTATTACGAATCCTTGGTCTTTTTCCATACATTCTTTTACCATATTTACATACCTTGGTTCGAAAATTTGTAAATGCTGAATTGTCCCAGGCAATGCAACCAAACCAAGTGGGAAAACTGGTAAATTATTTTTTTTCAAGGTGCTTCACTATAGGTTTAATAAATTTTTGACTGTCCTTGTTTGTCATAATCAAAATAATATCATATTCAAAAATAATTTCTTTTAAGTATTTAATAAGACTCTTATCTGAATCAAAAACATTCTCATATTTATATTTTTTATTAGGATCAAGTAGTAGGGTCTCATCAAGCAATTCAAATGAGTTGATCAAATTTTCTTTATGATAACCTGAAGACATTGTGTTAGATCCTAGTTCTACAATACCCAATATTTTTTTACTTGGAAATTTATTTTTAATAGCTCTGCAAGAAAGCTTAATTGCTGTTGGATGATGAGCAAAATCATCATATATGCAAATATTTGATGACTCGATAATAAAATCCATTCTTCTTTTAACACCTTTGAATTTTTTTAAGGAATTTATAGAAGCATTTATACTAACGCCTTCAATTTGAGCTGCTAAAATTGCAGACACATAATTTCTGAAATTATGTTCACCTATTAGAGGAAGTTCTTCTAAAGAAAATTCGTCGTTATCAATTTTAAGACTCTTGGATTCAAAATCTATTTTTATATCACCAGAATCTATTGCTATTTTTTTGCACCAAGACTCTCTATTAAGAACTTCTGAAGTATTAACGTCATTATTAAAGAAAATGATATTTCCAGATGTTGGAATGATCTTAATTAAGTGATGAAATTGTCTTTTTATGTCTTCAAGATCATTAAAAATATCAGCATGATCAAATTCAATGTTATTTATTATTAAATTTGATGGTGAGTAGTGAATAAATTTTGATCGTTTGTCAAAAAATGCAGAGTCGTATTCATCTGCCTCTATAACAAATATAGGATCAGTTCCAAGCTTCGCAGGGTTTTCGAAGCCTTCAGATATACCTCCAATAAGATATCCTATATCCTTTCCTTGATCTAAAAATACATGGGCGAGCATATACGAAGTTGTAGTTTTTCCGTGAGTACCAGATATTGCAAAAACATTTCTGCCTTTTAATTCTTTTCCTAATATTTCAGGTCCAGAAATAAAGGGAAGATTCTTATCAAGAATTTCTTCAACACACTCGTTTCCTCTTGATAATGCATTTCCTATAACATATAGATCAGCATCAGGGAGTGTTTCTCTTTTGTAACCTTGAATTGTTTTAATTCCTATATCTTCTATATATTCAGACATTGGAGGATAGAATTGTATGTCAGCTCCAGATACTTGATGGCCTGATTCCTTAAGTATTTGTGCCAAACCAGCCATAAAGGTTCCGCAAATCCCTAGGATATGTATTCTCATATTAGTTATAATACGTTACTAGAATTTTATTCAAAGCTTAAGCGGAGAAATAATGAAAAAAAATGCATTTTATGCCCAATCTGGCGGGGTGACATCAGTAATAAATGCAACCGCTGCTGCGTTAATTCTTGAATCAAAAAAGTATCAATCAAAGATTGGAAAAGTTTATGCTGGCAAAAATGGTATCCTTGGCGCACTTAAAGAAGAATTATTTGATACTTCAAAAGAGACTTTAGCAACAATTAAATCATTAAAAACAACTCCAGGAGGAGCTTTTGGTTCATGCAGAATAAAACTCAAAAGTTTTGAAGAAAATAAAAAGGAGTACATAAGATTAGTAGAGGTCTTCAAAGCACATAATATTGGTTACTTCTTCTATAATGGAGGTAATGACTCTGCTGACACAGCATTTAAAGTTTCACAAATAAGTCAAAATCTTGGTTATCCAATAAGCTGTATCGCTATTCCAAAGACTGTTGATAATGATCTTGTCGTAACAGATTGTTGTCCTGGTTTTGGATCGGCCGCAAAATATATTGCTACTTCAACTTTAGAGGCCTCTTTAGATGTTGCTTCTATGTCAGAAACATCTACAAAAGTATTTATTTTGGAAGTTATGGGTAGGCATGCTGGTTGGATGGCCGCATCTTCAGCCCTAGCTAGAGTTTCAAAAGACGATGCCCCTCACATTATTTTACTCCCTGAAGTAACTTTTAATCAGAAAAAATTTTTATCAAAAGTAAATAATATAGTTAAATCAAAAGGCTATTGCGTCATTGTAACCTCAGAAGGTGTTAAAAATAGTAAGGGAAAATTTTTGACTGAATCTACTACAAAAGATGCTTTTGGTCATGTTCAGCTTGGTGGAGTTGCGCCATACCTTGCAAATTTAATATCTAAAAAATTAAAGTTAAAAAATCACTGGGCTGTTTCAGACTATCTTCAAAGAAGTGCAAGACATATTGCTTCTAAAACAGATTTACTTCATGCAGAAGCCGTTGGAATTAATGCTGTTAGGTATGCTATGAAAGGTATGAATGGTGTTATGCCAGTTATTGTAAGAGGTAAAGGTAAGAAATATACCTGGAAAATTAAGCCAGCTCCTTTATCTAAAATTGCTAATCTTGAAAAGAAGTTACCTAAGTCATATATTTCTAAAGATGGCTTCGATGTAAATTCAAAGGCTATTGAATATCTTAGTCCTTTAATAAAGGGCGAGGCTTATCCAAGATTTAAGAATGGAATTCCTAGTATTAAAAAACTTAAGTTAATTCAGGTAAAAAAGAAATTGCCAAACTGGAAAGCATAACTATATTCTATTTAGTTCTTCAATAATTTTAGTCACTGAATCTTTTAATAAGATCTTGTCATCTTCGTTAAGAAAATCCCCAACAAATACATCCTTACCCTTAGATCTAAAACTCAACCTCAAAGATTTATCTTTATCCCTTTTTATTTGAAAAGATGTAAAAGTTCTAAATTCTTCCCATAAATATTCTGCTTTATTAATACCTTTTTCAATCTTTACAATCTCTTGAGAAATGTAAATCTTTTCTTTTTTACTGCTCCATCTAAAACTTAAATAAAATGCAATAAATAAAATCATTAGCTCAATACCGGCAAATGGAAGTATTAATGCTGCTCCAAAGAAATAAAATATTGTTGCAATTCCTCCACAAACAAAAGTGATGCTTGCTAGAAAAATAATTCTATAAATCCCAACTAATGAGCTGTTAGGACTCAATGAGATTATATAATCTGAATCGTCTAATCTATCAACTGCAACCAATATATAAATCCTTACTTATTTTATTGAGAGTTATCTTTTGAGGGTTTTGCTTCTTCTATTAATCTTTCAATATTAATTAGCTTACCGACTTTCTTTCCTCGTTTAGCTCTACTGAGAATATATTCAGACCAATCTTTTGGTTTTAAGATTACTGATCTTTTCCCAACCTCTATTCTTAAAGAGCTTTCATCAGCAAGAAGTTGTGCATGAGCCATGAACTCTTCTCCGCTAGATAATCTATCTTTAGGTATATTGATTATTTTATTGCCCTTTCCTTTCCCTAAAATTGGAAGCTCATCAATTTTAAAAATTAACAATTTACCTATATTAGATACTGAAGCTATATGAGTATGATTTGCTTTGACTGGAATAGCCTTGAGCATCTTTGCATGATCAGGTAATTTCATAAATGCCCTACCGGTTTTCTTATTTGAAATCATATTTTGATACTCAGAGATATAACCATATCCTGCAGTATTCATTATTAAAAATTTATCTCCTTCCTTGCCTATAACTGATGAAATAAACTGAACTCCAGAATCCGCATTTAATCTGCCAGTAATTGGTTCCCCCATTCCTCTTGCTGATGGAAGTGTATGACTAGCAATTGAGTAAGCTTTTCCATTTGAATCTATGAAGACTGCTAATTGATTGCTTTTGCCTCTAGCAAAATCTTGTAATGAATCTTCCCCCCTGAAGGACAATGTTTGTGGATCAATTTCATGACCTTTTGCACTTCTAATCCATCCTGCTTTAGACAACACGATCGTCACAGGCTCAGTAACGATAGTCTCTTCTTCAGAGAAGACTTTTGCATCAGTAGAATCAATAATTGGTGACTTCCTGTCCTCACCAAAGGAATCTTTTAATTCATTTAATTCATTCTTGATTAGTGTTTTTAATCTAGGCTTAGATTTTAGTATTTTCTCAATTTCATTTTCTTCATTTACTAATTCGTTCCTTTCATTTTCTAATTTTAATTGCTCTAGTTTTGCAAGCTGTCTAAGTTTTATCTCTAAAATAGCATTTGCTTGGATCTCAGATAATTTAAAAACCTTGATAAGTTCTTTTTTAGGTTCATCAGATTTGCGAATAATTTTTATTACTTTATCCAAGTCAATAAATATGCTTAGTAAGCCTTCAAGTATATGAAGCCTGTCATTAACTTGATCTAATCGATGTTCTAACTTTCTTTTAACAGTATCTTTTCTGAATGTTAACCATTCTTTTAACAAATCTACGAGCGAAAATACTTTAGGCCCACCTTTCGAAGAAATCAGATTCATATTCATCCTATAGGTTTTTTGAAGGTCAGTAGATGCAAAGAGATGATTCATAACGTCTTCAGCATTAACACGATTTGATTTTAAAGTTATCACTAACCTTACAGGTTCCATATGATCTCCTTCATCTGATAAATCTATAACCATGGGAAGTTTTTTATTAAGCATTTGTTCTGCAATTTGTTCTAGAATTTTTGAGCCAGAGGCTTGATATGGCAAAGCATTAATTATTATTTGATTTTTTTCTTGCTTCCATTGGGATTGGATTTTAAAACCTCCCCTGCCAGTTAAATACATCTCGTGTAACTCTTCTGGGCTAGCAACTATAGGCGCATCATTAGAAAAATCAGGGCCTTTAATAATCTTTAATAAATCATTTAAATCTGATTTTGGTTTTTCAAGAATTCTAATTGTTGCCTCAATTACTTCGTTAATGTTGTGAGATGGTATATCTGTTGCCATACCGACAGCAATCCCAGAAGTTCCATTTAAAAGGATTATAGGAATTTTTGATGGAAAAATTACTGGTTCTAATAAAGAGCCGTCAAAATTTGGTTGCCAATCAACTGTCCCCGCCTTAAGCTCAGAGATTAATAAATTTGCAAAATTTGTTAACTTAGACTCTGTATATCTCATAGCAGCAAAGGATTTAGGATCATCTTGAGATCCCCAATTCCCTTGACCATCAACTAATGGGTATTTAAAAGAAAAATTTTGTGCCATTAAAACCATTGCTTCATATGCAGCACTGTCACCATGTGGATGAAATTTACCAATCACATCACCTACTGTTCTAGCAGATTTCTTATATTTGGATGATGCATCTAGTCCTAATTCTGACATTGCGTATAGAATCCTTCTTTGAACAGGTTTTAAACCATCACCTACATTTGGAAGAGCCCTATCCAAAATGACATACATTGCATAATTAAGATATGACTCTTCTGCATATTTTTTAAGGCTAATGGAGTCAAATTGATCTTTTCCCATTTTTACATCCTCACCAATGAGCCTTTCTTTTCAAGCCATTCTTTTCTTGCAGGCGCATTCTTTTTTGATAACAAGAGATCCATCATAGCGTTTGCATTATCAGTAGCTGAAATCGATAATCTTACAAGCTGCCTTGTGTCAGGATCCATGACAGTCTCTCTTAGCTGAGAAGGATTCATTTCCCCAAGTCCTTTGAATCGCTGGATATTTATTTTTGGCTTACCTTTTTTACTCTTAAATTCTTTCACGGCTGTATCTTTTTGCTTTTCGTCCAAAGCATACAAAACGTCTTTACCACAATCAATCCTATACAAAGGAGGCATTGCTATAAAAATTCTTCCTTCATTAACAAGAGGTTTAAAATGCCTTAAAAATAAGGCACATAACAAAGTTGCTATATGTAATCCATCTGAATCTGCGTCTGCTAAAATACATATCTTTCCATATCTTAAAGAGGAAATATCAGCATTACCAGGTAAAACACCAATTGCTGTTGAAAGATTTTTTATTTCTTGAGATTTTATTATTTCCTCACTCTCTAAATCCCATGTATTAAGTATTTTTCCTCTAAGAGGCATAATTGCTTGAAAAGATCTTTCTCTAGCTTGTTTTGCAGATCCGCCAGCTGAATCTCCTTCGACTAAAAATAATTCTGTTTTGTTTAAATCTTCGCTGTTGCAGTCGGATAGTTTACCTGGAAGAGCTGGGCCTTTAAAAGTCTTCTTTCTTTCAACAGATGATGATGCTTTTGCTCGAGCTTGTGCAGAAATAATTGCAAGCTCTGCAATTCTTTCTCCCTCTTCGGTATGTTTATTAAACCAAATGCTAAGAACATCTTTAGTAGAGCTGCTTACAAATGACATATGATCTTTTGAATCTAAGCGTTCTTTTGTTTGTCCAGCAAATTGAGGATTTTGCATTTTAGATGAAACAATAAATATCGCATTATTCATTACGTCATCAGCATTTAATTTTAATCCCTTGGGAAGAAGACTTCTGTATTCACAGAATTCTTTTAATGCATCTAAAAGACCTGCTTTAAAACCATTTAAGTGTGATCCACCTTGTGCAGTTGGAATCAAGTTAACATATGTCTCATCAAGTTTATTTTTTGGCGGCATTCCAGCCCAATTTACTACAAATTCCACCTCCTGAGTTTTAGTGTCTTTTGAAGAAATAATTGATTCTTCAAGAATTAAATCAACGCCTTCCGATTCTTCTTCTAAATAACTCTTAAGTCCATCCTCAAAAAACCATTTAATTTTTGGATCTTTTTTATTATCATTTTGAAATTCGATTGTTAGTCCAGGACATAGAACTGCTTTAGCTTTAAGTAAATGTTTTAATTCTTTTAACCTTATTTCATTTGATTCAAAATATTTTTCGTTTGGTTTAAATTTAATTGTTGTTCCAGTATTTCTCAATCCAACATCACCAATAGGTTTAAGATCTGTTTTCTTATCTCCATTTTTAAACTTCATAGAGTATTCTTTTGAGTCCCTTTTAACAAAAACCTCTAAAGTTTCTGATAAAGCATTTACAACTGAAACTCCAACACCATGAAGTCCTCCAGAAAAGTTATATTCTTCTCCAGAAAATTTTGCTCCAGCATGTAATTTGCACAAAATTAGTTCAACTCCACTGAGTTTATGTTCTGGATGCTCGTCTATTGGCATGCCTCTTCCATCATCAGATATGCTTATGAACCCATCTTTTTGAATTTTTATTTTAATATTTGAGCAATGGCCTGCAATAGCTTCATCAACAGAGTTGTCTAAAACTTCTTGAATTAAATGGTTTGGACATGAAGTATCTGTATACATGCCTGGCCTTTTTCTAACAGGATCTAATCCAGAAAGAACTTCTATTGCTTTTGAGTCGTATGTATTCTTGGCCAATCTAATTTGCCTTTTGAATTGATTTATAAAAACTTTTGTTTATATACTTTTTCATAAAAGTTTTTTATTTGATATTCTACTCCATACAAATAAAAAAAACGTTTTATTTGAGTACAATATTGTAATAATTTTTATAATGTTTACACTGCACACATTTAATGAGTTAGAATAGAAAAATGCATATTAAAATAGTCAACAAATTATTGTTAGTTTCTCTTTGTTGCACACCGCTGTATTCAGAAAATATTTTAGAAATCTATAACGAAGCCCTTGAAAATGATCCGACATATAAATCAGCTGAGTACTCGTATCTGGCTGATAAGCAAATAGTTGTTCAAGGAAGAGCTGCTCTTCTTCCAAGCATAACTCTTAGTGGTTCAACTAATTGGAATGAGTACTATCAAAATGACATACTTCAACAGGAATATAATTCATTTTCTAAGTCAGCAAGAATATCTCAGCCGCTTTTTAGATTAGATACTTGGTTTAATTTTAAAAGATCTAAATCTTTAACAAATGCTGCTGAAGCAGATTTTGCATATCAGCAACAAAATTTATTACTAAGAACTGCCGAGCTTTATTTTGGAGTTCTAAGGGCAATAGATAACCTTAATGCATCTATTTCTGAAGAAAAGGCAATTAAAAAACAATTAGATCAGGCTCAGCAAAGATATGAGGTTGGTTTATCAGCTATAACAGGTGTTCAAGAAGCTCAGCTGGCATTTGACCTAAGCAAGGCAGCAAGAATAAATAACGAAGGTAATCTCTTCTCAGCAAGAGAGGCTCTTAATGCTTTGATTGGTAGGGAAATTTTCTCGCTTGATGAATTGGGTGAAAATTTAAGTGTCTCCTCTCCATTTCCAAATTCAAAAGAAGATTGGGTGAAAACAGCATTAGAGAATAACTATCAACTTAAAGCAGCTTACTTAAGGAAAGATGCAGCCAAAAGCAATGCAAGAAGTGCAGCATCAAATCATCTTCCTAAAATAGATATAGTAGGTTCAGGATCTGAATCAGAAACAAACCAATTTAATTACGAAGGATTTGAAATAAATGGTCAAGGAATTCCAGTTCCTGCTGTTACGGGAAGACGAAACTATGCAATTCAGATGAGTATCCCAATTTTCCAAGGTGGGGCTGTGAGTTCTAGAAGAAAACAGGCATATTCTCAATACAATGAAGCGGATGAAAACTCCTTGTTCACCGAAAGAAGAATTATCCAAGAAGTAAGATCACAGTTTTCAAATGTTGTAACGCTAGTAGCTAATGTGACAGCACAAGAACAGGCTGTTATATCTGCAACTAGTGCCTTAGAAGCCACACAAGTTGGTTATAAGGTTGGAACAAGAAATATAGTTGATTTGCTTCAAGCAGAGAAAAATCTTTATAGTGCTGAAAAAAATCTTGCTAATGCTAAATATGATTATATTCTTGCCAATCTAAGATTAGCTTTGGCGGCTGGTACAATAAGCCCAAGTGATATTGTTGAAATAAATAACTTGCTTAACTAAATCATGCCTGAATTGCCAGAGGTTGAAACAACCGTAAGAGCAATTAGTAAATTTAAAAATAAAACTCTTAAAGAAATCATTGTTCACAATAAAAATCTTCGTTGGAAAGTGGTTGATAAGGTTGAGTTAGCTAATAAAAATAAAAAAATTAAAGAAATAGAAAGAAGAGCAAAGTATATACTGATTCATTTTGATGACTCGTCTTTAATGATTCATTTAGGCATGTCTGGAAAACTAAGAATCCAAAAAATTAAAAACAATTTTTTCATGAAGCACGATCATGCTGAGTTAATTTTTTCTAAAGAAAAAATAATTTTTAATGATCCGCGAAGATTTGGATCTATTCATTTAACAGATGATTTTAAACATCACAAACTTATTAAGAATCTTGGTGTTGAGCCTTTGTCTAAATCATTTAACAAAAGCTATCTTTTTGATGTTTGTAATAAAAGCAATTTAAATATTAAAAAAGTGATTATGGATCAAAAGAAAATTGTTGGTGTTGGTAATATTTACGCTTCTGAAAGCCTCTTTCTTGCAAAAATAAGACCTTATAAATCTGCAAGTAAAATCTCTATGGACGATTGTCATGAGCTTGTTAAGTCAATAAAGAATGTGCTTAGATACGCAATTAAAATGGGTGGCACAACTTTAAAAGATTTTTATTCAGCTGATGGCAATGAAGGGTATTTTAATCTTGAATTAAATGTCTATGGCCGTGAAGGAGAAAGTTGCAAAATTTGTGGTGCTAAAGTTAAAAAAATAAATATCGGTCAAAGGTCTACCTTCTATTGTCAGAATTGTCAGAATTAAGAGCCTAGTTTTGCTTTGAGAGCTTGTTCAACAGATGGATGAACAAATTTAGACACGTCCCCTTTTAAATCACAAATTTCTTTAATAAGGCTTGATGATACATAAATTAAACTTTCTTTTGGAGTTAAAAAAATACTTTCTACATCAGGCGCCAAAGATCTATTCATAGTCGCAAGCTGAAATTCATACTCAAAATCAGAAACGGCTCTTAAGCCTCTAATAATTGCACATGCATTATTTTCCTTTGCTACATCGACTGTAAGTTGCCTCGGAAAGCCGAGAACTTCAACATTTGAGTTTTCTTTATATATATTTTTGGCTAGCTTAATCCTATCTTCAAGTGCAAATAAATGGTTTTTTGCTTCATTTTTTGCAATTGCAATAATAACTTTATCAAAAAGGTTAGTTGCCCTATCAATAATATCCATATGGCCATATGTTATTGGGTCGAACGAACCTGGATAGATTGCTACTTTCATATACATTGAATAATACTAAACATTACAATTTAATCAAAATTATTATAAAAATAGCAATTTTGTAAAAAAGTCTAAATTTGATACATTTTTTAGTTTTTTGTATGATATATGGTTCATATGAAATGGGGGGAGTAAATTATTGCTCCACTACTTATATAAGGAGTTATATATGAAATTTTTATTAACACTTGCAGGCGTTGTTGCGCTTCCTGCTTTTGCTGGAGATCTCAGCACTGGCGATATGACAGGAATGTCATTTTGGATTGTAACAGCTGCTATGCTAGCCGCTACTGTCTTCTTCTTTGTTGAAAGAGATAGAGTTCACGGCAAATGGAAAACTTCATTATCAGTAGCTGGTTTAGTTACTGGTGTGGCGTTTTGGCATTACATGTATATGAGAGGCGTTTGGGTTGATACTGGAACATCTCCAACTGTATACAGATATATTGATTGGCTAATTACAGTGCCACTTCAAATTATTGAGTTCTACTTGATACTTAAAGTCTGCACTAATGTAAGTTCTGGCCTTTTCTGGAAACTACTAGGAGCATCATTAGTTATGCTTGTTGCTGGTTTCATGGGAGAAACTGGAGCTGCTCCAGCAAATGCTGCTGGTATCGTAGGAGTAATTGCTTGGTTATATATAATCTATGAAGTATTTTCTGGTGAAGCTGGAAAACTAAATGCTTCAAGTGGTAATGCTGCTGCTCAAAGTGCTTTCGGTACAATTAGATTAATTGTTACTGTTGGTTGGGCAATTTATCCAATAGGATATTGGGTAGGTGTCGGAGCTAATGCAGATATGGCTAACGCTAACTTAATTTATAACTATGCTGATTTTATTAACAAAATCGCATTTGGTTTAGCTATTTATGTAGCTGCTGTTAGCGACTCAGAATAATAATTTTTATTCAGAAAAACCCAGCTTTTAGCTGGGTTTTTTTATGGCTGAATTTCTTCTCCATTCCAAGCATACAATTTACCGGAATCATCAGAAGTTACAGTATCGATAACCTCTAACAGTTTTGTAGCACTATAATCTGGGGTAAAAAGATTTTCGGACTGTATATTCTTCTCAAAGGGCTTGCTTAAGTTACTTTTTACCGTACCAGGTTGCAATCCTATGAAGACTGAATTTGGGTTTGATCTTTTGATTTCTATACTAAAATTTTTCACTATTTGATTGAGGGCGGTTTTGCTTGCACGATATGAGTACCAGCCACCAAGTTTATTATCTGAAATGCTCCCAACTCGAGCACTTAGAAAAGCAAAAACATTTTTATTTTGTTTATTGAGAAAAGGAATAAAGTATTTACCAACTAGAGCGGGTCCAACCGTATTTATCATCAAAACTTTTTTAAATCTATCAGCAGAAATATCACGAATGCTTTTTTCAGGATATACGTCATTATCATTATGGAGTATCCCAGTAGCAACGAATATTAAATCAAATTTAATATCTTCTGGAATGTTTTCAACTGCATCTTTTATAGATTCCTCACTTTCGATGTCTATATATATTCTGTTTTCTTTATCAGAAGTATTTGGGCTAATCGATCTAGAAAAATTGTATACAGAGTCAACTGACTCATCATCTAAAAGGATTTTAGATACGGCATTGCCTATCGCTCCAGATGAACCAATTACTGCTACATTTCTTTTCATAGTCTATATATAAGGACATTTAAAAATAAAAGAAGGGAGATAGGGTTATGCCCTATCTCTTCTTCAAAACAAAATATTTATTTCTGGTACTTAGCTGCTTCTTCAGAACCATCAGTTGCGGTGCCTTTTGTATAAGAGTGTGCACCCATTCCAGCAAGATCACCATTTTGAACAATTAAGTATGGTTCTCTGATTGGCTTATCTTCAAAGAAACACTCAAGAATTTCTCTTACGCCAGCAGCATATCTTGCCTGTGCAGATAGCGATGTGCCAGAAGTATGAGGAGTCATCCCATGATTAGGCATTGTTCTCCATACGTGGTCATTGGGAGCTGGTTGCGGAAACCAAACGTCTCCAGCATACCCACTCAATTGACCGGACTCAAGGGCTCTTGCTATTGCATCTTTATCACAGATTTTCCCTCTTGCAGTGTTAACAATATAAGCACCTCGTTTCATTTTTCCAATCATTTCATCATCAAATAAATGCTCAGTTTTTGGATGAAGTGGACAGCTGATATTTACTACATCACATACAGCAACTAAAGATTCAACAGATTCGTGATAAGTGAGGTTTAATTCAGCTTCGACTTCTTCAGACAGTCTATGAATATCAAAATAATGTAAATGAACGTCGAAAGGTTTCATTTTTCTGAGCATATCGATACCAATCCTACCTGCTGCAACAGTCCCAACATGCATACCTTCAACATCATAAGATCTTTGAACAGCATCAGCTATATTCCAACCACCTTCTTTAACTATTCTATGTTGGTTATGGTAATCCCTTACCATTGAAAGAATCATCATAACTATATGTTCTGCTACAGACCTTGAATTACAGTATGTTACCTCAACAACATCGACGTTATTGTCCATAGCTGCTTGTAAATCTACGTGATCGGAACCAATACCTGCAGTAATTGCCATTTTTAAATTTGGTGCAGATTCCATTTTGTCTCTTGTGAGATAATAAGGAAAGAAAGGTTGAGATATTACAATATCTGCATCAACTAATTCCTTATCAGCCTGACATCCCTCACCATCTTTGTCTGAAGTAACTACTAATGTATGTCCAGCATCTTCTAAGAATTTTCTTAAACCTAATTCACCAGACACACATCCCAATAGCTCACCAGGTGTGAAATCAACAGAACTTGGTGTTGGAAGAGACATTCCATCTGGATATTTATCTAGTTTTGGGAGATCATCCCTTGCATATTTATCAGGCATTCCATTTTTAGGATCATCATAAAGCACACATAATATTTTCATTTTTTTCCCCAAATATAATTAACAACGCTAATGTTAAAACAAAATAAATTAAACACAACAATTAATTTAAATAAAATCATCCACCTATTTTTAAGATAAATGTGACAATAATTTAGTAAAATTACAAATAATTGGTAAAAATCATGGGTACAATGATAAAATATGAGTACATTTATAAAAAAATGTTGATAAAAATTTAAAATGATGCAAAAATATGGGTACATTATGAGTACAAATGACGATAAATACCTTGTTTTAAGAGGAAAAAATAAAGATATATACTTTATACAAAAGCGCTTATCTAAGGATATTTCAAAGATTATAGGTAAAGAATTTATAAAAAAATCCCTTGAAACAACAGATATCCATATTGCAAGGCAAAAAAGAGATAAAATTATTGAAGAACTTGAACAAATAGCTCTAAATTCTTCACTAAATCAAGAAAGTATGAATTATTCTAGCGAAATTTACAATGTACCCATTAAAAAAGAGTCGATAAATACACTTGAGAATGACATTTTAGATAATAATTCAAAAACAAAAAATAATAAATTTGCAATTTTTTCATTAAAAATCCTAAATAAAGAAGATTTAATAGAAAATATTGATAAATTTATACCAATAGGTATTGTTATATTAACTTTATTTATTGCTTTTGTTGCTTAATCTTCTTCTTTAATAAATTTAAATAATCTTTATCAAAATGGTTTTTATTGAATTGATTTATGTAATTAGCCCAAATTAATTCAGTATAGACATTCATTAAACTCCACTTTTTAATTTTTATATTAATACTTTCACTGATTTCATCTATTCCATAACCTTTAAGCAATTTATCTTTTTCTGATGTTTTTAGATTCAATGATTCAATTAATTTAGATAAGTCTGAATACTTGCTGTTAAAACTTAAATATTCAAAATCAATAAAAAAAATTTTATTATTTTTGAACATCACATTTGAAAAATTTAAGTCGTTATGGCAAAGAACATATTTTTCTTTGCCTACATTTAATTCATTGAATAGATCAACAGCATCTATAAAATATTTATTATCCAATTCCGATGAAGATACATTTAGATATAAATTGAATTGATCTTGAAAAGTTTTTGTTTTTTTACTTGATGTAATTTTATGTAACTCTTTTAATTTTTTTCCAAGTTGATAAAAATTATTAAATTGTTTGTCTGATGAATCCCTTTCAAAATATTCGTAGATAATTAGCTCTGTATGTAAGTCGTGAAATAAAATTTTTGGAGAAATATTTTTTGTATCAATTTTTTGGATTATTCCATTTTTCAAATATTCATTGATAATTAATTTAAATTTATTTTTTTTTGATAACTTAAAAATTGATTTTGTATTATTAAATTCTCCTAAAAATATTTGTGAAGTGTCTCCATCACTAATCTGTTCTATGACTTTGAAATTATAATTTTCTTTTTTTAGTATTGTTTCTAATTTTTTCATGAATTTTCTTCTAATTTTTTATTCCAAGATTGATATCCAAAAATAATAATTATTAGATATATGAAAAATAATAATGAGGTTAGATATAACTCCCTTGAGAAAAATAGATATATAGATATTGAATCAATCACAAACCAGTAGATCCAATTTTCAATAATCTTTTTTGCTACCATGTATGTCGTGATAATAGCTCCAAAAGTTGTAAATGCATCTAAAAATGGAAATACAGCATTTGTATATTTTTCAAGAATTTCTCCTGAAATTATTGCAAGTATCACTATTAAACTTATTGCGTATACATGCTTTATTTTTTTCCATTTCTTAATCCTTATAAAACATTCTTCATTTGATACTTTATTCCATTGATTCCAACCATAAATGGCCATGGTAATGTAAAAAATTTGCAAAATTGCCTCCATTAATAGGCCTGCGTCAAGCATTATAAAGAAATATAGTGAAGAACTAATTATAGCCGCATACCAGCACTTTATGTCTTCTTTAGCAGCTAAGACTAAATATAATATTGCTGTGATAACAGCAATAATTTCTGTAATTAAATTTAACATGGATACTAAAAATTATATCTAAGTGAAATGCCAATATGCTTAGGGTCTCCTTGTCTTCTATATAGAGTATCAATAAAGTTAGGCGCTTCGTTGCCAAAGAAAAATCCTCTAGTTGAATAATATTTATCAAACAAATTTCTTATCCACAGATCAACAGTAAAATTAGCATTTGAGTATCCGAAAGTTAAGTTAGTTAGTTGATAGCTTTTAGATTGATTGTCATGTGAATCTGAATAATAAAAACTACCTTTTCCATTAATATCTAATTTTAAATAGAAGTTATTTTTAAGAATTAAATTTCCGCCAATAGAATATGAATGCTCGGGTGAGTGAGCTTGTGATCTATCTTCTAAATCGATTCTTGATTCCCAATTTTTTATCTTTGTTTTAAGTAATCCTAAATTAGCATATATATATAAATTATCTGTTACCAAATAATTTGAAGTAATTTCAATTCCGTAGTTTTCTCCCTCTGCAGCATTTTGAGTTAAGTATGAAAAAGTATTAGGGTCACTTGGATCAACTTGTCTAGAAATCAAAACTTGTTGATCTTTTCTTTCAGAGAAAAATATTACAAGTGAATAATTCAGATCTCTATCCTTTAAGTTTGAGCTTACACCAAATTCATAATTAGTTAGATATTCAGGATCATAAATAAGAGATTGTTTTACTAAATTATCTGTAGCATCAAGACCGAGATTAAATCCACCTTGTTTATATCCTCTTGATATTGAAAAATAAATATTTGAATCATCATTGGTTTTTTTGATTATCGAAATTTTTCCACCACTCATATTATCTGAAGGACTAAAAGATTCATTATTTGAATCTTTATATTTTGAATACCAATTTTCCAATCTCAAGCCAAAAGCAAGTTTAGTTTTATCTGTTAAAAAATAATCAATATTTCCAAACACTGATAAATTTTCAGATTCATAATTTCTTGAAATTGAAGATTCACTAGCATATGGCCCAAAGGGATCAGACGGATCTCCATAAATTCCATCATCTTTAGTTATATTTGATTCATCTAATTCACTAAAATCTAAACCAAAGACCCATTCAAATGGATTTTTTTGAGAAAAATCCTTATTTTTTGACAAAAAACGTATTTCTTGACTAAAAGTGTCTCTTTTTCTTAATGTTTCAGAAAAATAATCATAGGTATATGGAAAATGTGAGTCAGGATTACCCCAATCTGCATCATAACTGAAAACAACATCAGTTTTTGTTGAGCTTGTTAAACTTTGGAGATCAAAATTATTTAAATTCTTAATTATTTTTATTCCAATTGAGTCTGTTATTTGTGAATCCATTCCTGGACGATCTGATAAAGTATCTAAACTTCCATCAATTGTCCAAATATCAGCTGGGTCATCCATATCAATTTTTGAAACAAGAAAATTAATATTTGTAGTTTCATTAATTTCCCAATCAAGTTTGTAACGCAAAGTTAGTTCATCTTTTTTTGAGGTATCTGATTTTTTTAAGTAAGTATTTTTTCTAAATCCGTCAGCATAGTCAGTTCTCATCACCAAACGATATTTCATTTTTTCATTCTTTAATGGTCCTCCAAATGCAACTCCAATATTTTGGGTTCCATAATCTCCTAAAGTTAGCTCAGAAGTTCCTTCAAATTTATCTGTTGGATCTTTGGTTTTTATATAAATTAATCCTGCTAAAGCATTTGCACCTGTTCTCGATCCTTGAGGTCCACGAAATACTTCAACTTGATCAACATCAAATAAAGTTGCAATGCCTCCTTGTCCAGAATAGTCGATGTCATCGATAAGAAAACCAACAGAAGAATTTGGTGTTCCCTGATAACCAGATCTTTCTCCTATACCTCTTATCTGAAAATATCTTGCTCTTGAATCTGAAGCTGCATAATTTAAATTTGGAACAAGATATGAAAGCTGTTGAAAATGTTTTATAGCTTGTGATCTTATTTTTTCTGATTGAATAATAAGAATACTTGAATCTTCTTCGCTAATAGATTTTTCTCGATATTCACCTTTAACAATTATTTCTTCAATGCCCTGTGAGAAAATTGAAAGTGAAAATACTAATGCTGATAAAGATAAGATTTTGTTACTGATATACATATGCAATTCCTCCGCAACTATTGTGTTGATCAGGTTCAAAGAGTTTCATAAGATCTCAGGCTAAATTAGCCACCCCTTTGCATGCATATATGTTAATGAATAAAAATTAAAAGGTCACTTATTCTTTTGACTTTTCTGAAAAATTTTTTAAGTTATGGCAAGTAAGCTAAATATATTTAGCTGGTGCAAATTAATACTTTAGTTATAAAAATCTATGGTTTTAAGTATAATATTATTTAAAATTATTACCGCATATCAATTATTTATTGAATTTAAAGCATAGCCATAAATCTCTGAAATCTGATTTATTATTTTATCCTTTGGAGTTCCAGCACCATGTCCTGCTCTATCTTCAATCCGAATTAATATTGGATTTTCGCAGCCCTGATATTCTTGAAGTTTAGCTGCAAATTTGTATGAATGAGAAGGAACAACTCGGTCATCACGACTAGCTGTTGTAACCAATGTAGTTGGATAACAGTTATCTTTCTCGATGTTATGCAGTGGACTATAAGCTAAAAGATTTTCGAACTCATCTTTTTTATCTACAGCTCCATAATCACTTTCCCATGCCCAACCAATTGTAAATTTACTAAACCTCAACATATCCAAAACTCCAACTTGTGGAATAGCAACTTTGAACAGATCTGGATTTTGTAACATGGTAGCTGCAACTAGAAGTCCTCCATTTGAACCACCAATAATTGCAGTAGTTTTTTCAGAGCCAATATTATTCTCATGTAGAAATTTTGCAGCAAATGCAAAATCGTCAAAAACATTTTGTTTGTTTAATAACATTCCAGCTTCATGCCATTCACTACCATATTCTCCACCACCTCTTAAATTTGCTACCGCATATACTCCACCCAAATTTTTCCAAGCAGCATGAGTTTTTCTAAAACCTGGTAAAAGAGAAATATTGAATCCGCCATATCCGTATAACATTAAGGGTGTATCTTTATTAATTTTTAATCCTTTCTTATAACTAATATGTATAGGAATTTTTGTACCATCTTTTGAAGGATAAAATTTTAATTCTGAGACATAATCTTCTGAATCATATCCATCAATTTCTTCTTTCCAAAAAAGTTTTACATCTAATGAGTCCAATTTGATTTCATATATCTCTCTTGGAGTAACGTAGTTTGAAACTGAAAAATAAGTTTTAGTGTCATCGATCTCTCCACCAAATCCACCAATGGTTCCATTTTTTGGTAACTCAAGATCTTGTACAAAATTTCCAGATAGATCAAAAATTTTTATATTAGAAAAAGTATCAATTAAATAATTAACAACAAATGAATTATTTATAACATTTACAGATCGAATGGAATTTTCTGATTCTGCAATAACATCATTCCAAACAAAAGAACCATTTTTAAGCTCTAAATTAACAATTTTGCCATTTGGGGCCCCTTCAGTTGTATAAAACCATAAAATATTGTCTTTACTGTCAATAAAGCTGTAAGCTCCTATCAATTCATCTATTAAAGGAAAGAACTTTTCACCTGGATTTAACTGAATATAAAGCCTATTTCTTTCATCAGTACCCTCTGAAATTGATAAAAGTTTAATATTTTTATCTTCTATTATATTAATGCCCCATCCCCATCTTGGTTGATCAGGATTTTCATAAAAAACTTGGTCTTCTGATTGATCAGTTCCAATCTTATGAAACATTAGTTTAGGAGATTGGTTTATATCTTTAAGTAGCTCCTCATTTGGCTCGTTATATTTTTGATAGAAAAATCCAGAATCATCATTCTCCCATGTGGCCCCAGAAAATTTAGCCCATTTGATTTCATCAGAAAGAGTCTCACCAGTTTCAATATTCATAACCTTCCAAATTCGCCAATCAGAACCTCCATCGGAAATCGAATAAGCAATATAGTCAGCATTATTATTAACACTAGTGCTTCCCAATGAAATTGTGCCGTCTTCAGAAAATGTATTAGGATCTATAAGAATACGCTCTTCGCATTCATCACAGTCCTTGATCATCAATTTGCTTTGCTGAAAGGTACCGTCATTAAAATAATAAAAAGTTTTATCTTCGACTTTATAAGGAGTAGATATAGATTCATTTTCCCAAATCTTTTCTAAGTATTCTCCTATACCTCTTTTAAATTTATTTTTACCAATATACTTCTTTGTAAAATTATTTTGCCTCTTAACCCAATTAATAGACTCATCACTTGTAAAGTCTTCTAACCATCTATAAGAATCTGAAATTTCATAACCATGAATCTTTTCAACAAAATCTATCTTTTTTGATTCTGGATAAACACTTCCATCATCATTGCTTGAACAGGAAATTAGAATTATTAAAGAGAATAAACTAAGGAATTTTTTATACATAGAAAACATATTACTTTACAATTACCCAATGGATCAATTCAAAAATTCGTGGGAATTTTTATTTTCAAATTGGAAATTCTTTCTTATATTAGCCTTGCCACTTATAACTGTGCAAACCTTAACTGGATATCTAATTATGCCTCTTGCAGAGATGACACAACCAGAAGACTTCCTAAGTTTTTTTGAATCCAACTCAGGAGTAATTGCTTTAGTTGGAATTATTGGTCTTATAGTACAAATATCATTCATGGGTGGGATCTGGATGGGGTATATGTCGATAGACGCTAATAAAACGATAAGTCCAATAGCAGCACTTCAAACAGGATTATCAAAATTTTTTCCACTATTTGGAGCTTATATTGTTGTAACAATTGCATCAGCTTTAGGATACTTAATGCTTATTCTTCCAGGTATATATTTATCCGCAAGATTTTCATTATTTGTAGCTCATATTATGTTTGAAGACAATAAAGTTTTTCAGTCCATTGGTGCTTCATGGGAAAAAACAGATGAGTTTGGATCAAGGCTATTCATGTTTACTTTAGTATTTTTTATTTTGATTCTTATATCATCTTTAATTTTACAAAGCATAATTCCAACTGGAATAACTCAATCATTTATTTTATCCATAAGTGAGGTTATCTTTATGATTCCACTTGGATACATATATTTCACTCTCTATAAATCTATTAAAGTTAGTTAGACTAATTGTCCAAATCTTAATTCAAAGGTAGAATGCACATTCGTTATAGGGCCTGTAGCTCAGTTTTGGTTAGAGCGTTCGACTGATAATCGAGAGGTCGGAAGTTCGAGTCTTCCCAGGCCCACCATATTTTTAAAAAAATGTATCAAATTTAGGCTTTTTTACAAAATTGCTTTCGATTATAATCATCATAACGCTAGACGCATGAGCGTTATGACCGTAAATACAAAATTATAATTATTTTTTAAAAATGAATGCATTAGTTGAATCATTATCAGATCATATAGAAAATTGGGGCATGGTCTGGTTTGGATTAATTTTTTTAGGAAGCATCTTTAACGAATTTTCTCTTTTTAATGCTTTAAATATTTCACTGTTTGATATAAATTTGTTTCCGTATATATTAGGTTTAATATTTGGTCTAGTTGCAAAATATAGAGGTCGTTGGATATGAGATTTGATAATTCAAATATACCTGCAAAATTTTCTTTTCAAAAAGAAAAAGAAGTTGCAAGGAAATTCGCTCAAAGATTTCAATGGGAAATGATGCTAATTGGAATTGGCCAAGCATTAGTTTGGTTATCAACATGGTTTTTGGTAATCAATAATTATATTTCTTTGTTTGTAGGATTTATTCTTGCTTCTATATGCGCTTGTCTTGCTTATTTACCCTCGCATGAAGCGCAACATGGAAATTATTCTCGTGGTAATAAAAAAAAGAGGTGGCTTGACACATTAATCGGTCATGTATCGTTAATAACATTGATGTATCCATATCGAATAATGCAGGCAACTCATATGAAGCATCATGCAAATACAAATAACCCTGAAAAAGATTTTGATTACGGTATTGTGAGCTGCAAAAATCCTTGGGAGGTGTTTTTGTACACCCTCCAGGGCCCAGACAAGGCATATAAAGAATATTATGATGTTCACAAAGGTGATAAGAATTTTGTAAATAGATTTAGTCGTGGATTACTTGTAAGCTGGGTACAAAAATTTGTTCAATTGGCCCTCGTTGTAATCTTTCCGCTTGAAACCCTATTTTTGTGGTTCTTACCGAGGAAGATTGGTACTTTTTACACAGCCCTAAATTTCTCATGGTTTCCCCATCAAGGTCTTGAGGTAGGCAGATATAAGGATTCAAAATTTTATATGTTCAAATACATGCCAAGATATTTAACTCATTCAATGCAATTACATTTTGTGCATCACCTTCATCCAAATATTGGGCATCATGATGAGCCTAGAGCTATAGAAGAATTAAAACCATTCTTAATCGCTAGAGGGTTGCCTGGTGCAGAAGAAATTCCAGATAGGGTTACTTATAATCCTTTAGTAAAAATTTAAAACTTCTTAACTTATTTCTAATAACTCTATTTCAAATATTAGAATTGAGTTAGAAGGAATTCCTGGTCTGCCATCCTCTCCATATGCCATAGTAGGGTCAATATAGACCATCCATTTGTCTCCCTCTCTCATTAAAGATATGGCTTTTTGGCAACCTACAATTAATTTTGATAATTCAATCTTTAATGGCTCTGAATCTAACGAACTCCAAAAAACTTCTCCATTGGTTAAGGTTCCATGAAAGTGAGCTGAAATTGTTTGATTTAATGAAGGAGGCTCGCTAATCGGATCGCCTGAATTAACAACTAAATATTGAAGTCCAGGTTCGATTTCAATAACTTGATCATTCTTTTTATTATCTATAAAGAACTGGAGGTTCTCTATTTGTTGTATATTGGGGCTATCTTGGACACAACCAAAAATTATAAAAAAACTACAAAATAACAATAATTTTTTCATTTCTATAAAATTATCTTAAGAAATTTTCTTTTACCAACTTGATAAATTCCTTCTGAACCTTTTGAGACTTCAAGCTTAGGGTCTTCAACTTTTTCAGAGTTTATCTTAATGCCGCCTTGTGTAATGAGCCTATTGCCTTCAGAAATACTAGAGATCATATTTGTATCTTTTAATAGATTAACTAGGAGAATAGAGTCATTTTTTATATCAACTTTAACTGATTCTATATCATCGGGTATGTTTCCCTTTTGAAATCTATTTAAAAATATCTCTTTGGATTTTTTTCCTTCTCCTTCTTTATGAAATCTGTCAACAAGCTCTTCAGCTAAAATAAATTTTATATCACGAGGATTTTTACCTTTTTTCATTTCATCTTTTAACTTCGCAATATCTTCTTCAGGCATATAGCTTAACAGCTCAAACCAACGCCACATTAATTCATCAGAAATTGACATAATCTTTCCAAACATCTCATCAGGCTCCTCATCAATAGCAATGTAGTTATCTAATGATTTAGACATCTTTTTAACGCCATCAAGACCTTCTAAAATAGGAACTGTGATTACAACTTGAGGTTCTTGTTCATAATCTCTTTGAAGTTCTCTTCCAACTAAGAGATTAAATTTTTGGTCTGTTCCGCCGCACTCAACATCTGCCTCCAAAGCAACTGAGTCATATCCTTGCACTAATGGATACAAAAATTCATGAATAGCAATTGTTTTATTTGATGAAAATCTTTTATTAAAATCATCTCTTTCTAACATTCGTGCAACGTTATATTTTGATGCAAGTTTTATTAGGCCATCAGCTCCAAGCTTGTCACACCATTCTGAATTAAATCGAACTTCGGTTAATTCCTCCTTGAGAATCTTAAAAACTTGATTCTTATATGTCTTTGCGTTTTCAATCAGGCTATCTGAATCGACGATTGGCCTAGTTTTGTTAGTGCCTGATGGATCTCCAATTCGTCCTGTAAAATCTCCAATCAAAAATATTACTTTATGTCCTAAATCTTGAAAGTGTCTTAATTTATTTAACAAAACTGTATGGCCCAAATGAAGATCTGGTGCTGTGGGATCGAATCCAGCCTTAACTATAAGTTTCTTGCCTGAATCTAACTTCTTTTTAAGGTCAGATTCAGTAAGAATCTCATCTGAACCTCTTTTGATAAGCTTTAATGCATCACTCATATTACTATCATAGTATTTTTAGATGATTATTAGAATCACAAAGTTGCTACTTAGTTCTTAAAGATTAAAATAGTGGCTATGTTAGAGGCAAAGAATAAATTTATTTCTGAGACAGAACTTTTATCAACTATATTAAAAGAAACAAATTTTTTAGATGACAAAGTTATATCTAAAGATGCTGAAAAAATAATTAAGCTTTGTAGGAATAACAAAACAGATCGAACCAAGCTTGATGCCTTTTTAAATGAATATGGATTAGATAATAAAGAAGGAGTTGCATTGATGTGCTTGGCTGAATCAGTGTTAAGAATTCCTGACAAAAAAACTAGAGACCTTATTATTTCAGAAAAGCTTTCTGGGGGAAGATGGATTGATCATTTAAATAAGGCTGACAGTCTTTTTGTTAATGCCTCAACATGGGGTCTCTTATTGGCTGGAAAAGTTATCACTCCTCCATCAAAATGGTCAGAAAATCCAAGCACCCTGCTTACAGATTTAATATCAAAATCTGGTGAGATGCCAATTAGAAATGCAGTATTAACTGCAATGCAAATATTAAGTCAGGAATTTGTGATGGGCAGAGACTTCAAGGATATCAATAAGATGCCAAATATTGAAAAAGAAATATATTCTTTTGACATGCTTGGTGAAGCTGCAAGAACATTCGATCAAGCAGAGAGTTACTTTAATTCATATCTAAATGCAATTAGTGAAGTTGGGAAAATTAATAAAGAAAAAAATCTAGTAAATGGAGTCTCTATAAAAATTTCTGCTCTTCATCCAAGATATGAAATGAGAAAAATTTCTGAGCTTGAATCTAATTTATTGCCAAAGTTATCAGAACTAATTAATTATGCTTATTCAGAAAATGTTGAAATTACAATTGACGCTGAAGAGCAGGATAGGCTCTCAATTAGCTTGCACATTATTGAAAAAATTGCCCAAGAGAAAACAATAAAAGATTGGCCTGGTTTTGGCATAGCACTTCAAGCTTATGGAAAAAGATCATTTGATGTTATTAACTGGTTAAACAACTTAATAACCCAGAGAGCCAATATGCATCTTAGATTGGTAAAAGGCGCGTATTGGGATTATGAGATAAAACATGCTCAAGTTTTTGGTTATGAAGGCTATCCAGTTTTTTCAAAAAAGTCTATTACTGATATTGTGTACCTTGCTTGTGCAAAAGAAATTTTAAAAAATAAAAATATATTTCCAAAATTTGCTACTCATAATGCTCATACCATTTCTTCAATAAATTATTTGGGTGAAGGATGTGATTATGAATTTCAAAGACTTTTTGGAATGGGTGAGTTACTTTATAAAAGTGCATCAGAAGTATTAAATATTAAAACAAGTCCTTCGGTTTATGCTCCAATAGGCAATTATAAGGATTTATTACCTTATCTAGTCAGACGATTGCTAGAAAATGGAGCTAATAGCTCATTTATAAATAGGCTATTAGATCCAGAAACAGATCCAAAATGGCTTGCAGAGAACCCTTACATTAGAATGCAAAATGAAAAGAAAGATATTCCATTACCAAAAAATATTTTTGATAATCGATTAAATTCATCGGGTATGGATATAACTGAAAAAGAAAAACTAGATTTGCTTAAACAAAAGTTAAATAATTTCGATGGGAAATTGGTCAATGCTAAATCTTTGTATATTGGCAGTAAAGATAATCAAGACAAAGTAGAAGATATTTTTTCAATCTCTTCTAATTCTCAAATTGGTACTGTTACATATGATGATCTAAATCAAATCAAGAAGTGTCTAGAAAAAAATCACTCCAATTCATGGTCTACTACTAAAGTTAAAGATAGATCAAAAATCCTCAATAAAATTGCGGATAAAATTGAAAACGATCCATATGAATTAATTTATTTTTTAATAAATGAAGCGGGTAAAACAATACAAAACGCAATTGATGAAATAAGAGAAGCGGTAGATTTTCTCAGATATTATTCTAATCAGATTATACAAATCTCAAACCAAACAAAGCTTGAAGGACCGACAGGTGAAGAAAACATTATTTCATATAGTCCAAAAGGAAGATTTCTTTGCATAAGTCCATGGAACTTCCCTGTAGCGATTCTAATTGGACAGATTTCAGCAGCTCTTGCTTGCGGTAACAGAGTAATAGTTAAACCATCTGAACACACTTCTATCTTAGGATATCTTATTGTCAAAAAATTTCATGATATAGGCGTCCCTAAAGAAGCTTTGGAATTAATAATTGGTGACGGTTCATACGGTGAAGTTTTAAGTTCAATTAATCCTCTCCATGGAGTTGCTTTTACTGGATCATTAGAAACTGCTAAAAAAATACAAACTAATCTTTTAAATAATCAAGATCAAATTATCCCTTTAATTGCTGAAACCGGAGGAGTTAATGCAATGATAGTGGATTCAAGTGCCCTTCTTGAACAAGTGACTGATGACATTATTAGATCTGCATTTGATAGCGCTGGTCAGAGATGTTCCGCATTACGAGTGCTATGTATACAAGAAGAAATATATAACGAATTAATTGAAATGATTAAAGGGAGCATGGAAGCACAATCTTTAGGTAATCCAAATGACTTTAATATAGATATAGGCCCAATAATTAATAAACAAGCACTAAAAAAACTTAAGGAATATATTGCTTCATTTAATAATAATGGCATGGAAGTTTTTCAGTTAGAAGGTGTAAATTCCTCAACCCATATAAGTCCAACAATAATAAAGATTAATAAAATCTCAGATATTGAGAATGAGCAATTTGGACCAATTCTTCATATTCTTAAATACAAATCAAGTGAAATTGATGAATTAATAGAGCAGATCAATAAAAGTGGTTACGGTTTAACTATGGGACTTCATACCCGTATTGAGTCAAGAGCTGATTACTTCAGTAAAAATGCTAATGTTGGAAACATATATATTAATAGAGATATGGTTGGAGCTGTAGTTGGATCACAACCTTTTGGGGGTGTTGGGCTTTCTGGGAGTGGTTTTAAAGCAGGTGGTCCTAACTATCTTTTGCAATTTTTAAATGAAAAAGTGATTTCAAAGAACTCAGTTGCATTTGGAGGTAATGCTGAGCTATTAAACCTTCAAGAAGATTTATGATAGGGTTTAAAAAAACTCCAATAAGATTGATTCTGAGCGTTTTTTTTATATCTTTAATATTAATACTATTAATATATATTGATTTTACTGCCGAAAAACCACAGAAAGTTGAAGAAATTACGATTTCAAAAGATCTCCCTAACAGTTTACCCTTAATTAAAAATAAACAAATTCATGAAGTAAAAAAGGGAGATAGCCTTTCAGTGATATTTGAAGATAAAAATGTTCCTTTGAATACCGCATATAAAATATTTAACTTTGACAAGAATAATTTACTTTCAAGCATAATGCCTGGTGATGTTATGGAGTTTAATTATATTGGAGTTGATCTCTATAGCATCGAGATTATCAAAGATAAAGTAAATTCAATTCTTATTGATACTAAAAATGAGATTTCAATCAAAGAAATTAAGAAAGAAGCGCAAACCATAACATCATTTGGTTATGGAGCTATTCTCAATTCATTTTATAAAGACGCAAAAAATGTAGGGATACCTGATAGCATCATAATGGACTTTGCATATATATTTGGATGGGATATAGATTTTATTTTTGATGTTAGAAAAGGAGACAAGTTTTTTGTGATTTTTGAAACGGATTATTCTGAAGGCGAAAGAATTTCGAGTGGAGATATTATTTTTGCTGAATTTATAAATAAAGATGAAAAATACATTGCGCAAAGATTCTATGACGACGTTCAAGGTAAGCAATACTTTAATGAGAATGGTGATAATGTTAAGAAAGCTTTTCTCAGGGCCCCATTAGACTTTGCTTATATAAGCTCACATTTTAATCCAAATAGAATGCATCCTATCCTTCATAAAATTAAAGCTCATAACGGAGTTGATTATGCAGCTAAGAGAAACACACCTGTAAAAGCATCTGGCGATGGCGTAATTTCTTTTATTGGAAGACAAAGTGGTTATGGTAGAACGATAGAAATAAAACATGGAGGAAATATAAAAACTTTGTATGCACATTTGGAAAGATTTAACTCAAAACTTAAAGTAGGTAGTAAAGTTAAACAAGGTGAAATTATTGCCTATGTAGGGGATTCAGGACAAGCAACCGGACCACATCTTCATTTTGAATTTTGGCAAGGTCAAGTTAGAACCGATCCAGTAAAAGTTAAGCTGCCATCTGCACAGCCTGTTAATAAAGGTCAAATAGAAGAATTTAGAAATCTCTTAAATTCAAGCCTCAAAAAGTTAAATGAGTATAATTCTATAAAAGATGAGTAAGTATTTTATTGGAATTATGACTGGAACAAGTGCAGATGCACTTGATGGTTGCGTGGTTTCTTTTGAGGATAAATTTGAATTAATTTGTTCAGCTTCAATAACTCTTGATGGCTCATATAAAAGGGATTATGAGGAATGTATAAGAGCGGGATCTAAAAATACAAATGAATCAAAAAAACTATTTGAGCTTGAAAATATACTTAATCAAAAAACTGTTGAACTAATAAATCTTCTTCTGAAAGAAGGTGATATTAATTTTTCTCAAGTATCATCAGTAGGATTTTCAGGCCAAACAGTTTTTCATACTAATGAAAAAAGTTATCAAATAGGGAGTCCTGCATATATTTCAGAACTTTCAAAAATTGATGTTTATTCAGATTTTAGGAACTTTGACATTAAAAATGGAGGAATAGGTGCTCCTTTGATTCCGGCTTTTCACAAATATTTGTATGCAGTAGAAAAAGATAGACTTATATTTAATATTGGTGGTATTGCTAATGGAACATACCTAAAAAAAGGAGAAGTTGCTATAGCATCAGATGTTGGCCCAGGTAATTGCCTATTAGATTATGTTTCCAGTAAAAGTTTTGATAAGCCTTTTGATGATGGTGGTTCTGAAGCAGCTAAAGGTGAAATTGATAATCTATTATTAAAACAACTAATTGATAAATGTGATGGCATGACATATCCAAGAGCAGATGATAAGCAAGACTATTACAGATTAGAAGAATTATTTACAAATATTGAACCAAATTCATTGCTAAGAACCTTGGCGGAACTCAGTGCTGAAAAAATAAAGGACTTCTATGAATATTGTGGAAAGCCTGAGGAAGTTATATTTCATGGAGGTGGAACAAAAAATAAATTTTTAATGATCTTAATAAAAAATAAAATTAGTGGCTTTGTAAGAACAACAGATGATGAAATCTCATCAAAATTTGTTGAGGCTGCAGGATTCGCTTACTTGGCATATTTAAAGAAAGGAGAAATTTTTAAAACTAAATTGTAAAGGACTCTCCACATCCACATGTAGTTTTTGCATTAGGATTGTTAATAACAAATTTAGAGCCTGATAAGTCTTCAACAAAATCTAAGGTTGATCCATATAAATATGGGTAAGACATAGAATCTAGCAACACTGAAAAATTTTCAAATTCGATAACATCATCATCAAATGCTATTTCAGAATCAAATTTAAAGCCGTATTGAAACCCAGAACAACCACCTCCGGTAACATAAACTCTAAATCTAGTTCCTTCACTTTCATTAGCGTTCATGACATCACCAATCCTAGCTAAAGCACTTTTAGTTACTAAAATAGATTTGTTTTCAGTTTTTTGCATAACAACTAATTAAAATTTAAATATCAGTATAAAATATAATTATGTTTTATTCCTTTTTTTTCAATACATTAAATTTAAATTAATTAATAAATGGAAAAATCATTACTAATATACTCTACTGTAGATGGGCAAACGGAAGCTATATGTAAACGAATGGCATCGTGTGCAAAAAATACAAATGTAGATGTTATGTCAATATCAAATGTAAGAAATCTTAATGATTATAAAACCATAATAATTGGCGCGAGCATTAGATATGGTAAATATAGAAATGAGGTGTATAACTTTATTAATGAAAACTTCCTAGTATTGGATTCTAAGAAAAATGCTTTCTTTTCTGTAAATGTAGTTGCAAGAAAGCCTGAAAAAAATAGTCCAGATACAAATCCATATGTAATTAAGTTCCTAGAGAAAATTAATTGGAAACCAAAAAATATTGAAGTCTTCGCAGGAAAAATAGACTACCCTAAATATAAATTTATTGATAAATATTCAATAAAATTTATTATGTGGGTTACAAAAGGTCCAACAGACACGTCACAGTCCTATGAATTCACAGATTGGAATAAAGTGGAAGCTTTTGCAGAAAATTTAAATTTATGACAAAAATAAAAAAATCTATAGAGCTATTTAAAGAAGCTAAGTTGCACATGCCTGGAGGTGTGAATTCACCAGTAAGAGCATTTAAAAATATTGATGGAAATCCGATTTTTTTAAAAAAAGCTAAAGGAGCTTACTTGTTTGATGCTGATAACAATAAATATATTGATTACATAGGTTCATGGGGTCCTATGATAATGGGGCACTCTAACCCAAAAATCATAAATGCAATTTCAAGACAACTTAAGCTAGGAACAAGTTATGGCGCTCCAACTAGTATTGAATCTGAAACAGCAAAACTAATAAAACAATGTGTTCCATCTATAGAGAAAATAAGAATGGTCAACTCTGGGACTGAGGCAACCATGAGTGCAATAAGACTAGCAAGAGGATATACAAAAAGAGATAAAATTATTAAATTTGATGGTTGTTATCATGGTCATGTAGACTCACTACTTATAAAAGCTGGCTCAGGTGTAAGTACATTTGGACTTCCAGATTCACCAGGTATACCAAATGAGTTAGCAAAAAAAACTTTGAGTTGTGAGTTTAATAACAAAGAAGATTTCTTAAAAATTTTCAATATAGTCAAAAATGATCTCGCAGCTGTAATCATTGAGCCAGTAGCAGGAAATATGGGTTTTATTCCAAGTGATAAATCTTTTTTAGAGTTGCTTAGAAAAAAAACATCTGAAAATAAATCATTATTAATCTTTGATGAAGTTATGTCTGGTTTTAGAGTTTCACTTGGCGGCGCTCAAGAGATCTACAAAATCAAGCCTGACTTAACGACTTTAGGAAAGGTGATTGGTGGCGGTCTTCCAGTCGGTGCTTTCGGTGGAAAGAAGAAAATAATGGATTTCCTAGCTCCTAACGGACCCGTCTATCAAGCAGGCACCCTTTCTGGAAACCCATTAGCCATGGCAGCAGGATCAATGCTTATTAAATTATTAATTAAAACTAACCCCTATAAAAAACTCGAAGATAAAGCTACTGATCTTTTACAAGGAATGAAAAATGTCTTTGATGCTAATGATATACCTTTTTCAGTAAATCAATTGGGAGGCATGTTTGGTTTCTTTTTTTCAGAAAAATTACCTAAAAACTTTAAAGATGTTGTTAAAACCAATGATAAGCACTTTAAGAACTTTTTAAATCAGTGTATCGAGAATGGAATATACTTTGCGCCATCAAAATTTGAAGCAGGTTTCATTTCAACAAAACATACTAAAACTGAAATTAATAATACAATAATGACTACAAAAAACATTATAAATAAAGGTATATAAAATGAAATACGATATTAGCGCTCTTGGAAATGCATTAGTGGATACTCAATACATGGTTGATCATGATTTCTTGGATGCTATGGGTCTCGAACCAGACTCAATGACTCTGGCTAGCGCTGAAGAGCATGCACCAATAATAAAAAAACTTAAAGATATGGGTGTAGACTCCGTATCAGATTGTGGAGGATCGGCCACTAATTCCCTAGTAGCAGCCTCTAACTATGGATCAAAGTGTCACCACGTTTGTAGAGTTGCTAATGATGAAGATGGCAAAAAATACCTTGATAGTCTTCAAACTGCTGGAGTAAAGCATATTGGTTATAGCAAAGAGAATTCTGACTTACCAACTGGCAAGTGTTTAATATTCGTTACACCAGATGCAAAAAGAACTATGAGCAGTATGTTAGGAATAAGTGCTTTCCTTGGCTCACAAGATATCGATTACAATGCTGTAGATAATTCTAAGATCTTCTATATAGAAGGTTATATGGTTACAAGTGATGAAAATTTTAGCGCAGTTACTTCAGTGCTAAGTCATATTAAAAATGAGAATACTTTAAAAGCATTGTCTTTGTCTGATGCTGGGATAGTTCATGGGTTCAAAGATAAATTCAAGGAAATTGAATCCTATGGAATTGATATGGTATTTTGTAATGATGACGAAGCTTTAGCTTTTGCAGGTACCGAGACATTAGAAGAAGCTATTAATTTCTATAAAAGTCAAACTTATATGATTGCAATAACGAAAGGTTCAGAAGGAAGTATTGTTATCAAAGATGGTAAAGAAATATTCTCACCTGCAGTATCTATAACGCCAGTAGATACAAATGGTGCTGGAGATATGTATGCTGGTTCATTTATGCACGCATTTCTAAATGGTTTTAATTTATCTGAATGCGCAGACTTTAGTAATTATGCTTCATCAAAGGTTGTTGAAACCTTTGGACCTCGATTAACCCCTGATGGATATAAAGAAGTTTCAAATAAATTGAGAAAAAGCTAGCAAATTTCTCTACTATCTGATATTTTCACCACCTTAAAATTTTTTAAAAAAAACTAATGGCTGTAAAAAAAGCAATAAAAACAAGAAAGAAACCAGTAAAAAAACCGGTATCTAAAAAAACTTCCACAAAAAAAGCAGTTACAAAAAAAGTTGTAAAACCTAAGAAAATTCTTAAAGCCAAGCCTGTTGTTAGTATTGAAAATAATAAATCTAAGATTGCGCCATATAAACCAAAGAAAAATGAGAAATATATGAGTGCAGCAATGAAAAGACATTTTATTGCTGTTCTTTTGCTGTGGAAAGAACATCTTAAAGAAGAAATGCAAAAAACTTTTGATCATTTAAAAACTAAAGGTGAAACATATGCAGATCCAATTGATAGAGCTTCTCAAGAAGAAGAATTTGCATTTGAACTTAGAACCAGAGACAGAGAAAGAAAGCTTATTAACAAAATTGCTATTTCAATAGAGCAAATTAAACAAGATGAATACGGTTGGTGTGAATCTTGTGGAGATGAAATTGGAATAAAAAGACTTGAAGCAAGGCCAACTGCAACTCATTGCATAGATTGCAAAACCCTAGATGAAATTAAAGAAAGACAACTTGGCGGATGATTATAAAATTTTTATCAAAAATATACTTTGATAAATAATAAAAAAATAAGCAAATTTGCGATCTCAATCATTGAGGATCTAAAAAAGAATAACTATCAGGGATACCTAGTTGGAGGATGTGTTAGAGATCTTTTATGTGGTCTTGAGCCAAAAGATTTTGATATTGCAACTAATGCAACTCCTGAGCAAATAAGAAAAATTTTTAAAGCCTCTAGAATAATAGGAAAAAGGTTTAAGCTTGTTCATGTTTTTAACAGATCAGAGCTTATTGAAGTTGCCACATTTAGATCTGGCGATGATATAAATAATGATGGTAATCTAGTGCAAGATCAATCAGGTAAAATTATTAGAGATAACATTTGGGGTGGTCTTGAACAAGATAGTTATAGAAGAGACTTCACAATAAATTCACTTTACTACTGCCCTCTTTCTAAAAAAATTGTTGGTCATGAAGATGGTATGAAACATATTCATGAAAAAAAAGTTGTCTCAATTGGAGATCCAAAAAAGAGATTTGCTGAAGATCCTGTGAGGTGTTTAAGGGCTTTAAGGTTTAGTAACAAGCTTAATTTTAAGATTGATCCTAAAATAAAAGATGCGATTTATGAAAAGGGGCATTTACTCTCTGGTATTTCAAATGCAAGAATTTTTGATGAATTTTGTAAAATCTTTCTCAATGGAATGGCTGAAAAGAACTATAGAAAAATGACTTCTTTTGGTCTGAATAAATATCTTGTAACAACTAACCCTGAGAAGAATGAATTTACAAGCAGGTTAGTCATTGAAGCATTAAGAAACACTGATAAAAGATTAAAAAACAATCAATCTGTAACTCCTGGTTTTCTTATTGCGGCACTTCTTTGGCCTGAGCTGTTAGAAAAATCAATTGCTAAAGGTGAAATAAATCTTAGGAAATTCTTTAGATCTATGGACCAGGTTCTTAGAAAACAACAAAAAATTACAGCAATTCCAAGGAAATTTCATTCGTATATAAAAGATATATGGGTTTTGCAATTAAAGTTACATAGTAGAATTGGTAGACAGCCTTATAAAACTTTAAAACATCCAAGGTTTAGAGCAGCTTATGATTTTATGCTTATTAGAGAAAAAGCTGCCAATGAAGTTAACAATTTAGGTAAATGGTGGACCAAGTTTCAAAGAAATGATGATAATCTAAAAAAATCTCTTATAAAAATTATTAATGAAAATGATACACAAGAATCGTTTAAAACATTTGGTTTCTCTCAAGAGTTACGATAATCTATTAAATTAGAAACTATTATTGAAATGAAGCCAGCTTTAAACGAATTACCTCTGCCAAAATATATTGCAATAGAAGGACCAATTGGAGTAGGCAAAACAACTCTGGCAAATAAAATCGCTGAGACTTTCAATTATGATGCATTTTTAGAACAACCTGCAGAAAATCCATTCCTTAAAAACTTTTATAGAAACCCTAGTCAGTCTGCTTTAGCTACTCAGCTTTTTTTCCTTTTCCAAAGAATGCAGCAAATTCAGGACCTAAAACAAAGAAGTTTATTTGAGAATGTTCGTGTAGCTGACTTCTTAATAGAAAAGGACAGATTATTTGCAGAAGTTACATTATCAAATGAAGAAATGAGCCTTTATGACAAAGTTTATGAACACATTACTCTAGATGCCCCAACACCTGATTTAGTTATTTATTTACAGGCTCCGATTGAAATATTAAAGGAGAGAATTACAAAAAGAGGAAATATAAACGAGCAGTATCTTACATTGGATTATCTGGAAAGACTAAATGATGCCTATTCTAGATTTTTTCTTGACTATAAATCTGCTCCTTTGTTAATTATTAACGCTGCGGATATTAATCTTGAATCTAATGAAGCTGACTACGAAGCTCTAGTAACAATGATAATGTCAAACCCTAAAGGCAAGAATTTTGTAAATCCGCAACCTTCTATTATTTAAATAATAGTCATGGCTAAAGAACTAATAAAAGCTCAATCATTTAATCCTCACATAAAGGACTTTGATGAATATAAGCAGCTATATGATGAATCAATAAATAATCCTCAAGGTTTTTTTAAAAAAATAGCTAAAGAAAATCTTTCTTGGATTAAAGATTTTAATGAAGTCCACAATAATGAATTTGCTGAAAGCAAATGGTTTTATGATGGAAAAATTAATGTTAGTGAAAACTGCATAGATCGTCATCTAAAAGATTCATCAGAAAAGACAGCATTAATATGGGAAGGCGATGAACCAGGTGATTCTAAAAAATATACATTTAAAGAATTACATGAGGAAGTCTGCAAATTTGCGAATGTCTTAAAAGGTTTACAGGTTTCCAAGGGATCAAGAGTTTGTATCTATATGCCAATGATTCCTGAAGCTGCATTTGCAATGCTGGCATGTACAAGAATTGGAGCTATCCATTCCGTAGTTTTTGGTGGTTTTTCACCTGAATCATTAAAGGATAGAATCCTTGATGCTGACTGTGAAGTAGTTATCACTGCTGATGAAGGTATACGTGGCGGGAAAAAAGTACCACTAAAATTAAATGTTGATGAAGCATTGAGAAAATGTCCAAATGTAAAACATACTATTGTTATTAAAAGATCTGGGGGTGATGTGCCTTGGAATGAAGATAGAGATCTATACTATGAAGATCTTATTAAAAATGTATCTTCATCGTGTGATCCAGAACCAATGGATGCAGAAGATCCTTTGTTTATTCTTTATACATCAGGTTCTACTGGAAAACCAAAAGGAGTCCTGCATACAACTGCAGGATATCTGCTTGGTGCTCACATGAGCTTTAAATATTTGTTTGGCATAAATGAATCAGATATATATTGGTGTACAGCTGATGTTGGTTGGATTACTGGTCATACATATATTTTGTATGGACCTTTATCAAATGGAACAACTTCTATAATGTTTGAGGGTATTCCTACTTATCCTGATTCATCAAGATGTTGGGAAATATGTGACAAATATGACGTGAATGTTTTTTATACAGCACCGACTGCTATAAGAGCTTTAATGTCTCAAGGTGATGAGCCCGTGCTTAAAACTTCAAGAAAAAGCTTAAGAGTTCTGGGGACTGTCGGTGAACCAATTAATCCTGAAGCTTGGGATTGGTATTACAAAGTAGTAGGTAATGGTGCTTGTGACGTTATTGACACATGGTGGCAAACAGAAACTGGCTCTGTGCTAATTTCTCCAATTGCAGGAGTAACTGAAGTTAAGCCTGGTTCAGCTACATTACCATTTTTAGGTGTAAAACCTGCTATATACGATGATGAAGGAAATACCTTAGATGGCGCAACTTCTGGTAATTTAGTCATTGAATCTTCTTGGCCAAGCCAAATTAGAAGTGTTTATGGAGATCATAAAAGAATGATTTCAACATATTTTAAAACCTATGAAAATATTTATTTCACTGGTGATGGCGCTAGAAGAGATGAAGATGGGTACTATTGGATAACAGGAAGGGTCGATGATGTATTAAATGTTTCTGGCCACAGATTAGGTACAGCTGAGATAGAAAGTGCTTTAGTACTTCATGATGCTGTTGCTGAGGCAGCTGTTGTTGGCTTCCAACATCCTATTAAAGGCCAAGGAATATATGCATTTGTTACATTAATGAAAGGAAAAGAGTTTGATGAATCTCTATCAGAAGAGCTTGTTAAATTTGTATCTAAAGAAATTGGTCCAATTGCAAAACCTGATCTTATTCAAAATGCTCCAGGCCTTCCTAAAACAAGATCAGGAAAAATTATGAGAAGAATTTTAAGAAAGATTGCTGAGGGTGACTTTGATAATCTTGGAGATACAACCACTCTTGCTGAACCCGCAGTAGTCGAGTCTTTGCTTGAAAACAGTAAAAAATTGTGAAGAAACTAATTCCCCTTTTACTTTTATTTGGATGCAATACTAATCAAAATTATGATAAATCAATGCTACCAAATGCTGACCCTGCAATCCTGAGCAAGGTTAATTCTAGAGGATTGATTACATGTATGCAGATTCCCACTCCTCTTCCTCCTGTTCCAATAAACAAAGACCACAAGGTTCCTCATACAGAAGTTTATGATACTAATGATTGCATTGATAAAGAAATGGCTAGAAAAGATACCAATGATATCAATAATGAAAGAAAGGAAAAAAAAGAGTTTGAACTTGAGATTGATCTAGATTATCAAGATAAAGAATAGTTATTTTTAGAGTTGTTTATTTTCCCTTCATCTTCAAGCTTTATAAGATGTGCTAATAAGCTCATTTTTGCAATTGGATGAAGGACCTCAGGCACATCATCATAAACTAACAACAACAATTCATCTAAATTTGAGTTTTTTTGTTTCTCAACACACCTAAGCACTTTTGATTCTCTTGAGAGTCTATGTCTTATTATTGATTGAATGGTTTTGTCAGGCTCTTGCATAAAATTTCCATGTCCTGGAGCAAAATAATCAATCTCATAATTTTCTAGAAGCCTTAACGAGTCGATATACTCAGTCATGTTTCCGTCTGGAGGAGCAATTACTACAGTAGATCCGTCCATTATATGATCACCGGTTAATAAGCATTTATTTTCTTTTAAATAAAAACAAAGATGGTTTGATGCATGTCCTGGAGTATGAATTGTCTCTAATGAATATTCATCTGTTGAAATTATATCTCCATGGCTTAAGACATTATCTGGTATGAAGGTTTCATCTTCCCATTGAGATTCTCTATCAACCAATCTTCCAAACATAGGAATGTTTAATTTTTTTGAAATCGGTAATGCGGCTGGGGAATGGTCAGTATGTGTATGAGTGACGAGAATTCTCTTGATTTTATCCCCACCCTCAAGAAGAATTCTATCGATATGTTCAGGACTATTTGGGCCGGGATCAACTAAAGTGATGTCCTCATGCCCAATCAAATAAGTATTGGTTCCATCACCGGTAAAAACTCCGCCATTATTAGCAGTTATTTTTTTTATTACTTTATTCACTAATGATCCTCATAACCTTCGTCTCCAGGAAATGATACATTCCAATTTCCATTTTCTTTAAAAAACTTTGGCAATATAGGTTTTATATCATTTTTTGTCATATTTTTTTGGTTCTCAAGCATATCTTTTGCGCAATTAAAACTTGAGCATAATTTAAGATTCTCAGTAGTAGGTAATATCATTTGCATATCACCTTCCATTGCTTTTTTTAAGGCATCATTGGGATTGATCCATAGACTCTGAGTAAGCTCCATGCCATCATGCTGAACAATTTGGTTATCAGGTAAATATGCAATAAAAAATCTAGTATCAAACCTTTTGATTTCAAAATCTGGAGTAATCCAATGTGACAATGGAGCAATATTCTCAGTTGATAACATTAAGTCTTCCTTCTCACATATTTCTAAAAAAGATATTTTTTGATTAATAAGATCTTTTCTATACACGTCAAAATTTTTTTTGTCATGGCCTTCTAAATTTAGTTTTTCCCCAGATTTTCTTTTAGCCAGCAATATACCAACTTCTTCAAAACTCTCTCTTATGCATGCAATCCAATAACTAAGACCATTGCTACTTAAACCAAGGGTTTCAGAAGCTTTAGAGTCATTATGTCCATCACAATGAAATTTCCAGTCTTTATGACAATCATCATCATCAATTTTACCCCCCGGAAAAACATATAAATTCCCAAAAGGTGATTTTTTAGATCTTTTAACCATTAAGACCTCAATACCATCTTTTGAATCTCTTAAAAGAAGTACAGTTGCAGCAGGAATTAAATTTTTATTCATATATTTAATTGATATAGCTTAGAATACTGCTTATGAGAATTACTGACAATCTAATTGAAGACATATCAAATGCGCCTGATTGGTTTTTTGATGCTATTAAAATAGAACCAAAAGAATGCGAAATAAAAAATTCAAAGGGTAATCTCTCTTATTCAAAATGGGATTGTGACTCAGAAAGTAAAAGCCTACTAATATTCATCCATGGTACTGGTGCACATAAAAAATGGTGGTATCCAATAGCTCCGCATTTTACCGAAAATACTAACGTGATCGCAGTTGATCTTCCAGGCATGGGTGATTCTGGTTTTAGAGATAAATACAGTATCAAAGATTTTGGTCAATGTATCATTTCAATTATTGAAAAAGAAAAGTCAGCTATGTTCATTGATAATGTTTTTATTGTTGGGCATTCTCTAGGTGGTCAAGTCGCAGCATATGTTGCTTCTGAAAAAAAAGAACTTGTATCTAGCTTAATAATGATTGATACCTTTATAAGGCCTCCTGACTGGGATCCTTCTCAACACGAGGGCGGTCCTCTAAGAATGATCAAATATTATTCAGATAAGTCTACTATTTTAAAAAGGTTTAGGCTCTTACCTGAACAGGAATGTCTTAATGATTGGTTTGTTAGATATATAGCAGAGCACTCTGTTAGAGAAACTGATGAAGGATGGCGATGGAAATTTGATGATTCTATGTTTAATAGCTTGGAAAGATTGTTTGGTTATCAATTTTCATTTGGATGTCCTGCCCTATTTATTCATGGTGCAAATAGTTTACTGATGTTAGGCAATATCCTTGGCAACATTAAAAATATGTATTCAGATATCATGGAATTTGAAGAAATTCCTGGCGCAGCCCATCATGTCCCACTCGATAAACCTTTAGAAATAGTTGATATAATTAAAAATCGTTTATTTTAAATATGAACTATTTCTATTTCTTATTCTTTATTTTTTTAGGTATTTTGGTTTGGATTAAACCATTTGCTGAATTTTTAAAAAATAAGATTCTTTCAAGCAATAACATCAATGTTATTGCAGGCATAACATTATTAATAGGTCTAATATGCGTTTATGCAGCTTTAACGGATGGATATTGGTTTGAAAGAGTATGGAGGATTGTTACTTTTTCTTTAGGGATAATTTTGATTATAAGAGGTATTGCAGCGATGTTCTTTTTTAATCAAATAAAAAAAGCAATCCCTTTTGTCTTCCTGCATTATTTTAAATTTATGAGCATTATTTCAGTAATGTTTTTTACATTAGCGTTTTTTGTCGTTTCCTCTGACTATGTTGGACCTCAAAAAGATATAAGTAATTGTAGTTCAGATAATAAAGTTAAGCTTATTTGTGATTTTAAAAATCCTGAGGATATAGTGATAATGCCTGATAAAAAATTTCTCTTTATGTCTGAATTTGGAGGAATTGGTCCATATGAGGAGCAAAAATCAGGCTATTTTGCTTTATTAAATTTAGAAACAAAAACTAAAGTCATTCCAAATATAACAATTGAAGAAAATATTTGGGGGAATCCTGAATGCACAAGAACAATTAATAAAAAATATGGTCCTCATGGAATTGACTTAATAAAAAGAAATGACGGACGTTATCAACTTGGAGTCATTAACCACTATCCAGATGAAACTATAGAAATGTTTGAGATGCTAAAAAAGGAAAATTCATGGGATATGGTTTGGAGAGGATGTATAGATGTGCCTTATGAGTTTTATTTTAATGACATTAGTTTAAGAAAAAGTGGAAGCTTCTATGCTTCTCATATGTACGATAGGGATATAACTCTTAACGAATGGCTTTTCGTTTCAATAATAAAAACTAATACAGGGTTTCTTGTTGAGTGGATAGAAAATAAATTCAAAAAAATTGATGGCTCTGATGGAAGCGGTCCTAATGGTATTGCTTTAGATGAAGACTCGAATATTATTTATATAAACTATAACCAAGGTGATTCGATAACAAAATTTGATCTTTCCCTTAATAAAAAATTAGGTAAAAAGTTTATTGAAGCACCAGATAATCCTTATATAGATGGTAATGACATTTGGATTACTTCATTAGATTTTCAACCTAATGATTTTGGAGATTGTGAGTTTAAAAAAAGTTGTTCCCTACCATTTTCTATTTATCAATTAGATAAATATAATTTAGAAATAAAAAATGAATATTCATTTTCCAAAACTGTTTTTGGTCTTCCCACCGTTGCTGTTCCAATAGAGGATAAAGTTTTTTTAGGGTCATTCCATTCTGACAGATTAGGGATAATAGAAATTAACTAAATGATAAAAGAATTCGACTTCGATTCACTTGAGAAAAGTATTCCAGAAAGATCTAGTAACTCTCATAAAGGTGATTTTGGAAAAGTGATGGTTGTTGGGGGTTCGGAAGGAATGGGAGGTGCCGCAATATTATCATCTGAAGCAAGTTTATTTTCTGGTGCTGGACTAGTTCATCTCAGTACACATCCAATAAATGTAGAGGCAAGCCTAAAAAGAAATCCAGAAGTAATGGCATATGGCATTGATAAAAGTTTTTCTATGCCTGAGAACATTGATGTTTTGTTATGCGGTCCAGGATTAAAAAATAACGAATGGTCTAAAAATATCTTTAATGAAGTTATTTCAGCAAATAATTTTGGGGTAGTAATATTGGATGCAGGTGCACTTCATTTTATAGGTGAGAACAATTTAGTGACAAGCAAAGATAAAGTTCTTACTCCTCATCCAGGCGAAGCTGCAAAGCTTTTAGGTATTTCAAATAATGAAGTTCAAGAGGATAGAATTAATGCCGCGAAATCAATATCAAATAAATTTTCAGCTTCTGTAATTCTTAAAGGTAAAGAGACGATTATTTGTTCTCATGGTGACGAGGAATTATTTATATGTACTGAAGGTGGTCCAGAGTTATCTTCAGGAGGCACAGGTGATGTTCTTGCTGGAGTTCTGTCAGCCCTTATAGCCCAAAAAGTTAATATTATTGATGCTTGCAAAATTTCTGTTGCTGTTCATGCTAGAGCAGGAGAAGAATTTAGAAATAAAACAGGTGAAATTGGCTTAAATGCATCATCATTGATACCAACCATAAGAGATTTACTTAATAAATGAATAAAATTTATCTAGAAAATGACGAGTCAACCAATAAGCTTGGTGCACTAATATCAGAGAAACTGAAAGAAATTAATAAATCTACAATTGAGATCCATCTTGAGGGTGATCTTGGTGCTGGAAAGACATTTTTAACAAGGTCGATAATATCTAATTCAGGATGGAGCGGCTTGGTAAAAAGTCCAACTTATACCTTATGCGAAGAATATGACCTTGGTGATGTGATTTTCTTACATATTGACTTATATAGAACTGATGAACCAGAGGACATTCATATTTTCGATTTAGATAGAAAAACTCACTTAAAAAAAATTATAATTATTGAATGGCCACAGAAGCTTGCTATAAAAAGAAATTTTGACTTGAAAATATCTTTTGAGCACTTCGAGGATGGTAGAAAAGTATTGATTAATGATAGTGATGAATTATTTTCAAGTTTGATTAAACATTATGAATAAAATTTTATCTTTTTTATTGCTTCTTTCTTCACTTGTGTACTCAAATGAAATTTCGTTTTATGAAATAAAAGATTCTGATGATCAATCTTCTGAAATATCCTTTCTTTTAGACAAGGTTTCTTTTATAAAATCTTATTCTCTCGTAGACCCCTCAAGAATTGTAATAGACGTATACCAAAGTGATTTAAAGTCAGATGTTGAAGAAAAATATAACTACCCTATTAAGCTAATAAGGGCTTCGTCAAAAGAGGACTTAACAAGAATAGTTATTGATTTATATGAATATGTTAATTGGAGTAAACCAACTCAAGAGAAAACGGATGAAGGAATTTTATTAAAGATTAATGTCAAAAAAAATAAAAAGCTAAAAAATAATACAAGAGATATTGTAGTAGCAATTGATGCTGGACATGGTGGAAAAGATCCTGGAGCTGTAAGTAGTAACAATGTTTTGGAAAAAGATATTACTTTGTTGATAGCTAAAGAGTTACAGAGAACTCTTAGAGATACAGAGGGGTATGAAGCAGTTTTAATTAGAAATGATGACAGTACTGTAAGTCTTAATGATAGATATCAAAATGCGAGAAAGTTTGGTGCCGATGCATTTATTTCAATCCATGCAGACGGTTTCAGACTGGCATCTGTTAAAGGTGCTTCAGTTTTCATATGGTCAGAAGAATCTTCAAGCAGTGTTGCTAGAAATCTTTCAGAAAAAGAGCGTAAGAGGATTCAAGCTCAAATAAAAAATATAAAGTCTTACGATTTCAATGAAGATGCTGCAAGAGATCTTTATCCAAATACCTATAAGAAAAAGGTCGATCAAAGCAAAGAATTAGGTACAAAGATCTTAGATCAGCTAAAAAGAGATCCATTCACTAAGATTCATAAACAAAATGTTGAATATGCTGATTTTAGAGTACTGAAATCAGTTGATATACCATCTGTCTTGGTCGAGTCTGGATTTATAACCAATCCAGAAGACGCAAAAAGACTTAAAACTAAGGCAGGAAGAAGAATGATTGCTAGGTCGATTTTTCTTGGCATTCACAATTATTTCAAAGAAGCGCCAGTTTCAGGCACCCTTCTAGAAAATTACCAAAACTATCTTAATTACGAAATTCAAAAAGGTGATGTGTTATCCGAGATTGCTATCAGATTTGGCGTGACGTTAGATTCTATTAACAAAACTAATAATCTAGAAAATAAATCTATATTTCCTGGTCAAATAATTAGAATAGAAATATAGACACCTAAGACATGTCATATGGATCGATGTCATAAGTCCATTTAACTTTCTTTGTTTCAGGCCAAGTTTGAATTTCATTAGTTAGATACTTAAGCACTCTATTTAAATAAGTTCTTGTGTCAGACTTAATAATCAGATGATTTCTTGTATTCCCCTTCACCTTTAGGGGTATTGATGGGAGTGGCCCAATAACATAAATATTTTTCTTATCATTTAAGAGATTGTTAGCCTTATCTAAAAATTTATAACAGCTTGCTATATTAGGTGAAGTTGCTCTTAATATTGCAACTGTTGAGTAAGGAGGCATGCCCAAAGCTTTGTTCGTTTTAAGGCATTGCTCAGAAACCAGCCTATAGTCTCCAGTTTTAATTTGTTTAAGATTTTCATCATTAGGATATCTAGTCTGAATAATTACTTTTGCAAGATTATTATTTCTACCTGCTCTACCAGAAACCTGAATTAATTGTTGTGAAATTTTTTCAATTGCATTTATTTCTGGGCTTAATAAACCTCCATCAGCATTAAGAATTACGCATAGCGTTACTTTAGGAAAGTCATGACCTTTAGATAGCATTTGTGTTCCCACCAATATTGCCTCTTTGCTTGTATTAGCCTTTTCATAAATTGCTTCAATTGATCCCTTCAGTCTTGTTGAATCATAATCCATTCTAATAATAGGTACTTTTTTAAATGTACTTCTAAGCACCTCTTCAACTCTTTCAGTACCGGTTCCAAGAGTGTTTATTTCATTTGAATGGCAATCTGGACATGTTTTATTTACCCCATAAACGGATTCACATTTATGACAAATTAGTCTGTTTTTTGACTTATGAAAGACTAAATTTGATTCGCATGATGAACATTTTGCAACCCAACCACAATTATCACATTCATACAATGGAGCAAAACCTCTTCTATTGAGAAAAATCAATACTTGCTCTCCTTTGTTGATTGCTGCTTCAATGATGCTCATAGTTTGAATAGCAATTCCTCCAAGTAGAGGAGAGTCGCTAATATCCAAAGGAATTAATTTTGGCGGCTTTTTACCATCTACTCTTCTCAATAAATCAAACTTTTTAAACTTTTTCTCTTTTACAAGCTTAAGGGTTTGCAGGGATGGTGTGGCAGATCCAAGGAAAACTGGGATGTTTTCAATTTGTGCTCTTTTTAAAGCCAGATCTCTTCCTGAAAATTTGAAGCCTTCAGCTTGCTTGTATGACTGATCATGCTCCTCATCAATAACGATTGCTCCTAAATTTTTTAAAGGCATTAAAACCGAAGATCTTGTTCCAATAACAATTCTTATTCTGCCAAATTTAGATCGCAGCCAAACCTTCAACCTTTGATTTGGAGTTTGTCTTGAATGATATACCCCAATATCACCATTAAAACGATCCTTAAATCTCTTTTCTAGTTGAGGTATAAGATTGATTTCTGGCACTAAGATCAAAATTGATTTATTTTTAAGAATAAATTTTTCAGCTAGTTGAAGATATATTTCTGTTTTACCAGACCCTGTAACTCCATATATTAATGAAGGGCTAAATTTTTCAACTTTATTAAGCTTAGATAAATTAATATTTTGTTCTTTTGTTAATTTTAATTTCTTATCTTCTGCGTTTAACTTATATTCAGTATCTTCACTTAAGTCATAAATAATTTTATCGTTTTGTTTTCTTAAAAGAGTTGGCATAAAAGAAAAGAATACCTCTCCAATTGGATGATGATAGTAATCTGAAGCCCATGTAATTGTTTTAAATATCGATCCATCAAAGCATGAATAGTCATCAGCTATTGAGATTATTTCTTTTAAACCTTTTAACGATTTGGGTTTAGATATTTTCTTTACTACTATTCCAACAATAGACTTTCTTCCAAAAGGAACCATCACCCTAGTGCCTTTTTTAATTTCGTCTTTTGATTTGTAGGTAAAACATTGTCTTAACGGCAATCCAACGGCAATGTCATAGTAAAAAATATTCATTTTTTAATTGTAATGGATTTAATTTTTGATATAGTTCTCATCCTAAATATATTTTATTATGAAAAAAGATATACATCCTGAATACCGCGAAGTTCTATTCCATGATATCAGTGTGGATGAATATTTTTTACTTCGTTCAACTCTAAAGACAGACAAAACAAAGGAATGGGAAGGAAAAGAGTACCCATACTATACTGTAGAGGTTTCTTCCGCCTCACATCCTTTTTATACAGGAAAACAAAAAATTATTGATACCGGTGGTAGAGTTCAAAAATTCGAAGAAAGATTCGGCAAGAAAAAATAAACCTAATCTATACCAGAGCTGCCAAAACCTTTAGCACCCCTTTCTGATTTCTTAAAATCTTCGACTATTTCAAAATTTGCTTGAACTATTGGGACTATTATCATTTGAGCAATTCGATCACCAGAATTAATTGCAAATTCCTGTTCTGATCTATTCCATGCAGGAACCATTAATTCACCTTGATAATCAGAGTCTATCAACCCAACTAAATTACCTAACACTATTCCATGTTTTGAACCAAGGCCTGATCTTGGAACAACAAGAGCTGCCAAACTCTCATCCTCAAGATGCATTGCAAATCCCATTGGAATCATCTCAGTTTTTCCTGGTTTCAATATTAATTTTTCTTTAATACAAGCTCTTAGATCTAGACCTGCAGAGCCTTTTGTCTCGTATTTCGGAATAGGTATTTCATTACCTATAAGTGGATTTAATATTTTTAATTTTACCTTTTTCAATTGTTTAATTCCTTTGGTCTAATTAATGATTTTAAACTACATTGTTGTGAGTTTAATGAAACCCATTCACCATTATGAGAAATTGTTGCTAAATTACATGTTGTGAATCTGTTAATTGACTCGTTAGTTAATATTTCTACTAAATAATGAAGTGTGGGATTATGTCCAACTATTAAAATATTATTTAAGCTTTCGTCCAGCTCTTTCAAGTCCTGAATAATGGTTGTCGTATCACCAAAATATAATTTATCTAAATAGGTTGCTTTATCAATTTCAAAATTAAATCCATCAGCAGTTAAGTCAAAGGTTTCTTTTGCTCTAATAGCATTTGAGCATAGAACCTTATCTATCTTTATATTCATATCTTTTAAAAAATTAGACATCTTCTTTGCATCACTTATGCCTCTGTCTGCAAGAGGTCTGTCAAAATCACTTAGATTTGAATTATCCCATGAAGATTTAGCATGCCTAAGTACATATATTTCTTTCATATTAAATTCATTATAGTATTGATATGTCGGCTTCTGTTCTATAAAATCGCGATTCTATGAGTAAAAAATGCCAAGTAACAGGAAATAACGTTTCTCACGCTAATAATAGAACTAAAAGAAAGTTCTTTCCTAATCTACATTCACACAAATTCTGGGTTGAATCTGAAAATAGATTTGTGAACCTAAAAATATCTGCTAAAGGTATGCGTATTATTGATAAAAAAGGTATAAGCCAAGTTCTTACAGAAATAAGAGCACGCGGCGAAAAAGTTTAATTAGATCATTTATATCCAGCTTCTTGAGCTAACAAAACAGCTTTTTTCTGCAAAGAACCTAATTTGCTGACATTTATATTATCTTCATAAAAGTCTCCCCATACCTGAATAGACTCGTGCGCTTTCGCGCCCATTAGGACTGGGAATTCTTTGTTTGCGAGGGCATAAAGATTTTGAGCTTTTTCAGACGACAGATACTCTAATAGTAAAATAGCATTTTGCTTATTTTTTGAAGTTTTAACAATTCCAGCGCCAGATATATTTACATGCACTCCTCTATCATTCTGATTTGCCCAAAATAGACTCAAATTATTGTATTGGGGATCATCTAACAATCTTGCTAAGTAATATGTATTAACAATAGTAACGCCACACTGTCCACTTGATACTGCTTTTAGAACATTTGTATCATTTGAAAAAACTTCTGTTGCTAAATTTGATATCCAACCAGACACAACTTCTTTTGCTTGATCGAAACCATATTCATCAATCATGCTTGCTATAAGAGATCTGTTGTAGACTTTCTTTGATGTTCTTAAACAAAGTTTTCCCTTCCACTTAGGATCAGCTAAATCTTCATAGGTAGAAAAATCATTTGATATAAATTGATCACTAGAAAATACAATGGTTCTTGCTCTTTTTGAAAGGCCAAACCATTTATTTTCAAGATCTTTTAGATACGAAGGTATATTTCTTTCTAATATTTCTGAATCAATTTTGATGAAAATATCTCTTTCTGCTGCTTGCCATAATACACCTGCATCCACAGTCATAAAAATGTCCGCCATTGAATCGCTTCCCTCAATGTCAATTCGTTCCATAAGCACTTGAGCGTTTCCCGATAGCAAGTTTACCTTGATGCCTGTATCTTTATAGAAATCTTCTATGATTGGTTCTAATAGTTGTGGTTGTCTAGATGTGTATATTGTGAGTTCTTGTATTTCATTTTCAGTAGAGCATGAAACAAGTAAAAGCACAGAAAGTAATATCGAAATTTTCTTCATTTTATACCTCATTTAATTTGAGTTACTTTTATGTGTGCTTAATAAATTATATCTTATTCTTTCCAGCAGCATGATTAATAAAAAACTTTTTTAAGAACTGTGTTTTATTTACTCCAGACAATCCAAAATTTCTTAATAGCTTTATATACAAATTTTTTGAACCAAAAAGATTTACAAAAAAATCCATAGATTTGAGCATAAGGAGATTCATATTTTTTCTCCTAATTTCATATCTTTTAAGCGTTAAAGCTTGGTCAATGTGAATAGATTTTTCATATGAATTTATAATTTCTTCACATAAAGCATCTGCATCTGCTAATCCTAAATTTATACCCTGTCCTGCTAATGGGTGAATAGAATGAGCTGCATCACCAACAAGGACAACATGTCCAGAAATATAGTTTTCAAAATGATGACTAAATAACTTAAAGGTTAATATGGATGAATTAATCTTAA
>CACADH010000010.1:0-54719 GCA_902531245.1 uncultured SAR86 cluster bacterium
AAAAAACCATCAAAATTTTCTCTTAAATGCACTTTCCCTAAAGATTATTTTAAAAATGATTTAGCAGGAGTAAAAGCTGAGTTCGAAATAGATCTTAAAAATGTTCAAGAAATAACTGAAGCAAAAATTGACGAAGAGTTATTTAATAAACTTCAAATGGAAATTAAAGATAAATCAGAATTTAGAAGCGAGATTACCGAAAGAATGAAAAATGAAGTAATCACTCAAGAGAAAGAATTATCAAAAGAATCAATGTATGAGACACTCCTAAAAACAAATAATTTTAAAACTCCTAATTCAACTGTTAAAGAGCAAGCTGATTTAATGAGAAAAGATGCCTTGATGAGAATTGGTCATACTGAAGAAAATGCTGGCGATGATTTATTTCCTATTGATACTTTTATGGAGAAAGCAGAAAAAAGAGTTAAGCTAGATTTATTATTCGCAGAATTAATTAATCATTTTGAAATCAAAGTTGAGAAGGAACAAATTGATAATTTTATTGATGAAGAATCAAAAAGGTACAAAGATCCAGAACAATATAAACAGTGGATACTGGGACAACAGCAACAACTTGAGCAATTTAGAATGATTGTTTTAGAGAAGCAATTGGTTGAAAAATTAGAAAATGTTCTTAAATCAAAGAAGAAAGTGATAAAATTTTCAGAATTAGCAAACAGATAGGTTAAATATGACAGACATGCATTCAGCTCTAATCCCAATGGTAATAGAGCAAACTCCAAGAGGAGAGAGATCTTTTGATATATATTCTCGTCTTTTAAAAGAAAGAGTTATTTTCTTATCTGGACCAATTGATGATTATATTTCTAATTTAGTTGTAGCTCAGTTACTCTTTTTAGAATCTGAGAATCCTGAAAAAGATATATCTATTTATATTAATTCTCCTGGTGGCAGTATCTCTGCTGGTCTTGCGATATACGACACCATGCAATTTGTAACACCATCCATATCAACTTTATGTATCGGTCAGGCAGCAAGCATGGGCGCTTTGTTATTAGCTGGTGGAGATAAGAAAAAAAGATTTGCTTTACCTAATTCAAGAATAATGATTCACCAACCCTTGGGTGGATTTCAAGGACAGGCATCTGATTTTGAAATACATGCTAAAGAAATACTTCATATGAAAAAGATTGTTAATGAGATATTATCAAAACATACTGGCCATACTATTAAAAAGATTGAAAAGGATACAGATAGAGATAACTTTCTTGATGCTACAGCAGCAAAGTCCTATGGGATAGTTGATAGCATTCTTGAAGAAAGAGGCTAAGAAATATGACTAAAGAATCAGAATCTAATAAATTAAACTGCTCATTTTGTGGTAAGTCTCAAGATGAAGTTAAAAAACTCATTGCAGGCCCAAGTGTATATATATGTAATGAATGTGTTGATCTTTGTAATGACATTATTGAAGAAGAAATTAAAAACGATGAAGAGCTTCCATTTGATGTTGTTTTGTCGCCTATAGAAATTTATAACAAACTAGATGAATATGTTATTGGACAAGAAAAAGCAAAAAAGACTTTATCAGTAGCAGTTTATAACCATTATAAACGACTCAATAAAAGTAATATTGATGATGATGTAGAACTTCAAAAGAGTAATGTGTTGCTTTTAGGACCAACAGGAAGCGGTAAAACTTTACTTGCCCAAACATTAGCTAAAATTTTAAATGTACCTTTTACTATTGCTGATGCTACTACCCTTACCGAAGCAGGCTATGTTGGTGAAGATGTTGAAAACATAATACAAAAACTTCTTCAAAAAGCAGATTATGATCCTGAAAAAGCTGAACTGGGAATAGTTTATATAGATGAGATAGATAAAATTGCTAGAAAATCTGACAATCCTTCAATCACTAGGGATGTTTCTGGAGAGGGGGTTCAACAAGCTTTATTAAAGTTAATTGAGGGAACAGTTGCTTCTATACCGCCTCAAGGTGGAAGAAAACACCCACAACAAGAATTTATTCAAATAGATACATCAAATATTCTCTTTATTTGTGGGGGAGCCTTTTCTGGACTTGATAAGGTTATAGATCAAAGAACAAATAAAAAAGGTATTGGTTTCAGCGCTGATGTTGATTCAAAATCTAATGTTAGTCAAATCAGTAAAAGTTTGGATGATTTAGAGCCTGAAGATCTTGTTAAATTTGGACTAATTCCAGAATTTGTTGGGAGACTGCCTGTTATATCAAATCTTCATGAACTGGATGAAAATGCTTTGGTAAGAATTCTTAAAGAACCCAAGAACGCCCTAGTTAATCAATACAGTCATTTATTTGAAATTGATAACGTAGAATTATCATTTCGTGATGAGGCACTTAAAGAAATTGCTAAACAAGCAATTAAAAGAAAAACTGGCGCACGTGGCTTAAGGTCTATTATGGAAGAAATACTTATGGATACCATGTTTAATCTTCCTGATGATGATTTAGAAAAAGTTATAATTGATGAGAATAGTGTAATATCAAAAACCGAACCAATAAAACTTTTAAAAACTAAATCAAAAAAAACATCAGCCGGCAATTGATATTTACTCAATAATCCCTATATTTAATTAATGAGTGATATTAAATCTGATTTACCTTTAATACCTTTAAAAGACGTAGTAGTTTTCCCTGGGATAGTTACTACCTTGTTTGTAGGTAGAAAAAAATCTGTTGAAGCATTAAATGTTGCAATGTCTTCAAATAAAAAACTTGTTTTAGTTTGTCAAATAGAAGCTGGAAAAGAGAATCCAAAAGCTAAAGATTTATATCAATATGCTTCAATAAGCAACCTGCTTCAATTAATTAAACTTCCAGACGGTACTATGAAAGTTTTAGTTGAGGGCTATAAAAGGTGTTCAATAGAAAAAATTATTGAAAAAGATCAATATACAATTGCAAGAGTTAAAGAAGAAGATGATATACCTCTTAAAGAAAGCGAATCCAAAAACCTTACAAGATTAATTAAAGCAAAGTTTGAGGACTATATAACTGTTACAAAGAGAATCCCACCAGAAATTGTTTCAACTGTTGACTCTTTAGATGAACTATCAAGATTAATGGATACAATTACTGGACATTTACCAATTGATACCTCAAAAAAACAAGAAATTTTGGAAACCATTAATTTAAAAGATAGAGCAGAGAAAGTTTTAACATTTTTAGAATCTCAACTAGATGTTGTAGATGTAGAAAAGAAAGTAAGAGATAGAGTCAAAAAACAAATGGAAAAATCTCAAAGAGAATATTACCTAAACGAACAAATCAAGGCAGCTCAAAAAGAGTTAGGTGAAATTGGTGAAGAAGGCGATGAGTTAGAAAACTTAGAAAAAAAGATCCATGAAGTAGGGATGAGTAAAGAAGCTTTAAAGAAAGCTAAAAGCGAACTAGCAAAATTTAAACATATGGCTCCTTCTTCGGCAGAGGCATCCGTTGTTAGAACATATCTTGATTGTTTGGTTGACGTTCCATGGAAGAAAAAATCAAAAGTAAAATCTGATATTAAAGCATCAATGGAGATCCTTGAAGAAGATCACTATGGACTTGAAGAAGTTAAGGAAAGGATTGTTGAATACTTAGCTGTCCAAAAAAGAGTGAAATCCATGAAAGCTCCTGTTTTATGCTTAGTTGGCCCACCAGGAGTTGGAAAAACGTCATTAGGTGAATCTATAGCAAGGGCCACTAATAGAAAATTTGTAAGAATGTCACTTGGTGGTGTTAGAGATGAGTCTGAAATTAGAGGCCATAGAAGAACTTATATAGGTTCGATGCCAGGAAAAATAATTCAGAAACTTTCTAAGGTTGGAGTTAAGAATCCACTGTTTTTGTTAGATGAAATTGACAAGATAGGCATGGATCATAGAGGAGATCCAGCGTCAGCTTTATTAGAGGTTTTAGATCCAGAACAAAATAATACTTTTAGCGATCATTACCTTGAGGTAGATTATGATTTATCTGAAGTAATGTTTGTTTGTACTGCGAATAGCTTAAATATTCCAACGCCTCTTCTAGATAGAATGGAAATTATTAGAATCCCCGGGTATATAGAAGACGAGAAGATTAATATTGCTGAAAAATATTTATTACCAAAACAAATGATTAGAAACGGTCTTAAAGATAATGAAATTAAACTTAATAAAAATGTAATACTCTCTCTAATTAGATATTACACAAGAGAAGCTGGAGTTAGAGGGCTTGAAAGACAAATAGCAAGAATCCTGAGAAAAGTAGTTAAACAGAGATTGATTGAAGATAAATCAAAAACAAAACCAACTTCAATATCAACGAAAAACTTAGAGAAATATTCTGGAGTAAAGAAATTTAAATATGGTGTTGCTGAAAAAGATAACGCTATAGGTCAAGTTACTGGACTAGCATGGACAGAAGTAGGCGGTGAGTTATTAACAATTGAAGCATCACATATTGATGGTAAAGGCAGAATAATTAAAACAGGTTCTTTGGGTGACGTTATGCAGGAATCAATTCAAGCTGCATTAACTGTTGTTAGATCTAGAGCAGAATCACTTGGAATAAAAACTAATTTTTACGAGGAATATGATGTTCATATACATGTACCTGAAGGTGCTACTCCCAAAGATGGTCCTAGTGCTGGAGGAGCAATGGCTATTTCATTAATTTCAGTTTTTACTGGCATACCTGTCAAAGCAGATACTGCTATGACTGGTGAGATAACGCTTAGAGGACAAATTCTTAAAATTGGCGGTTTAAAAGAAAAACTTTTGGCAGCTAAAAGAGGAGGAATTAAGAACGTTATAATTCCAAAAGAAAATGAACCAGACCTTCAAGAAATTCCTAAACAAATTACAAAATCTTTAAATATTATTCCAGTTGAATGGATTGATGAAGTAATTTCTGAAGCGCTTGTTGATGAACCAACTCCTTTGTCAAAAAAAATTAAAGGTCAAAAATCAAAAACATCCAGAAAATCGGAAAATAAACAAGCTCACTAAAACCCTTTATTTACTTGACTTTTAGCGATAAAAAGCTTTTCATAGATAGGTATTTATTAAATAAATTATCACAGAGGAGTATTTAAATATGAATAAATCAGATTTAGTTGATGCAGTTGCAAGTAGCGCTGATATGTCAAAGTCTCAAGCAGGTAATGCTGTAGACGCGGTTTTAGATGGAATTTCGGGTGCACTTAGCAACGGTGATTCAGTTGCTTTAGTAGGTTTTGGAACATTTTCAGTCAGACATAGAGCTGCTAGAGAGGGAAGGAATCCTCAAACAGGTGCTTCAATGCATATCTCTGCTTCTAATGTCCCAGGGTTTAAAGCTGGTAAAGCTTTAAAAGATGCTGTAAAAGCTGGAAACCCAGCATAAATTTTTTTCTTTTAAAAAGGGTGCTTATGCACCCTTTTTTTATTCTATAATATCGCCACTATGATGGAATCACTTAGAAACTTTCTTACTGGACCAAGGCTACTAATAGTAGTGCTTATTTGCGCAATACCATTTGTTTTTTTAGGCACTGGATCATTAGGTACAGCATTCAGTGGTTCTTTTGGAACTATCAACGGAGAAGATGTTACTGAAAATGATATACAAATAGCTTCAGGCTCTGCGGTTCAAAGATTTAAAAGCCTATATGGAGAAGATTTTAATTTTGATATGTTAGATGAAGATTTTAAATCCGAGTCTATTAAACAAGAATTAATACTTCAAAAAGTTCTTGAAGCAGGAGCAAAATCTTTAGGCTTTGTTAATGAATCAACTAAAATTGAAACAAAAAAAATGATTGTTCAAAGTCCAATCTTTCAAGTAGATGGAATTTTTAATGAAGGCGTATATGAAGCACAAGTTAATTCAAATGGATATACCAAAGAAGGGTATATAGATGTGATGACAAATTTTACTGCTGCAGAACTTTTTAGAACCTCTTTTAATACAATTAATTTTGTAACTGATGCTGAACTATTAGAGCTGGTTAGTTTATTTGAAAAATCTTCAGATATAAATTTTATTAAGATTAGTTTCGATGGACTCATGTCAGAAATAATTAATTCACCTAAAGAATTACAAGATTATTATAACGATAATCAAATATTATTTTTTTCGGAAGAAGAACGAAGCTTTGAATATATATCTCTCCTTCAGTCTGATTACAACAAAGATGTCCAAATTCCTGATGCTTATCTAGAAAGTGCCTACAATCAATATATAACAAGATTTGATAATAGTGCTCAAATAAGAATTTCTCATATCATGATTGATAAAACGAACTACGACTCAAGAGATCTGGCATTTGAGTCTATATTAAACATAGAAAATCTATTAAAAGAAGGAAATGACTTCTCAATTATTGCAAATGAATACAGTGAAGACATCGTAACTAAAGATATTGGGGGTGATTTAGAATATTTTGAAAAAGATATTTTTCCTCCCCAATTTGATGATGCAATTCAAGATTTAGATTTAAATGGAATAAGCGAAGTGGTTGAACTTGATGACACCTTCCACATTATAAAAGTTACTGAAAAAAATATTGAGGAGCCTTTATCAGAAGAACAAGTTAAGGATAATTTGATTAATGAATTAGTTGAAACCGAATCATTTGCATTAATGCAAGATGATTTCAATGAGACTGAAGATATGATTCTACAAAACAGTACATTAATTGAAATATCCGAGACATTATCAAAAAACATTAATAGCACAAATTCTTTTACAAAAGAAAACTATGACTTTGAGCTTACAGATTCTCAAATCAAAGATTATCTCTTTTCATCTGAAGCTCAAATAAATCAACCATTTGCCATTGAATTAACTGACAGAATTATAATTATATCTATCAATAGTATTAACGAGCCACAATTACTACCATATGAAGATGTTGTTGAAGATGTTTCAACACTTCTATCAGAATATAAAGCTTTAGAAAAAATTGCATTATTAAGTGAAGAATTAAATGGCATATCTAACAACGAAGAAATATCTGAATTTATTGGAGCATACAATTATGTTATTAATGAATCTTTTGTTGATGTAAAAAGATATTCTTCTTTATTACCGCGTGAAGTATTAAGTAAAGTTTTTAATTCAAAAAGTGGCGTTCGTCTATTAAGTGACGCAAATAATCGTGATAAATATATTGTAGATATAGTTAAATTTAATTCTCCTTCTGTAACAGAAATTGATGAGGTCCTAAGTGAATACACTTCATTCGGAGAAGATGTTATATCAACAAAAATGTCACAGATTATTAATGAAGATGTATTTCAAACAGCTAGGGTAAATCTTAATAACCTAATATTTTAGAGACCTTTTAATTATGAAAAATAAACTGTATTTAATCCCTTTAATTTTTATCTTTGTTACTAGTTGCTCTGAGAGTATCAATCCTGTTGATTCAGGACTAGAAAATCAGATTTATCATCATGGTAATGGTTCTGAACCCCAAGGCATTGACCCACATATTGTTACAGGAGTCCCAGAACATCATATTCTAATTAGTCTATGTGAGGGTTTAACAATACCAAATCCAAATCCAAATGATATGAATGGTTATATGGCTGGAACTGCAGAATCATGGACCATAAGTGATGATGGTAAAGAATATATTTTTAATATTAATAAAAATGCAAAATGGTCAAACGGCGAGCCCGTGACAGCAGATGATTTTGTTTGGTCATGGAAAAGAATATTAACAGCAAGCTTAGGATCACAATATCCTGATATGCTTTATTACCTTGTGGGCGCATACGAATATCACAATGGACTTATAGCTGATTTTGATCAAGTTGGAGTAAAGTCAGTTGACAAACATACTTTGAAAGTAAATTTAAAAAATCCAACTCCATTTTTTTTAGGCCTTCTAAGTCATTACAGCACATGGCCAGTTCACAAAGATACTGTTCTTAAATTTGGTGACATTGATGATAGAAATGGAGAATGGACAAGGCCAGGAAACTTTGTTTGCAATGGACCATTTCAATTAAAAACATGGGAATTAAATAATAAGATAGTTGTTGAAAAAAATCCGCATTATTACGATGCGTCAATCGTTCGATTAAATGAGATACATTATTATCCAGTATCAAATGTAATGACAGAAGATAGAATGTTTAGGGCAGGCCAACTTCACTTAACAAGCACTTTACCTTCGCAAAAATGCCCAATTTATATAGAAGAAAATCCGAATTTAAGAATAGACCCATACATGGGGACGTACTTTTATAGAATTAATACCGAAAATGAAGTGCTTAAAGATGTGAAAGTAAGAAAAGCTTTAGCATATTCAATTGATAGACAATTACTTGTTGATAAAGTTACCAAGTGTGGACAGATTCCTGCTTATTCATTTACACCTCCTGGCTCTAATGGTTATCAGCCAAATACAGAGATCCCATTTGATCCAATACTTGCAAAATTATTACTTGAAGAAGCTGGTTTTTCAGAACAAAATCCTTTCCCAAAATTAGAAATTTTATTTAATACAAATGAAGATCATAGAAAACTGGCTTTAGCAGTTCAGCAAATGTGGCAAATTAATTTGGGTATTGAAGTTGAATTAGTTAACCAAGACTGGAAAGTCTATCTTAATAGAGAAATGATTGGTGATTTCCAAATATCAAGAGCAGGATGGATTGGAGATTATGAGGATCCAAATACATTTCTTGATTTAATGAGACCCAATAGAGGTAATAATAAAACCGGTTGGGAAAATATGGAATATGATGCTTTGGTTGAAAAAGCTAATACAATAAATAATCAAGCTGAGAGATATGAATTACTTTATCAAGCAGAAAAAATTCTTATAGAAAATATGCCAGTTATTCCTTTATATACATATGTAAGAGCTTACCAACTATCACCTGATGTTAAAGGTTTTAGTCCTCATATTTTAGATCATCATCACCCTAAATTTATTTATTTAGAAAGAGATTGATCATAGATGATATCAATTTTTTTTAAGAGAATTTTATTAGCAATTCCGGTGCTATTTGCTGTTGCAAGTATTACTTTTTTTCTTATAAAAATTGCACCAGGTGGTCCTTTTGATGCTGATAGGGCTGTTTCTCCTCAGGTCTTAAAAAATTTAAATGAAACCTATAATCTTGATGCATCTAATTGGGAACAATATTTAGATTACATGTCGGGTTTGATGCAGGGTGATTTAGGACCTTCTTTTAGATTTCCAGGCAGATCTGTCACTGAAATGATTGCAACAGGTCTTCCTGTAACCTTTGAATTAGCTTTTTACGCGATTTTAATTGCTCTATTAATGGGAGTTTTTTCTGGAGTTCTAGCTGCGTTAAAAAGAAATACTGTTTTAGATTTTATACCAATGGCAATAGCTATGATTGGTATATGTGTGCCAACATTCTTAATGGGACCATTATTAGTTTTAATTTTTGGTATTAATCTTGAACTTTTACCAGTATCAGGTTGGGGTCAACTACCAGGCGACAAAATATTACCATCTATAACACTAGGATTCGCTTATGCTGCCTACATTGCAAGGCTAAGCAGAGGAGGCATGTTAGAAGTTTTAAATCAAGATTTTATTCGTACTGCTAGAGCAAAAGGACTAACAGAAAGAATGGTTGTTATAAAACATGCAATGCAAGGTGGATTAATACCTGTTGTTTCATTCTTAGGCCCTGCAATTGCTGGACTTTTAGCTGGGTCTTTTGTTGTTGAAACTATTTTTCAGATTCCTGGTCTTGGAAGGTTTTATGTAGAAGCTGCATTTAATAGAGATTACACAATGATTCTTGGAACAACAATATTCTTTTCAGCAATGATAGTATTTTTCAATTTAATGTCAGATTTGGCTGCCCTATGGTTAAATCCAAGATCTAGAGATGCCTCATGAATAATAATTCTCTTTGGTCTGATGCTATCTACAGACTATCTAGAAATAAGGCTGCAATGTTAGGCGGACTTATTTTAATAATGTTAATTATTTTAGCTGCTTTGGCACCATGGATAGCTCCATATTCATACTCTTTTCAAGATTTAAATTTAGGTGCTAGCCCACCCTCAGCTGATCATTTGCTTGGAACTGATATCTTAGGAAGAGATCTTTTAAGTAGAATTTTGTATGGTGCTCGTATCTCCCTGCTTGTTGGTTTTGTTGCAACTGGAGTTGCATTAGTAATTGGTGTCACTTGGGGAATAGTTGCTGGGTACATTGGAGGAAGGGTTGATTCAATTATGATGAGAATAGTTGATGTCTTATATGGCCTCCCATTTATTATTTTTATAATTTTATTAATGGTAATTTTCGGTAGAAATTTATGGCTACTTTTTGGAGCTATTGGAGCTGTTGAGTGGCTTACCATGGCTAGAATTGTTAGAGGCCAGGTAATAGGATTGAAAAATCAAGAGTTTGTAATGGCTGCAAGAGCTATGGGAGTTTCAAATTTATCTATGTTCAGAAAACATTTGCTACCAAATATTCTTGGGCCTATTGCTGTATACGCCACACTTACAATTCCTCAAGTTATGTTGCTTGAAGGTTTTTTAAGTTTTCTTGGACTTGGCATTCAACCGCCAATGAGTAGTTGGGGGACATTAATAAAAGATGGTGTTGAGTCTATGGAAGAATATAGTTGGCTACTTATTTATCCAGGAATAACGTTTACTATTACACTTTTTGCACTTAACTTTTTTGGTGACGGTTTAAGAGATGCCTTAGATCCAAAAACATCTGATAACTAAAAAGCTCTTATAGCTACCTTTATAATCTGACCTGGCATTAATGTTGTTTCATTAAAATTATTAACTTCTTTAATACTTTTAATTGTTACGTCAAATAATTCTGATATTTTATAAAGATTATCCCCTTGTTTAACTGAATAAAGGATAGTCCTTTTTTTTGATTCCATATTTCTATGTATATTTTTATTTCCAATTGAAATTTGTTGGCCAAGTTGTAAATATTCATTTTCATTTAATGAGTTCATTCTTGCTAAATCACGAACCTCTAAATTATATTTCCTAGCAATACTCCATAATGAATCTCCTTCAGAGACGATATACATCTCATAAGGAATAAAGCTATTAGATTTAGTTTTACCTAATGGAATTAATAATGTGTCATCAATTGAAAGAAGGTCATTATTTAAATAATTAATTTCTTTAATTATTTTTACTTCGGTATCATACTTCATCGCTAAGTCCCAAAGATTATCTCCTTTTTTAACACTATGTGATATCCAATTAATCTGATTAACATCTTTAAAGGGATTATTATCACTTTCAAACAAATAATACTTTTCAAGGGGTATATAAAAAACACTCTCATCTTTTGGCGCTGATGCCCACTTTGTATAACCCGCATTTAATTTATATAAAAGTTCAGGTTTTACTTCTAAATATTCACTTAAAGCTAAAACTTCAACTTGACTTGGGATTACAACTTTTCTTACAACCGGTTCGTATGGAATTTCGGGCATTTTAATACCATAGGCATCTGAATTTATAATTAATTCTCTTAAAGCTATATATTTGGGAACATAGTTCTCAGTTTGAGTAGGAACATTTAGTGACCAAAAATCAACATCATCTCCTTTTCTTCTGTTTTGATTTATTCGTCTATCAATAAGAGAGGGGCCTGCGTTGTAAGCGGCAATAGTAATATATATATCCTCATCAAATCTTTCATATAAATATTTTAAGTAGCCAACTGCAGCTTCCGTTGATTTAAATGGATCGTGCCTATCTTCATTCCACCATGATCTATTAAGGTTATACAATCTTCCTGTTCTTGGCATAAATTGCCACATTCCAACAGCTCCAGATGGTGATATTGAAAATGGATCATAATTACTTTCAATATAAGGAATAATCGCTAATTCAATTGGAAGATTATTTTTTTCAAGTTCATTTATTACAAAAAAAATAAAGTAGTATGAATCATTTAAATATTCTTCAAATTTATCAAGATCTTTCAAATGATTATTCATATAAGACAAGACTTGATCATTTAAAAGAATTTCATTTTTTGATGAATTATTTTTTTTAATATATCCCCAAATGTTTTCGTATTTAGGTTCCTTAATTAAAATATCTGAGGTGCCATTAATTTTTTCATCAATATTATTTTGCTTAACCTCTACTTGTTGGCAGCCAAAAAATAAAAATGAAATCAATATAGTTATTAGTAGTTGTCTTTCCATTTTCTTATTGCAGTAAAAATTTCAAATTCGTTATCACCTACATTAAATCTTTCGATAATATTTTTCTGTATCTCTAAATTATTACATCTTAAAAAAGGATTTAAATCTAATTCTTTTTCAATAGTTGTTGGAAGAGAAGGAGTATTAGATTTAATTAAACTTTGAACATGTTCAAATTCACTTTGAAGTTTTTCATTATTTGGGTCTACCTCAAGCGCAAATTTAATATTTGATAAGGTATATTCATGACCACAATAAACTTTAGTATTTGTTGGAAATTTAGATATTTTCTTTAAAGCCTCAAACATCTGTTCATATGTGCCTTCAAAAACTCGACCACAACCACCGGCAAAAAGCGTATCCCCACAAAAAAGAACTGGACTTCCATTATTAAATGAGTAAAAGGCTATATGGTCTAGGGTATGACCTGGTATCTCTATAACTTCAAATTCTATTCCAATAATTGAAAATTTATCTAAGTCGCTTACTTTTTTATTTATACCATTGATGTTATTTATAGGACCATATACATCAAATTCATTTTTTTCTAATAAATCTTTAAGTCCATTTGTATGATCATAGTGATGATGTGTTATGAGAATTCCCTTTAAGTCTATTGTATTTTCATCAATAGCCTTGATTATTTTTTTTGATTCTCCTGGGTCAACGACTATTGACCCTTCATTAGTTGATATTAACCAAATATAATTATCATCAAATGCTTTTATTGGCTTTACACTTATCATATGCAAATTCTAATTTAATTTTATGAAAACAGTAAATATTTATACCGATGGTGCATGCAGAGGAAATCCGGGTCTTGGAGGGTGGGGAGTATTAATAGAGTATGAAAACATATCAAAAGAATACTTTGGTGGTGCAAAAGAAACAACTAACAATCAGATGGAACTTAAAGCTGCGATAGAAGGATTAAAAATTTTAAAAGAACCTTGTGAGGTTAATCTTACAACCGATTCTAAATATGTTATGGATGGAATAACTTCATGGATTGAAAATTGGAAAAAAAATAACTGGAAGAATTCAGCAAAAAAAGATGTTAAAAATAAAGACTTATGGATGGAATTAGATGAACTTGTTTCTAAACACAATATAAAATGGAATTGGGTTAAGGGGCATTCAGGACACGAAAAGAATGAAATCGCAGATGCGCTTGCAAATAAAGGAATAGATAATCTTTAAAAATGGCAAAAAAATATATAGTACTAGATACCGAAACAACTGGACTAGAGGTTAAGCAAGGACATCGCGTAATTGAAATAGGCGCAGTTTTATTAAATGATCGAAAAAAGTCAGAAGATCATTTCCATAGCTACCTCAACCCATCAAGATTAATCGATGAAGAAGCTTCAAAAGTGCATGGTATTACTAATCAAGATTTGGAGGATAAACCTTCTTTTGATGAAATTGCTGAGGAGTTTATCAATTTTATAGAAGGAGCTACTTTGGTTATTCATAATGCTCCTTTTGATTTAGGTTTTTTAAATAATGAGCTGCAATTAGCTTCTACAAGCTATCCAAAAATTGAAGAAATTTGTGAAGTAGAAGACTCTTTAATCATTGCTAGAGACAAATTTCCAGGACAAAGAAACTCTTTAGACGCTTTAGCAACAAGATATGATGTTTCAGGTTATGACAGAACCTTCCACGGGGCATTGCTTGATGCAAATATTTTGGCTGACGTTTATATGCAACTTACTGGTGGCCAGAGCAGGTTTGAATTTATTACAAATGGGACAGCATCGTCTAATAAAAACGTAGATTCAGACAATCTTATAATTGAAAAAATTGATAATTTACCAAAAATTAATACCTGCAAAGATGATATTCAGGCTCATGAAAGTAGAGTGGCTGAAATTGAAAAAAAATATTCTGTTAGTGCAATATGGAGAAAATTTAAATGAAAAAAGTTATCACAAGATTTGCTCCAAGCCCAACAGGAACATTGCATATTGGAGGAGTAAGAACAGCGCTTTTTAATTATGTTTATGCAAAACAGAAAGATGGATTATTTCTTATAAGAATTGAGGATACTGACAGAGAGCGTTCAACCAAAGAATATGAAAAAGATATTCTCGATAATTTATCATCAATTGGACTATCGCCAGATCAAAAACCTATAAATCAATCAGAAAGAAATGAGATATACACAAAAGCTGCAGAAAAAATTATTGAGTCAGGTAATGCATACTGGTGTGATTGTACTCCAGAAGAATTAGATAAAATGCGAAATGAGCAAACTGCTGCTGGGATTAAGCCTATGTATGATGGAAGAAGCAGAAATCTTGGCTTGGAACGTTCAGAAAAAACAGTATTGAGGCTGGCAACACCTGAGGATGGAGATATCATAGTTAACGACATTATTAGAGGTGAAATAAAATTTAATAATAATGAGCTCGATGATCTCATCTTGCTAAGAAGTGATGGGACACCAACATATCATTTATGTAATGTTGTAGATGATTATGAACAAAAAGTAACCACTGTTATTAGAGGTGAAGATCACATCAGCAATACTCCAAGACAAATTCACATTCAAAATGCACTTGGATATCCAGAACTTGAATATGCTCATTTGCCTTTAGTACTTGGAACAGATAAAAAAAGGTTATCAAAAAGAAATGCTGCAACAAGTCTGGAAGAATATCGTGAAAAAGGCTATTTAGATTCTGCAATTTTAAATACATTAGCTAGACTAGGTTGGTCAAAAGGAGATAAGGAGATATTTTATTTAAGTGATCTCATTAAAGATTTTGATATTAAAGAAGTTCAAAAAGCTGGAGCAATTTTTGATATTTCCAAACTAGATTGGTTAAATTCTCAACATCTTGCAAATCTATCTTTAGAAGATTTTAAAAATCAATTAGAACCTTTTTTAGATAAATTAAATATCAATATCAATGATCATCATGATGTAGATTTATTAATTCAGTCTATGAGAACTTCTGATAACACTTATTCAGGAATAGCAGAGTCTTTAATTCCATATTATCGAGAAATAGAAAGTTATGATGAAAAGGCAATAACTAAGTTCATCAAAGATAAATCAATACTTAATAGTCTAAAAGATGTTTTTGTAAATATTGATAATTGGAACGAAAATTCTATTGATATTGTTTTAAAGGAATTTCAAACGCAAAATGAATTATCAGTACCAGCCGTAAACCAACCAATAAGAATTGCTCTTACAGGCTCGACTAAATCACCTTCGTTAGGACTAACTTTAGCTATATTTGGCAAAGAGAAATCAATTGAGAGAGTTAATCATTTATTAGATCACTTATAAACATTACTAATTAATCTAATTATCTATAAATATAATACATAAATAATATTTACAAAAGTAGACATATAATTGGTCTAATGCCTATAATAAGCGTAATTTAACTGTTTCATTAAAGGGGATTTTTATGAATAATTTAAAGTATTTACTAACAATCATGCTATTAATGCCTTTTGCATTGTTAGCTCAAGACAGCTCTGATACAGACGTAGAAGAGGTTGTAGTTGTTGGTTCTCAAATTAAAGGGGCAAAAATTACAGGTATATTGCCCGTATCTATTATAAGTGCTGAAGATGTTGATGCTCTAGGTATCGATAGTGGTGACGAGCTGCTTGAAAATATGGTTGAGCAAGGAAATAACTTCTTTAACGAATCTGAAGAGACTTCTGGTGGTGTTAATGCTGCAAGGGGTGACGTTGGTGCTTATAACCTAAGAAATATGGGTGTAGGTAATACGCTTGTTTTACTTAATGGTAGAAGACTTGTAAATAATGCTGGATATCAAACAGAACTTATTGGAGAAGACTATATTCCAACAATGACTGTAAACTCTCAAGCTATACCAGTCCTAAACTTAGATAGAGTTGAAGTTTTGCGAGATGGTGCTTCCGCTATTTATGGAGCAGATGCTGTTGCAGGTGTTGTTAATAATGTTCTTGATACAGACTACGTAGGAATGGAATTTAAAGTTCGTGTATCTGAATTTGATAATTTTGACCCAAATGCTGGTAACAGATTAAATTTCAAATGGGGCAAAGACTTTAATGGCGGCGCTTCAAATATAAGTATTTCTTATGATTACTATCAAAGAGATAGACTTCCTGCTACTCAAGATCCTAGATGGTCAAGATGTGACTATCGGCAGGACGTATCTTCTGAAAACGAAGATTTTCGAGGTAATAGCAATTTAAGAAACTGTTATTCATACCGATATATGCAGTTAGATAGATCAGGTTCAGACTTCTTCACTGATAGTAGAGGTGAAACTCAAATATTTCCTTTAATTGGAATCGATGCATTAACTGGTAATGCAGTTTCAACTTGTGATGGCGCTTCAAATACAATTAATACTGGTTACGGTACTTGTCTTCATCCTGATTCATCTGGTTCTGGATATTATCAGAATGTTAACTTGCTTAGAGATGCAAGAGGTGAGCTAGAAAGACAAAACTTATTTATCTTTGTTAACCACGAAATGAAAAGTGGCAATGAAATGTATGCTGAAATTGGAAGATATACTTCTGAGTATCAGAAAAATAAAGAATCTGGCGGAATATTCTCAGTTCAAAAATTTTATATTAGAGATAACTATTGGGCTCAGCAAATAGAGGATGCCACAGGACATGATGTAAATAGAACATGGTATGTAGATGGATGGAGACCAAGCAATCTTCAAAGAAAAGTTGATAACCAAAAAGATACTTACAGATTTGTTCTTGGTTTTAGAGGTGAACTAGACTCAGGTTGGGATTGGGATACTGGTATAGTTGTAAGTAAGGCAACTATGGAAGATTCTACTGCCAATCGTATAGACGCTAATGAATTCGTTGCAGGCTTAAATGACCCAACATCTGCTGCTATTAACTTCTTTGATGTTAATGCTGCTGGTATTGAAAGAGCTCTAGTAAATGTTTATAGAAACGATACTAGTAAGTTAAGAATTTTAGATTTCAAATTTTCTAAACCTGATGTATTTTCAACAAAAGCTGGTGATGTTGCTATGCTTATTGGTGGTGAATTTAGACATGAATCATATAAAGATGACAGAGATCCATTACTAGATGGTAGTGTGTTATATACTGGCGCTAGTGGCCTTACTCATCCATTCGTATCATCTGTAATTGGAAGTAGTCCATCAACAGATACTATTGGCCAAAGAAATGTTGATTCATTATTTATGGAAATGCAAATTCCAATTACTGATTCAATTGCAGCACAAGCCGCAGTTAGATATGAAGACGTGGAAAATGTAGGATCAACAACAGTGGGTAAATTTGCAATAGGTTGGGATGTTACAGATGGTGTTCGTTTAAGAGGTTCTGTTTCAACTTCACTTAGAGCTCCAAATTTAATTCAAATCCACCAACAAGAAGTAACAAGGGTTGCTACTCGTGAGGACTTTGTTTATAAATATATTGGTGCTGATGATTGGGATCAAACAGTACAAAGATACAGTAAAGCAAAATCTGTAGATGATGGCTTAGAGTCTGAAAAATCAACTAACTCTTCTGTTGGTATTGTTTTACAACCATCATTCGTAGATGGCTTAACAGTTACTGCAGATTTATGGTCAATTGAAAAAGAAGACACAATTGGATTATTCGGTAGAGAAAATCACACTGTATATGACTTAGCTTTAAGAATACTAGCTGGAAACAGTAATTGTTCATCATTCGTTGGAAACCCAGCACTTACTGGTTTAGATGACTATGATGGCAATGATGATATTGAGCTAACTGACGGGTCAGAGCCAACACTTGATGCAGCATTTGCAGCAGCAGGTATTTGTCCCAGAGGACAGGTTAATCAGGTTACTGATGAATATTTAAACTTAGCTACAAGAACCATTGAAGGTATGGACGTAGCTATTGTTTACTCAATTGGAGACTTTACGTTTAAATATAATGGATCGTTTACTGATGAGTTTGATCAAGAAGCTACATCACAGTTTGCTGCAATGCAGGCTTTAGCTGATAACGGAACTATTCCAGAATCAATTCCACTTCAAGGTTTTGGTGATCTGTTGGGTAAAGACGGTAATATTGAAGAAAAACACTCTTATAAAATTTACTACAATGCAGGTAATTGGGGTGCTTCATTGTCAGCCTTAACAAAAGGTGACTTTATTCAATCTAAATTCGGTACAGTTAATGGAAGAGGTTATATTGTTCCAGAAATGACTACACAGGATATTGCTGTGTGGGCTAAATTTGATTTAGATGGTAAGGATGCCAGAGTTAAGTACACAATTAAAAACTTTGAAGATGAAAGAGCTCCTCTTGCAGATGGATATCAAGGATATTTCTCAGATATTCACCAAGATTTAGGAATGATTCATCAATTAGAACTTAGAGTAAGGTTTTAATTGCTAAATATTTTAAAGGGAGCATCTAGCTCCCTTTTTTTTATCTTATAATAAATTTATGTCAGCATATAAAAAGAAAGGTTTTAGCATTGGAATAGGCTTATTTCTAATCATGATGTTTTCTCCAGCACCTTCTGGTTTGAGTGAAATTGGATGGGACGTCGCAGCTGTTGCAGTTTTAATGGCAATTTGGTGGGCAACAGAAACAGTACCTGTAGCAATAACTGCTTTATTACCTTTAGCACTTTTTCCTTTATTAGGAGTGACATCATTTGAAAGTGCAGCTGTTCCCTATGCAAATAAAAATATTTATCTTTTTTTAGGTGGATTTATGTTGGCCCTTGGTATTGAAAATTCTGGTCTTCATAAAAGAATCGCTTTAAAGATGATAATTTTAGTTGGATCAAGTGGTAAGAAACTTGTTGGTGGATTTATGTTGGTAGCAGCATTAATCAGTATGTGGGTTATGAATACCTCAACAACATTAATGTTATTACCTATAGGTTTGGCTGTATGCGGTGTTATGTCAGAAACAATCCCTGGACTTACTGATAAAGATAAATCTAATTTTGATACAGCTCTATTATTAGGTATAGCATATGCTGCAACTATTGGAGGCATGTCAACATTAATAGGAACAGCTCCAAATATCGTCTTTAGTGCATTCATGCAAGACACCTATGGTATTGAAATCTCTATGTTTGATTGGATGATGTTAGGAGTTCCATTAGCTTCAATAATGTTATTTGGAGCATGGTTAATTTTGACTAGATATATTTTTCCAATAAATTTTATTGCATCCATAGAAGCAAGAAATGAATTAAAAACAATGCTTTCAAATATGGGTTCTTTTACAAAAGATGAAAAAAGAATTTCAGTAATTTTTGGACTAGCTGTTTTTGCCTGGGTGACAAGAACCTTGCTTAATAAAATAGATTTCCTTTCTGGTCTAACTGATGCAGGTATAGCTATTATTGCTGCTATATTAATTTTTATGACTCCATCAGCTTCTAAAAATGGTGATCTTCTTCAATGGGAAAGATCAAAAGACTTGCCATGGGGTTTATTAATATTGTTTGGAGGGGGTTTATCACTTGCTGCTCAAATTAGTTCAAGTGGTTTAGGGATATGGATTGGTAATAGTTTATTAATTCTTAATACAGTTCCTCCAATAATTCTAATACTAGCTGTAGCTACTTTAATAATATTTTTAACAGAAATAACAAGCAATGTAACAACTACAACAACTTTCCTTCCCGTTTTCGGAGCTTTAGCTATTGCGATAGGGGTTCTGCCAGTTTCTTTAACAGTACCAGTTTGTTTGGCTGCAAGTTGTGCATTTATGTTGCCAGTTGCAACTCCACCTAACGCTATAGTTTATGGATCAAATAAATTTACCATAGCTACAATGATGAGAGCTGGATTCGCCTTAAATATAATAGGGATATTGGTTGTGACAATTTTTGCTTATTATTTTGCACCACTTATATTCTAATGAAATTTATAGTTTTAATATTATTCTTCTCATTTATTAAAGCTACAGACTATATAGATTACCCTCATCCATTTCATCCAACTTCGAGTAAGAGCGGAATGGTTGTAAGTCAAAACACTCTTTCGTCTGATATCGGTATAGAAATCTTAGAAATGGGAGGAAATGCAGTAGATGCTGCGGTTGCAGTTGGTTTTTCTCTTGCAACCACCTTACCAAGAGCTGGTAACTTAGGCGGCGGAGGTTTTATGCTAATTTATATAAAAGAAAAGGATGAAATTTTCTATATTGATTATAGAAGTAAATCACCAAGAAACGCATCAATTGAAAAATTGCTTGGAACAAAAAAAATACCTGAAAGAAATTCAAAAAGATGGGAGAGGGTGGATTACACATATTTAGCCTCGGCAGTTCCTGGAACTGTTTATGGATTACTCGAGGCCCACAAGAATTTTGGGAGATTAAATCTTCAAGAAATTATGAAGCCTGTTATAGCTCAAGCTGAAGAAGGTATAGTTGTTTCAAGTGATTTAAGTTACGTCATTGATGTAACACCACAACTTAAAAGTGACAAGGAATCTTATTCTATATATTTTAAAGATAACGAACCATTAAAAGAATTTTCAATCATGAAAAGACCTGATTTAGCTAATACATTTAAGGAAATCTCAAAAAATGGTATTAAAGGTTTTTACGAAGGTAAAATTGCTGACAAGATTGTCAATGCAATGAATCAAAACAATGGATTAATAACTCATGAAGATTTAAAAAATTATGAATCTTTTTTTAGAATGCCAATCGCTATAAATTATAAAGGTTATAAAGTTTTTACTGCGGCTCCTCCTTCAGGAGGCGGTATTACTTTATTAACATCTTTAAGTATTCTCAATAATATTAATATTAATAAATATAAAAGTGACTCAACTAAAACATATCACTTTTTAGCAGAATCTCTAAGAAGAGGCCATAATAATAGATCTCATTTTGTTGGGGATCCTGATTATTTTGATGTTCCAATTTCAGAGTTACTATCAACAGAGAGAATTAAAGAGCTTATAAGTTCAATAGATTCTAATAAAGCAAGTCCAGTAGAAGATGTAAAAGCTTTTAAAAAACCAAAAGAAAGCAAGGATACAACTCATTTTTCGATAATTGATAATGAAGGAAATGCAGTATCAAATACTTATACACTTGGCCTATCTTTTGGTTCTGGAGTCACAATTCCTGAAACCGGAATATTAATGAACAGTCAAATGAATAACTTTGCTTATAGATACGGGGATAAGAATGATATAGGGAGGGGTGCAAGTCCTGGAAATAGATTTGAGCCTGGTAAAAAACCAATGAGTACCATGGCACCAACAATTATATTCGATAAAAATGATGATTTATTTTTAATCACTGGTTCACCAGGCGGGTCTGATATTCCGGCTGCAATTCTCAGAGTAATTACAGGTGTTATAGATTTTAACTTAGATATTGGTGAAGCAACAATGCTTCCAAGAATTCATAAAGATTGGCCTTATGAAGGTCTTGAACATGAAAGAGCAGTGAGTAGAGACATTGTTAGAAGACTAAAGAGTATGGGTCACAAGACAGAATATGAAAATACAATAGGTAGCACTCAAAGCATACATATATCTGAAGGAGTAAACTATGGTTTTGCTGATTTAAGAAGGCCTAATGCTGGTGTATCAACTCAATCTAATTAACTTTTCTATAATCCAAAGGTGGGTTTCTATCACCAAGTAATGGTTTGTAATTAAAATTTTCTCCAACTCTTATTCTTTGTTCTTTTTTAGCTTGCTCAATAATTGTTTGGTCTGAAAAAATTTCTACAGCACTTTTTGCTAAAACTTTAGCAGCTAGTTCAGCTCCTTTAAGACCAATTGATGTACCTCCTGATGCGACAGCTTGCCATGAATGAGCAGCTGTTCCAGGAACCCACGTAGCAGTCCTGAGACCTGCTGTAGGAACATTCCAACTAACATCACCGACATCTGTAGATCCATATCCATGCGAGGTTTTAAATGGTCTAATATTTTCTTGAGAACCAATTTCATTATTAGGTTTAATAAATGTTTTATAAATTTCATTTGCATACTTATTTTCATTTTCGTCATATGTAATACCACCAAATGATTCTAGATTTTTATGAACAATTTTTTGAATAGTATCATTAGGGAGAAGTGAAAAATTTCCATGCATAACTTCATATGACATATTTGTATCAGTCCCCATTGCAGCACCAGATGCAGCATTTGCAACCCTCAAAAACAATTCATCAACAACAGTCATCTTAGGGTGCCTTACATAGTAATAAACTTCTGCAATATCAGGTACAACATTCGGTGCAAGACCTCCTTTAGTAATTACATAGTGAATTCTGGATTCTTGAGGAATATGCTCTCGCATCATATTTACCATATGATTCATTGCCTCAACACCATCTAAAGCAGATCTACCTTGTTCAGGTGACCCTGCAGCGTGAGCTGAAATACCATTAAATGTAAATCTAGCTGACTTATTGGCATTTGATGTTCTTGAATTTGCACTATTGTTGTCATCAGGATGCCAGTGGAGAACAACGTCAACATCTTTAAATAGACCCTCTCTTACCATATAAACTTTCCCAGAACCTCCTTCTTCTGCAGGAGTTCCATAAAATCTAATCGTTCCTTTTATATTATTTTTTACCAACCATTCTTTAACTGCAACTGCAGCCCATGCTGAAGCTGCACCAAACAAATGATGCCCGCAAGCATGACCAGCACCCGTAGAGTTATTTATAACTTCTTTAAATGGAGAATTGGTTTGAGCAAGACCGGGAAGAGCATCAAATTCTCCAAGAATTCCAATAACAGGACCACCATTATTAAACTCTGCAATGAATGCAGTAGGGATGCCTGCTACTCCCTTTTCTATTTTAAAACCTTGATTTTCAAGAGATTCTGCTAATCTATTAGAACTTTTTATTTCCTGATATCCTAATTCAGCAAACTCCCATATTTCTAAAGCTACATCTTCAAAATTGTGTTTATGCTCATTGATACTATGGATAATATCCTCAGCAACAATAATATTACTTATTAATACAAAAATTATGAAACCAATTGATTTTCTTTGAAATATATTTTTTTTCCTACCCATTCTTTATTCTCCATTAATTTAATAATAGATTTATCAGAGGAAGTAATCAATTTTCTTTTACCATCTGAAGCATTTATATACATTATAACTTTAGGTTTTGAATCATAATTTATGATCGTATACCCTATAATTTTTCCATTCCCCTCAGTTATGTTTGATATTTCAATAGGTATTTCTTTGTTTTTAGCTTCGTTTGTAAAATCTTTATGAATAAAATCAATATTTGGATTTTTTGACCACAAAGAATAGGATTGTTTTGTCATCATTCCAGATACACCAGTAACCAAACCAATTCCTTTATTCATCTCTCTTATTTTTGATATTAATTTTATTGTTGAATGAAGTACAAAACTATTTAAAGGACCGCCTGCAAATGGCATCCCTCCAGTAATAGTCATTTGATTAATATCTTTAATATTTAAAAATTTTGCAAACATTTGAACCGCAACAGGAAAGCAGCTATATAAATCATATATATCAATATCAAGATTATTTTCTTTACAAATATTTAAAATAAAATTTGCGGCTAGCTTCATACCCATTGGTTCAATTAAATTAGGTCTTTGAAGTGCTGGAATCATGTAACTAGTTTCAGATGAGGCAAGAGGGTACACTCTTTTTTCAAAGGGTACTTTGAGTTTATCGGCAACAGCCTCTGAACATAAGATAATTGCACATGATTGATTAACGTTCCAACTAGAACAGTGATTTTTGTTATATGGAAATGCCATTAATGGATTTTTACTATTTACATATCCTATTTCAGATGGATTTAGAGGATTATCAATCCATGCATCGTCATTTTCAGAAGCCACTTTTGAGAAATTAGAATACATTTTTGAAATGTATTCGCTATGACTTTTTATATCTTTATTTAACGAAGCCCTAAATGCACTTTCTAGTATCGCATAATATCCAACAGCCATTGAACCCAACTCTTTTTCTTCAATATCTAATTGAAGATCTTCAGGTGACTTATCGTATATATCTGGATTTTTATTTAAAGGGGTTTCAATATAATCTTTTTTTTCAATTGATGATCTAAGCATTTTATAACGAGATTCACCACCTAAAATTAAGCTAGCCTTGATTTCACCATTTTGAATTTTATTGCATGCGGTATTGATAAGGTTTTGTTGAAGTATTCCTACTTTCGTTACAGTTGTTTGGACTGATTTTATATTATTGTTTTCAGCAACCCACTTACCAGGATCTCTATATCTCCAAAATCCTTTTGGAACCCTAACTTCATTTATGTATTCTGTAATATTGCTATTCGTGCAATCAATAACAGCCTTCTTAAAAGCTTTATCCATTAATATAAGAGCTTCATCGAGTTCCTTATAGTTACCTTTTTGCTGGATAGTTCCTAATCCAACCACAACAGGTCTATTGCTCATGAGTTTAGTTAGTTGCTTCGCCCCAGAAGTTGTAACCAACTATTTTAGGTGTACTAGGAAGGTACATTTGATCAAGTGTATTAATTCTGAAACCACTTTCTTTTAAAATACTTGGTATATCTCTATTAATATTACATCCACCAAATAGTTTTCCCCATATTGGATTAATTCTATTTTGCCATTTAATTATATTTTTATCTGGTGCAGCTCCATGTTCACAAAAAAGCATTTTTGCATCAGCTTTCATTACTCGTTTAATTTCTTTCAGGGCATCTATTGGGTTTGGAATAGTGCACAAGGTGTATGTCATAACAACTGTGTCTATTGAATCTTTAGGTAATTCAATTTCTTCAGCTCCATTAATTAACAAATTAACATCTATTTTATTATCATTTGCTGTTTTTTTTGCCATATCACATAATTCACTTGATGGATCAATACCATATAGATTGTTAATTTTTGATTTTTCGTAAAATGGAAGGTTTAAACCTGATCCAATTCCAATTTCTAAAATATTACCACTGGCATATGGAACAATTTTTTTTCTTTGATAGTTTATTGGTTTAGTTGAGCAACAACAATCTAGAAGCTTTGGTAATAGATATTTTTCATATGATTTTTTAATCATTGTTAAGATCGTTTAGTGGCATCGCAGCTATATTAAATCCAGCATCGACGTATGTAATCTCTCCAGTAATACCGCTTGCGAAGTCTGAGCACATAAATGCAGCAACATTTCCAACTTCTTCAGCAGTAACAGTTCTACCTAAAGGAGCTTTATTAGAATGTTGTGATAGCATTTTTCTAAAATTTTTAACACCAGAAGCTGCAAGAGTTTTTATCGGACCTGCTGATATAGCATTTACTCGAATATTATCTTTCCCTAATGATGCAGCTAAGAATCTTGTATTTGCTTCTAAACTAGCTTTAGCTAGACCCATAACGTTGTAATTAGGCATTGTTTGTGTTGATCCTAAGTAGGTAAGGGTAAGTAAAGCTGAATTTTCGTTAAGCATAGACTTAGATTCTTTTGCCATTGCTGTAAAACTATATGAACTTATGTCATGCGCAATTTTAAAGCCTTCACGATTAGTTACTTCAAGAAAGTCGCCTTCAAGCTGATCAGCAGGAGCAAAGCCAATGGAATGAACAAAACCATCGAACTTTTTCCATTTTTTTGATAATTCTACAAATGAAGATTTAATTGAATCATCATTTGATACATCACATTCAATCAAGATATTTGAACCACATTCATCAGCTATTGGTTTAAGATTCTTCAATAATCTTTCATTTTGGTAAGTAAAGGCTAATTCAGCTCCTTCACGATGCATTGCGTATGCTATGCCAGCTGCAATTGAATATTTATTAGCTAATCCTGATATTAAAATTTTCTTATTTTTTAGTAGCATTTAACTATATGATAGGTAATTATTCTTCTATTGTAAGAGAAAAAACAAGTTTAAAGTCAATTTTTAGGTCTTAATAAGAATTAACACCATAAATACATATATATATTCTATTTATAATTAGTTATAAATAAGTTAAAAAAAATGTAGATTTATAAGAAAAACTCTGAAACAATGACATTCATAACGTGAAATGACACGAATTTTTCCGTGTTCTTCATAAAAATTAACAAAAACTACAGGGGAATTGTATGTTTAATTATAAAAATTATTTGTTCTCAGTTCTTGTTCTATCATTTGGTGTTTTAAATACCAATGTTATTGCACAAGATGAGTCTGCGGACGATGTTGAAGAAGTCATTGTTACTGGTACAAGACTTAAAGCTGATGGCTTTGAGGCTGTAAGTCCAGTTTCAGTTGTAACTGCTGATAACATTAAGAGAACAGGTCAAACAAGAATAGAGGATATTCTTAACCAAATGCCTCAGATCGAGACTTCTAACTCAAGTTTCGAGCCTAGTGGTGAAACTGGTACTGCAAGTTTGGACTTAAGAGGATTGGGTAGCTCAAGAACCTTAGTACTTCTTAACGGAAAAAGAATGCAACCAGGTAGTATTTGGAGTGAGGTTGCTGACGTTGGTCAGGTTCCGGTTCAATTACTTGAAAGAGTTGACGTTTTAACTGGTGGTGCATCTGCTGTTTACGGTTCTGATGCGGTTGCTGGTGTTGTTAACTTTATCACTAGAAAAGTAAATGGAGTTGAAGTTTCAGTTAGCACTGGTGGATATAGACATGATAACGATGGTAAAAACCTTGTTATTGCTCCATTAGAAGCTAAAAACTTCCCTTATCCAACTGGTACTGTAAATGATGGAGATACTGACAGTTTCTCTATGATTATGGGTACTGACGTTCAAGACGGAGCTGGTAACATTACTATGTATATCAGTAGAGCTGAAGTTGGTATGGTAGCTAACATTGATCGTGACTATGCAGCTTGTGGATTAAGCACAGCAGGTACATCATGTGGTGGTTCAGCTAATACACCAATACCTCACTTTGATATCTATCCGATACTTGAACTTGCTGATGGAAGCACTATTACAGCCTATGATCAAGAATTTTGGTCAATTATGACTGCAGATGGTTCTCTCATTAATGATGATGGAACAAGATACAACTATGCTGCAGTTGCTCAAATGCTGAATCCTTCAAAAAGAGATTCAATGGGCGCATTCGGTGAATTTGAAATCGATGGTGTTGGTACTGCTTACATGGAAATGAATTACAGTTCATTTAATACTAATGCAGGTATCGCACAATCAGGTACATTCTTTAACGATGAGTATCAATTACTATTTGATAATGGATCTTTAACTCAAGAATGGACAGATTCTGTTGATAACGCTTTTATTAATGGTGCTAACTATGCTTCAGGTGGACTAACCAAAGGTGAAGAGTACTGTTACGGCGATCAGTGTGGTAACTGGATAGGTTATGCAACATACGTTGGTAAAAGAAACGTAGAAGGCGGACCTAGACAAGATCATATTTCTGTTGATGCAGGAAGATTTGTAATGGGTCTTAAAGGTGAATTAGGTCTAGGAGATTGGGAATATGACTTCTCATATCTTTATGGAAAAACAAATTCATCATCTTTCTATCAAAACGACATGAGTGCAGAGAAGCTTAAAAATGTAATTGAAGGCGGTACTGCAATAACAGACTATAACGTATTTACATATCAAGGCGTGACTCCTGAGCAAGCTGCTGGTGTAGGTATTGTTGGTTCAATGAAAGGTACTAACGAAGTTGAAGGTTTCAATATGACAATTTCAGGTACTACTGAATTACAAGTACCAGGTGCTCCAGCTCCTGTTAGTATGGTAGTTGGTATTGAACAAACTGACAGAACATTTGACAGACTTCCTGATTCTGCATATGCAGAGGGCTTACTACTTGGTTTTGGTGGTGCTGTTAAAGGCGTATCAGGAACAGTTAGTTCAGACGAATACTATCTTGAAGCAGCTATTCCTTTAATGGAAGGCTTAACTGGAGACGTAGCGTTTAGGTCTGCAGATTATGAATTAAGTGGAACAAGTAACACATCACGTGTAAGTTTATCTTATGTTATGAATGATGTTGCTAAATTTAGAGTAGGCTTTAATTCAGCTGAAAGAGCTCCATCTGTTGCTAACTTATTTATACCTTCTTCACAAGGTTTATGGGAAGGCACCGATAATTGTGCAGGAAGCACTCCAGTATATACACAAGCACAATGTGCTTTAACTGGTATGACTGCAGCTCAATACGGTAACGTAACACTAAGTCCAGCGTCTCAGTATTATAATAGAGGCGGAGGTAACGAGAATCTTGTTCCTGAAGAAGCAGAAACACTTACAGCTGGTGCTGTTCTTACTTTTGCTAATGGAATTACAGCTTCTGTAGACTACTGGTCTATAGAAATTGATAAAGCAATTTCAGGTGTTGACGCTGAAACTATTATTGAAGTTTGTGCAACATTAAATATTCTATGTAGTGCTATTAAGAGAAACGCTGCTGGTAGCTTATGGTTAGCTGGTGGTTATGTTGAATCTAAATCACAAAACGTTGCTGAAAAAGTATGGGAAGGTGTCGACGTAGTTGCTTCTGGAGATTTCGATCTTGGAAAAGGAACTCTGTCAGTTAACTCAACAATTACTCATTTGTTAACAAAAGAAACAACACTATTACCTGGTGTTGAATCATCTGTTACTGATTGTGTAGGTTTGTGGAATAACAACTGTTTCCCTTCACCTGAAACAAGATCTAACACAAAAGTTGGATTTTCAAATGGTGGCGATTGGTCAGTTCAAGGTACATTGAGAACAATGTCAGGTATTGATACTGATTATGCAGCAGATACTATTGCACAAGCAGAAATCGAAGACATGTACTATCTTATAGACATGAACGCAGCATATGACATCACTGATAATATCGGTGTATCTCTTTCAATAAATAACTTATTAGATGAAACTCCTCCAATTGTTGGTGACGTTCTTTCTAATGGTTATGGTAATACTATGGGTGGTTTTTATGACAACCTAGGTATGTATTGGAACCTTAGAGTAGATATGGTGTTCTAAGTTTTTGTTAAAACTTTTAAAAAACCGGAGTTTATCTCCGGTTTTTTTTATTACGATATATAATTATTATCAATGACCACAGTAAAAATATTCAAAGTAAAGCTTATAAAAACTATTTTTGCGTATTTCACAAAAGTATTCATTTTTTTTATGAATATATACGTAAAATCACAAGCCAATAAATAACAAAACTGTTCAAATAATGTCTAAATACATTTTTATATTATTAATCTTTATTCCAATGAGCATCTCTGGTGAATATAAAAATACCAATGGTAAAGAGATAGATAAATCAATAAAAGACTTAATAAGATGGCAAAGAAATCAAAAGAAACCTATTTTAAGTTCTATTGATTTATCTGATGAATGGAAGACTTCTGACCTTAATAAAAATCATACGATATGGATAGGACACTCAACTTTTATAATAAAAGTAAATAACTTAACTATTTTAACCGATCCTGTTTTTTCAGATAGAGCATCGCCATTTAAAAGATTTGGCCCCAAAAGATTAATACCTCCAAGCATATCTTTGGAAGAACTCCCCAAAATTGATGTGGTTACCATTAGTCATAATCATTATGACCATCTTGATATTAGATCCTTAAAGAAATTATCAAAAATAAATCCAGATCTAATTTTTTTAATTCCCAAAGGCGACTTAGATATTTTTAAAAAAAGGAAAATTACAAATGTAAAAGAATTTATGTGGTGGGAGGACATTAAAATTGATGAATTTACTTTTACCTTTACGCCAGTTCAGCATTGGTCTGCAAGAGGATTGTTTGATAGAAATGAGAGTCTATGGGGTGGATGGTTCATGCAAGGTAATAAATTCTCAATTTACCATGCTGGCGATACTGGATATTCTCAAGATTTTGTTAAAACTAAAGAAAAACTAGGTTCACCTAAATATGCTTTTATACCTATTGGAGCATATGATCCTGAATGGTTTATGTCAGAAAGCCACGTAAATCCTGAAGATGCAATTAAAATTATGAATGACTTAGGAGCCCAGTATAGTTATGGAATGCATTGGGGAACTTTTACACTCACAGCAGAAGATACAGTAGAGCCACCAGAAAGATTAAGTAAAGAACTTCAAAAAAATAACATAGAAAATTTTGAAGTCCTAGTTCCTGGCGAAGTAATATATTTATATCAATAAGTAATTTACTTAAAAATTATTGTTATGTAAGATTATCAATCTTTGGGGCTATAGCTCAGCTGGGAGAGCGCTTGAATGGCATTCAAGAGGTCCGCGGTTCGATCCCGCGTAGCTCCACCAATTTGAAACTAGTTTGTATTTACCAAAATGATTATGAATGAATTCTTATTAATATTAATTGTAATGTCACACCTTTTTTTATTGTGCATTGGAAGTTATAAAAATTTTAAATAGTAATTTTATTTATTAACTTTCTTCTATCATTCCAGAAGTTGAGCTAGAGTCTTCTTTAATACTTCTAACTGTTTTGTAAATAGTACATTTATCTTTTTTAGAATCAAATGTAAAAGCAACTATTCCCTCTCTCTTAGTAGCAAAACTCATACACTTTTCTACAGAAGTATATTTACTAGATGTTTTGACGGAAGATATCTTCCCACTAATTGCATAACCTTCTTTAATCTCATACTCATCAGCAAATGTAATAAGAGATAATATTGGTAAGATTGATAAAAATATATTTTTCATTTTAATTCCCTGTAGAGTTAATATACTTATTTATATGCAATTAGTATGCCAATCATATGTTTTTAAAATTGACGTAATTTAAAAATGATATTTATTTTTTATGGCTATAAAAATTTAAGTTTGAATCTTTGATTGAGAATAATCTAACCGCAAAGATATCTTTTAAATAATTTTGATAGTTTTTCCATGGAGCTTTATTACCTTGTTTAGGCATAAGATGAAGACCTCTTTTGACATAGCCTGATGTGAAATCAATTAGATCATCATCACCATAGGCACTCTCATCATCTATAGGCGCACAACAGTTAACTCCTTTTTTATCCATTAAGTTAATTAATCTACAAACATATTCGCATGTTAAATCTGCTCTTAATGTCCATGATGCATTTACATAACCAAATGAAAGAGCAAAGTTAGGGACACCACTTAACATCATTCCTTTATAGGTAAGTCTCTCATGTGCGTTAATCTTAATATTATCAAGGGTAACATCGATATCATTTAATGAATTAAGCTCTATGCCAGTAGCAGTGATAATAATATCAGCTGTAATTTTTTCACCTGACTCAAGTAATATTCCATCTGATTCAAATTGTTTGACTTTATCAGTAACCACAGACGCTTTATTTTTATTAATCGCTTTAAATAAATCACTATCAGGAACAAGACACATTCTTTGATCCCAGGGTTTATAAGAAGGTGTAAAGTGTTTTTGGATATTGTATTCAGGCCCTAACTCATCTTTCAATAATTCAAGAATACCTTCCTTAATTTTTTTTGGAAATTTTTTAGCTAAAAAGAATGTATAACTTTGCCAAAGAATATTTTTCCATCTAATTAAGAAATATGTAACTTTGATTGGAAGGAATTTGCGTAAGAATTTATTGATAGAATCTTCACTAGGTCTTGAAACCACATAACTTGGGGATCTTTGCAGCATTACTACATGTTTAGCTTTTTCAGCAATAGCAGGAACTAGAGTTATTGCAGTGGCACCACTACCAATGACTATAATTTTTTTATCACTATAGTTAATTTGATTATTCCAAAATTGTGGATGTATTAACTGGCCTTCAAATTTTTCTTGATTTTTAAAAGAGGGCATATGTGGCTTTGAATAGCTAAAGTACCCTCCGCATAAAAATAAAAAGTTACATGTCATATTTTTTAATAAATCTTTTTCTTTAATTTCTAGTTCCCAAAATGATTTATCTGAATTCCAATTAGCTGAATTAACATTGTGATTTAGCAAAATATTATTTCGTAAATCATTTTCATCAATTGTTTCATTTAAGTATTCAAGAATAGATGGTCCATCAGCAATAGATTTATCATGTATCCAAGGTTTAAATCTGTAACCCAGAGTATGCATATCAGAATCTGATCTAATTCCAGGATACCTAAATAGATCCCAGGTTCCTCCAATATCATTTCTACCTTCTAAAATTGAAAATGATTTATTTGGACAGCTTTTCTTAAGATTGTATCCAGCAGCAATTCCAGATATTCCAGCTCCTATAACAATGACGTCTTTATGCATACTTTGTGTACTAATTTTAATTTCCTATAAATTTTATAATTTTGTTAGAATTCATTTATGAAATTAATCCTACTGTTTATATTAATTTATTCTAATACTATATTTTCAACTAATGTAGCTGTTACTGAATTAAAAAATAAATCTCCAGAGAGAGTTTTGTATATTGGTAATAGCTATTTGTATTATAACGATAGTATTCATAATCATGTAAGACGAATGCTTGATGAATTTTATCCAAATGAAATTGATAGAACTAATTATAAATCTGTAACTATTAGTGGCTCAAGATCATGGCATCATAATATAGATCATCCTCTTGATTATAAAAATCTTGGAGTAGAAAAACCTTTTGAATTAGTTATTTTCCAAGGTGGTAGCGGAGAAACAAATACAAATGAAGAAAGGACAACTTTTGGAAAAGAAGTTAAAAAAATTATTAATAAAATTCATAACTCTGGAGCTGAGGCTGCTTTATACATGATTCATGCTTATGTAGAGCCTCATGAAGATACAAATCCACAAATGATTAAAGATATAAAAAAAATGTATATTGATGCAGGCAATGAAAATAATGCTCTTGTAATTCCAGTTGGGATAGCTTTCGAGAATGGCTATTCACAAAATCCAAACATCAAACTTCATAAACATTATGATGGTACTCACCCAAGTATCTTAGGTACATATTTAGCTGCTTGTGTTGTTTTTGCTAGTATCACTCAAATATCCCCTAAAAAAGTTAAATATTCTTATTACTATGAAATCAATGAATCAGATAAAGAATTTCTTCAACAAATTGCTCACGAAACTGTTGAAGACTTTTATAACATTAAGCTATAAATTCGAAAAATAAAATGAAATTTGAAGTTTATTACGTTGATGCTTTTACCAGCCAAATGTTTTCTGGAAATCCTGCTGCAGTAATTTTTTCAGAAATTAATAATGATGTCCTTATGCAAAATATTGCAGCTGAAAACAATTTATCTGAGACAGCCTTTGTTAATTTAAGTAATAATACAATTAGATGGTTCTCACCAACATGCGAGGTAAACTTATGTGGCCACGCCACCTTAGCTTCAGCATTTATTTACTTTAATTTTATAAATAATAACGATACTTCAATTTCTCTGAGTTCTGCTGGAGGTGAATTAAAGGTGAATAAAAAAGATGATTATTTAGAGCTTGATTTTCCGAAAGACAACTTCAAACAAGTAGATATGATTGATCTAGTTACAAAAGCTATTGGGGAAAAGCCTGCTGAAACTTATATAGGAGATATTAATTTATATGCAGTTTTTGATAATGAAGAAACCATTAGTATTATTGAACCAGATTTTGAAGCTGTACTTGGTCTTGATGGACAAGGGTTAATAATTTCAGCACAAAGTAATCAATATGATTTTGTTTCAAGATATTTTTGTCCAAAATATGGAATCAACGAAGATCCTGTTACTGGATCAGCACACACCACACTAATTCCATATTGGGCAGATAAATTAAACAAATCCTCATTAACTGCAAAACAACTATCAAAAAGAGGTGGCGAATTATATTGTCAGAATCTTGAAAACCGAGTACTTATAGGTGGGAATGCAGTTCTATATATGAAAGGACTTATTGAAATAGACTAAATTTCAACAATTTGTTTTCCAAAATTCTTTCCTGTTAAAACATCTCTAAGTGCTTGTGGAGCATTCTCAAAACCTTTTGTAATGGTTTCTCTATAACGCATTTTATCCTGTGACACTAATTCTAATATTTCTTTAGTTGCAGCCTCCCATTCATTAGCCCATTCAGTTACAACAAAAAATCTGTGTTTAGGTTTTATCTCTAGAGCACCTAAGACATGAAAAGGAGTTTCTACTTTAAGCATATCTCCTTCATTGTATTGAGAAATAAATCCACAAATGGGTACTCTTGAACCTATATTTAATAAAGGTGCTATAGCTCTAGTAACCGGTCCACCAACATTTTCAAAATATATATCTATCCCATCTGGACAAGCACCTTCCAAATCTTGTTCTAGGTTGCCAGCTTTGTAATCGATACACTCATCAAATTCCAAAACATCTTTTACATAAGCACACTTTTCTGGACCTCCAGCAATACCAATAACCCTACAACCATAAATTTTTCCCAGTTGACCTACAACTGTTCCGACAGCACCAGATGCTGCAGAAACAACAAGTGTTTCTCCTGACTTGGGTTTTCCAACTCTGTTTAATCCGAAATAAGCAGTTCTACCTGGCATACCAAGAGTTCCTAGGAATGATGATAGTCCAATATTAGTTTCTGGAACTTTAAGTAGAGCCGCATCTGTATCTTTTGCTTTTATATAGGTTTGCCATCCCTTATGGGCGCATACTTTGTCACCAACATCAAAAAGATCAGAATTACTTTCAATAACGATACCTGCAGTCTCGCCAGTCATAGGCTCCCCGATTTTGGCAGGGGCTGCATATGACTTTGAGTCATTCATTCTGCCTCTCATGTAAGGATCGATAGATAAATACTTAACCTCTATAATGATTTCATTTTTTTTAAGAGATGTTATTTTTTCTTCACTTAATTTCCAACAGTCATCTTCTGGCATTCCGATTGGTCTTTTGTTTAATAAAAATTGTTTGTTTAAATATTCCATTGTTATACCTACTAAATTAAATTTGTTAATTTTCTAAAATGTTTTCTACAAAGCGTCTTATATATTTCATTTCCACCAATAACTATTTTTTCTCCTTCAAGCAAAACTTCTCCTTTTTCATTTAACCTTACGACCATAGTTGCTTTTTTATCACATTCACTGCATATAGTTTTTAATTCTTTTAAGTTATCAGCAATTGCTAATAATTCCATACTTCCATCAAATAGTTTCCCTTGGAAATCTGTTCTGATGCCATAACACATAACTGGGATATTTAATTCATCAGCTATTTTTGATAAATCTCGAATTTGATTCTTTGTTAAAAATTGAACTTCATCTACAAATATACAACTAATGTTTTTATAGTCTTTTTTTTCTACTTCATCAAAAAACTTATAATTCTTATCTGTAATTATTGCATCAGCTTTTAAACCAATTCTAGAAATAATTTTTCCTTCAGTTTTATCAGCTATCTCTTTAGGAATAAAAAGAATAGTTTTAAGGTTACTTTCTAAATAATTATGATTTGACTGAAGTAGGGCAGTAGACTTACCAGCGTTCATGGTTGAATAAAAGAAATGAAGTTTTGCCATATAATAATTATATAACTTAAATCAGAGTTCTTGTTTATGAATGTTTTTGAAAAGAAAGGTATTACTCATTTAGACCTACATGGTATAAAACATTCAGATGTTATTAATGAAGTTATAGATTTTGTTTATCAATATCAAGATATGATTCCTTTAATAATCATTTGTGGAAATTCTAATAGAATGATTGAGTTAGTTGAAAATTCTTTAAATTCTAATTCAATTATGTTCTCTAAGCCAAGATTTGGTATTATTAGGGTCGAAAAATTATGAGCAATACAGATATTTTACTTTTTGATGAACAACTTTCAGATGAAGAATTAATAATTCAGAAATCTGCAAATGAGTATTGTCAATCTGAATTAATGCCACGAATAATGGAAGCTAATCGAAATGAAATATTCGATAAAGCAATTTATAAAGAAATGGGTAACTTAGGTTTCCTTGGCGCACCAATAGAGGGTTATGGTTGTGCAGGCGTTAATTATGTATCTTACGGACTTATTGCTAGAGAAATTGAGAAAGTTGACTCAAGCTATAGGTCTGCTTTTAGTGTTCAAACTTCTTTAGCAATGCATGCTATTTATAAGTTTGGTTCAGAAGAACAAAAAGAGTTTTATTTACCAGAAATGGCAAAAGGTAATCTTATAGGTTGCTTTGGATTAACAGAGCCAGATGCTGGATCAGATCCAGCTTCAATGAAAACTAATTCTAAGGAAGTTGATGGTGGTTATATTTTGAATGGTTCAAAAACCTGGATAACAAACTCACCTATAGCAGATTTAATGATTATATGGGCTAAAGACGAACAAGGAATTTTAAGAGGTTTTATAGTAGAAAAAGATTCTAAAGGTCTTGAAACCCCAAAGCTTGACGGAAAATTTTCTTTAAGAGCTTCAGTAACAGGTCAGATATTCATGGATGATGTATTCGTTCCGGCTGACAAAATATTACCAGATGTATCAAGTTTTAAAGGACCTTTTTCTTGTCTTAATATGGCTAGATATGGAATTTCATGGGGAGCTATGGGTGCAGCAGAGTTTTGTTTAGATTCAGCTTTAAACTATTCTCTTAATAGAGAACAATTTAATGCTCCTCTTGCTTCAAAACAACTTGTTCAAAAAAAATTAGTTGATATGCAAACTGATATTGTATTAGGCCTTCAAGGAAGCTTAAGGGTAGGGAGACTAATTGATTCAGGTAATTATAAACCCGAGATGATTTCTCTCGTTAAAAGGAATAATTGTCAAAAGGGTTTAGATATCGCAAGAATGTCTAGGGATATTCATGGAGGTAACGGAGTTAGTGATGAATATCATGTTATCAGACATTGTATGAACTTGGAGGCTGTAAATACCTATGAAGGTACTAGTGATATTCACAGCCTAATACTTGGAAAAACCTTAACAGGTATAGAATCTTTTTAAGTTAAGAACTTTGTCCTAAATACCTACCAAAAAATTCTTCTAATTCTGTATAAAGCTCTAGTTTATTAGCTTCACCCACAAAACCATGACCTTCGTCAGATTTCACTAACCACCAGAAATCTTTGCCTTCTTCTTTACCAGTTCTTTCTAGCTCTCTTCTCAGAAGTTGCGCATGTTTTATATCAACTCTCCAATCTCTAACACCATGAACGATATAAAGCGGTGTAGTAATTCTGTCTACAAGTTCAATTGGAGAGACGGCATCGAGATATTCTTTTTCATTTTCATAATCACCAATTTCTATTTTTTGCTGTTCATCCCAAATTTCCCAAACCTTTGGTCTTTCTGAGAATAACAGACCCATATCAGTTACTCCAACATAGTTAACAGCACATTTATACATATCAGGTGTTTTGGTAATACCTGCCATAACAGCGTAACCACCATAACTTGCCCCGTATATGCAAACATTGTCTGGATCAGCTATCCCTTGCTCAACAGCCCACATAACTGAATCAGTAACATCATCTTGCATTTTTCGTCCCCACTGTCTATTTGCTTCTTTTACGTGCTTTCTTCCGTATCCAGTAGATCCCCTGAAGTTCATACTTAAAACTGCATAGCCTCTTGACGCTAAGAACTGATGTTCTGCATTATACCCCCAGTAATCTCTCGCATTTGGTCCTCCGTGAGGATTAACAATTAAAGGAAGATTTTTACCATCAGAATTTTTTGGAATAGTTATATAACCACTTACTTCCAATCCATCTCTTGCTTCAAATGAAATTGGAAGCATTGGTGACATTTGATTTTTATCTATCCATGGTCTTGATTTAGCAATGAAAGATATACTTCCTTTATCTCTGTCATAAAAATACATCTCACCTGGATTAGTATCACTCCATGTTCTTATAATTGCTTTATCTTCATTTTTAGTCCAACTTCCAATAGAAACCTTATCATTCGGAAAACTAGCTTCGATAGAGTCATAAACCTGTTTTAAATCATCATCTAACCATACTCTTTCAGGTTTTTCTCCATAATAAGATATATATACAGGTTTTTCTGTTTTTTCCGAAATAGCTATTCCACCGACATCATAATCTGGATTTTCATAAATTTTTTCTACGAATTTATCTTCATATGCATCATACAACCACAATGCATCAGTATCTGAATCATCTATAATCGTCCCATCTTTAGCAACGGCCTGTCCTCTCATATATACATATCTAGGATCATAGGAATATGTCGATGGTGAGAAGCTTGGTTCTTGGAACTTGAATTTTCTAAGCAATTCAAAATCAGCATTTTCATCATTTCGATGGTATAAATAGTAATACAAACCTTTAACAGCAAAATAACCCCTAACAACTCCTTGTTGGTCAATTGCCCATCCAAGACTTGTTTGTCCATCAATAACAGGATCTTTAGCAACAATCTTAGTTCTTCCTGTATAAATGTTTAATTTATGAATGTCTCTATATTTTGGTCTTCTTTCGTTATATGAAATTAAAATATGTTCATCATCTTCTTCAAGTAGATCTTGAATACCAGCATAAGCAAAATAACCATCTACTACTTTACCTTCAACCAGCATTTTTGGCTTTGTTCCATCTATGTTTATAGCCCATAAACTATATGTATCTACACCTCTTGATGGTTGTCTATAAAAAGCAATTCTCTCGTTGTTTAGCCAATCAAATCCAACTAACCTTGATCTGCTTTTAGTGCCACTAAGTAAAGTTGGCTTATTTGTTTCCAAATCAATAACTAACAAAACTCTAGCAGCTTGAGGGTCATCATCTTCTTCAATAGCACATTTTGCTCCAGAAGCTGGAACCATTGCAGCAAAATACTTTCCATTCGGAGATAAAGTACCGCTTGTCATAGCAGAATCACAGAAAAAGTGCTGAACAGGTATATTTTCATTTGATAGCGTATTTAAGCTAAAACCTGACAATATTATTAAGATTGGTAAGAACAATAATTTTTTCATTTTAATATTTCCTTGAATTTATTTTATTAAAGTAAGACGTAAAAACAATGTTTACTTTATTGTTGTAGATTATTGCACACTTTAATTAGAATAAGCTAAAAAACAGCTAATTAAGCATATGTTTAATACATTAAATATTTGCACATTTATTCTAATTAACTGATAATGCTAGGTTATAACGTATTTTTATGGGGATATTACTATGTTAAATTATAAAAACTTATTTTTCTCAGCTTTTCTTGCTGCAAACTTCATGTTTGTATCAAGTTTATATGCTGATAATCCTGGAGAAGTTGTTGCTCAGGCTGATGATGCTGCCGAAGAGGTTGTAGCAGAAACAGCTAGCGAAGCACCAAGTGCACCAGCAGAGAGCTCATCTTCAGCCTCATCCGCAAGTGGTGATGAAGTAGAACTATCTAAAATTAGTGTTACTGGTTCTAGGATTAAAAGAACAGATATTGAAGGTCCACAGCCTTTGACTGTTATCACAAGTGATGACATTGATCAGGGTGGATTCTTATCCGTTTATGAGGCTGTTGCTTCAGTAGCTCAAAATACAGGACAAACAGTTATGGACCAACTTGGTGGCGGTGGTAACCGTTCAGATAACCAATTAAATCTTCGTGATTTTGGTCCTGGAAGAACTTTAGTTCTGGTAAATGGTTTAAGAAGAGCAAATTATCCTTATCCTTCTGGAGAGGGTGATGCTTCATTTAACTGGAATAGAATTCCTATAGGTATCGTTGAAAGAATTGAAATATTAACATCAGGTGCATCTGCTGTTTACGGTGCTGATGCTGTTGCGGGTGTTGTTAATATTATTTTAGTTGATGGTATAGAAGATACTTCAGTTCAAGTTAGAGTTGGAGCACATCAACCATTTACCAATCGTTCTGCTGGTGAGTCAGTAAACATCGAAATTTCTGGTGGTCAATATTTTGACAACGGAAGTATGGTATGGGGTGTTGAATTAAATACCGTTAATCCCCTAAACGGTAAAGACAGAGAACAGTTAGATGATGTTTATGATGAGCCTGTTGGTTATTATCACTATGGTAGTTGGGCAGGTAAGTTAAGTGCTAGAGGTTATTCTGGCTATGGATTTTATCCAAATGACTCAGGTGCTTTAAATACAACTTGTGAAGACTTGAACATGATTACTGCAAATATGGGTCAATATGGATGGGGATCATCTGATTATACAGACCCTACTGGTACAACTTGGCCAGCACTCGGATATTCATATGACACAAACTGGAATTATTGTAATTTAGATACTGGGAAATACAGAACCTTAAGATCAGGTTCTGATAATGGTTCAGTATATGTTGCTGGCGCGTACACTTTTGATAATGGTGTTGAAGTTAATGCGGATGTTCATTATTGGGAAACAGAAGCAAATAATGTTTATTACCCATATTTTGTTCAACAAAGTTACTATTCAGGTGTAGTTGTTGGTGATGATGGTGAGCTTTTATACGATGGTGCTGGAAATAAATACACATCTGATCCAAATAGATATATGCATCCAGCTTCTTTCAGGTATGGCGGTGCATATCTTTCAGGACAAAGATTTTTTGCAGAGAAAAACTGGCAGGGTGATTTTACAGAAGACACTCTTTCAGTAACTCTAGCTGCAAATGGAAACTTTGAATTTAGAGAATCTATTTGGGATTGGGAGTTAGCATTTGTTCAGGATGATTATTACTACAAGCGTGGCGGTCAAGATGTTATGAAAGATGGTCTTGCTCGATGGACTTGTGGTGGAGCTGCTAATTCAGCATACGCATCATATTGTGTAGATGGACCTTATGGATTTGAATTATATAATCCTGATACATTTTGGGGTTCATTCGAAACAGCTCAATCATATAATTTATGGGAATATGCTTTTATAGAAGGAGATTCATCATCTGAAACTATCAATTTCAACGTTGCTGGAGATTTATTCACTATGCCTGCTGGTCCTGTGCAATTTTCTCTTCACTTAGATGATACTACTACAGAATATGAAATTGATCCTGGTCCTCAGTATGATGCTGATAATGTTTGGGGTCGTTCGACTACAGAGGGTGGTGGTGATAGAAATCGTCAATCTGCCGCTATCGAGCTTGCAATTCCATTGCATTCAACTTTTGATCTATATTTAGCTAGAAGATACGATAGTTATGATGAAGTATCTACTCAGATAGGTAACAGAGACACAGATCAAATCTCATTCACATGGAAACCAACAGATAATCTAATGGTTAGAGGTTCATGGGGTGAGTCATTTGCAGCACCAAGCTTACCTTATATTTATAAAGGAACGTCTGAAGGGTTTGCTACATTTTGTGATTATTATGGAAGATACCTAAACCAAGGTTTTGTAAACGTATCTGGTAATACTTGTGTTAATGAAGGTTATTCACAGTTAAATGCTAAAAGTATCTCTTCAGGTAACTTAAATCTTAGAGCTGAAACAGGCGAACAATATAACCTAGGTTTTGTTGTTGATCTTGTTGATACAGCTAAAGTTAAAATGGATATGACATTAGACTTTGTTGAGTTAGAGCTTGAAAATATTGTTTTAGCAACAAGTACAGCTCAAAACTTAATTGATGAAATGATTTGTAGAGCTCAAGAGGATGGAATTACTACTCCGGGTTATTCATATTCAACATCTTATTGTGCTGATATCTATGCAACCATTATTCGTGGAGCTAACTGGACACCTCAGGGTGGTGGAGTTGCTCCTGCTATAGTACCTCCAGAAGGCGCTATAACAAGTGTTACTTACGGATATATTAATGGAGCTGGTAGATATTATCGTGGTGCAGACTTCCAAACAGGAGCTAGATACTTAAGTGATAACGCTGGTGATTTCTTTGTAAACCTTTCAATTGCATATGTTGATGATGAAAGAAGAAGTGATACACCTGGCGATCCTTATGTAACTATCATGGAACAAGAAAGAAGACTTAGATCAAGAAGTTATCTTTCATTTAGCTGGACAAAAAATGATTGGGCAGCTGGTGTGAGTACTTCAAGAATTGGATCTATGAACTATCAATCACCTAGATGGGATGGAAAACCAAATACTAAGATTGATCCATATTATGATATTGGTGCTTTTGTAAGATATGACATTGAAGATGGTCATTATGTTGGTCTATCAGTATCAAACTTAATGGATGATGTACCTAAGAAAAACTCAGACTTAGGATGGCCGTGGTTTGCTACATATTACTACTCACCTATAGGTAGAGAAGTATTTTTAACATACCGCTATACATTCTAATAACATCTTAGATGAATTAAATCCCCTCAGCAGAGGGGATTTTTTTATAAAACTGAACATATATATATAAATTTTATATACAATGAGACATGAAAAAATTATTTAAATACTCAATATTATCAATATTGCCAATTTTTTTGTTGGCACAATCATCTGAAGTTGTTGAGCCAATTGATGATAGAGCTTTAATGGAGAAGGCTATAGAAATCGAGGCGTCATCCTCAAATAAGGCAACAGAAAGACAAGACTTCATAGATAATATTGATACACAAATAATAACTCTCACTGGAGATATTCAATTTTTATCTCAACAATTAGACTTAACTAATATATATAACAGACAACTTCAAGAGTTAATTGACTCACAAAATGCTGAAATTATATCTATTAATGAGCAAATGGTTGAATTAGATAAAACTAACAGAGGTATTCTTCCAAAATTAGAAGAAATGGTAACCACATTAGCCTCAATTGTAGAAAATGATGTTCCTTTTTTATTAGATGAAAGACAGACAAGAATTAATGAATTAAAAGTTCTACTTGTTCAATCTAATATTTCCACATCTGAAAAATTTAGAAGAGTTTTTGAGGCTTATCAAATAGAAAATGAGTTCGGAAGAACTATAGAATCTTACAGAGACGAAATTACTTTTGACTCTGAGACATATAATGTTGAAGTATTTAGACTTGGAAGAGTAGGCCTATATGCTAGAACTTCTGATGGAAGACACACAGCAATGTATAGCAAAAAAGAAGGTAAATGGGTTCGTAAGAAAGGAATAGATAATGAACTTATAACAGCCTTAAAAATTGCTAAAAAAGAACTTCCACCTTCACTGCTAAAATTACCAGTGGAGAGAATATAATGAAAAAGTTTATTTATATATTATCTATTCTTAGTTTAAACTTTAATTTATTTTCTCAAGAAAGTAATCCTGAAAATACTGAAGAAGCACCTTCTAAACTTGAACAATTAATAATAGATATCGAATCAGAGATAGATATTGAAAAAAGATTTGATTTCAGTCGATCTAACTCAAAAGAAAGACAATTGGCTGATCTTAAAAAGATTCACAAGAAAGTAACTAATGATCTTAAAAATGCTGAAGATTTATCAGTACGTTTAATAGATGAGTTTGATAAAAATGAAAAAACTTTATCAGAATTAGAAGAAAAACTTACTTTAAAATTAGGTAATCTTGGAGAAATGTTTGGAGTTGTTAAACAAGTATCTGGACAAACCAGGGGCGAGTTTAAAAACTCTATAACTAATATAGATAACCCTGATAGAGATTTATTTTTAAAGAATCTTGCAGAATCTAAAAAATTACCAGATTTAAAAGATATCTCAGGTCTTTGGGTTGAGTTAGTAAAAGAAATTAGAAATGCTGAATCAATTAAAACTTTTAACACAAATGTTTTATCTGCTGATGGAGACAATAGTGAGTTAGAGGTTTTAAGGATTGGTACATTTTCAATTACTCATAATGGAATGTTTTTAAAACATTTAATTGATACAAATCAAATTGAATTCCTACCATCACAGCCATCTGGTGTTAACAAACGTAAACTAAAAAGATTACAAAATAATCCAACCGGCATTTATGAAGTAGATATAGATCCAACTAGAGGCGCCATCCTAGAAAAACTTATTCAAAAGAAAACTTTTTTTCAAAGAATTGCCGATGGTGGTTTAGTTGGATACATAATTATTCTACTTGGCTTGGGTGGTGTTGCTCTAGCATCAGAAAGGATTTATACATTAAGAAATACGCTATCTAGCATTCAAGAACAAGAATCTAGTAGCGATATTATTGATGGCAATTTATTAGGATTACTACTTAAAACAGCTAAAGAAAACATCAGTGAATCACTTGATTCTCTGGAGTTAATACTAGACGAGAAAATACAATCAATTACACCTGAAATTGAAATACGAGTTAAGGCAATTAAGCTAATAGCAACTGTTGCGCCTTTATTAGGACTTCTCGGAACTGTAATAGGAATGATTGAGACATTCCAAGCAATTACGCTATTCGGTACTGGCGATCCTAAGTTAATGGCAGGTGGTATTTCACAAGCTCTTGTAACTACAATGCTAGGACTAATTGTTGCTGCACCATTGTTATTCATGCATTCTTATGCAGAAAATTATTCAAAAACTATTATTTCATTCTTAGAAGAAAAGGCATCGGGTATCGTAGCTAACAAAACTAAAAAATGATAACTGAGATTTTTAAAACATACTCAAACTTTATCAATCAAGGTGGGCCTGTTGTGCTCATATTATTTTTAATAAGCATCTACTTATTTATTTTAATCTCAGCAAAATTCAAGTTCCTATTCATAGATGTTGAAAATATAAGATCTGAATATAAAAAAAATTTAATTAATTTACATAAAGATCAGTATTATTCTCTTAATTTATCAATTTTAAAATGCGATTTTAAAAATTTAATTACTAAAGATTTTTATATAATACAGACTCTAATTGCGTTATGCCCTGTCTTGGGCCTTCTAGGTACCGTTACAGGAATGATAGAAGTTTTTGACGTGGTATCTTTTTTTGGAACAGGTAATGCCAGAGCGCTTGCATCTGGAATTACCAAGGCTACATTACCGACTATGACAGGTATGGCAATTAGTATTGTCGGACTGTTAACTTACACGGTACTAAATAGTAAATCACAATCTCTTATTTCTGAGTTATGAGAAGAAGAAAAAAAATATATCAAGAAGAATCTGGTTTAGATTTAACACCAATGCTTGATATTGTTTTCATAATGCTTATTTTTTTTATTGTAACGACTTCCTTTGTAAAAGAATCGGGAATCGAAGTTAATCGTCCAAATGCTGAAACAGCAGAAAGAAATGAGAAAGGAAATATTCTTGTTGCAATCTCAGAAAATAATGAAATTTATATTGATAGAAGAAAGGTAGAATTACGAGCTATTAGACCTAATATTATTAGATTAAGAGCAGAAAATCCTGAAGGAGCAGTCATAATACAAGCAGATAAAGCTTCTCAGACTGGGTTATTGGTCGAAACTATGGACCAAATAAGGCTTGCAGGAGTTCTGGAAATATCTATTGCAGCTGAAAATGATTAAAGAATATAGCGGACATCTCATTGGCTTAATTGTAGCTGTAATATTCTTTTTATTACTTGCATATATTGTAAAACCAAGTTCTGAATCTTTAAAAAATGAAAACTCTTTTAGGGTTGTAGACTTTATAAGACTAAAAAAAGATACTTCCTTAAAAGAAAAGACTAGGACAATACCTGATAGACCAGAGCCTCCTAAAAAACCACCACCACCTGATTTAGTAACGCCAGAACTTCAAGCGCCACCTCAAGCACCTAATCTTGATATTGAGTTTCCAGATATTGCAGTTCCTACAGATTTTAAGGGTGCTTTTTTAGGGCCTCAAAATGCTGGTGGAAACTCTCAAGTAATTCCATTGGTAAGGATAAATCCTCAATATCCAAGAAATGAATTATTGGCTGGTGTTGAGGGTTGGGTAAAAGTTAGATTTACAGTAGAACCTGATGGGTCTGTATCATCCCCAAAAGTGATTCAATCAAAACCGCCAAGAGTGTTTGACACAGCAGCATTAAGAGCAATAAAGAAATGGAAATTTAAGCCTAAGGTTGTAAACGGTATTGCGGTTCAACAAGATGGGACACAACTAATTGAATTTAAATTATTTTAATATGAAAAAAAATTATTATTTATTCTTAGTTCTTTTTTTAATTACAAATATTAATTCTGATGATGTTTTAAATGAGACTGTCTATTGGGAACTTACAAGAGTTGATTCAAAAATAGAAGAAAAAAAATTTGATGAAGCAGAAGATATTTTAAGATATTGGTATAAAAAAAATTGGAGATCAAGATCCTATAACAAAGCTGTCATAGCGAGAACTTATGGTTTCTTTCTTTTTCAACGTGAAAGATTTGATGAAGCAATTGAGAAATTACAAGTCGCATATGATGAAAAAGCACTTCCAATAGTTGAAGCAACTTCGTTAGTCCAAGCTCTTGCCCAACTGTATTCTACTCAAGGTAATATTCAGGGAGCTAAAGAACTATTACTTAAGTTTATTGAAGATGCTAATCGTCAGCCAAAACCTGTTCCTGGGATGCATAATATTTATGCTCTCACAGCTTTAATCTATGCTACAGAACAAAATTATGATCTTGCATATGATTATATAAACTTAGCTATTTCATTGTCATCGTCATTCAGAGAAGATTGGTATCAACTTAAATTTGCTATTGAATATAACAAAGAAGACTTTATCTCAGCTGAAGCATCAGCAAAAGAATTGCTGTTAAATAGACCTGAGAAAAAAAGATATTATGTTCAGCTGTCTGCTATATATAATATTTTAGAGAAATATGATCTTTCTCTTGCTACTATGGAAGTTAGCTATATGAAGGGTTTGTTTGATAAACCAGAAGAATTTACAACACTAGCTAGTTTTTATTTGTATAAGAAGAATCCAGCAATGTCTGCAAAGGTATTAGAAAATGCTATATCAGAAGATCAAATCTTATTTGATACAAAAAATGCAAAACTATTATCTGATTCATGGTTATTTGCCAAAGAAAGAATTAAATCTTTAGATGTTATTGAAGAATCACTTTCATTAAATCCAAACGAAGAAAAATTAATAAATCAATATGTAAATATTGCTTTTAGTGCTTTTGAATGGAAAGAGGTCATAAATGGTATTCGTAAAGCAGAACAAATTGGAATCGAAGATGATGGAAAACATGACTTAATGATTGGAATTGCTTTTTTTGAAACTAAAGATTTAAAAAATGCTGAAAACTCATTTATAAAAGCATCAAATAGTAAAAAATATTCTGATCAAGGTAAGGCATGGTTAGAATATTTGAATGCTCTAAAAGGTTAAGAAAATTAATAACGGAACTGATAAATATTTAATTTGTCAAAAGCAATATGATAATAAAAACAGAAAATCTTACTAAGGAATATGAAGCAGGCTCTCAAATTGTAAAAGCTTTAAGTGGTATTGATCTTTCTGTTGAAAAGGGTGAATTTATATCAATAATGGGACCATCAGGATCTGGCAAGACAACACTCATGAATATCATTGGTTGTTTGGACACTCCTACAGGAGGAACTTATCACCTTAATGGCAAGTCTGTTAGTGATCTAACTGAAGATGAGTTAGCAAATATTAGAAATAAAGAGATAGGCTTTGTATTTCAATCATTTCATTTATTAGCAAGAAATTCTGCATTAGATAATGTCATGCTCCCTTTGAGATATGCTGGCTCTAATAAGAGTGAAGCTCTTATTAGATCTAATGAAGCATTAGATCAAGTTGGTTTATCAGATAGAGCAAAACATACACCTGCTGAATTATCAGGCGGTCAACAACAAAGAGTTGCTATTGCAAGAGCATTGGTAAACAAACCAAGTATTTTGTTTGCTGACGAACCTACAGGTAATTTAGATTCGAAAACAGGTGAGGATGTAATGAATATATTTAAAGAATTAAATAACAATGGCCAAACAATTATTCTTATTACCCATGAGGATAGTATTGCAAAACAATCTAATAGAATTATAACTATTATGGATGGTCTGATAAAATCTGATATCAAGGAATGACATGAATAAATATTTATATAGTACTGCAATAACATCGGCTATCTTATTAAGTGGTTGTGGAGGAAGTGACAATGGACAGGAGACTCAGTTCTATAAGAAACAGGAGTCAATTCCTCAAAAACTTGAAGTATCAATAGAGGCTTCAGGTGTAATTGAGGCAATATCCTCCGTTGAAATTAAATCAAAAGCTTCAGGTGAGGTCTTATTTTTAGGAGCTGAAGTTGGTGATTTTGTTGATAAAGGCTTTATGCTAGCCCAAATAGATCAAAGAACAGCCAATAATATATTAGATCAAACAAAATCAGACTTAGAAGCAGCAAAAGTTAGACTTCTTAATGCAGAATCTCAATACGAAAGGGGAATTCAGCTACATAAAAATTCAAGTATCTCAGATAAGGACTTTGAAGATATAAAAGAGAATTATGCACAAGCAAAGTCAACTTTAGTAAGAAATGAAGTTTCATATGAAAATGCAAAAATTTCTCTAGATGATACAGAAGTTAAGTCACCAATAGATGGAACAGTAATTTCAAGACCTGTTGAAGTTGGACAAGTTATATCATCACCAACATCTGCTTTTGGAGAAGGAAGTATTTTAATGACTATGGCTGATTTATCAAAAGTTAGAGTTAGAGCTCTTGTTGATGAGATTGACGTTGGAAAAGTTTCAATTGGACAAGATGTTTCAATAAAAGTAGCAGCTTATAGGGATAAAGAATTTATTGGAACAGTTTCTAAAATTGAACCTAAAGCATATATTCAGCAAAATGTTACAACGTTCCCAGTGCTAATAGATATAAATAACGAAGATAATTTATTATTGATTGGAATGAATACTGATGTTGTTATACAAATTCTAGAAAGGGACGTCTCTTTAAGCGTGCCCACTATGTCATTACGAACAAGAAAAGATATTTATACTGCATCTGCTGTATTAGGAATTGAAAAAGAAAAAATAGATTTATTTTTGAAAGAGAAAGTTGAAGGAGAAAATTTTAACAAGTTTATTGTTATAAAAGATTCAAAGAAAGGCCCATATTTAACATGGGTAAAAGTTGGAGTTTCTGATCTTTACAACGTTGAAGTAATTGAGGGTTTGAATAAAGGCGATGTAGTTTATATTTTGCCTAGCAAAAGTCTTTTTGATTATCAGGAACGTTTTAAAGAGAGAGTTAGTGGAAGCTTTAGTTTCGGATAATGCTAGTTGAAGAATCAATAAATTCCGCTATTTCTTCTATTAGATCAAATGGTATTAGATCATTTTTAACTGCATTGGCAATTATTATAGGAACCGCAGCAGTAATTGCAGTTATTGGTATTGGATCAAGTGCTGAAAAGGCTTTGGAAGCTAGTATAGATGATCTAGGCCCAAGAACTTTATCTATTTTTCCAAGTCAAAGAAAACGAGGAGGCATATCATCAGGTTTCAATCCTTTGGTTATAAAAGATGCTGAAGCATTAGATAAAAATAAAGAACATAATTGGTTAATAGCACCTGCTATGTCAGGAAGCAGACAGGTTAAATATAGAAATTCAAATATGAGTGGTGAAATAAATGGATATTTACCAGTTAATTTTGAGGTAAGAGGATTTGAGCTTGGTCATGGAAGGTTATTTACTGAGAAAGAAAATCTTGCACGTAAAAGAGTCATTGTTTTAGGTTCAAAGGTACCTGGTGAACTAAAAACATCTGCAAAACAAATCTTAAATAAAGAGATATTAATAGCAGGTACTTCTTATACAGTGGTAGGAGTGCTAAGTGAAGAAGGTTCAACCGGATGGCAAAACCCTGATGATGATCTGTATGTTCCTTTATTGACTGCAGCACAAAGAATTTTTGGCACAGATAGATTGGGATGGATTAATGTTGGTATTTCAAATGATACTAATGTGGATTATGTCATGATGACGATTGAACAAATTTTAAGACAAAAACATGACATTGGTCCTGGCGGTGAAAATGATTTTAGAATAAATGACTGGAGCCAATTTTCTGATCTCAGAAGACAAGCAACAGGAATATTTACTGCATTAATTGCTGGAATTGCAGGTATTAGTCTTATCGTGGGCGGTATAGGCGTCATGAATATTATGCTAGTTTCTGTAACTGAGAGAACACGTGAAATAGGCCTAAGAAAAGCCTTAGGAGCAACTCAGAGGTCAATAATGATGCAATTTATCATTGAAGCAGTTTTATTATGTATTTTAGGTGGCCTTTTAGGAGTTTTCATTGGAACCTCTTTATTATTTCTATTTACATCACTAAATGATTGGATATTTTCTATGCCAATAAGTGCAATAATTGGATCAATAACATTTTCAGCATTAGTAGGTTTGTTTTTTGGAATTTGGCCAGCAAAAAGGGCAGCTAAACTTGATCCAGCTGTTTCTTTAAGATATGAATAAACTCAAAGTAATTCAGCTATTACCAGAACTAAATATTGGAGGGGTTGAAAGGGGAACAAGAGACTTTTCCGAAGTATTAATAAATAAAGGACATGAGTCGATAGTTATTTCTAACGGTGGAATTTTTGAGAAAGATATTATTGAACATGGCGCCAAACATATAAAGATTCCAATTCACAAGAAAAGTTTATTTTCATTGCTTTTATCAAAACAATTAAAATCAATATACGAAAAAGAAAAACCAGATATAGTTCACGTTAGATCCAGAATGCCAGCATGGATTAACTACTATGCATTTAAAAAATTAACAAAAAAACCGATTTTAGTTTCAACATTTCACGGTCTATATAGTACGCCTTTATATAGTCAAGTTATGTCAAAAGTTGATCATATAATTGCGATATCTAATACAGTCAAAAAATATATTATTGATACATATAAAGTTGATGAAAAAAAAATTACCACAATCCCAAGAGGTTGTGATACTAAACATTTTAATAGAAATGAAATTGCCCAAGAATGGATTGATGATTGGTTTGAAGAATTTCCTGAAACAAAAAATAAAATCATCTTAACTCTTCCCACAAGAGTTTCAAAATGGAAAGGACTAGATAGTTTTATTGAATTAGTGTCAAAACTAGACTGTTCAATCTTTCATGGTCTGATAGTTGGTCCAACATCTTCTTCAAAAAAACGCTATTTAAATTCATTAAAGCAAAAAACTCGAGATTTAGGCATATCTAATAATATAACCTTTACAGGTTCAAGAAATGATATTAAGAATATCTATAAAATTTCTGATATTGTTTTTAATTTATCAATTGAACCAGAACCATTTGGAAGAACTACAATTGAAGCAATTAGCTCCGGAACAAAGGTTATGGGTTGGGATCATGGTGGTACAAAAGAGATTCTTGAAGAATTATTTCCAGAAGGCCTAGTAAGGCTTGGTGATATAAAAGCTTTAACAGAGAAGGTTGAGGTAATATCCAAAAAAGATCACTCAATACCTAAAGAGAATACTTTTACGTCAGATAGAATGACTCAAGAAACTATTGATCTATATCACCGATTATTAATCAAAGATTCATAAACTTCGTGTGTTTGCAATATTTTGTCTTGAACAGAAAATTCTTCTGAAATAAATTCAAAAATAGCATCTTGATTTAAAACTTCAATGTTATCTACGTATGTTTCCAGTAATTTTTGTAGAGATTCTTGATCATTTTTTTTAGCCAGTAACTCTTGTGGAAGTATAGAGTCCATATGACCAACATTAGTTGATAACACAGGAATCTCAAGATAAAGAGCTTCTAATGCAACTCTTGGGCCTCCCTCATCTCTAGAAGATACTATTAAAACAGAAGCGTCTCTGTAATAGTTAACTAACTCATCTCTTTTAACATCTTCAATAATTTTAATTTTTTCATTGAGATTTAGTTCGTTAATTAAATTAATTAGCTTTTGTTTTTCTTTACCTGACCCAACAATAATTAGATTTGATTTAATATTGATCCATGAAGAAATTAATAAATCAAAGCCTTTTACCTTTTCAAGTCTTCCAACAGCTAGAGCGTAGTCATTTTTCCTTGAATTAAATTTTGATAATTTTGGATACCACCAATTTGAGATAACTTTTGAATTATTACTAATTCCTTCGACAGACTTTTGACTGACTCCGATTACAAAGTTTGCTTTTTCATATATTTTTTTATTTTTCTTTATTCCATGAACAGTTGCAATGTGCTTATACCTATTTTTATTTATTGAGGCAATTATTGACGAAGTTTTGCTTCCATGAGTATGAACGATATCTGGATTAATTTTTTTTAATAATTTTTTAAGTTTATATTTTCCATATATAGAACGCCTTCCTATATTTTTAATCTTATAAATAGTTATATTATTGTTAAAATTTTCTGAGATAGATTCGTTGCATATAAGAATTGTATTACTTAATGTATTATTGGAAAGAAACTCATCAACATGTTGCTCTATACCTGCAAAACTATCACTTAATACAAGATGAGCAACTTTCATATCAATTTGTTTAACTCATAGGAAACTTTTTCAACTTCTGCAAAAACTTCATTATAAATATTTTGTTTATTTAGTTTCATCTTTGAAATACCATCACTTAAAGCACCTATTTCAATATAACCAATTTTTTTATTTAATATTAGATTGTTAATGATTTTGACAACTTTATTATCATTTTTTATTTCCCTCATATCTATTAAATAAGTATTTCCTTTTGATGAAAGACTTTCATAAACCATATTCACACTATCTCTAGTAATTAATTTCGATGATGATATATGAAGCGTATTCTCAAATGAAAATGATTTATCTTTAAAGTCACAAAATGTAATATCTTTGTTTGATAATGACAGATCTTTTAACATTGTATTCATTGAAGAAGGAGTTCTTCTTGAATTAAAAATAAAGCAATCTTTATTTGGGTGTAAAGATAAGAAATAATTAATTTGAGAAATAATATCAATTTCATTAAACATGTAATGCTTATTTTTACCTCCAACGGCAACCATAACTATATTTTTATCTGGTTCTTTCAGTGACACCTTTGAGAGAGATCCTTCAAATGAAATAACGTTATTACAATCCTTTAATTTATGAGAGTCATGCATAGGAGCACAAATAATATCAAACTTATTTTTTTTAAATGAGGGAGTGAGTATCGCTATGTTTTTTGTTTTGTCTTTCTGATATTTTTTTATATCTAATAAAAATGAATACGTTTTATGTCCAGCACCAATAAGTATATCGTAATAATTCTCTTGCACATCATCTATATATCTAAAAAAAGGTATTAATCCTTTTACGGTTCTTTGATCAATATTTAAATCATTATTTTTTGATAATTCATCAAGAAGCACTTTTACTTGTTTTTCATGACCAATATTATTATCTTTGATCCAAAGTATATTCATTCTAATAAACCATTATGTATACATTGAATTATACATGGGATAAAGTCATTCAAATTAGATAAAAACAATGAATGATAATAAACCCATAGAGTCAATAGCAAAGACATTAATATCACAATATGGTGATGATGCTGAGACAGTTGCAATGTTGAGAGCTGCGGAGTTCGCCGCAGAGCAAAATAAAGATGAATGGATGAAATGGGAGAAGGTTATTCTAACAATTCAATCAATAAATCAATCACCTGTTCTTGATGGTTAAAAATTTATAAAAGATTAAAAAAAGGTTAATCTATATAAATGAATTTAAAGTTTATTTCAGAGAATAATAAAAATATATTAATTGCTTCATTTGGTGCATTTTTATGTATGTTTTTAATCGCATACCTCAATTTAATAGATAAAACTAATATTTGGTTGATTCCTCCATTTGGGGCTAGTTTAGTTTTGGTTATGGCTGTTCATGATAGCCCATTAGCAAAACCCAGGAATGTTTTTTTTGGGCATGTTTTATCCGCATCATCAGGAGTATTAATGTTTTATTTTCTTGGAGAATCACCATTGTCAGTCTCATTGGGATTGTCTTTAGCAATCATGCTTATGCTTGTAACAAAAACAATACATCCTCCTGCTGGAGCAAACCCAGTTATAGCAATTTTGGGAGCAAAATCATTTGAATTCGTTATAATGCCAGTTGCAATTGGGGCATCATTTATAATAATTTTTGCTTTGTTTTATAACAAACTAATGAAAAGATAATAAAGATTATTATCTTGATAGAAAATAATGGGAAAAATAGAAAATACTATTAAAGATATATTAATTGAATCGTTTGATCCATCTGTACTTTCTGTAATAAACGAAAGTAACATGCATAATGTACCTGAAGGATCTGAAAGTCATTTCAAAGTTGTTCTAGTAAGCAATAATTTTAAAAATATTAAAAATATCGAAAGACATCAAGCAGTCTATAAATCTCTTAAAAATGTTATGGAATCTATACATGCATTATCAATTCATACTTTTGATGAAAGTGAATACAAGGAAAACCCCCAATCGATTGATTCTCCAAATTGCGCAAATAAAAATAAATGAGAGTTGATATTAAAAATATTGCGTCTTGGTTAGTTAATAAACACGGATTAATTTTATTTATTGTAGCTCTTGTAACAGTCATTTCAGGACTTGGATTAAATAACTTTAAATTAGACGCATCTTCAGATGCGCTTGTACTAGAAAATGATGAGTCATTAAAATCTTATAGAGAAGCTGAAGACGAATTTGGTGACTCCAGTTTTTTAATAGTTACCTATGAACCAAATATGGAATTATTTTCAGATTATTCTATCAACAGAATCTCTAATCTTGAAAATGATCTTAAAAATATTGATGGTGTTGATTCTGTATTATCTCTATTAGATG
>CACADH010000011.1:0-29668 GCA_902531245.1 uncultured SAR86 cluster bacterium
AACTTTTTAGTGAAGTCGATGGAAGCTTTCCAAATCACCATCCCGATCCTGGAAAAATTGAAAATCTTAAAGAATTAGTTTCCACGGTAAAATCCACTAAAGCTGATCTTGGTCTTGCTTTTGATGGAGATGGTGATCGAGTTGGACTTGTTACTGACAAAGGAGAAGTTGTTTTTCCAGATAAGATATTAATGATGATGAGTAAAGAAATATTAAAAAAAGATAAAGGCCCGATTATTTTTGATGTAAAGTGCACAAATTCTTTACCTGAAATTATTAAAAAATATGGAGGAATGCCAATTATGTCCGCCACTGGTCATTTTCATATAAAAAATGGTATAAAAAAACATAATCCTCTATTGGCCGGCGAAATGAGTGGTCATATTTTCTTTAATGATAAATGGTATGGTTTTGATGATGGTCATTACTCTGGCGCAAGAATTATCGAACTTATATCTATAAGTAAAAAAAGTATCTCATCTATTGATAGTGAATTACCAAAATTACATTCAACTCCAGAATTAAATATTAATGTCGATGATGAAAATAAATTCAAAATTATTGATGAATTTTCATCAAATTGCTCCTTAAAAGGAGAAAAAATAACCATAGATGGTTTAAGAATTAATTTTAAGAATGGCTGGGGTTTGATAAGGGCATCAAATACAACTCCAAAATTAGTTATGAGATTTGAAGGTGATTCAATTGAGGCCTTAAATAATATTAAGAATGATTTTATAAATGAACTTTCTCGCATTTGTCCTGATATTGATATAAATTTAGAATAAAGAATGAAAAAAGATAGAAAAAATATCATATTACAAGCTCTTGCGAGTATGCTTGAAGAAAGAAATTTATCTAAAATAACAACTGCCTCTCTTGCAGAAAAATCAAAAATAACTGAGGCAGCCCTATACAGACATTTCCCAAGTAAAAGATCGATATATGCAGAGTTATTTTCATTTTGTGATAATGCTATTTTTACAAAGTGCAATGAATTAAAAAAAAATAAAATATCATCTAAAGAAAAAGTTAAAAATGTCTTCATGTTTTTTATGATGTTTGTTGAGAAAAATAAAGGGTTTGCAAGATTGCTATCAAGAGAGGCTCTTTCTTCAGATGAGCAAAATGTTAGTGATAATGTTAATCAATTCTATGAAAGGTTAGAGCTTGTGCTAAGACAAATGTTAAAAGAGGACGATAACAATTTAAGAACTCAAGCAGGAATATCTGCTCAACTTATAATTACTACATTAGAAGGAAATATAGGCAGATATATTAGATCAAAATTTAAGGACTCTCCATCAACATATATTGAAAATGTATGGAGTCTTATATCAGTAAGTATTTTTAAAAATTAATTAATATTTTCATCTAAAAATAATTCAAAATAAAAATCATCCATAGACTCTTTATCTATCTCTCCTGTAGTTTTATTTACCCTTACAAAAGAGATATTTTCTGGTATTGGGTCTTTTGATACCTCTAAAGTTTTTAATTTATAATCCATGTAATTTAGCCATATTGGTAAGGCTATTGTTGAACCATATTCATTTTCGCCAAGTGATGTAAAATCATCTGTGCCAACCCAAACAGTTGTAACTAAATCTCTGTGAAAACCTGAAAACCAAGTGCTTACAGAATCATTTGTCGTTCCAGTTTTTCCAGCAATATCATCTCTTTTTAAAAATTCTGATTTTCTTCCCGCAACACCATTCTTCATGAATCCCCTTAGAATATCTTCCATCAAAAATGATATTCTTTCATCAATAACTCTTTCTTCTTTATTTAGAGGTTTTAAGACGTTATATGGTCTATTTAAGTTCATCTCTAATGTATCTAACCATGGAAAAGCATTAATGTTTTGATTGTTTTTTTGAGCGTTTAGTTCATCGTGAGAAAAAATAAAGTTCCCAAATCTGTCCTGAATGCTATCTATAAAATATATATCTGGAATAAAGCCTCTGGTTGCAATTACGCTATATCCTCTAACCATCTCTGCAGGTGAAAAATTACCAGAACCTAGGGCTAGTGACAGATCTTTTGGTAGCCTAGATTTATTAAATCCAAAATTCTCAATATATTCATGAGATTTTTCTATTCCTAACTCTCTAAGAAGTTTTATCGAAACAATATTTACAGATTTTATAAGAGCCTCTCTTATAGATAATGGTCCATAAAATTCTCCAGTATAGTTTTGAGGCCTCCATTCACTTTCTAAATTTTCATCCTCAAAAACAATTGGAGCATCGTTTATTAGACTTGAGAGATTATATCCATTTGCTAGACTAGAAGAATAAACAAAAGGTTTAAAACTTGAACCTGATTGAGGAAATGAAAGTCTTACACGATCAAAATTACTTTCATTAAAATTCTTTCCACCAATATAAGCTGATACCTTACCAAGGTTTGGTTCAATAGAAATCAATGATGCTTCTGCTAAAGGTATTTGATCAAGACTGTAAAAGTCATTATCTATTTTTAAGTAAACGAAATCTCCAAAATTAACGACATCTAAAAAACCATCTGGTTTGTAACCGAGTTTATTTATAGATATCTTATTTCTTGCCCAAAGGTATTGATTTGTCCACAAAATCTTTTTGATATTAAAATCTTCACCCAGGGCAAATATCTCATTATCAGAAACCTTAATAACAATAGCTTTAATGTGGGTTTTATAATACGGGTATGAATCGAATATATTATTTAATTTATTGGAGATGATATTTTCATCAAAGTTTATCTCAGAGAAATAAACATCATTTAAAAGAAAACTTACATCCAAATCATTTAAGGAGTTTATCTGTTCAGCTGTAAAAACATCTTGATAATTATCTTTTTCTCTCCAACCATGCCTTTTATCATAAGAAAATAATTCATCATTGACGCTTTCAATTGCTTTGCTTTGAGATTGAGAATCAATAGTAGTAAATATCGACCATCCCTCTTTATATGCTCTCAATCCATATCTTTTAATTACTTCTTGTCTAGCTAACTCAGCTAAATGACTAGCGTCAACATCATATAAATTAATATTCTTTGCTATCTTTATATCTTGTGAAATTACTTTTATATATTGTTCATTATCTATATATCCTAATAAAAGCATTCTTGATAGAATCCAATTCCTTCTTTGTAATGTTCTTCTAGGATTTTTAACAGGATTGACTCTGGAAGGAAGTTGAGCCAAAGCTGCAATTGTTGCTGATTCATTTAAATCTAATTCACTCAGTCCCTTATTAAAATAAGTATTTGAAGCAGCTTCAATGCCATATGATCTATTTCCTAAAAAAATTCTGTTTACATAAAGTTCAAATATTTCTTCTTTACTGATTTGTCCTTCAAGTTCTATCGCTAAAAATATTTCTTTTATCTTTCTAGATATGGTTTGCTCTCTTGTTAAAAGATATCCTCTAACAACTTGCATAGTTATGGTTCCTCCCCCACCTTGACACCCAGAAGGTCTTAAGCATCTGATAAATGATCTAATTAGGCCTGTATAACTTATACCCTGATGATTAAAGAAATTATCATCTTCTGCAGCCAAGAAAGCATTTTTAATATCCAATGGAATTTCATCAAAATTAATTGATCGTCTCTTGATCTCCCCAAATTCACCTATTAATACACCATCTTTTGTATAAACCTTTAATGGCATTTGAAGCTCTGACTCATCAACATATTTAATTTCAGGTAAAGAAGGTTTAATTGCAAAATAAGTACCTAAAATAACAATAATGCTAAGAAGGCATATAGAAATACTAGAAAAAAAAGAAATTCTTATTAATCTTTCCATAACTTATTTTAAATCTTTAATTTTAGAGAATACATCATTTACAATTTAAAAAGTGTATTTATTAATTAAGATGTTAAAATCTCGGCTTAATTTAGTTAACTATGAATATTTTTATTGTAGGTCCAATGGGTTCCGGTAAATCAACCGTAGGTAAAATCTTATCTGACGAACTATTTTTAAATTTTTTTGATACTGATGAGGAAATTGAATCAAGAACAGGTGCATCTATTGATTGGATTTTTGATCTTGAAGGTGAAGAAGGTTTTAGAAAAAGAGAAGGTTTAGTTCTTGAAGAAATGGCTGAAAAGAACTCAATAGTGCTTTCAACTGGAGGTGGAATAATATTATCAAGTTCTAATAGAGAGCTTTTGTCATCAAGAGGAACCGTTTTCTATCTATCAACTCCAATAGCGATTCAGGTAGAAAGAACATCTAAAGATAAAAATAGACCTTTACTTAAAAATGGGGATCCTGAAGAAATTCTTTCAAAACTTCATGAAGTAAGAAAAACTTTATATGAAGAAGTCTCGGATCATATTATTGAAACAGAAAATAAATCAAGCCAAGAAGTTGCAGCTGAAATAATAAGCTTAATCAAGGGATAGTTATGGCCGTTATATCTGCAGGTAAAGGAAAATCTAAATATGATATTCATATTAATGGAAGTTCTCTTCCAAAGAAAATATTAAATAAACATCTTGGAAACAAAAACAAAATCTTAATTGTTACTGATAATGGAGTTCCAAAAGGACATATTAAAAAACTTAAAAGTAATATAAATAATAAAAATATAAATATTCTCACATTAAGTAATGGTGAGAATTCAAAATCATTTAACTCATACCAAAAAATATTAAATAAACTTTTTGAGCTTAAATTTGATCGATCAGATATCTTGATTGCTTTTGGAGGCGGTATGGTTGGAGATATATCTGGTTTTTCTGCAGCAACATATCTAAGAGGAATTAAATATATTCAGATTCCTACGACCTTATTGGCTCAAGTGGATTCATCGGTTGGAGGAAAAACTGCAATAAATGTAACTCAAGGTAAAAACCTTGTTGGAGCATTTTATAATCCAAGCTTAGTTTTAATATCTACATATTTTTTACAAACTCTATCTGATCATGAATATAAATCTGGTCTTGGAGAAGTGGTTAAATACGCTTTAATAGGCAATAAAAAACTAAAAAAAATTATTGAAAAAAATTCAAAAGAAATAATAAAAAGAAATGAATCAATCTTAAAAGTTATAATTGAAGAATCAATTAAAACAAAATCAAAAATCGTAACAAAAGATGAAAAGGAAAATGGTATTAGAGCAATTTTAAATTTTGGACATACTTTTGGTCATGCAATTGAAGCCCATAATAATTATAAAAATATTACCCATGGAGCAGCAATAACTCTTGGGATGGTAATTGCATCAAAATTATCTTTTTTTGAGGGACATATAGATAATTATCAATTAGATAATGTGGTCAACTTGATAGATTCCTTGGAATTAAGTACTGATCATAGTGGATATAGTTACTCTAAGCTTAAGAAATACATTGCATCAGATAAAAAAATTAAGAATGGGAAATTAAATTTAATTTTAATTGATAAAAAATTTAATGCTTTTATTACTTCAAATTTTAATGATAAGAATATTTCTAAAGCCTTAAATTAAGCTGCGTTCGCTGTCGTAGCTTTTAACAAGTCTTGAATATTGCTTGCAGCAGGAACAACTAGCCAAAAATGAGGTTCATATCTATCAAAATCTTCTAAAATATCTTTTGCCTTGCTGCTATTTGTATACTTGTAATGATTCATTATGATCTCTTTTAGGTGCTTCCTATGTGGTTGCATGTCTTCTGTCGTTATTCTTTCAAGTGAAACAAGGCCTCTGTTGCATTTGTCAAAGAAAGTTCTATCTTCATCAAGTACATATGAAAATCCTCCAGTCATTCCTGCAGCAAAATTTAATCCAACTTTGCCTAGAACTGTGATATGACCACCTGTCATATACTCACAACAATGATCTCCAGCCCCTTCTATCACAGCATTTGCTCCAGAATTTCTTACTCCAAACCTTTCACCACATGAGCCAGAAATATATATTTCTCCGCCAGTTGCACCATACAAACAAGTGTTCCCTGCAAGAATGGTACTTTCGTTAGTTAAGGCAAAATCAGAATTATTTTTAATTACTATCCTGCCTCCGTTCATACCCTTTCCTACATAATCATTAGCATCTCCGTTTAGGATTAAATTAAGGCCATTTGCATTCCAACATCCAAAACTTTGTCCTGCTGAACCATTAAATTCAATTTCTATACCATTAGTTAAGCCTCTTTCACCATATTTTGCAGCAATTTTTCCAGATATACTTGCACCGACCGAACGATCTGTATTATTTATTTTGTAGCTATATTTACCCATATTGTCTTTGTCAATATTGTTTGATGTATCAGATAGTATTCTTTTAGATAGTTGTGCTTTATCCCATGGATTATTTTGTGATACTGTGCAGTAATGAGACTCTTTGTTGCTTTTGTCGGTGAATAAAATCGGAGAAAGATTTATATTTTTTAAATAATCTTCTATGCCTTGAAGTTGATAAAGATAATTTGTTTGACCAATAATATCTTCGAGTTTTTTGATTCCAAGTTCGCTTAAATACTTTCTTACATCATTGGCAATAAAATTAAAATAATTTATTACTCTTTCTTTCTCGCCAATGAAATGTTGATTTATGAGATCTTTCCTTTGAGTTGCAACACCTGTTGCACAATTATTTAAATGACAAATACGTAGATATTTACATCCCATTGCTATCATCGGCCCAGTGCCAAAACCAAAAGATTCAGCTCCTAACATTGCAGCCTTAACTACATCTAAGCCTGTTTTCATTCCTCCATCTGCTTGCAGCCTAATCTTATGTCGAAGTCCACTATCTCTTAAACTTTGATGTGCTTCAGCTAAACCTAACTCCCATGGTGAGCCAGCATATCTTATCGATGTTAATGGGCTTGCACCTGTTCCGCCATCATGACCTGAAATTGTTATTAAGTCTGCGTAAGCCTTTGCAACGCCTGAAGCTATAGTTCCAACTCCAGGCTCTGAAACAAGTTTTACTGATACTAAAGCTTTGTCATTAACTTGTTTAAGGTCAAATATTAATTGAGCTAAATCTTCAATTGAATAGATATCATGATGAGGGGGTGGTGAAATTAAAGTAACGCCAGGTGTTGAATATCTAAGCTTAGCAATTAAATTATCAACTTTTCCACCTGGTAATTGCCCTCCTTCACCAGGCTTTGCACCTTGAGCAATTTTAATTTGTAATACCTCAGCATTAACTAAATAGTGAGGAGTAACACCAAATCTACCTGAAGCAACTTGTTTAATTTTAGACATCTTGTCTGTGTTATATCTTTCTTTAGCCTCGCCACCTTCGCCAGAGTTAGATCTTGATCCAAGAGAATTCATAGCTTGAGCAAGAGTTTCATGTGCTTTTGGAGATAATGCTCCTAAACTCATTCCAGCAGAGTCAAATCTTTTTAAAATTTTCTTTTTAGACTCAACATTTTTTATTTTTATTGGTTTTGTAGATGGTCTTTTTATTTCTAGAATATCTCTCAACATTGCTGGAGGCCTTTTATCCACAAGATCTGCATATTCTTGATAGACTTCATGCGATCCACTTGAAACAGCCTCTTGAAGTTTTTTTACTATTTCTGGATTGTAAGTATGATATTCGCCTCCATGAACATATTTAAGAAGTCCTCCCACGCTTATATCAGATAAATTTGATCTTGCATATTCATCTAATTTTTTTGTTTCAATATCTAAATCTTTAAAACTTTTTCCACCTATCCTACTAATAGAGTTAGTAAAACACAGATCTACAACTTCATTATTTAGACCAACTATTTCAAATAGCTGCGAACCTCTATAACTTGAAATAGAAGATATTCCCATTTTAGATATTATTTTTAGAATACCTTTATTGATACCTTTTCTATACCTCGCACAATTTTCATGAGGTGTTCCTTTTATCTCATTTCTTTCTGATAAATCAAGGATGGTTTGATAGGCTAATGATGGGTAAACTGCGGTTGCTCCAAATCCAATAAGGCAAGCAATCTGATGAGTATCTCTAGCAGAATAAGACGATATGACTATGTTTGCATCTGATCTTAATCCAAGTTCAACAAGCTTTTGATGAACACATCCAACAGCCAATAAAGCATTGATCGGTAATTTAGTTGAAGATGGGAGCTTTTCAACTAAATGTATTATGACTTTTCCATTTTTTACTTCTTTAACAACATCTTTTTGAAGTTTAACTAGAGCATTTTTTAGATCTGTCTTATGAGAGTATTCCAAATTTACTTGAACAGATTCAAAATGTTTATTCTTAATGATGGATTGAAGTTTTTTAAATGAAAGTACTGGTGATGTGGTGACTAATCTCTTTGCATGATCAGGTGTTTCATCAAAAACATTTAACTCAGGTCCATAACAAGTCTCCAAAGACATTACACTAACTTCTCTAAGTGAATCAATTGGAGGGTTTGTAACTTGAGCAAATTGTTGTCTGAAATAATCGTATATTTGTCTATGCATTTTGCTCATTACTGCCAATGCAGTATCGTCACCCATAGAACCAGTACCCTCATTAGAATCAACTGCAAGTGGTTTGATAACAGAGGTTCTTTCTTCTTTATGAAGTAGGAACATTTTAGAAGCAACAGATAAATCGGTTTGATTTATTTTTTTAAGTCCTGGGCCTTCATATTTATCAAGGCTAGATTCGATATAAACGGTCTTTTCTCTTAACCACTCTCTATAAGGGAGTTTTGATTTAAGATCTTGGTCAATTTGGATTTCGTTAATTATTTCTCCAGTAAAAGTATTCACAGCCAAAATACCACCTGGTGATACTCTACCTTTTTCGACAATCTTTTCATCTGCAGTAGGATTTACACCAGTTTCAGATGCAATTGTAATTATGTTGTCCTTATCTATTTGATATCTAGCTGGTCTTAGACCATTCCTATCAAGCATGCATACAGCCCATTTGCCATCAGACATAACTATGCCTGCTGGGCCATCCCATGGCTCCATATGCATCGAATTATACTCATGAAAACTTCTTATATCTGCATCTAATAAATATGCATTTTGCCATGCAGGAGGCATTACCATTCTTATTGCTCTGAATAACTTTACTCCTCCATTGATCAAGATTTCGATCATATTATCTAATGCTGATGAATCTGATCCTGTCTCATTTACTAGTTGTTTAAATTTTTGTATTTTTGGAATACGAGGACTCTTAAATTTTGACGATCTTGCTTTTACCCAATTCCTGTTTCCTCTTATTGCATTAATTTCACCATTATGAGCTAAGAGTCTAAAAGGCTGAGCAAGATGCCATCTAGGATGGGTATTAGTTGAGAATCTTTGATGAAATAAGCAAATTGAGGATTTGAACTGAGATGATTTTAAGTCTAAATAGAAATCTTGTATGGCACCAGGCAACATCAACCCTTTGTAAACAATAGTTTTTGATGAAAGGCTACAAAAATAAAACTTTTCATCGTTAAGGTAAATCTCTTCAATTTGTTTTCTTGCTTGATATAAATTAGTTTCAAATTTTTCTTCATAAAATACTTTGTCGGTCGATTGAATATATAGTTGGTAAATATTTGGCAAACAATTTAGGGCTATCTCTCCAAGAATTGTTTTATTAATTGGTACATTTCTTATAGCCTTTAATTCTAAATTTTCACTTTTAAATATCTTATTAATTTTTGAAATATCTGATTTTATTTTCCTAGACGTGAAGATTTGACCAATTGCAAATTCTTCTGTTATTTTAATTTTTTGTTCTTTATATAAAGCATCTATAAAAAATTCTTTATTTATATCTATTAGAAGACCGCAACCATCACCAGTTTTACCATCTGAACCAATGGCACCTCTGTGAGTCATGCTTTTGAGAGCATTTATAGATTTGGTAATAATTTTATGAGACTTTCTACCACTGATATCTGCTATCAGACCAAATCCACAATTATCTCTAAAGTCATTTTTTGAAATAAGTCTAGACATACTAAAAGTGTGAAAAAACATTATTGTATCACAATAAACTATGAATTAATAAAAAAAAGTGTCATACTATGTCATACACTTTAAATATTTGAATGGCCAATAAAAATAAGCAATATAGAATTGAAAAAGGTCTTTTGTTGTTTACTCAACCAAGGTCGCCCTATTTCTATGGAAAGATAAGATTAAAAGGTAAATATCATACAAAATCTTTTTCTCCAATCTCTGATTTTAATGCAGCTAAAGAAAAACTTTATGAATGGAAAAATCAGCTCACTGAAAATTCTGAAAATTTAATTACGTCTGAGAGTAACGATAGAAAAGAATATACTGATTTTGAAGAACTAAATAATAACTTTCAGTTTCTTGATGTTGGTAGATATGATCCTGCAAAGAAATCAGTTAACGAAAGAAAAATAAATTTTGTGGAGATTTATGGAGAATACAATCAATCTCAAGCTTCTAATCAAGCTCATAGATGTCTAGATTGTGGTAATCCGTATTGTGAGTGGAAATGTCCTGTTCATAATTACATTCCTGACTGGTTGAAGCTTGTAAACGAAGGAAATATTTTAGAAGCTGCAGATTTATGTCACTCGACTAATACTTTGCCTGAGGTATGTGGCAGAGTCTGTCCTCAGGATCGTCTATGCGAAGGAGCGTGTACTCTTAATGATGGATTTGGAGCTGTAACTATAGGATCAATAGAAAAATATATTACTGAAAAAGCATTTGAGATGGGTTGGAAACCAGATTTATCTCAAAGAAAATGGACTAATAAAAAGGTTGCAATAGTTGGGTCCGGTCCTGCAGGCATAGCGTGTGCTGATGTTCTTACAAGATCTGGGATTCATAGTCATGTTTTTGACAAAAATGAAGAGATTGGTGGACTGCTAACTTTCGGAATACCAGAATTTAAGCTTGAGAAATCTGTAGTAAAAAGAAGAAGAAAAGTTCTTGAAGAAATGGGTATTAAATTTAATTTGGGTGTTGAGATAGGAAAAGATATTAAATTTAAAAACCTTTATGACAAGTATGACGCGGTTTTTTTAGCAATGGGTACTTATACATCGCTTGAAGGAGGATTTAATGGTGAAAAATTACCTGGTGTATACAAAGCTATTGATTATTTGATTTCTAATACCAAAAAGCTCTTAAATATGAGTTCAGGAAAAAGTGAATACATTAATTTTAAAGGCAAAAATGTTGTTGTTTTAGGTGGAGGAGACACTGCAATGGATTGTAACAGAACTGCAATTAGACAAGGTGCAAAGTCAGTTACATGTCTTTATAGAAGAGATGAAGTAAATATGCCTGGTTCTAGAAAAGAGGTAAAAAATGCTAAAGAAGAAGGAGTTATATTTGATTTCAATGTTCAACCAATTGATATATTAGGAAATAATAAAGTCGAAGGAGTTAAGATTGTTCAAACAGAGTTAGGAGAACCTGATCAGAATGGAAGAAGAGTACCTATTCCAATTAGCGGATCAGAGAGAATATATGATGCAGATGTTGTTATAGTTGCATTTGGTTTTAGAGCAAGTCCCGCAAATTGGTTTGAAGATTTTAATATCAATACAAGAAAGGATGGTCTTGTTATTGCAGAAGAGAATCAGGAATATAAATTCCAAACTTCAAATAAAAAAATATTTTCTGGTGGAGATATGGTCAGAGGCTCTGACTTGGTTGTCACTGCAATATGGGAAGGAAGGGAAGCAGGTAAAAGTATAATAAAATATGTTTCATGAATAATCCTGATCCATTATTTCTTAGAGCCCTTAATAAAAATAAACTCAGCACCCCACCTATTTGGTATATGAGGCAAGCAGGAAGGTATATGCCAGAATATAGAAAAGTTAGGAAGAAATTCAAAAATTTTCTTGATATGTGTAAAAATCCTGATGTTTGCTGTGAGTTAGCTATGCAGCCTATCAATGCATTTGAGCTTGATGCAGCAATATTATTCTCTGATATTCTAACGATTCCAGATGCATTTGGTTTGGGTGTAAAATTTATTGAAAAAGAAGGTCCTGTTTTTACAAATCCAATAGAATCAACATCTGATATTAATAATCTAATTCCTTTTGATCCTGAAAATCTCAATTATGTTTATAAAGCTGTTTCAAATATTAGGAATGTATTACCAGAAGATATTCCTTTAATTGGTTTTTCAGGAAGTCCATGGACCTTGGCGGCATATTCAATTGAAGGAAAGTCATCAAAAGACTTTAGAAAGACCTTGGATTTTGTTAAAGCCAATCAGGATGAAACTCATTTCTTACTCTCAAGGCTAACCGATGCCTGTTTCCTGTATCTAAGAAAGCAAGTTCAATCAGGGGCAAATGTTATACAAATATTTGACTCGTGGGCTAATATTCTTAATACCAAAGAATTAGAAGAATACTCTATCAATTATACAAAGTCTCTTATCGATGCATTAAAAAATGATCAAGTAACATCAGAAATTCCTATAATTCTATTTTCCAGAGACCCAAAATGTAATACAGATACTCTAATAAATACTTCTGCTGATTGTATAAGTTTGTATTGGGGTATGAATAATTTTGATATAAATCTAGCAAAGGGCAAAGTTGCTATTCAGGGAAATCTAAATCCTAGAATACTCTTAGAATCTAAAGACGTTATTAAAAAAGAAACACATAAACTATTAGATAATTTTGAAGGATTTCCGGGATATATTTTTAACCTAGGCCATGGGATTACACCTGACATCGACCCAAATAATATTAAATATCTTACAGATATTGTAAGAGAGTTTTAATCACCCCAAAGCCTTATAAGCCCTTCCTGTGTACAAGATGCAATTAACTTTCCATCCCTAGAAAAAATGGAACCTCTGGAAAAACCACGAGCATTTCTAGTTATTGGGCTCTCCATTGTGTACAAAAACCAACCATCTAGATCCACATTTCTATGAAACCACATAGCATGATCAAGACTAGCGTTCTGAAAATTTTTAGTTAAGAAATTAACTCCTACAGAATTATTTGCAGCTCCTAAAAGGCCCATATCTGATATATATAAAAGAAAGGCCTGTTGAGTTATCTGATCTTCAGGAATACTTCCTTCAGCTTTTATCCAGGTGTTTTTATATGGTGGCATTCTTTTGGGATTAAAATAACTTTGTTCTTCAACTGGTCTCATCTCAATCTCTTTTTGTCTAATAAACATAGGCATATCTTCTATCTTCATGTTTAATTCTTTTAAAGCCTCTTCCCTTACTTCCATCTCACTCTTTAATGTTTCAGGCTCAGGGACTTTTGGCATCTCAATTTGATGTTCTAGTCCTTTTTCTCTTTTTTGGAAAGATATAGAACAATTAAATATCGCTTCACCATCCTGAAGAGCTTTTACAGTCCTTGTTGTAAAACTTTTGCCATCTCTAATTCTGTCTACGGTGAAAGTTATAGGTTTTTTCATATCTCCTGGTCTTAAGAAATAAGAATGGAAAGAATGTGCAAAATGCTCTACATCAACAGTTTTGTATGCAGCAATCAATGTTTGTGCCATGACTTGGCCTCCAAAGATTCTTTTATAGCCAACATTTCTACCAGTCCAGCTAAAAATATCTCTATCAATTCCATCTAGCTCAAATAAACCAAGAGTTCTTTTTAATGCGGTTTTGTTATTCATTTTTAGGTTGCGCTTAGTCCACCATCTACCACTAACTCTGTGCCTGTAATAAAAGATGATTCATCTGATGCTAAAAAAACAGCAGCATTGGCAATATCTATTGGCTCAGCCAATTTTCTAAGTGGTATTTGTTTAACTAATTTTTCTTCAATATTTCTTTCAGGAGCTGAATCGATCATACTTTGAACCATTGCTGTTCTTGTAAATACAGGATGAATAGAATTACATCTGACAAGATTTGTAGATTTTGCACAATGAAGTGCAACAGACTTGGATAAATGCCTAACTGCGGCTTTTGAAGAATTATATGCAGACATGTTGTGTGAGGCGACAATACCAGACATCGAAGAAATATTAATTATTGAGCCATTGCCAGACTTTCTCATCAATGGTAAAGAGAATTTACATCCCAAAAAAACAGAGTCTAAATTCACACTATGAACTAGATGCCAAGATTCTAAGTCAGTTTCTTCAACATCACCTCCCCCACCAATACCTGCATTGTTGACTAATATATTCAACGAACCAGTATTTTTTTCAATATTCAAGATTGTCTCTTTCCACTGATCTTCTTTTGTGACATCAAGAGTCATATATTCACATGAAAGTTCCTCTGCTGTTTTAACTAAAGATTCTTCATTAATGTCTGTGATTATTATATTTGCGCCTTGAGAGATCATGGATCTTGCCATTTCTTTTCCCAAACCCTGGGCCGCTCCTGTGATTAATCCAACTTTATTTTTTAGTCTTCCTGACATAATTTAATATAGTAGTTAAAATGACATCTTACATTGTTTACAAAAAAACTAGAACTTTAAACCCTCAAAAGGTAGGATATGCAGTCCGAAAAAGAACTTTTTAAAAATGGTTATAAATACAGAAATAGAATTACCAAAAAAACCTGACAGCAAAGTCGAGGTTGCTGATACGTTTAATATTGATTCAAAAATAACAGTAAAGGCATTTAAAGAAAAAAATGCCTGGGTACCCGAAATTGATAACTCATATGTTTTTGACAAAGATACAACGCTTTCGATATTAGCTGGTTTTGAACATAACAGAAGAGTAATGATCCAAGGTTTTCATGGAACAGGAAAATCTACACATATTGAACAAGTAGCTGCAAGACTTAATTGGCCTTGCGTTAGAATTAATCTTGATAGTCATATAAGTAGAATAGATCTTCTTGGGAAGGATGCTATAAAACTAAATGATGGTAAGCAAATTACTGAATTTCAGGAGGGGCTTCTACCTTGGTCTATTCAAAATCCAGTTGCTCTTGTTTTTGACGAATATGATGCAGGTCGTCCCGATGTCATGTTTGTTATTCAAAGAATATTAGAAGTAGAAGGAAAACTTACTTTACTAGACCAAAATAAAATTATTAACCCTCACCCAGCCTTTAGATTATTCGCAACAACAAATACTGTTGGGTTAGGAGATATGACTGGTCTTTATCATGGCACTCAACAGATTAACCAGGGTCAAATGGATAGATGGCACATATTATCAACATTAAATTATTTAAATCCCATGCAAGAATTGAAAGTAGTAACATCAAAATTAACTAGTCTCAAGGGAGCAAAAAATCAAGAAATCATTAAAAATATGATTAAGCTAGCTAACCTGACAAGAACAGGATTTGCTAATGGTGACATCTCAACACTTATGTCACCTAGAACAGTAATATCATGGGGTCAGAATTTTAAGATCTTTAAAGATCTTGTTTCATCATTTAAATTAACTTTTCTCAATAAATGTGATGACATAGAAAAATCAATTATCTCAGAGTACTTTCAAAGATGCTTTGATATTGAAATAGAAAACGAATCAACAAATACCTAATTTTTAATGGGTTGGACAAAAAATAGAGAAAGATTACATGAGGCTGCAGTTTCAACTGTAAAAGCAATATCAAAGAACAAAAAAATTACTTCTAATACTGGTTTATCTCAAAGACCTCCTGTTGCAAATCATATTGTTGTGCCAGCTGCACCAAGATCATCAAAGGATATAAATAAATGGCGAGGCGAATCTGATTTTCAAGCTTTTTGGTATTTATTTCATAAAAATACAAGAGACTTTCAGCTGACTTTACCTGCAAGAATGATATTTAATGAATTAGAAATATCAAGAGTTGAGTTGTTAGGTTGTAAAGAATTCATCGGTTCAGTTAAAAATATATCAAATTACTTAGATGCAAAAAGTAATGATCTTGAGGATGAAAAATCATTAAATTATCTTTCCTACGGAGCAAATCTTTGGTTAAAAGATGCTTCAAATTTTCAAATTGGTGAAACTTCAAGGTATGTACTAAGTAAATTTATTGAGAAATATAATATTGATAATTCACTGGATAAAATAAAGAAAAATCTTATTAATAATATAGAAGATCAAAAACAATTTGAAAAATATGCCTTAGAATTTCTTAAAGGACTTGAGCTTGTTAAAGAAGATATATATGAGGATGAGGAAACTGATTTAGAAAATGCTCCAGGCACAACAGATGATATAGAAAGTCAAAATGAGGAAACTGAAGAGAATTTTGGAGAAGATCAAAATTCAGAATTAAAAGATTTAAATACAGATATAGAAATTGATATACAAGATGCAATAGATAACATTGATGATACATCAATCGAAGAAGAAATAGATTCACTTACTTATCCAAATAATGAGTTTAAATCTCCTCATAAAAAAGATTACTCTATCTACACTACTAATTTTGATGAAGTTATAGAAGCAAAAGATTTAGTAACAAATGATGAGTCTTTGAGGTTAAGAAACCAATTAGATAATTTAATAAAACCGCATTTAGCTACCATTGGTAAGCTTGCTAATAGATTGCAAAGATTGTTACTTGCTAAACAAAATACAAGTTGGAATTTTAATCTTGAAGAGGGAATTTTAGATAATTCAAGACTCCATAGAATCATTGCAAACCCCAGCTACCCTCTTAGCTTCAAGCAAGAAACTGAAAACAAATTTAAGGATACTGTTGTAACTCTTTTAATTGATAACTCAGGGTCTATGCGAGGCAGGTCAATAAGTTTAGCTGCTATATGTACAGATATAATTGGAAGCACTTTAGAAAGATGTCAGGTTAAAACTGAGATATTAGGATTTACTACAAAACATTGGAAAGGTGGAGACTCAAAAAAACTCTGGCTTATTAATGGTAATAGTTCAAATCCAGGCAGATTAAATGATTTAAGGCATATCATATATAAAAGCGCTGATAACAGTTGGAGACGATCAAGAAAATATTTTGGTGCAATGCTAAGAGAGGGATTGCTTAAGGAAAATGTAGATGGTGAAGCTTTGTCTTGGTCTCATGATAGGCTGCTTAAAAGACCTGAAGAAAGAAAAATTTTAATAGTAATATCTGATGGTGCTCCTGTTGATGATAGTACATTATCTGCAAATAGAGAGGATTTTTTGGATAATCATTTAAGGGAAATAATTACAAAAATTGAAAATGATAGTCCTATTGAACTTCAGGCAATTGGAATTGGTCATGATGTTACCAAATACTATAAAAATGCACTCACCATAAATAGGGCTGAAGAACTTGGTGAGGTATTACTTGAAGAACTAACAAAACTTTTCAATGATTAGTAATTATTATAAAATTACTATGTTTTTAAAGTTTAAACATAGAACTAAATTAACAAACCATAAGAAGAGAACAAAATATGAAAATTCATAAGCAAGATGGACCCCCAGAAGATCTATTATATTTTGATGAAGATTTAAATCTTTCACAAAAACAAGTTGAAGATGTTATAGAGATTTTTAACACTCCCCTTACAGGAGCTTATAACTGGGACTACACTGTATCTGATAATAGAATTAAAAAGCTTTACGAGCTTGGTAAAGAATTAAATTGGAATGGATCAATTGATCTAAATTGGGAATATACCCACCCTGCTGACGAGAAAATAATAGAGCCAGATGAGGAATTACCTCATGAAATGTTAGATGCTTATCAAAACCTTAGTGATGAGGAAAAGATACTTTTTGATAGGCACAATACGGCTGAACTTATGAGTCAATTTCTTCACGGAGAACAAGGTGCCCTTTTAGTTGCGTCTCAACTTGCAAGTTGTGCACCAACATACAATGCAAAGCTATATGCTGCTTCACAAACATTTGATGAGGCTAGACATGTTGAGGTATTTAATAGATATCTTCAGGATAAAGTTGGAATACATTATCCAATTAACCCATCTTTAAAATTGTTACTGGATAAAATTCTTACTGACGAAAGATGGGATCTTAAATTTATTGGTATGCAGATTATTATTGAGGGACTTGCACTTGCAGCCTTTCAAATGCTAAAGGCTATTACAAAGGATCCTTTGTTAAAACAACTTCTTCACTATGTTGTTCGTGATGAAGCAAGACATGTAACCTTTGGTATAAATTATTTAGAGGACTATCTAAAAACACTTTCACCAGAAGAAATTAATGAAAGAGCTGAATTTGCCTATGAAGCTTGTGTTATATCTAGAGATAGATTGATAAATACAAAGGCTGAACAAAGGTTCTTAAAAATGAGTGAAGAGGAAGCAAGAGAATTCCAATTAAATACAGGTACATTTGAAATGTTTAGAAACTTCTTATTTACAAGAGTTATGCCTAATCTTAAAAGAATTGGTTTATTAACTGATGAGGTTAGACCTAAGTTTGAAGCATTAGGATTACTTGAATACGAAAATGCCCCAGATGATTTTGAATGTGACTGGGCAGAAATGAAAAAACCTTTAGAGAAATTTGGTCAAATACCAACCAGTCTATAACTTTTAATTTGAATATATGATCATACTTAAATAGTATGGTATTAAATATGGAGATTATTTATGTCTAAACATGCTGCACTTAATACTTTTGGAAGATCTGGAAATCCTGTTATAAGATCTTCTGCATTTGATTCACGAGCATCTTCAGGATCAGAAAAAATGACTTTGGATGGTACTGTGAACAAAACAGCTATAATGTTAGCAATTCTTATATCTACTGCTGCAATCTCATGGAACTTTCCAAGTCCATTTATAGTTATGGTTTCATATATCGGTATATTTACTGCAGGAATTGCAAGTGTGGCTACTTTTGGTTTTTGGATGCCGTTTATTGGGTTCATAATTAACCCCAGGCCGTATTTAGCTCCAAAAACTTGGTTGGTATTTGCATTTGGAGAAGGTTTTTTTATTGGTTTAATTTCATTACAATTCGAAACAATGTTTCCTGGTATAGTTCTTGAGGCCGTGTCATTGACATTTTGTGTTGCTGCGACTTTGTTATTTTTATATAAGTCCGGTATTGTGAAACCAACTCAGAACTTTGTTTTAATGCTTTGTTCCGCTATTTTTGGAATATTTTTATTTTATATAGGTATATTTATATATTCTTTAGTTACCGGTGTATCACCTGAGATATTTTCAGGAAATAGTAATGCATCGATTGGATTGTCTTTATTTATAGTGGCTATGGCTGCATTTAGTCTGGTACTTGATTTTGATATTATCGAACAATCTGCTGAATATGGTTCTCCAAAGTATATGGAATATTTTGGCGCAATGGCTTTGGTAACAACTCTTATTTGGCTTTATATAGAAATTTTAAGGCTTTTAGCGAAGCTCAGATCTAGATAGTGTTTTCTTCAAATCCTTTGATTCTATTTCTTGGATTAGTTTCCTTTGGAATATTCTTCTATTTATTAAGAATACGAGCATCTAAAAATCAAATAGAGTCTTTTGAAAACAAAAAAAGAATGAATTGGTCTTGGTTATGGTTAAGATATGGAAAAGATAAATCAAAATCAAATGTTATTGAAGGTGAAGCGAAAGAGGTAAATCATGAAGAAGAGAAGTAATACGTTTATAAAAAATCTTAAATTAATATTTTTTACTGCATTAACACTTCAAATTTTGGGTTCTGAATTGAATCAAGATCCTCAAATAATTCAACCTGGCGCACCAGGAAATCCCTCAAAAATAATTGATGCAAATGAAGCAACAGATATTGCTAATACTTCATATATAAAAGCAGATGTTGATTTTCTTCAAGGAATGATTGTTCATCACGAACAAGCTATTGTGATGTCCGAAATGGCAGATGAAAGAACAAATAATAAGACAATTTTAGATCTTGCAAAAAGAATCGATGCATCTCAAAAAGATGAGATTAACTTTATGGAATCTTGGTTAAAAGATAGAGATGAATTTAAAAAAGCAGGAAATGAACATCATCATAGTTACCATGATCACAACATGCATAACCATATTGATATGGTGGGGATGGCTACTCCTAAACAACTTAATGAATTGAGCAATTCCGATAGTACTAATTTTGATAGGTTATTTCTCAAATTAATGATAAATCATCACGATGGTGCATTAGAAATGGTTGATGAGTTAAAAAAATATCCTGGAAATACCTATGATCCAATATTAAATGAATTTGTTTCAGATTTAATTAATGATCAGGGTGTTGAAATAGAGAGGATGAATACCCTGCTGACTGGTTTATCTAATGATCCAAGAGCTGGTTTGGCTGGAGGATTATTCATCGCCGAAGAAGCTATTTTGAACATGGAGCTAATAGCATCTTTAAAAAAACCAACTGGTTTTTTTGATCCTGAAAATCCAGCTGAAAAGGGATCGGAAGATTTAACTGAAGATAATGAAGATAAAACTACTGCAGAAATTTCTAGATCTTTAAGATCACCAATGTTGTCTTTTGCAAATACTGATATGGCTTTTAAAGATAATATTCTTGTTGCTGGAAGTTATCATGGATTTAATATTTATAAACTAGGAGTTGGTGGAATTCCTAATCTAGTCTCATCAGTTGTGTGTCCAGGCGGTCAAGGAGATGTTTCAATTGTTGGAAATCTTTTGATTATGTCTGTAGAAGAAAATAGAAGCAGAATAGATTGTGGACTTGAGGGTGTAAATAGTGATTCAAGTCCTGAAAGGTTTAGAGGCATAAGAATCTTCGATATTTCTAATTTATATAAGCCTATACAAGTTGGAGCTGTGCAAACATGCAGAGGCTCTCATACTCATTCTGTGGTTTCTAGTGATAGAAATAAAATTATAGTTTATAACTCTGGTACTGGAAGAGTAAGAGATACTGAAGAAAAGGAAGAATGTTTTGGATGGGATGGAGGAGGTTCCTCGTATTTTTCAATTGATATAATTGAAATACCAATTAAAAATCCTTCAAAATCAAAGATTGTTAAAAGTCCTAGAGTCTTTATGGATATGGAAACTGGTAATGTTGCAGGTTTGTGGAGAGGTGGCGATCATGGTGATGATACGCAAGATACAAACTCAACTAACCAATGCCACGATATTACAGTTTTTCCATCTGCAAATATTGCTGCTGGTGCATGTTCAGGCAATGGAATCTTATTTGATATAACCGATCCTTATAATCCTGAGAGACTTGATGTTGTAACAGATATTGGTTTTGCCTATTGGCATTCAGCAACATTTAATAATGATGGTACAAAGGTAATTTTTACTGATGAATGGGGTGGTGGCGGTCGTGCAAGATGTCGAGCATGGGACCCCTTAGACTGGGGAGCAGATGCTATCTATGATATTGTTGATAAAAAATTAGTCTTCAAAAGTCACTACAAAATGCCAGCTCCACAGTTAGAAACTGAAAATTGTGTTGCTCATAATGGATCAATTATTCCTATTCCTAATAGAGATATATTTGTTCAAGCATGGTATCAGGGTGGAATATCTATTCTAGATTTTACAGACTCATCAAATCCTAAAGAGATAGCTTATTTTGATAGAGGGCCAATTCTTGAAGATATATTAATAACCGGTGGTTATTGGTCGACTTATTACTACGATGGCTTTATTTACGGCACTGAAATAACAAGAGGTTTAGATGTCTTTAGATTAATTCCAAGCGAATATATTAGTAAAAAAGAAATAGAGGCTGCATCTAATGCATTTCCTGAAGTTGGCGATAATGTTTTTAATCCTCAACAGCAATTTCCAATGGCATGGCCTGATACTTATTTAGAATAATTTTAAGATTATGAACATGGCTTTTGATTTTGGTATTACTAATACAGACGTAGTAATTAATAATAAATCTAAGAATCAATTCTTTACCTTCCCTACTGAAAAAATAGATAAAAATTTTATTTCAAAAATATTAAGCTCAATAGAAGTTAATTTAAATGAAATAAAAAATATTGCTGTCACTGGTGGAAAATCAAACGATCTTGAAGATGAATATATGAGCATACCAATAACAAAAATTAATGAAGTTGACGCTATAGGAAAAGGAGTAAAAGAATTATACAAGACTGGCGAGAATCCATTTGTTGCTATTAGTGCAGGAACAGGTACAGCATGCATTTATCATGCTGATGGAAAATTTAATTACTTAGGTGGAATATCTATAGGCGGAGGCACTCTTCAAGGTCTATCAAAACATTTAATTAACAACACAAATAATGAAGATATTGAAGAATTGGCTATTAAAGGTAATAGAAAAAATTTAGATTATCTTATCGGAGATATTGCTAATGAAATAGGCTCTCTAAACTCAGAAATTACGGCTTCAAATTTTGCAAAAGCTAAAAATTTAGATAGCCTGTCTTCTAATGATGTAGCAGCTTCAATAACAAATATGATAGGCGAAGTTATTGGAACTGTTGCTTATCTTAATGCTATGTTATGTGGTGAAAACAAAGTTTTTTTCTTAGGCCGAGTTTCATTAAATAGTAATATAAAAGCAGCTATTGAAGATAGATTAAAATTAGCAAATATCACTGGTATCTTTGAAGATAACAGAGAATATGCTAATGTACTCGGAGCATTAGTCTATTTAAAAGACAAAATTACTTAATTTTTTTATAATCCTAATAATATGGAAGTATTAACAGATAAATCAATAATTATTACATTAGCAGTTCCTGCTTTTTTTGTACTAATAATAATTGAATATTTCTATGGTTTATTCATTGGTAAAAACACTTATCGTATAAACGATACTCTAACGAGTATTTCATTAGGAATGATTAGTAGATTTCCTGTGATGCTAAATTTTGGGGTGCAAAGTGTAATATTTATATATATTAGCCAATATCTTAGTTTGGGATTGCTTTCAGTTAAGAATCCTTTTACATGGATAGCAGCCTTCCTTTTATATGATTTATCATATTATTGGATGCATAGGATGCATCATGAAATAAAGATTTTATGGGCTACTCATAGCGTTCATCATCATGGAGAAGATTACAATCTTGCAACTGCATTAAGACAAACAAGCACTGGCTGGCTTTGGAAATGGGTTTTTTATACCCCAATGATGTTAATTGGAGTCCCTGGTGAAGTATTTGTTACCGTTGCAGGTATAAATTTGGTTTATCAATTCTGGGTTCATACAGAACACATTGGGCACCTTGGTTTTCTTGAAAAGATATTTATTACGCCAATGAATCATCGAATACATCATGCAAAAAATAAAGAATATATTGACGCAAATTATGGTGGTGTATTTATCATCTGGGACCGAATGTTTGGGACATATACCCCACAAAGAGAAGATTTAAAACCTGTTTATGGTACAGCAACACCATTAAATAGTTGGAATCCTTTATGGGCAAATTTTCAGGTTTATTCAATCATGTTAAAGGACTCAATTAAAACTAAATTATGGAGAGATAAAATTAGAGTATGGTTTGCTGAGACTTACTGGAGACCTGATGATTGTATAGAAGAAAAAAATCCAAAAGATTTTTATAAAAAATTTAATCCTTCTATTGGATCTGATATAAAAATATTTAGTGTTACGCAAATATTATTTACAACTACAGTGTTTAACCTAGTTTTTATTAATGCTCCAATGCTTTCATATTTTGAGATTTGTTTGTTTGGAATTTCGCTAGTTACGTTAGCTTCTCTTACAGGATATTTGATGCATGGAAATACAATCGCCTATCAACTCATTTTACTTTTTTCATTAATAGGTATTCTTGTGATATATACCTATAACCCTATAAATATGAGCCTTATTTCATCAAAGTTATTATTAGCTCAGCTTTGTTGTAATGTTTTGACAGTAACTGGAATACTTTTCTTCCAGTCACTGACAAATACAAAAGCTTTAAAAACTTAATCTACTGAACGTCAAACCTATCAGCATTCATGACTTTATTCCATGCGAATATGAAGTCATTAACAAATTTTTCTGATGAATCATCCTCAGCATAGACTTCTACGATAGCTCTAAGTTGAGAATTAGATCCAAAAACTAGATCAGATCTTGATGCTGTTCTCAGCTTTTCACCGCTTGATCTATCAAAGGCTTCATAAGAGTTTCCTGTTCCATTTGGTTTCCATTGGACAGACATATCTAACAATGTTTTAAAATAATCATTGCTTAACTCATTAGAATCTTCTGTAAAAATACCATAGCCATTCATACTGATTCCAAGAGATCTCATTCCACCAACAAGAACAGTCATCTCAGGCGCTGTTAAACCAAGAAGTTGTGCTTTATCCAACATAATTTCTTCTGGAGCAATATTAACTCCTTTAGCATGATAATTTCTAAATGCGTCAGACTTAGGTTCTAAAACTTCAAAAGATTCAACATCAGTTTGATCTTGAGTTGCATCCCCTCTACCAGGAGTGAAAGGAACCATAACACCAGAAGCTTTTTCAATAGCTACATTTCCTGCTAATACAATTACATCAGCCATAGATGCTCCTGTTTTGTTTGAAATTGTTTCATAGATATCCAAAATCTTATTTAACTGATTTGGATTATTAGCTTCCCAATTTTTTTGAGGTTCTAATCTAATTCTTGCTCCATTAGCTCCACCTCGCATATCAGATCCTCTATATGTAGATGCACTAGCCCATGCAGTCTCGACCATTTCTTGAGTTGATAAACCTGATTCAGAAATCATATTTTTAACTTCATCAATATCATATTTGCTATTGCCTTCAGGAACAGGGTCTTGCCAGATTAACTCTTCTTGAGGTACTTCAGGACCCATGTATCTTGATTTTGGTCCCATATCTCTATGAAGAAGCTTAAACCATGCTCTAGCAAAGGCGTCTGCAAATTCATCGGGGTTTTCATGAAACCTTTTAGATATTTTGTTGTATGCAGGATCAATCCTTAAAGCCATATCGGCAGTTGTCATCATAGTAGGCACTTTTTTTGAAGCATCTTCAGCATCAGGTGCCATATCTTCTTCTGTTTGACCAACTGCATGCCATATATGTGCTCCAGCTGGGCTTTTTGTTAATTCCCATTCATAACCAAACAATAAATCAAAATATCCGTTATCCCACTTCGTTGGATTGGCTGTCCATGCGCCTTCAATGCCACTTGTAATAGTGTCACTGCCTACTCCAGATTGATAAGTGCTTGACCAACCAAATCCCATTTCTTCAATCGCAGCACCTTCGGGTTCTGATTGAACATGATCTTCAGGACCTGCTCCGTGAGATTTACCAAATGTATGACCACCTGCTACAAGCGCAACAGTTTCTTCATCATTCATCGCCATTCTTCCAAATGTTTCTCTGATATCATGAGCACTTGCAAGAGGATCTGGATTACCATCCGGACCTTGGGGATTTACATAAATAAGTCCCATTTGAACAGCAGCTAAAGGATTATCTAACTCTCTTTCGCCTTTATACCTTTTGTTGTCTAGCCATTCTGATTCTAGACCCCAATGAATATCATCTTCAGGGCCCCAGATATCTGGTCGTCCCCCACTATATCCAAAAGTTGTACCCCCCATTGATTCAATTGCAACATTACCTGCAAGAATTAATAAGTCCGCCCAACTAATTTGCTTTCCATATTTTTGTTTAACTGGCCATAATAATCTTCGAGCTTTATCAAGATTACCGTTATCAGGCCAACTGTTTAGAGGAGCGAAACGTTGCGCACCTGTTCCTCCACCACCTCTACCATCTGTATTTCTATATGTTCCAGCTGCGTGCCAAGTCATTCTAATAAAGAAGGGTCCATAATGACCATAATCTGCTGGCCACCATTCTTGTGAATCTGTCATTAGATCAACTAAATCATTCTTTAGTGCATCATAATCAATTTTTTCAAACTCTTTTCTATAATTATAATCCTCATCCATTGGATTAGATTTTCTATCATGCTGATGCAATATATTTAAATTTAATTGATTGGGCCACCAATCTTTATTTGATGTTCCGCTAGAACTATGAGTTGTCATTGCTCCGTGCATTACAGGACATTTGCCTTCAGTTTTGTCAGTCATTTTTTAAAACTCCTAAAAGTGTGCGGTTAAAGATAATTTATATAAATATACTATTAAAAAAAATAAAAAAAAAGTACTTAATTTAATTAAAATTGGTGGAGCTACGCGGGATCGAACCGCGGACCCCCTGCTTGCAAAGCAGGTGCTCTCCCAGCTGAGCTATAGCCCCACACTAGAAAGCGTTATTGTACTTTAATGAATAATTTTTTGTATATTTAATCGAAATTCTTTTTATTATTAATTGGTGAAAGTTTTTTTGAATTAAAGTTTGATGGATTTGGATTTTTACTGCTTCTTCCAGATGCAGTTGATTGAACTCTAACTTTATAAATATTAAAAACCTCAAATAATAAATAAAACCAGAATCCATTAATTATTGGCTCTATTAAAGCATCAGCCGCAGCAAGATTAAAAGGCGCACCAGTCAATAATCTGTTGCATGTCATCGCAATAAAAATGTGGCCAATTGTATATATAAAAGCTAGATAAATACCTATTTTATTATTGCTTATAAAGTTTATCTTCTTAATGATTATTTCTTTTAAAAACACTAAAAGAAAATAAAACCAAAACCCATTAATTATTGGTTCAATAAAAGCATCTAGTGCAGCAACATCGAATGAGGCTCCAGTAATTATTCTATTACAGGTCATTGCAATTAAAATATGACCAATTGTATAAACTACTGCTAAGACTAAATTATCATATTTAAAGACTTGGGTATCATCATATTTTAGATAATTTTTCATATAAGTATTCTACTCTAAAAAAAAGGGCAATCAAATTGCCCTTTTAGTTTTAGGGGTACTATATCAGACACCCCTCTCCCAAATATTATTAAAAGTTGTAAGAAAAACCAACTTTCATTGTTTGTGGTTTTTGTGATCTAGCGCCTTCAGAAGGAGCTCTTGAAATTAAGTCTTGTCTATCAAGAGTATTTTCAAGAATTAGATACACATCCATAGAATCATTAATAGCTTTTCTTAAACTTAAGTCTAGATAACTATGCGATTCAATTTTGTTATAAACCCCACAAGCTGCAAGTGAGCATGAGGCTCCGACACTTACAAGTCTTGCACTACCACTCATGCCGTTGTCTTTAATAAAACCTACAACTACAGAACTTTGTGCGTCTGGTATATAAGGCAAGTCATCGCCAGCTGCTACAACTCCAAAATAATCACTTTCTGAACTATTTTTAAATGTTGCATCTGTGCTTGTATAATTTATTGCTACAGGGAAAGTGACTCCATCACCTTCAAATATCCATGATCCACTAAATTCAATGCCAGAGACTTCCGCTTCACCACCACTAAATATTGCTGATTCATCAGCATCACATGAAGCGCCACTTACCAAAGTACACTCTGCTGCTAATCTTGAATAATCACTTTCAAAGAAGAAAGCTTCAACATTTGTGGTACCTTCTGAATATCTAAAACCAAGTTCCATGTTATCTGCTTCTTCAGGATCTGCGCCAAACATAGGTGTCATTCCTTCATGGAATCCAGCCACTAAAGTCATTGTATCGTTTAGATCATATGTTGCAGCAATACTTGATGTAGTATGGTCATTGTAGGCCATTGTATCTCTATTATCTGCTGGACCAGTTCTTACTTCAGTTAAATTTGGTCCTGCACGATCTGACCATCTTCTATGACGTTGTTCATAATCTTCTGACCTGTATCCTACTGTTACAGCAAGCTTGCCAAAATCCATCATATCTTCTAAGTAATATGAAGTTGCGCTTGATTCTCTCAATCTGTTATTACTATTATTTAAACCAATATAACCATATAAAGGAGATAAAGATCCATCTGCAGCCTGATCCGCATATTCATGAGCCTGAACTCTGCTCTCTGAATCTTCCATATCTCTATAACCTACTCTAATCGAGTGAATACCAATCTCTGTTGAAACAGTAAATTGATACCCTTCGTTCGTGTAATATCTATTGTTATGTTTGTATTCTATTTCAACAGGCAGTTCGCCATCTAAAATAGCTTGTGCATTTGCACTACCATTGTTTGCTGCACTTATGAGCTCATTTATGTCGTCTTGCTCTCCATGCTCTTTATCGTTATTAAAATCGCTTACTTTAAACCAATCTCTATGATAATCATTTTGCCATGAAGTAAATACAACATCGAAATTATCAAAGTCACCTACATAAGTTAGAGATGTTTGCTCGCCATCATTCATCATTTCGTCATAGGCTGTAGCTCCATATCGCATTCTTGGATTAGCATCAAAGCTAGCTTGAGAAAGCCCTACATATGATTGATCTGAATTTTCATCTATGTCAACTCTTTTAAAAGTTAAAGAATGATTTCCTGAACTATATCTAGCTTTTATCATTAGGTCTGATTTATCAAAACCGGTATCACCACCTACATTAGCAATAGAGTCAAAACCATCACTTGAATGTTCATGTACCTCTACTAGAGCTCCAAAATTTCCTCGATTAACTCCATAATATGCATGAGTTCTTGCCATATTATTTTCACCAATCTCTTGAATGAATTTACCTGAATCAACTTCTGGAATTGGTGTGCTGATTAAATTAACTGCACCTCCAATTGTTTGAGGTCCTTGTGATACAACAGAAGGTCCTTTAAGTACTTCAACTGAATGTATTCTTCCAGTTGTTGGAAAGTAATATGCAGATGAAGAAGTATAAGGTGATGGAGCAACTAAAACACCATCTTCCATAATTGTAACCTTAGCAGATCTCTCGATAGCAGTACCTCTTATAGAAATATTAGGTCTTAAACCATAACCTTCCTCAGTTCGCATGTAGACTCCAGGAACCGCAGAAAGGATCTTTTGTATATCCGTGTCCATTGCTTTTTGAAGGTCCTCATTTGATATAACTGCTCCAGACCCTGCTAAATCTTTCAAATCATCTTTTGTTCCAATGATTGTTACTGATTCTACTGTGATCTCTTCATCAGCATTTACATTAACAAAAAATGATGAAACCAAAAGAACACCAATAAAAAATAATGGTGATATATCTTCAAATAATTTGTTTGATATTTTATTCATAATAGTCCTCTTATTATTTTAATTAAGCTGAAAGCTACTTTTTTTCGCCTAAAGATTTTTTGATTAAAAAATCATAAAAACTGCACACTTTTAGGGGAATGACCAATAAAGTAGCTTTCATAAATGAGAATGATAATGATTCTCATTTAGATTTGCAACTAATTTCATAAAAAAAATATAAAAAATATTTCTATTTTTTAGACTAATTAAATTATGTGAATTTATTATTTAGAGTTAGTTGTTGCCCTTAATGGCAAAATAACCGCCGAGAAGAAATAAAAATATTTGTTCGCTCATGAATAATTTTTTATTTACAAGCCAATCTGAATGAGCTATCAGTATTGCTCCTATCATAATAACAACAACTGCCCCACCAGAAAGTCTAGTTATTAAATGTCCTGCTTTTCCGCTAAAAAGACCGCCAAATATTATGCCTGCCCCAGCACCAACTTCTCCAAGGGCAACTAAGCTTGTGATAAATTCTGGATTCATATATCCCATGCTTTCAAACCATGTAACCATTCTTTCAGGAGGCAATGGGAATTTACCAACTCCATGCAAAATAAAAGAAACTCCTAACCCAAGTCTAAGCAGCCATGGCGCAATTGGCATTAATGGTTTGGATATTGATTCTAATAAGTTATGTAATCCATTCATATTATTTTTTATTTAGCATTATGAGTTTGTAAAAGTATATCTTCATCGTGACAAAGTTCAAATCCTTTAATAGTTAAAAATTGATCTAATTCATCATTTCCAATTCTAATATT
>CACADH010000012.1:0-21515 GCA_902531245.1 uncultured SAR86 cluster bacterium
TGCTTCTTATATTAATTTGTTCTGCATTGTTACTCGGATATCCTGTAGCTTTTACTCTAGCAGGAGTATCAATTTTATTTGCATTAATTTGTGTTCCTTTTGGAATATTTGATCCTACTATTTTTAAAAGCATCCCTATTAGAATCTTTGGAATTATGAATAATGTGACACTTCTAGCAGTCCCATTATTTATTTTTATGGGAACTATTCTTGAAAGATCTGGAATTGCAGCAAAGATGCTTGAAAATATGGCAGCAGCCTTCAGAAATACTAAAGGCGGTCTGTCAATATCAATTATTATAGTTGGAGCACTGCTTGCAGCAAGTACTGGGATTGTTGGAGCAACAGTTGTAACAATGGGATTAATGTCTTTGCCAATTTTAATTAATCAAGGATATGAAAAAAGCTTTTCTGCTGGATTGGTGGCATCGACAGGAACCTTAGGACAAATTATACCTCCGTCGATTGCTCTGGTTTTGCTTGGAGATGTTATGTCCAATGCTTATCAAAGAGCGCAAAATGATATGGGTATATTTTCACAACAAACTGTAACTGTAGGAGATCTTTTTATTGGTGCTATTGTTCCTGGAATAATGATATGTGTTGGATATCTTATATATACAATTTATAAAAATAATAACAATAAAAACATAAAGGCTAATTCAAATGGATTATCAATTGAGAAGATTGAATTATTTAAAACTCTTGCACTTCCAATAATTTTAATTTTTCTTGTACTTGGATCAATATTTGCAGGTATTGCAACACCAACAGAAGCAGCAGCTATTGGAGCTTTTGGTGCCTTAGTAATTGCATTAATAAATAGAAAAATAAATTTCAATTTTTTAAAAGAAACTTCAGAAAAAACTGCTGTTGTATCGACCATGATTTTTACTATTCTTATAGGAGCTTCAATTTTTTCATTAATCTTTAGAGGAGTCGGTGGGGATGAGTTAATTAATCTTATTTTTAACTCGCTTCCTGGTGGTTCATATACTGCCCTTGTCTTTGTCTTGCTAGTAATATTTTTTTTAGGGTTCATCTTAGACTTTATAGAAATTTGTTATGTAATAGTTCCTTTAATTGCGCCGCCTTTTAATGATGGGTTTTGACCCTGTATGGTTAGCGATTCTATTTGCAATTAATCTTCAGACATCTTTTCTTACGCCGCCTTTTGGATTTTCTTTATTTTATCTGAGGGGTGTTGCAGATGAGAGCATACAAACAAAAGAAATTTATAAAGGTGTTGTTCCTTTTATATTTATTCAAATTATTATTCTTTTTGCAGTTATGCTATTCCCAATTCTAATAATATAAGAGTTCATGAATAAAAAATTCTTAATCATATCTACTTTCTTTATTTTAATTAGCTGCTCAGATGGTTTTGTTAAATTAGAAGACAGAGTCAAAATTCATGCAGAAAAGAAGGGTATTGAGAAGTCTTTTTTTCATGTTAAAAAAGAAGCTCTATATATTCAACAATGGAGTAAAGACGATACATTCATAGATGAAATTAATGAATTTAAAAGATTAGATAACGAAAATTTTCCTGAAAAAGGAAAAATTCTATTTACAGGCAGTTCGAGTATAAGGTTTTGGGATTCCTTAGAAGAAGATATGGAACCACTTGAAGTGCTAAATCGTGGTTTTGGAGGAGCACAAATTTCTCATGTTATTTATCATTTTGAAGAAATCATTAAGCCCTACGATCCAAAGGCTATTGTTTTTTTCTGTGGGACAAATGATTTAACTGCATTAAAGACACCAGAAGAAACTGTGCATGATTTCCAAAAATTCTTAAGTCTTATAAGGAAAGAATTTGGAAATATTAAAGTATATATGATTGGCATCAAGCCATCTGTTGAAAGATTTTATCTTGATGAAGAAGAAAAGATTTTTAATAATTCGATTAAACTACTTGCAAGCGAAGATGCTTACTTAGAGTATATTGATATTTGGGATTCTATGCTCAATGACGATGGGTCTAGAATGCCAGAATTGTATGTTGAGGATGGCCTTCATATGAATAAAAAAGGATATGAAGTTTGGACAAAGCTAGTTAGGAAAAGTCTTTTAAAAGATTTTAATATTTAACTTAATAAAGGGTTTTTACCCCATTTGTTTTCATCTTCTTTTGCTGGAAGCATGCATAAAATTGTTATTACAGGAAGTCCTATAATTATTAAATAAGATAATTGCCACCATCCTGAAATACCTCTATCTTGAAGTCTTCTTGAGGTTAGTGATATAGAAGGAATAATAACTATAATTTGAAATAATAATGAGAGTGGGCCATAACCAATTTCTTCATTAAATATTCCTAGAACTACTTCTACTAATGCCAATAGAAATGCGATTAGAAATGCTGATAGACAAAAATACCAGAACTCACTTCTGCAAGCCCTTCCGCTGAAGTTTTTCCAATTAACAAAAACTGATATAAATGATTCTTTTATATTCATAATTGAAAATAATATGCTAAAAGTTGATACATTTTTAAATATTGGTATACAAGATTTATATATTTTTAGAAGATATTAATTAACCAAAGCATTAAAAAATGTGCAATAGAGCCATATATAGTTATTGCAATCAGCATCTTCATTGGTACTACTCTTTCAGAAGCTAGTGAGAGCGCTTTTATATAAAGTGGTATATACATAAATAAAGAGGTTATTAATCCAGGACTATAATCTGTCTGAGCTGAGGCTACTCCAATATGAAACATTCCATTTGAAAGCAGCATTGAAGATGTGAATAAAAATAAAATTGCGAATATTTTTGTTGATGGATTAAATAAAAATAGTAACGGGGTTAAGAAATAAGGAATTGTATTTACAGTAGCAACCTCAATTGGAGAAATATAAACTCCTGACCTATAGGCCCATTCTAAAAAATGATATTTCTCACCTAGCAACATGGGTGACAATATATATTCTTCAACTTGATGTGCTGAAAGTGCCCCTAAAGGAAAGGCTGTTATCAAGTAATTTTTCTTATTTTTATACAGATATAAAATAAGAAAACATAAAAAAATAAATATTACTAAAAAAACATTTTCCATTAGTGATACTAATGGCGAGTATAATCTTGAACTAAAGTCCTGCATTATTTTTTTCTAGAGCTCTTTCAGCCCTATAGCTGGAACGAACCATAGGCCCAGATACAACTTCAAGAAAGCCTTTTTTAAGTCCAATTTGTCTATACTTCTCAAATTCTTTTGGGGTTACCCACCTTTCAATTGGATGGTGATTTACCGTTGGTCTTAAGTACTGTCCAATAGTTAAAATATCAACTTTGTTTGCTATCAGGTCATCCATTGTTTGTTCAATTTCAGTGTCTGTTTCTCCAAGTCCTAAAATAATGCTGGTTTTTGTGAGAACTTTTGGATTAATTCTTTTTGATTCTGCAAGTACATCCAATGTTTGTTTATATCCTGCTCTGATATCCCTAACTTGATGAGTAAGTCTTTCAACTGTTTCAATATTTTGTGCAAAAACTTCTAATCCACAATTTACTAGAGTATCTATAGAAGACGATAATCCTTTAAAGTCAGGAGTTAATGCTTCTACTGCGGTATTTGGATTTAATTCTTTTATAAGTTTTACGGTTTCAGCAAAATGTTGAGCTCCGCCATCTTGGAGATCATCTCTATTAACAGAAGTAAGCACAACATATTTTAATTTCATTATCTCAACAGCTTTAGCCGTATTAATTGGTTCATCTTTATCAAGCCAACCATTAGGATTTCCTGTATCAACAGAACAAAATTTACAGGCTCTCGTACAAACCGATCCCATCAACATAAAGGTAGCTGTTCCAGCCGACCAGCACTCACTAATATTTGGACAATGTGCCTCTTCGCATACTGTATAAAGTTGTTTGCTATTAACCTGCTCTTTTACTTTATGAAAATTAGGATTAAATTGTGCTTTTACTTTTAACCAACTTGGCTTTTTGGGAGTTGGAATATCAGCAAATTTATTTAACTTTTGACCGTTCCTAATAGCCTTAATGCCATCCCTGTTAGTGATTTTAGTTGTTGCTATTATTTCCATAATTAAAATATATTCTTAAGAGAATCTATGACTAATTTCTCTAATTGTAATTTAGAAACATTCTTATTTAAATCTTTTATCTGTGTAACCTCTAACCCTTCATAGCCACAGGGATTTATTTGTTTAAAAGGCGATAAATCCATATCAAAATTAAGGCTGATTCCATGATATGACCTACCTTTAGAGATCCTTAGCCCTATTGAAGCAATTTTCTTTTTGTCTACATATACGCCGGGAGCACCCTCAATAAAATTGCTATCTATGGAAAGACTTAAGAGTAATTCTTTTATAAAATCTTGAATTGTTAAAACAAACCTATTTGGACCGCAATCTAATTTTTTAATATCTAGTAAAAAATAAATAATAAGTTGGCCAGGACCATGGTAAGTTACTTCTCCGCCTCTGTCTGACTGAACAACAGGAATGTCTTTTGAATCTAATATATGATTTTTATCAGCGGCTGTGCCAAGAGTAAATATCGAAGGGTGTTCAAGAAGCCATATCTCATTACTGAAATCTTTTTCTTTAATATGAGATTTCATTAGCTCAAGGGTCTCATGATAATTCACAATTCCCAGTGATTTAAAAGTTAAATCTTCAAGCACTATTTGTTTCTTGATTCAACAAATGCATCTTCAGAAATTTTATGATAAGCGGACACATTATTTTTAAAATCTAAATAAGACCTATATACCTTTGAAATAGTTTCATCTTCTTTAGCTAGATCATCGAGAATCGAATTTGAAATTTCTCTAAACTCCTCAATGACATCATCTGGCAATCTTCTTAGTTCTACACCATGCACTTCTACTAACTCAGTTAATGCTTGATTGTTTTTTGCTAAGTATTCATCAAGCATATCTTGGTTAACAGCCTTGGATGCTGTTTCAATAATGACTTGAAGATGCTTTGGTAAAGAATTCCAAGCATCTATATTAATCAGCAGTTCTAACATTGGTCCAGGCTCATGCCATCCAGGGTAATAGTAATATTTTGCAGCTTGATGAAAGCCAAAGGTAAGGTCATTATAGGGTCCAACCCATTCAGTTGCGTCAATAACGCCTGTTTGAAGTGCTGTGAAAAGTTCTCCACCAGGAAGTGTAACCGGAATGCCTCCAGCTTCTTTTAGAACCTCTCCACCTATTCCAGGTATTCTCATTTTGAGTCCTTTTATGTCTTCGAGAGAATTAATTTCTTTATTAAACCAACCAAACATTTGGGTTCCTGTATTTCCTGCAGGAATTGGATAAATATTAAAAGGTGCATATATTTCTCTCCATAATTCTAGGCCTCCGCCCCTATTAACCCATGCATTAATTTCATCAGCTGTTAACCCAAATGGAACACTAGTAAAAAATTGAGCTGCAGGAACTTTGCCCTTCCAAAAATACCCTCCGCTGTGTCCCATCTGATGAGATCCGCTAGACACAGCATCAAATACACCAAATGCAGGAACTTGCTCTTCTGCACCATAAACAGTGATCTTCATTTGTCCATCACTCATCTCTTCAACTAGATCTGCAATTCTTTCAGGAGCCATTCCTAGACCAGGATAGTTTTTAGGCCAAGATGTAACTAAGCGCCAATTGAATGTTTCTTCTATATCAGGTGAAGTCTCTATTGTGCTGTCCATGTCATTTGAACAAGAAGCTATTAAAATTAATAGAGGCAATAAAATAAATTTCTTCATTATAATTTTTCCAGATTTGCGTATGCCATAACCAACCATTTTGTTCCTGAATTATCAAAGTTTACTTGAACTCTTGCAGACTCCCCTGAACCCTCATAATTTAAAACAATGCCTTCTCCAAATTTCTTATGCTGGACTTTTTGGCCAAGTGCTATTCCTATCTCCTCCTCAAATTCGATTTTTGTATCTCTAAAGTCCTTTCTATTATAAGGAATATTGGTTTGTGCTCTAGGTCTTATTTCATTTATAAGGTCTTTAGGTATTTCCCTTAAAAATCTTGAGGGCGGGTTAAAAGTATCTGTTCCATGGAGTCTTCTTGATTCTGCATGAGTTATGTATAACTTTTCCATAGCTCTTGTTACTGCAACATAACAAAGCCTTCTTTCTTCTTCTAATTGTGAAGCGCTCTCCATTGATCTCCCATGAGGAAATAAGCTTTCTTCAAGACCTGTGATAAGAACCAATTTAAATTCTAATCCTTTAGCTGAATGCATTGTCATTAGCTGTGCGGCATCATCATGCTCTGAGGCCTGCCTATCTCCTGAGTCTAAGGAAATAATATCTAAGTAATTTTCAGCTATCTCAAAATTAGTTTTATCTTCTTTAATACTTTGTTCAAAGTTTTTAGTTGCGGTTATTAACTCCTCTAAATTTTCTGTTCTTGTCTTACCTTTTTCACCAGGTTCTTTAGCATGATATGCATATAACCCTGATTCCTTAATAATTAATTCCATAAGTTCTGATAGAAGATTTTCTTCAATAAATGATTTGCATCCGGCAATAAATTCTAAATAGTCTCTTAGTCCAGTACCACCTCTTCCTGATATTGATCCCTCATCTATTAATTTTGCTGATGCTTTGATATACGAAATATTATATTGCTTGGCTGTATATCTTATTTTTGCAAGGGTTTTTTCCCCTACTCCTCTAGTAGGATTAGAGATTGACCTCTCAAAAGATGGATTATCATTATTATTAAAAATAACTCTTAAATAAGCTATAGCATTCTTAATTTCCAATCTTTCATAAAAGCGAAGGCCTCCATATATTCTATAAGGGATACTAACCCTCAATAATGCCTCTTCTATTGCTCTTGATTGTGCATTTGATCTGTAAAGAACTGCTGTTTCTTGGTATGCACCTCCGCCATTCATCCATTCATTTAGAACATCTGCAACAAATCTAGCTTCATCTTGTTCGTTATATGCCTGGTATAAAACTATCTGCTCACCTTCTTTCTTTTCTGTCCAAAGATTTTTACCAAGCCTATCTTTGTTATTGTCTATGAGAGCATTTGCAGCATTAAGGATAATATCTGTTGATCTGTAGTTCTGTTCAAGCCTTACTACCTCTGTAGCCTTAAAGTCTTCAGTAAATGAATTTACGTGCTCAACTTTTGCTCCCCTCCATCCATATATTGACTGATCATCATCTCCAACCGCAGTAATGTTAGTTTTATCAGAGGTTATTTCTTGAAGCCATTTATACTGAATAGTATTTGTATCTTGAAACTCGTCTATTAATATAGATTGAAATCTCGTGTGGAAAAAAGTTTTTACAGAAGGTGAAGTTTTAATTGTTTCATAAGACTTTAGAAGAAGTTCTCCAAAATCTACTAAGTGATCTCTTTGGCATACCTCCTGATACTCTTTATATATTTTGCTAACCGTTTCAGTATAAAAATCTCCTTTATCATCAATATCTTTAAATCTTAGCCCATCATCTTTCCATTTATTTATTTGCCATTGTGTTTGTCTGGATGGCCATGTTGATTCATCTAAATTCAACTCTTTAGAAATCCTTTTGATTATTCTTAGTTGATCATCCGAGTCTATGATAGTGAATCCACTAGATAAACCAGCCTCTTTATAAAATCTTTTTAGCAATTTATGAGACAGTCCATGAAAAGTTCCAACCCATGAATCCAAAATAGGAGCTTGTAATAAAGATTCAATTCTAGAGCGCATTTCGTTTGCAGCCTTATTAGTAAAAGTTACAGCCATAACTGAAGATGGGCTTCTTCCAAGAGCTTCCACTTCCCAAGCAATTTTATGAACTAGAACTCTTGTTTTTCCAGAACCTGCGCCAGCTAAAACTAGAAGATGCTGCTTTTCAGAAGTAACAGCCTTTCTTTGTTCCTCGTTTAAATTATCTAAAATATGAGATACATCCATTTAGGGATTCATTTTTTTGTTTAAGTTAGATATTCTAACCTTATGTCGACAAAATTATTGAGACAAATTAAAAATTCACTTCCTGATTTAAGAAAATCTGAAAAAACTGTTGGGGAGTTTATCTTAAAAGATCCAAAGTCAGTTATTACAATGAAAACTGCTGAAGCATCTGAGGCTATGGGTATAAGTGAACCGACTTTAATAAGATTTTGTAAAGCAATTGGATTTTCAGGCTTTCAGGAACTAAAAATAAATCTTTCTCAACAGCTCGCCGCTGACGATTATTTCGTTATGTATGAAATAAATGAAGATGACTCAATTCACGAACTTTGTGAAAAAGTCTTTGATACATCTATTAGTGAAATTTTGAATGTTCGTTCTCAAATTGATCAAGCAGTCCTTGAAAATGCTATTGAATTATTGGTTAATGCAGAAAGAGTAGAATTTTATGCGTTTGGAGGTTCTGCTCCAGTTGCAATGGATGGACAACACAAATTTTTTAGACTTAAAATTCCTTCATCTTATATATCTGATCCACATCTTCAATTTATGTCTGCTAACTCACTAGAGAAGAATGATGTAGTTGTTGCTATTTCACAGTCAGGAACTACTTCTGCATTAATAGATAGTGTAAAAATTGTTCGTAAAAATGGAGTTAAAGTTATTGGAATAATGCCAGGAGATACGCCGCTAGCAAATATCTGTGATTTTCCATTAACAATTAATGTAGGGATAAATAATAGAATATCTAAGCCTTTAACTTCAAGAATTGCTTATACAGCAGTCATTGATGTCCTAACAATGGGAGTTGCTCAGTTAAAACCAGAAGCGCAAGATCATCTATACAATATTGCTGATAGTCAGAGATCGTTAAAAGTGGACAATTAAAGGCCCTATGAATGATAAAATTTAAATATTAATTCTGGAGAAAAAATGAGTGAAGAAATCAAGAAATTTTTTACAACCTATACCGACTTTGTAACTAAAGTAACTAGTGATCCAAGTATTAATTTAGAGGATCTTAAAAAAAGTTTTGAAGAAATTGAAAAAAATTCAGATATAAAAACACCTCGACTTCTTACTGCTGCACTGGGTCTTGGAAGTGAAACTGGTGAATTTGTAGAAATCGTAAAAAAAATGTTTTTACAAGGAAAGCCTCCCTCAGAAGACAATATATTTCATATGAAAAGAGAACTTGGAGATATCATGTGGTACTGGGTTACAGCATGTGCTGCTCTTAACCTAGATCCGTATGAAGTCATAAGTGAGAATCAAGAAAAACTAGCTGCCAGGTATGGAGAAAAATTTGAAGTTGGAAGAAGTGAGGTTAGAAAAGAAGGAGATTTATAATTAAATAAATATGTTAATCCTGCTATCAACTTTATATTTCATTTATGGTTTTATTCTTTTTTATACTTACCTAAAAGGATACAGCCTATTAAGGTATCTTCTAAAAAGAAAAAATATCAATGTGCAATTGTCGATAGAACTTATCTTTATTATTCTTTGTTCGTTAATTGTTTTTACATCTCAACCACTAAACTGGGCAGTTACTGTAATAATGATAATTCATATTTTTGGCGTTATTTGGATTATTACAAACCCAGACAATTACTATGCTATGGCTGAAGATTCTTCCATTGATCTAGACTCAATGGAAGTAGCTACGTCAATGATTGTCTTAGGGATGGGTGTTTTTGTTTATTTCTCAAGAATAATTTAAATAATTTCTTTTAATCTCTTATATAAGCTTGATGTATCCCACCTTCCCCCTCCAGCTTCTTGAATATCTTTGTAGTATTCGTTAACAATTTTTGTTACATCTAGGTTAATGTTTGAGTCTTTGGCTTTATTAATAACTATATCTAAGTCTTTTCTCATTAAATCAACTGCAAAACCATGATTAAAATCATCTCTCATCATTGTTTCCCACCTGTTTTCCATCTGCCATGATTGGGCAGCACCCTTAGAAATGACTTCAATAACTTCATCCGGTCTTAATCCAACTTTATCTGAAAAATTCATTGCCTCAGCAAGGCCTTGTAATAAGCCTGCTATACATATTTGATTCACCATTTTAGTTAACTGTCCTGCCCCACTTGAGCCCATTAATTTTGTAAACTTTGAATAGAGCTTAATAATATCTTTTATTTCTTTAAATGCTTTTTCATTACCTCCTGCCATAATCGATAGCTGTCCTGATTTTGCACCAGCTTCTCCGCCAGATATAGGAGCATCTATAAAATCTACTTCTTTTATATTCAGTAATTTATTTAATTCTAATGGAAGCTCGGAAGAGGTTGTTGTATGGTCAATTATTATCATTCCAGGATTTATATGCTCAAGAATTCCATCTTTCCCACAAACAATATTTCTGACATCATCATCCTTGCCTACACAAAGAATTAAAACATCAGATCTATGAGTAATATCTTTAAGTGAACTGCTTATATTGCCTTTATATTTCTTTACCCAGTCTTCAGATTTTTCAATTGAGCGATTAAATACTGAAACTTGATATTTCTTTGACAGATGTCCGGCCATAGGAAATCCCATTACGCCTAACCCAATAAAGCCAATGGCTTTGTTCATACGATAAAATCTTCTCTATCTTTTTTTGCTGTTCTTTTAACGCCATCTTTTGTTTGATACTCGGATGTAATTCCTTTTGTGCCTTCAACATTTTTTAACAACAACATATATATTGCAGACATTACAATCCACATTATTGGAACTAATATTATGATCTCAAACATTTTTGTTAAGTTTAATTATCAATTTTTGATTTAAATTCGCTATAAGCTTCTTCGTATTCGGATTTAATTCTTCCGACAAGATCGGCTACTGAAGGAGAATCTTTTATTCCACCTATACCCTGACCAGATCCCCATATATCTTTCCATGCTTTTGAGTCTGTATTCCCGCCTGAGCCAAAATTCATTGAAGATTTGTCAGCATCTGGAAGATTGTCTGGGTCTAAACCAGCATTTTTTATAGAGGGTTTAAGATAGTTTCCTAAAACACCAGTAAACAATGAAGAATATACAATATCTTGAGCAGCACTTTCCTCTAACATTTTCTTATATTCAGGTTCGGCATTTGCTTCTTCAGTAGCAATAAATCTTGTTCCTAAATATGCAAAGTCAGCTCCTAATGCGATTGCAGAAGCAACAGAGTGACCATCTCCAATTGATCCTGAAAGTATTACAGTTCCATCAAACCATTGTTTTACTTCTCTTACTAATGCAAATGGTGACAAAGTTCCAGCATGCCCACCAGCACCTGCACAAACTAAAATTAGACCATCAACACCCTGCTCAGCTGCTTTTTGAGCGTGCCTTACACTAATAACATCATGAAAAACTAATCCCCCATAACTGTGAGCTGCTTCAACAACTTCCGAAGGCGGTCTTAATGAAGTAATAATTATTGGGACCTCATGCTTTACGCAGGTTTCCATATCTTGCATTAATCTATCGTTTGATCCATGGCAGATTTGATTTACTGCAAATGGAGCTACCTTAGCATCAGGATTTTGTTCTTGGAATTCTGCTAACTCTTTCTTAATTCTTATGATCCATTCCTCTAAGACATGTTGTGGTCTAGCATTTAAAGCTGGGAATGAACCTATAATTCCTGCCTTGCACTGTGCAATTACTAGATCAGGTCCTGAGACTAGAAAAAGGGGCGCCCCAATTACAGGCATAGAAATATTATCTTTAATGTGTTTTGGTATAGCCAATTTTGTAACTCCTTGTAATTTTAATTACTTATTTAAATTTATCTGGATAATCATCAACCAGATGAACAAAAGCCCTCAAACCTTCATCTAATGCAGAATCATCAACATAAAAATACGGTGAGTGATTTCCAGCCACATCTGTTCTTTCACCAAAGTTGGTCGAATCAGTTCCTACCCCAGGTTTGTTCACACCAAGCCAAAAATAAAATCCTGGAATTTCTTTTGAAAAATATGAAAAGTCTTCAGCACCAGTAACTGGAATATTAGATTCAACAAATCTTCCAGGAGAAGCTTTCATCAATGATTCTTTCATAGCTTCAACTAGCTTTGGATCATTATATGTTTCAGGGAAAAAACCTCCAACATCAAATTCAACAGTTATCTTTGTTCCTGTGCCTAATGCAACGCCTTCTGCAACTTGTTCAATTTCAGAATATATTTCTTTTCTTAGTTCGGGATCAAATGTTCTTATGGTTCCCATAATTTCAGCATCTTCTGGAATGATATTATTTCTTGTACCAGCTTTGACCATCCCAACTGAAATAACAGCAGGATTATTTATAATATTTATTCGCCTACTTACAATAGTATTTAGAGATTGTATTAGTTCTGCGGTTGCCATAACCGGATCAATTCCAGCCCATGGGGTTGAACCGTGAGTTTGTGTTCCCTTAATCTTAATTCTATATGCAGAGGCTGCAGCAAGTGCTGGTCCCGACTTTACCACCAAAACTCCGTTTGGAATATTTGTTACATGCAGGCCAAAAATAACTTCTGGCTTATAACGGTCAAAAATTCCTTCTTCGAGCATCATTTTAGCCCCCCCTCCTTCATCCTCAGGCGGGCCCTCTTCGGCAGGTTGAAAGATAAACATTACTTTACCTTTTAGCTGTGATTTATTTTTAGCTAAATACTCTGCAACTCCCATCAATATTGCTACATGTGCATCGTGTCCACATGCATGCATTACTCCTACTTCATTGCCAAGATATGTTGTCCTAACTTTTGAAGCAAATGGAAGCCCTGTCTTTTCTTCAACTGGAAGTGCATCCATATCTGCTCTTAAAGCAATAGTTGGTCCTGGTAAATCACCTTCAAGCATTCCCACCAAACCTGTATAAGCAATTTTTGTTTCAACTTGAATCCCAAGTGATCTAAGATGTTCTTCAATTTTTTTTGAGGTTCTAAATTCTCTATTTCCTAACTCAGGATGTTCGTGAATATCGTGTCTCCACTCGATTACTTTCTCCATTAAGGAATCAAGATTATTGTTAAGATTTGAAGTTAAGTCAGCTACAAGGTTAACTGATGAAAGTAAAAAAACATAAAATAATATTCTTTTCATATTGAGATTATAAATATAAATCTATTTTTATAAAGGGTGGTTTGTATTGTTATGAATTACCCATAGCATCTAATATTTCAAGAAGTAAATTAATGATATCTATGTATAAAATAAATGCCATTTCAACGGCTGTGTTCCAATCATTTATTGCATAAAAGTCTGCCTGTATTTTTATGTAGTTAAAATCGTATATTAAGAATAAAGAAAATACTATTGAGCCAAAAATTGCAACTATTCTGGTTGTATTTCTACTGAATTCCATAAAAAACCTTACAAAGTTAAATATTAATAATCCAAACAGCGAAAACATAAGCATTGCTCCAAAGAGTGCATCTTCAGAGAAAGAGTAAAAGTCACTGTATCCAATAAATCCTGTCAAAATAGTTACTACCAAGACAATTTTTAGAGCAGTAAATCCATCATTTTCGTCCATTTCAAGCATTATTAGCCCTAAGAGAGGACCAAATAAAATGCTTGTTGCAGAAAATATACTTAAAAGAATCCATGTATTAATACCGCTATTAAGAGTGACAAATGCCGCTGTAACAAATAAAGTGATACACCATGTTATGAATAATGCAAAAATCCTACCATCTTCTTCTGGTGAGTGCTTATATCCATCCTTCATGAATGCTATTACTTCGTCTTGATCTTTCGCAGATACAAATTCTGTCGTATCTTTATCTATAACCTTTGCCATATTCTTGGGAAAAGTGTCTTTTTGTTTTAGATATGGAATTAAATCTAATTTTCTTTTCATATTTACAGAGCCTTTAAAAGACAGTCCCATAAACGTTGAATTTTTTTCATATGCCTCTCTAGCCATTCTCAAAGAAAAAAAGCATCCAGCTAGCACAATAGCCAATTGTGATGAGAGAACTATGATGGTTTTAAACAATAAAGACGTTTCAATAAACATTAAATCAACCTTAGCATAATGATTTAAATTGTGTTTATTTTTTACATATAGATTATGAATAATCTTTCATAAAATATGCAACCGAATGGTCTGCGAATGAATGTTCACCAACTTTATAAAACCCAAAATTCTCATGAAAATAGATTGAAGCTTGATTTAAAGGAACAGTATTCACTTCACAGCATAAAGGAATTTTCTTATCTTCAGCTATGGTACCTATTAAATTATATAAGTTTCTTCCAATTCCTTTTCTTCTAAACCCTTCTTTTACTGCAATTCGATCTATATATAAAAATTTAGATTGATTTTTAGAAAAAAAATTATAATTTTTTGAGTTATATTCTGACCCCTCTCTAAAGCAAATCATAAATCCAATAATATTGCCGTCACAAGAAATATAAAAATTATTTGAGCTAAGTTTAATTAATTGCTTAAGGTACAGAACAGAAGAAAGACTTCCAACCTCAGGAGTATGTTCTTGATTAAACTTATATATTTCATTAAAAAAACTATTGGGTATTTGGGATGGAAACTCTGAAACCTTAAATTTAGAATTTAAGCTCATCTATTCCTGTTTCTATGAATTAGAATGCAAATCAACTATGGCTTGATTAATCTTCTTTAGAGGTTCGGCAATAAATAATTCTTTTGTCATCGTATAACTAGGGTGTCCCATTGTGGCTAAGTCTTTGGCTTTTTCATTTACAGTTTTTGCTAGTTCATCAGGTGAAACAATTTCATCAAGAAGGCCAGCCTCTAAGGCTTTATCAATACTATACATTTCAGCACCAAGAATAGCCCTATACTTATGAGATTGGGCCACTCTAAATTTAATCAATTCTAATATAGGATCTGGAATTACCATATTGGTTCTCATCTCATTGGCTCCAATCATAAAATCACCCTTAACACCTATCCTATAATCACAACAGCACAATAAAAAAGTTCCCAAGGCAATTCCATGTCCTGAGCAAGCAGCAATTACAGGCCTTGGAAATGAAAAAATTCTTGCTAGCAATTTAAAAGCAGCCGTGGACATTTCTATAATTTTATCTGTATCACCACTTTGAATCGTTTTTAAATCCAATCCAGCTGAAAACATTCCTTCTTTGCCAGTAATTATTAAGCAGCCATCCTCAGTCGCCACTTCATCTAGGCATTGATTAATATCTTGTGACATTTTTGAAGAAAAAACATTTGCTTTTCCGTCATCGAGTGTGATTGTTGATATATTTCCGTCTTTGTTAAGGGTTGCTAATTTTTCTGCCATAATATGTTAATAATTTAAAAAGAAATTCTAACATGATTAAAAAAATTCTTAAGCACACTCTAAGATTAGTATTAATTGCTTTAGGCATAGCATCTTTATATTTAATAAATTTATTTTTTATGAAGCCTTTCTCAATTGATCATTATTTAGGCAAAGAGCTCGTATTCGATTTAATCGAATCTCCAGAAGAACTTACATATTTTGGAGTTTTAGACAGCTTTAATTGGCTAACTAGTCACAATTCTAAGTTATCAATTCCACAAGATGATGATATAGAGAATGAGATCAAACATATAGAAAAAGCTATCAAAACTCTATATAAATACGATGACTCAAGACTATCAGATATCCAAAAAAATACTAAAAAAATAGCAATATTTGATTATGAAAACCAATTAAAGGAACTCCAATATTTCCCATATTTGGAATATCCTTTGAATCAAATCGGTGGCATTCATCTAAATTTGATTGAATTTATGAACAGCGTCCATCCAATAAGATCAAAGTCTGAAGCTAATGATTTTATAAAACGAACGGATTTAGTAAAAGAGGTTTATCAAGGAACTTTAAATCATTTAAAAGATCAAGCTGAAAATGGAATCTACCCTCCAGAATTTGTTTATGGCCACGTAATAAATCAACTCGATGAATTTATAAATGTTTCAATTAGCGAGCATCCTTTATACAAACAATTTATGTTAAAAATTGAGGAATTAAAATTAAGTAATGATGAGGTTGATTATCTAGAAGGAGAAATAAAAAGATCAATAAATGAAAGTGTCACTCCTGGATTTAAACTTCTGAGAAATTTTATGGCGAGCACTCAAAAAAATGCTAATACAAATCATGGGATATGGTCTCAACCAGGCGGAGATGAATACTATAAATTAAAAATTAGAACTTTTACTACTACGGATTACTCACCAGAAGAAATACATCAAATGGGTTTAAATGAAGTAAAAAGAATTTCTTCAAGAATGAGAGAGATTCTTACATCACTTGGTTATGACGAAAATAAAAGTGTTGGAGAATTAATGAACGAATTAAATGAAAATCCAGATTTTCTTTATGCAGATACTCCAGATAGAAAAGAAATTGTGATTAATGATTATACGGAGATGGTTAATGAGGCTATAAGGGTTATGACTAACTATTTTTATACAATGCCAAAATCCGAAGTCATAGTTGAGGCTGTACCAGAATATTCGGAACAAAATGCAGCTGGAGGATATTATCAAGCTCCTGCTCTTGATGGGAGTAGGCCTGGAGTATTTTATGCAAATTTATATGATATAAAGCAAACTCCTACTTATAGTATGAGAACATTGGCATATCATGAGGCTACACCAGGTCATCATCATCAAATAGCACATTCACTAGAAAACGAAGAGTTAACCTTATACAGAAGATTTGGTTATTACACATCAGCCTTTGCAGAAGGATGGGCTTTATATTCTGAAATACTTGCTCTCGAAGTTGGCTTAGCAGAAAATCCATATGATGAGCTTGGAATTTTACAGAGCGAATTATTTCGTGCTAACAGATTGGTTGTTGACACGGGTATGCACTATAAAAGATGGACTAGAGAAGAAGCAATGGACTATATGAAGTCTGTTACTGGCATGTCTGATACTGAAGTAAGGGTTGAAATTGAAAGATATATTGTTTGGCCAGGACAAGCTCTTAGTTATAAGGTTGGAATGATAAAAATTCTTGAGCTTAGAGAAAGAGCAATGAAGGAACTAGGGAATAAATTTAATATTAAAGACTTCCATTCTGCAGTATTAGACCATGGAAATCCTCCTCTATTTATCGTTGAAGAAATGGTAGATAAAATGATAGAGGAAAATCTTAATTAATATTTTTCAGGGTGTTTGGGAGTGAAAACACTATAGTAATCTTTTAGATCCCTAATATCTTTCTCGTTATTGCCTGAAGGAACAAAAGCCTTACCAAGGAGTATCTCTTTTTTAGCAAAATCTAAAGAAGCTAGAATAATTTTAGAATTTAATTCTTTCGAAATTCGTAAAAACCCTGTCTTCCATTCTTTAACCTTTGATCTAGTTCCTTCTGGTGACATCGCAATTAAGGAACCATCGATCTCTTTTATCTGATTTATAGCATCTTGAATAATGCCTCCTGGCTTTGATCTATCAACGGGAATGCCTCCCATATAACGCAGGAAAGAACCTAGGCCATATTTAAAAACGGTGTGTTTTCCAATGAAAGTAATCTTTGCATCTAATCCAGCTACAGTAGCAACTCCAAGAATTCCATCCCAATTAGAAGTATGTGGCGCGACAATAACAACAAGTTTTTGTCCACTTAATTCCTCAGATATTTTCCCACACACTTTCCAGCCAAAAAATGAAAGCACAGCCCTACCAAGCCATTGAAGAGCTTTTGGTCTATGGGCTCTAAAACTTAGAGGGATCTGTGTGTTTGATACGCTATTCATAACTACAAATTATTTTTACTCAACTTATCCTTTATAAAGTAAGGCAAATATATTGAATAACAAACTATGACTGCAAGTATGTATATATCTATCATATGGAAAGGTGCTTCTCTCATAAATCCTGTAACATTAAGTCCAGGCGGTTTTTCAATCACATACCAGTAGTTTGCTGGAGCGCCAAGCAAATAATTTATTGGATACATTAAAAATAATAATATTGATAAAACAAATAATACTCTATGAACATCCTTTAATTCAGGTCTCTGATTATCAATAATCATCGCATAAGTAACGCCAAGCAATATCATCGAATGCCCAATCATATGTCGAACATAATCAATGTGTGGAAAATTATATAGGACGTCTGGGGTCAATATCGCCATTCCTGCTCCTGAAATACCAGCAAAAAAAGCAAACAAAAAGAATTCTCTCCTTTGAGTTAATAGGTAAATAATAATTGAGGCAGAAGAAAAATCACAAAGATGCAATGGCAAACCTAATTTCCACTCTTGCATATAGCCCTCTCTATATAAATCCATTCCCTGATTAACTAATATGAGAGAAATAATTATAAATATAAGAGTCTTTTTTGAAGAGCTTGTTTTGTTAACAAAGAACCTTGGTAAATAAATTATGGCCGCGATACATAATATTGTAAAAAATATATGGGATGGACTTAAGATATTAAAATCTGTCATTTTTTATAATCTATGAATAAACTTTTCCAAAGTCATTATCAAGAAAATCTTTCCAAGATAAAGATTCTTGCTTTGTAAAACCTTTGCTATTTATTTTTCCATCTAAGTACATTTTTAAAACACTACAAACTCCAGATGCCGTGGTTATTTGTATAGCACTAAATTTTTCATCTCCATAGATTTTTCTTAAATAGGTTTTCTCTTGAAGAACTCCATCAATTAATCCAATAACTTTTACGAAAAATATTATTACGTCGTTTTTTGTTCTTGGGACTTCTTTGTCAAATAATTTTTCAAGGACATCTTTATTCTTTTTTAGATGCAAATCATTAAATAAAAACTTCATGTGATTTAAATGTCCTGGGTATCTAATAGTCTTGTATGAAAGATTCTGAACCTCATTTTCATATGTCTCACACATTGTTGCGCATCCTCCACTGGTATTAAAAGCCTCAAAGCTTTCTCCTTCGATAACAATTTTTTCAGCTCCTTCTAATGGCATTAATTTAATACACTTTCCTTCATAAATTGCATCAGCCTCATTACAATATTCATTTATTAGCCCATTTGTTGACCAGCTTAAGTAATAACTCATCTCATTTGTTGTGAATCTTGGCAATGCTCCAACTCGCATTAACACCTCATTTACACTATCAAATTGTTCCATCATACCTGCTGCACAAATATTGATAGCGCCTGGTGCAAGTCCGCATTGTGGCATCAAAATATTTTCTGACTTAAGCGACCTTATAAACTCGGTTGTTTCAACATCTTCTGTTAAATCAAAATATCCTATCCCCTCTTTAGCAGACACACTAGCAATGTTTTTATTTACCGCGAAAGGGCCAGCCGAGATTACTGCATCAGCCCCTTTAAGAAAATCATTAACTTGAGATATATCATTTGCATCAAATCCATCCTCTATATCACCTTGGCTAATATCATAATCATCTTTTAAAAGTTGTTTTAAAGCCCAGCCAATATTTCCACTTCCAACAATTGCTATCTTAGGTTTCATCAAATTCTACTCCTTGTGCCAAAGGCAGCTCTTCACCATAGTTAACTGTTGCTGTTACTCTTCTCATATAATTTTTCCAAGCATCTGAACCAGACTCTCTTCCGCCACCAGTATCCTTCTCTCCTCCAAAAGCACCACCAATTTCAGCCCCACTAGTCCCAATATTTACATTTGCAATGCCGCAATCACTTCCAGACTCACTTAAGAATAATTCAGATTCTCTAATATCATTAGTAAATATAGAACTACTTAATCCCTGTTTCACATTATTTTGCATATGAATAGCATCTTTAATATCTTCGTAAGCTTTTACATATAAAATTGGTGCGAAAGTTTCAGAAAGCATTTCTTCTTCTATTTCTTCAACTAATACCAGCGCTGGTTTAACATAGTATTCATTTGAATCTTCAATATCTATTCTTTCGCCCCCAATAACTGATACATTTTTATTTCTTAATGAATTGAGAGTTTGTTGCATTGTTTTAAAGCTATCTTCTGAAATTAGTGGTCCTATCTGAGAAGAATCTTTTGAAGGACAACCTATATTTAATTCATCAAAACATTGCTTAAGTCTACTAACACAATCATCATAAATATCTTTATGAACAAATAGCCTTCTTAATGACGTACACCTTTGACCAGTTGTTCCACATGCAGAAAATGCAATTCCTTTAATCGTTAAATCTAAATCTGCTGAAGGGCATACAATAGCAGCATTATTGCCTCCCAACTCTAGCAAAAGTTTGCCAAGTCTTGCTGAAACAATCGGAGCTAACTCCTTCCCCATTTGTGTGCTTCCAGTAGCAGAAATTAAGTTAATTCTTGCATCCTTGCATATAGAAACTGCTTCTTCATTTCCTCCTTCTAATATCTGGATTAAATCAGAAAATTCTCCACTCACTTTATCCCATGCTTCTTTAATACCTTTTGCGCATTCATTTGAGTGAGGGCTTGGTTTCCATATAATACTATTTCCACAAACTGCAGCTAAGCAAAAATTCCAAGCAAATACTGCCATTGGGAAATTAAAAGCAGTGATACATCCAACCACACCCAAAGGATGCCATAGTTCCTGTAATCTATGATTTGGTCTTTCACTTGGCATTGTCAAACCATATAGCTGTCTGCTTAAGCCCACTGCAAAATCACACATATCAATAGCTTCTTGAACTTCACCAAGTGATTCTGTTTTTATTTTCCTAGCTTCTTTGGTGATAGTTTCTGCTAATTCTTTTTTCTTTTGTCTTAGTTCTTCTCCAAACAACCTAATATATTCACCTCTTTGAGGTGCTGGAACTTGTTTCCATTTATTTGAAATATCTTGTGAATCTTTGACTATCTCATCGAAGTTTTTTTTGGTCATCGAAGTCTACTGCAATATTGATTTGCTCCCCCCAGTAAAATATATTTTACTATAGTTAAGCTTTTAGGTATTCCAATAAAGTATTTATTTTGTCTCTGCCGCCGAAATATATTGCCTCATCTTCATCAAATGATTCTAGGCTTCTTATCAATCCTTTTTGAATTTCTGGATAGTTAACAATTTTATTTAAAGGCTCGAATAAAACGTTTATTGTAAAAAGAGAGTAATCTTCATGAAATCTGCATAAAGTTTCCTTTTCTGATCTTATAAACCATGTTGAAGGATCTGACACTAAAAGCTTTTCCTCTTCTAAATGAAATCTTACTGTATCGCCATGAATTAACCAGTTCTGTCTTGCAAAAGGTTTCATCAAGGGTGATTGTCTTATAAAAGTTGAAATCCTATCACCTATTTTTTCATCAAGAGTTGTCACTGGATCGTGGATTTCTTTTAAAGGCTTTCCAATCTTTGTTCTTACATCCCAGTAACTAGGTGAACAAATGCTTGCTGCTAAAAGCCTTTGTTCTCCATGTGATTCTATTAAACATAAGTCATCCTGTATATTTAGGCTCATTTCTGCAATTAAATCTGGATATTTTGTACCTTGTATCTCAAAGATATCTGCTAAGCATTTTTGAGCCTCATTTGAATCTGTTGTTGCAGCAACAACCTGGCTATATTTTGATTTAAATAAGTCTAGTTTATGTTTTAATAAATCTTTGCCTATGGCTCTATCTAGCCATTTATCTATTTCAATAGGTTTTAGTCCTAGTCGATATT
>CACADH010000013.1:0-12811 GCA_902531245.1 uncultured SAR86 cluster bacterium
AATCTTTTTTGTTTGTTCGTGAATTTAAATTCCAAGTTATTACTCTCATACAAACATTTTAACTTATGCGATAATTAATAAATGTTAAATATTGGGTGGGTTAAGAACACTCGGTTACTGTAGAATAGCTTCCAATGAGAATATTTTTCTTTATAGCAATTTTCTTTAGTCAACTAATTTTAAGTTCTGATAGCAATTATGTATTTGGATGGACCCAATTAGATAATCCAGACTTGATGACACCAAGAGGAGGAACTTCCTCAGGTCCAGATGTTGACTTAGATAAAACTCCCAACCCTTTATGGAAGGAAATACAAAATGATGAATTGACCAAATTTGAAAAAGATAGGTTAGCAATTCTTGCAATGCAAGGTGAACATAAAATTAATTTTGATTTCATGGAGACAATGGGTTTCACTAAGGACTATATACCGCCAAAACCTTATCAGTCATGGGGAACAGAATTTGTAATCGCGGTTGAAGATGAAAAGGATTTCATAAGTCTGCAACACATAATGGTCATGTTCTTTGAACAAGATGATGGGACGACCTCAGATCCTATTGTTGTTAAACACTGGAGACAAGATTGGAAATACCAAGATAATTCAATTAATGAGTTTGTTGGAGAAAATACATGGGAAAGAAAAAATCTATCCTACAGTGATAGAAAGGGAACTTGGTCACAAACGGTTTATCAAGTTGATGATTCACCAAGATACGAGGGTTTTGGGGAATGGAAACATTTTTCAAACTCATCATCATGGACAAGTAATGAAACAAAAAGACCTCTTCCAAGAAGGGAGGCGACCATAAGAGATGATTACGATATTGTTATTGGAACAAATATACACACAATTACCCCGAATGGATGGGTTCATGAGCAAAACAACAATAAAGCAACACTAGACAATAAAGTTATTGCAAAAGAAATTGGTTTAGCAAGATATCAAAGAATAGAAAACTTCGATTGGTCGGCAGGATATACCTATTGGGATGAAACTTCAGACTTTTGGAAAAAAGTAAGAGTAGTTTGGGGAGAAAAGACAGAAAAATCAAAAAAAATTAAAGTTAATTCAGATGTCGACGGTAATATTTTATTCGCACGATTGTTTGGATTAGCAGAAGATTATAAGAACGGCAATTTAGATGCAATTGATAAGATAGAAACCACAATTGATGAACATATTGAAAAAAGAGAATCTGGTTATGGCTACTCCGTTACGGTGGAGAAATCTTAAATATTGATTTATATGAAAAACAATTTATTAACTTTATTTTTATTTTCTTCTTTGTTATTTGCAAAAGACGCAAACAACAACCCAGAGAAAGTGATCGAAGATTTTTTCTATCATTTCAATGAGATGGATATAAATAAAATTAATGAACTATGGGATTTACCAATTACTTATTTTGTTGGCGATGAAATAATAGTTGCAAAAAGTTACAGTGAAATTGTTAATTATGAAAACTTAAAAAAAGAAGGTTGGTCATATTCAAAAATCAATTCGATAGATCCAATAGTTTCACAAGAAGATTTTGCAATATATAAAACTAACTTCACTAGATTTAACAATCAAGATATTGAACTTATATCTACGGATACAAATTTAACTTTAATAAAAAGGGGAGATTATTGGAAATTAAAGATCGCTATAATTCCAATAAATATTTCAACTGGAAAATAAAATATGGTTTTAGCGTTGGGTACGCTCATAGTTCTAGTATTGATATTTGGACCATCTTTGTGGGTGAAGTTGGTTATGAAGAGGTATTCATCGGAAAAGCCTGAAATGCCTGGTACTGGAGGAGAGCTTGCAAAGCATTTGATTGAGCGATTTTCATTAAAAGATGTGAAGGTCGAAGTAACTGAGCTAGGAGATCATTATGATCCGATTGAAAAAAAAGTTAGGCTCATGCGAGAGCATTATGAATCTAAATCGTTAACTGCAATCGCTATTGCTGCTCATGAGGTTGGACATGCGATTCAAGATCAGCAAGGTGATAAACGTTTGGTTACTAGAACAAAGATGGCCCCTGTTGTTGATAAGGTGGCCCGTTGGAGTGTTGCCATTATCTATTTATCGCCTGTGATAGGCATTATTACAAGGCATCCTATGCCATTTTCTTTATTGCTTTTCTTAGGGCTATCTGGTTTTATCGCTCGCATGATGGTTCATGCAGTGACTCTGCCGATTGAATTTGATGCAAGTTTTTCTAAAGCGCTTCCTTTATTAAGGGCAGGGAATTACGTATCGCAGTCGGACGAAAAAGCCGCTAGTCTTATTCTTAGGGCAGCAGCTCTTACTTATGTGGCTGCCGCGTTAGCTGACATTTTAAACCTTGGTCGTTGGATCGTTATACTATTAAGAAGATGAAAAATCATTGTATAATTTTTAATAAATCGAGATTGTAAATTCATATGATTGAGATATTATTTTGGAGTTTAGTTGCAGTGACATGGATTAGTGTTGGTATGCATGTAATTAAAGAGTTTATAAGATTTAATAGGAGTAGAAGTGATTGAACCAAATGTGAAAAAACCAAGCCTCTTTAGAAGAAGCGTAATGAAATTCGTAAGTGGCTGGAGAAGAGTAATGGACGTCAGGTATAACCCACTTAAATATATACCTGACCCAAGTTTACAAACTTACTTTATGTTAGTGTTGTTCACCGTATGGAGTGCATTTTTCGGATTCTTGGCAGCAAACTATCTTGGATGGTTTGGATATAATACCGTAGCGAGTATTATTATACATATTGCTGTACTGTTGCCCCTTGCATTCACTAATGCAATATTTGTAGATGCAGAGAGAGATGGCGCGAATTGGTTAAAGGAATGGAAAGAAGAGCAATCAAGATACAAGCTAGTAGTAAATAGGCTGAAAACCAAAAACTTGGTTATATGGAATCCAAATAAAGAGTCATAAAAATTTTAAAACTGCCCTAAGATCGCGTTAGAATAAATATAACTTTTATTAAATCGTATGAGGAAAATATGAATATAACCTTAAGAAACATATTTTTAATTGCTTTTTTTACTATAAATATAGAAGCTAACGAGGCGTTATATATCAAATATGCCGATCAATCTATAAATTCAGCATCTCTTGTTGAAAGACAGGGCTTGAAATATCAGGTAAATACTAATACTCCATTTTCTGGAAGATTCGTAACTTATGAAGATGAATATGGGTTTTGTGCAATAGAGGCAGGATCATATAAAAGGGGGCTTCTTCATGGGCCTTTTGAAGGATATGAGGGCTGTGGCACCTTATTTTCATATAAGACTGGATATAAAAATGGACTAGAGCACGGAAAATATGTTGAGTTCATGGAAGGCTTTTTATCAATGGAAGGAAATAGAGTTAATGGTGTAGATGAGGGCGAATGGATTGGCTATGAATATGGTCAAATAACCTGGACAGAAAATGTTAAAAATGGTGTCACTGTTAGTCTTGCAGAATTTTCATATTATGATAACGGCCAAATAGCATCAAAGGAAATATATAACAATGATGCAGAATTGCATGGTATCACCGAGGCATATCATCAAAACGGACAATTAAAATCAAAAATAGAATATCAAAATGGAGCTCTAGTTAGAGTGATTGAGGAGTATGACTTTAATGGAAACCAGATTAACTAGAAAATCCAAAAAAAATCTAAAAGGAAATAAGGTATAATAAATTTATGTGTGATTGTTGTGATTGCTGCGAGTGTTCTTGCTGCTCTAAATAGTAAAATTTTATAGCCATAAATTTAAATAAGCTCTACCAAAGAGCAACTGGGTTAATGATCATTTGTACAGCTCCTTTAAGTTTTGGTTGGCCTAAAACAAATAAAAACTCTGTAACGTTATCTTCAGCGAGCTTGCCTGTATTCATTGTTTCTAAAATATAAATACCATTTTCTTTAATCAGGGTAACGTGATCGTAATAGACTAAATCACCTTCAATTGGAGGAACTGCACCCAAGCCCCAGGTATCCGCCCCAACAGCCATTGGATTTAATGATGCCAAATAAACAGCTGCATCATTTGTAATTCCAGGTATTGTGCTTCCCCATAACTCAGGAGAGCTTTTCAAGTATGCGTCTGTCCAACCTGTATGAAAAAGAATGATATCTCCTTCTTCAAATTTAATATTTTGTTGTTTAGCTGCATTCTTAATATCTTCTCTTGTAATTCCTTGACCACCCTCCATTGAATCAATTCCATAATATTTCGCCATATTGATAACAATACCTCTACCTACAAGTGGAGGCACTTTCTCAATACCAAATTTTGTCAATCCAGTTATAAAAGAAAAATCGGCACCTTTTTGACAGTTATAAAAAATATCATCGTCACCTATATGTCCCAAGCCATCAAGCTGAGGACCTGTTCCAATCCACATCTGGAGAATATCGTCGTTATAGGTAATGTCATATCCAAAATCTGCTGTTGTATCTCTTCCAAAATGTTGATTGGGTTGAACAACCTGAAGTTCTGTATACCTTGGTGGAAAAGCCGGCATACCTGGTTCGATAACAATACCAAGACCATGCGACATTCCCTTTTTTACAAGCTTTATTGCTTCTAATGTATTTTCATTTGATATTAAATTTGCAGACCCAATCTCGTCATCTTCGCCCCATTTAGAAATTTCGCACCCATCATCTGAGATTGCAAAAAAAGAAATAAATAAAATACAAAAAATTGAATTACGCATTTCGACCTCCTATAGCCCTCAACATTATTATAATCACAATAATGAATATATTTAAGGTAACAAAAAAATATGATTTAATTGTTTCATGAATAATAAAATACCGCCGCCTATAGTTACTTTAGTTTTTGGATTAGCAATCTATTTTTCTAGATCTATATTCCCTGATCTTAGCAATGCAATATTTAATATTATCAGCATGCTGCTGATAATATCGGGGCCATTTATTCTTATATCTGCAGTAAGATCATTTAAAGCTCACCAAACTACAATTAATCCCATCAATATTGATAACGCAACCTCATTGGTTGTATCAGGAACTTTTAAATATTCAAGAAACCCAATGTATTTAGGAATGGCATTAATTCTTCTTTCAATATCATTTAAATTTAATCTTTTAGGAGGAATTTTTTTTACTTTGCTTTTTGCTATTTACATAACAAGATTTCAGATTATTCCAGAAGAGGCTGTAATGGAAAAATTATTTGGTGACGATTTTCAAAAATACAAAAGCAAAACAAGAATGTGGATTTAATATTATGTCGTATCAAGCCCATTTATTTGTAGCATTGACAATTGGATTTATTGGAACAATTTTTTGTATATCCTTATATCAAATGAATAAGGTGAAACAAGCACAAATATTTTTATTTTTAACCATTGGAATGATGGCTTTTTGGATGTTTGTAGCTACAGGATATTTATTATAAGTTTTAATGAAAGAATATACTGGAAGCTGTCACTGCGGGGGAGTTAAATTTAAATTTAAATCTGATGAATTAGTTCAAATATGGAATTGTAATTGTTCAATTTGCGACATGCTTAATTACCAACACCTTTTTGTAAAACATGATTTGTTTGAGCTAATCTCAGGAGAAGAATTAATTTCAGAATATAATTTTGAGAGCAGATCGGCAAAACATTATTTTTGCAAAAAATGCGGAATTAAGTCTTTTTATCAACCTAGATCTCATCCCGAAATGTTCAGCATAAACTTGAGATGTGTTGATGATCCTCCTGAGGTAAAAGAAATAATTCATTTTGATGGAATAAACTTTGAAGAGAGCATAAAAAAAATATGAATGTTTATGTAATGTTGTTTACTGCAATATTTTTTGAAATTTTTGGAACAATGCTTTTACCAGCATCACAAAACTTCACAAAAATTTTTCCTACAATTGTTTTATTGATTTCATATGCCATATCTTTTTATTTTTTGGCAATTGTTTCTCAAAAGTTACCTTTATCAATTGTCTATGCCTCTTGGTCGGGAGTAGGAATATTTTCAATAGCAATTTTGAGCTATATTTTTTATAAGCAAACTTTAAATTGGCAAATAATTTTAGGACTTTTCTTTATCGTCATAGGCGTAACAATTGTGAACATATTTAAACCATGAAAAATTTTGAGAATAAAGTTGCCCTAATTACTGGTGCTGCCTCTGGAATAGGAAGAGCACTTGCCTTGGAGTTGGCTGATTTGGGTTGCAGCCTAGCACTGGTTGACTGGAATGCGGAATCACTTCAAGAAACAAAACAACTTGCTAGAAAGAAAAATATTTCAGTATCCACACACGCATTTGATTTAAGAGATAGAGATAAAATAGAATCTTTGCCTATTGAAGTTTTAGAAGCTCACAAGCAAATAGATATGGTATTTAATAATGCTGGAGTCTCAGTGGTTGGAACTATAGATGAAGTTGACCAGGAAGATTGGGATTGGGGACTAGACATTCTTTTAAACTCTGTTATCAAGATGACCACAACTTTTCTTCCCCATTTAGAAAAAAGACCTGAAGCAGCAATTGTAAATGTGTCATCAATTTTTGGCTTGTTTAGTGTTCCTAGACAATCAATTTATAACGTTGGTAAATTTGGAGTGAAAGCATTTACTGAATCTCTATCACTTGAATTAAAAGTATCAGATTCTCCAATTGAGGCTTATTGTGTTTTTCCAGGACATATAGGGACAAACATATATCATTCTTCAAGGTTTAAAAGCTTTCAGCCTGAAACCTTTTTTGGTCCAGCGCCTACAAAAGAAGAGGCAATGGTAGCTTTCAAAGACAATGCACCAACGAGTCCTGAAAAAGCTGCAAAAGTTATTCTAAAAAATATAAAAAAGAAGAATAATAGAATCCTTATTGGTTTTGATGCCCATTTTTATGATATTACCAGTAGACTATTTCCGAATCATTTCTTAAAGATAATATGGATATTGCCGTTTATTAGAAATCTTTTTAAATTTAAAAAAAATTAAACATGTTTTCAAGATTAGACCACTTAATAGTTGCTGTTAATGATTTAGAGGAAGCAGAGGCAAACTATACTAAAGTATTTGGAATGGAGCCTGTATGGAAAGGTGAACATAAAGCGCTGGGTACTTCTAATGTAATATTCAATTTTAAAAATACATATTTTGAACTTTTGGCTGCTAAAGGAGAAGGCCTTGGCGCTGAACTAGTTAAAAATATGATAAAAGAAAAAGGAGAAGGATTAATTGGAATAGTTTTTGGAACTAAAAATATTAATCAGTGCTCTAGCCAGTTAAAAGAGATGGGGTATTCAATTTCTGAAATATCTGATGGAGAGGGTATTGATGGCAAGACAAATCAAATTAGAAATTGGAAAAACCTATTTCTTCCGCCTGAATTAACACGAGGGCTTTTTTCTTTCATTATCGAACATACCAATGGAGAGCTCCCAGCATTAGATAAATATTCAAAAGCTGTTTTAAATAAATTAGACCATGTTGTTATTAACACAAATGATGCAGACGGTTTTATTAGCATTTACAAAGATGTTTTTAATATTCGGTTGGCATTGGATAAGGTAATTGAACATTGGGGAAGAAGAATACTATTTTTTAGATTAAACGAAACAACCATAGAGGTAATCGAAGAAAAAAATGAGAAAGACTTATTAGATACCTTATGGGGTTTAGCATGGGAAGTTGATTCAATTGAAGAAGCTCATAAAAGACTTTCTGATCAAGGCATCGATTTAACACCGATTAAAAAAGGTTTAAAAGAAAACACTTTAGTTACAACTATTAAATCTCATACACATAATGTCCCAACATTATTAATTGAGCACAAAAAGTGACATTATTTATAGGAGTCTTGTTAGCGTTTACAGCAATATTGATAGGATCTCCTTTGTTGGCGTTACTGCTTGGGTCGGCCTTAGTTATAATTTTTAAATTTCAAAGCAACCAAATAAATCAATCACTTGGGACTAATTTCTTACAAATTGGAATTATTATTATTGGCCTTACAATGTCAGCATCCAATGCTTTAGAGGTTACTGCCAAATATTTCCCTTATATCTCAATTTTTGTAATTACAATTTTTATAGTCGGAATATTTTTAGCCAACCTCCTTAAAGTTGATAAAAGCTTGGGATTATTGATTGCCTCAGGAACAGCTATATGCGGCGCAACCGCAATGGCAGCAATCGCACCACTAATAAAAGCGAAACCAAAAGACTTATTGATTGCTTTTGGGATGGTGTTTATTTTTAATGCTATATCTATTGGAATATTTCCTGTTGTTGGAAATAGTTTAGGGATGACTAATGAGGCTTTTGGAGCATGGGTTGCAATGGCAATTCATGACACAAGCTCTGTTCTTGGTGCTGCAATGGCCTATGGCGGAAGCACCATTGAAATTGCGACAACACTCAAGCTAGGAAGGACTATATGGTTAATACCACTGATATTAGTAATTGGATTTTTTTATAAAGATAAAAGTAACTCAAAAATAAAATTCCCAATTTTTATTTTCATTTTTGTTATAGCTCTTTTGCTAGGGTCTTATCTAAATCTAGCTCAAAACACATTGTCGTTATTAGAGTCAATAAGTAAGATATTTTTGATAGCTGCACTTTTTTGCATTGGAACACAAATCAACTATGAATCAATGAAAGGAATAGAAATCAAGACCCTTTCAATAGCGCTTATTTTATGGATTTTTGCATCAGTAGTTGCATACCTCTTAATTGATTTATTAATATAAGATTATGAATGAGAGAATAAATAATGTTTAGTCATGTAATGCTAGGAACAAACGATATCGAAGAATCTAGAAAGTTTTATGATGAGTTATTTGATGCGCTTGGAGCCCGCCCTGGGCGAATGTATCCAAGTCGAACCGGAGAGAAAAGGTATTTCTATAACTTTAAAGATACTAGTTTTGCTATTTCAGAACCAATAGATGGCAATCCAGCAACAGTAGCAAACGGAGGAACAATTGGATTTAATGTAGAGAGCATTGAACAAGGAGATGCCTGGCATAAAGCTGGGGTTGAAAATGGCGGAACTTCTATTGAAGAAGCGCCTGGTATTAGAGACTATGGTAAGTTTAAAATGTATTTAGCATATTTAAGAGATCCAACTGGGCATAAACTATGTGCTCTCCTTGCTATAAAGTAAGTAAAGAATCATAGGACCAAACCTTTCTCCAAAAAAGTTTGTTCCATGATCATGGCCTTCAAAGACTTTGCTCTGAAACTCAATACCATTAATTTTAAATAATTCGTTAATTTCTGTTTGAGGATTTCCATAAAGAGAATCAAGTCCAACTGTTCCATGATCAAAGTAAATTCTTTTCTCATTAAGATTATTAATTTTGCTAGCTACATATTTTTTTATCGCTTCGGCAGTATCCTCATCACCTGTTATAAATGGATCTTTACTAAAAGGAAGAGATATATATTCAGTTGGCTTTATTCCAACCCAGTGAGTTGATATACATCCAGCAAAACCAAAATATTCTGGATATTCTAAGACAGTATTTATTGCGGACAATCCACCCATACTTGCACCAATAACACCCAAATTAGAGCTGCTTAGCTTTACATCAAACCTTCCTTCTATGAATGGAATAACTTCGTCTACTAGAAATTCTGGGTAATTTAATGACTCTTTATCTATTAAAAAAGAATATGTACTTTTCTTAAAACCTTTATCAAAGAATCCTATTGCTTGTTTTGGAAAATATTCTGAATATCGTCTTGTTTCATCAATAATTTTTCCTTTAAATCTTTTAGCACTATGAATAGCAATTACTATAAGGTTTAATTCAATACCTTGTTTTTTTAGCTCAAGAAAACTATTGTCTATATTCCAAGCTCCTCCATGCCATGAGTCTTCTTCTGAGAATAACTCTTCTCCATCATTTACGATAATAAATTTAGTTTCAGCATTAATTTCTTTGTTTGCAGGATAATATATTTGAATAACTCTTTCATTATTGCCATAAGAAATATATGCCTTTTCAATAAAGCCTGTTGAAAGTTCTGCTTTTGCAAAACTAAAGAATAAGAACAAACAAAGTATTTTTCTTGAATAAAACATCTTAGACATGAGTTTACTGTAGAATAAATATATGAACAATAAAGCGACTGGCAAATGCCAGTGCGGTAAGATTTCTTACTCTTTGAATCAAGATAAAGTTATCTCAGGACACCATTGTCACTGCAAAGATTGCCAAAGAGCAACCGGCTCTGGCAAAGCAACAATATTATTCATCGCAAGGAAATATATTGATATAAAAGGCGATCTTAAATATTTTGAAAGTAAAGGTTCTTCTGGCTCAACTGTAAGGAGGGGCTTCTGTGATAATTGTGGTTCTGGGGTATTAAGTTATGCAAAGCAGATACCACATATAGTCTACGTAAAGGCTGGAACTTTGGATGATTCAAGCTGGGTAACAATAGACTCAAATTTTTTTACAAAATCTTCGAATGATTGGAATAGACCAGATACTTCTATTAAATGCTTTGAAGGAAATCCAAGCATTATTTCTGGCATAAAGACTTTATTTAAATCTTTTTAGTTAATTAATATGAATATTCCCAAATCAACCATTAAATAAAAACCAGCCAAAAAACCAATTGCCCAAAAAATACTTCTTGGACTTGGGTTCTTATCAGTAGCAATTTTGTAATACAAGATCATATGAATAATCCTACTAACAGCATATGTCCATACGATGATCGAGAGCTTGAAAGCGCCATAACCTGATAGCATTGCAATAATTGACATTCCAAGAACAGGAATGATATTTTCTAAGGAATTTTGGAAAGTTCTATGAGCCCTAAAAACTATCGATGATTGCCCAAGCTCTGATTTAATCACACCAGGACTATATCCTCCACTTTGTCTTCGATGAACCCTAACAGCTACCATAGCTTGAACAATAATCGTGGCTAATATCAACCATATACCTAATAGCGATGAATTATAAACATCAAACATATTTGATCCCCCAAAATTTGATTAGTATGACTAATTATAGACATAATACATTCTTTCAAAGGTATATGATGAACGATATTTATAAAATTTTGACGGAAGATGAATGGAACCAAGCCTCTAAAATTGGTTATGTCGAAACAGCTTTAGACAAACAAGATGGATTTATTCATTTTTCAACATCTAAGCAACTGCCTTTAACACTTGAACTATACTTTAAGGATTTTAAAGGATTAATTTTATTGCAAGTCGATGAAGAAAAAATAAAAGATAAGATAATATATGAGGGAGCTAATTCAAAAGATAGGGAAGGAAAATTTCCGCATTTATATGACAAATTTAATGTTGATGCTGTTTTGAGAAAATGGAACATAAAAAGAGAGGCATTTAGTTTACCAAAAGAAGTTTTAATAGAAGCCGAGAAGAATTTTAATTAGAATATAATTTAAATTATGACAGACTTATCAATCACAGAAATATATGCAATAGGCGCCCCAATAGTATTAGCGATGATTCTCTTAGAGGTTTTATTTTCAAGCGCTTATAACAAAAATCTTTATAAAAAAGACGATACTCTTTGCACAGTAGGGCTTCTAACAGGAAATGTTTTAATGGTCTTTGCTTTAAAGGGAGCAACCCTGGCGCTGCATTTTTATCTTTTTCAATTTAAGTTGATTAATTTATCTGAACTAATGCCAATTTGGGCATTATGGATAGCAACATTTGTAATGATAGATCTTGTTTTTTATGTCTATCATCGCATTTCTCATAGAGTTAATTTTTTATGGGCTATTCATATGAGCCATCACTCAAGCGAGGAAATGAATTTTGCTGTGTCATTTAGACAAGCCTGGTTCGGGCCTGTTTCTAAAATTCCTTTTTTTATGATGATGCCTCTTATAGGTTTTGACCCAACAATAATCGCTGTCGCAGGAGTAATAAGCACTTTATGGGGAATAGTTGGACATACTCAAATTGTTGGGAAGCTTGGCCCTTTAGAATGGATTTTTAATACTCCATCTCATCACAGAGTTCATCATGGATCAAACAGCCAGTATATAGATAAAAATTATGGAAACTTACTAATTATATGGGACAGAATGTTTGGAACTTTTGAACCAGAAAAAGAACAGGTGAAATATGGCTTGGTCAATAATGTAAACACCTACAACCCAACAAAAATAACTTTTATGGGATGGCAGGATATATATAGAAATATTAGAAATGCATCCAACATAAATGAGGTATTATATTTCTTGTTTGGACCACCAAAAACAAAGAATTAATTATGAAAAAAGCTTTATTTATATTATTTTTATCTCCCTTAGTGATGTCTTTTGAGAGTGTCGACAAAAGCTGTGATGATATTGAGTTATTTTTTCTAAGTCCAATAGACGGTTTTCAATCAAGCAATAAAGAGTTTAAAGTCGAGTTTGGAACTAAAAATATTATTATCAGTCCGGCAGGAATAGAGGTAGAAAATATCAAAGATTGTCATATTAGCGGCCATCACCATTTAATAATTAATGATTCATATGATGTCGACGATAATAAAAATATACCAATTCCATTTGAAAGAAACGTTTTGCATTTTGGTGGAGGGCAGACAGAGGCAGTTCTTTCTCTACCTTCTGGCAAATATACCCTTCAGCTTGTTATTGGAGACTATGAACACATGCCAATAATGCCTTTAGGAAATAATCCAATTGTTTCAGATAAAATAAATATAGAGATTTTGCCTTAGCAAGCATAGCTTTTTCTTATTGCACATTTCTAATACAATAATTATGTTATTTAACCCAGGAGAAAAAATTTTTTTTAAGATTAATACAAATTTATCTCTGCTAGGA
>CACADH010000014.1:0-10559 GCA_902531245.1 uncultured SAR86 cluster bacterium
ACTTTACTAAGTTCCGCTTTAGAGTACCAACCTCTTATCAAACTTAAAGCAACAACAAAGTCAGAAGCAAGAATATATGTAAAAGCCAAAACTTCAGGGGAAGTAGTAAGAATTGGAGCGCTGCAAGGTGCATTCGTAGAAAAAGACACAATATTATGTAGTCTGGGTGTTGTTGAATTAAATAGGACCGAGGTCAAGGCACCTTTTTCTGGCTATATAGAACAAATAGTTAAACCAGGAAATTTTCTTGAGAGAGGACAAATATGTGCAACTATTATTCAATTGAGTCCAATATCATTTGTTGCAGGTGTTCCCGAATATGACATAAATAAAGTTCGTATAAATCAAAACGTTAATGTTGAGTTAGTTACTGGGCAAAAGATTACAGGCAAACTTACTTTTGTTTCAAAAAGTGCATCGCCAGATACAAGAACATTTAGCGTAGAATCTCAAATAGAGAATTTGGATGGTGCGATTAAAGATGGTCTTACTGCAAATATGACCATAGAAATTGATAAAGTTAAAGCTCATAAAATTTCACCTTCAATATTACTGTTAAATGATGAAGGTAAATTAGGTATCAGAATTATTCAGGAAGGAAACGTTGCTAAATTTGTCGAAATTATTATTTTAGAAGATTCAGAGGAAGGGTTATGGGTTACGGGGATTCCAGAAAAAGTTGAAATAATAATTCAAGGTCAAGGGTTTGTAGAAGACAATCAAGAAGTTATCACTAATCGTATATGATTAAGATAATAGATTTTGCAATAAAAAAAGCAAAAACAACTTTGTTGATTGCGTTTATGGTAATAATTGCAGGATCTTATGCAAGGCAAGAAATTCCAATTGCTGCTTCTCCAAATGTACAACTTCCTTTCATAACTGTATCCGTATTTCTCGATGGAGCATCACCAAGCGACACATCAAGACTAATAGCTAGACCTCTTGAAAATAGATTAAAAACTATAACTGGAGTAAAAAGCATTAGATCAACAAGCTCTTTGAGCTTTGCAAGAGTTTTTCTAGAGTTCGAAGTAGGATTTGATATGGATCAAGCTCTAGTAGATGTCAAACAAGGAGTGGAAGAAATAAAGTATCAAATTCCTTTGGAGGCAGAAGATCCTCAAATTCAGGAATATACTGAATCTAGTTTTCCTGTAATGAATATAAGTATTGTTGGAGGGAGTTCTGTTAGACAAAAAGTGTTTTATGCCAGAGAACTAAAAGACAGGATTGAACCCATAGAACAAATACTTGAGGTGAGAACTTCTGGAGCACCAGAAGAAGTGCTTGAAGGTGTTATAGATAAAGCAAAAATGGAATCATATGGCGTAACTTTATCTGACATATATTATTCAGTTTCTAATAATAATTTGATTATTCCTGGGGGAAAACAAGATACTGGTAGAGGCAGTTTCAATATAGAAGTTCCAAGTATTATTGAATCAGCAAAAGATGTATATGAGATTCCTGTAAAAGTTACAAAAGATGCAATTGTCACATTGGGAGACATTGCTACTATTAAAAGAACTTTTAAAGACTTTACATCCTACGCTAGGGTTAATGGGCAAGATGCAGTAACTTTAGAAATTTCTTTGCGTGAAAGTGCTAATGCTATTGATGCCTCTAATGCTATAAGAGAAATATTATTTGATTTTGAAAACACCCTACCAAAGAATTTAGATATTGTAATTACCAATGACGATACGATATATGCAAGTTTAATGGTAAAAGAATTAAATGGAAACATTATAGCGGCAGTCGTTTTAATTATGGTGCTTGTAATAGCAAGCATGGGAACGAGAGTTTCTATGTTAGTTGGGCTCTCAATTCCTTTTTGTTTTTTAATGACTTATCTAATTTTATATACTTTAGATATGGAAGTGAATTTCCTTGTGATGATGGGATTACTTCTTGGTATGGGTATGTTGATAGATGGTTCAATAGTAATTACTGAATATGCTGACAAAAAAATAGCCGAAGGTCTTTCGCGTGTTGAGGGTTACACTCTGGCATCAAAGCGAATGTTTTACCCGATTATAGCATCAACAGGTACAACACTAGCCGCATTTATTCCTATGATGTTTTGGCCTGGTTTTACTGGGCAATTCATGAAGTACCTTCCAATAACTATTTTTTTTGTTCTTTCAGCTTCATTGTTCTATTCATTAATTGTAATTCCTGTTTTAGGAGCATATTTTGGGCAAAGAGACTCAGCTCTTAATAATGACGAAACGAATACATCATTATTTGTACGATTAACCGAATGGTATGGAAAATATATAAAAAGGTTTGTAAGAAACCCTATTGAGACTGTCGCTGCCGTAATCTCAATTTTGTTAATTATAATTATGAGCTATTCCATTTCAGGTATGGGGACTATATATTTCGCAATAGTAGATCCTATTCAGGCCAACGTAACTGTTAAAGCAAGGGGTAATTTTTCAGCACTTGAAACAAAAGTAATCATAGAAGAAGTTGAGGAAAGATTTTTAGAGGTCGAGGGTATAAAAAATGTTTATTTAAGATCTGGAACAAATTGGTGGGAATCCGGTGCAGATAGAATTGGTGGTGGCTTTGTTGAAACATTAGAACCATCTCAAACAAAAATTAGTGGATTTGAAATTATGGATCTATTAAAAGAATCTACGAAAGACATGCCAGGTATTACAGTTGAAATAGAAGCAGATGAAGGAGGACCATCATTTGATTCCCCAATTGAGCTAGATATATATGGCGATACTGAGGAGCAAGTAAACGAAGCAGTTAATAGAGTTGAAAACTATATGCGAAATGGGATGAATGGTTTAAATAATATTTACTCATCTAAAGCATATCCATCAGTAGAATGGAGCGTTGAAGTTGATAAGCAAAAAGCTGCCCAATTAGGTGTAAGTGTTAGTGATGTTGGTGCTTTAGTTCAAATGCTAACATCTGGATTTAAAGTTGGTGAATATCGACCAGATGATGCTAAAGATGAGGTTGAAATAAGAGCAAGATTTCCTGATTCGGATAGAACAATTACAGGAATAAGAGATTTAAATGTTGTAACTAAACAAGGTACTGTTCCGGTAAGTTCATTTGTTCAAGTTGTTCCAAAAGAAAATCGCCAAACTGTTAATCGTAAAAATGGAAGATATTTCCAAGAAATAGGTGCCGGAACAGAAGATGAATCCAAGGTATCAGAAAAAATTGATCAACTAAGTAAATGGTTAAGCTCTTCAGATCTTGGTCCTGGTATTAGTTATGAATTTGGTGGAATGGCTGAAGAAACAGAAGATGTTAATAGTTTTATAATGTTAGCAGGTATAACAGCTATATTCATGATGTTATTAATGCTAATCACACAATTTAATAGTTTTTATCAGTCTTTTATCATCTTATCTGCGGTTACTATTTCTTTTGTTGGAGTTTTGTTAGGACTTCTTATAACGGGAAAATCATTTAGCACTACAATGACTGGTATATCTATAGTTACTCTTGCAGGAATTGTGGTAAACAATAATATTGTTTTAATTGATACATTTAATAAACTTAAAGAAGAGTCACCTCAAATTGAACAATCGATTCATATAATTAATGCATGCAAGCAAAGACTAAGGCCAATAATATTGACATCATTAACAACAATTTTTGGTTTATTACCTTTAGCTATGGGGATAAGTGTAGATATAATTTCCAGAGATATTGTGATTGGAAGTAGAGTTGTAGATTGGTGGTCAAACCTTGCAGTTTCAATAGTATGGGGACTTGGTTTTAGTACTTTTATGACATTAATTTTAACCCCTGCTGTTCTCTCGCTTCCATATGCTCTAAGAAATGAGTATAAAAAGTACTTCAAAACAAGTATTAATGACTTACAATAAATTATGGCTAAAGAAGATAAAAAAATAGATTTTGAATCATCACTTAAAGAGCTTGAATCAATTGTTGAAAAATTGGAAGATGAGAACATAAACCTGAATGATTCAGTAAAATCATTTGAAAAAGGTATAAATCTTGTAAAAGAATGTCAGGAACAACTTCAAACTGCAGAACTTAAAATCAAAAAACTACTTGATGATGGGTCTTCAAAAGACATTAGTAAATCATAACTAAAGTGTTACAAGACTTTCTATCTCAAACAAGGGATCAGGTCTCCCAAAAAATTGCAAAGTCTATAGGCCAATCAAACTTAATTGAAAATGCTATGTCTTACTCAGCATTAGGTGAGAGCAAGATGGTTAGAGGAGCTTTGATTATTGCATCTGGAAAAATAAATAAAAATATTTCTCATTCTAGTCTTATAACATTAGCTACCGCGGTAGAGCTCATTCATACATATTCATTAATTCATGATGATCTCCCATCAATGGATGATGATGATTTAAGAAGAGGAAAAGACTCAAATCATATTAAATTTGGGGAAGCTAACGCAATTCTTGCGGGTGATGCTCTTCAAACTCTTGCATATGAAATTATTTGTGATGAAAACTCTTTAGATGCTAGATATAAAGTTGAGGCTATTAAGATGATAAGTAAGGCATGTGGTAAAAATGGAATGGTTTTTGGTCAGTATTTAGACATAAATGCGGAAACAAAAAAAATAGATGAAGAAATGATGGAAAATATTCATAATTTAAAGACAGGTAGGCTAATTGAATGTTCAGTAATGCTAGGCCAAATCTCTAATGAAGATGATCTGCAAAAAGATTCTATTAAAAATTTTGGTAAAAAGATTGGGTTAGCATTTCAAATAACTGATGATATTCTAGAAATTACCTCAAATGAAGAAACTCTTGGTAAAAATATTAATTCAGATGTTAAAAATCGAAAGGCAACATACGTAAATGTTTTTGGCCTTGATAAGGCGATTGAAGAATCTAGAGAACTATCAAAAGCTGCAATTAATGATTTAAAAAACATTAAATCAAAGGAAAGTGATTTGCTGGTAGAATTAGCAAAATATATATCATACAGAGAAAAATAATTTGAAAATTTTTAAAGAAATACCGGTTGAAAAACCTAATACTCCTTTATTAGATTCGGTTACTTATCCATCTGATTTAAGATCCTTTTCAATAAATGAACTTGAAACTCTTTCAAATGAATTAAGAGAGTTTTTATTGTATTCAGTAGGTCAAAGTGGTGGGCATTTAGGTGGTGGACTTGGGGTAATTGAGCTTACAATAATATTACATCATCTTTATAAAACTCCCTATGATAATCTTGTGTGGGATGTGGGACATCAGGCATATCCTCATAAGATTCTTACTGGAAGAAAAGATAAGATTAATACCATTAGAAAGAAAAATGGCCTAGCTCCCTTCCCTTCAAGATTAGAAAGTGAATATGATACTTTTGGTGTGGGTCATTCAAGTACATCCTTGAGTGCAATTGTAGGAATGGCTGAAGCAAACAGAGAGTCTAATCCGGATAAAAAACATGTTGCTGTAATTGGCGATGGAGCAATGACAGCAGGCATGGCTTTTGAGGCTCTCAGTCACATAGGCCATTTAAAACCTAATTTACTTATAATTTTAAATGATAATGATATGTCTATATCTGAGAATGTTGGAGGTTTGTCTAACTATTTTTCAAGAATATGGGCATCTAAGACTTATAAAGGTATTAAAAAGAGTGGTGCTAGTTTCCTAAAACCTTTACCCCAAGCGTATCACTTAGCAAGAAAAGTAGAGACACAAATGAAAGCCATGGTTGCACCTGGAACTATTTTTGAAGAGCTAGGGTTAAATTATATCGGCCCAATTGACGGCCATAATTTAAAGGAATTAAAAGATGTTATCTCAAACTTAAAAGAATTTGAAGGTCCTCAATTCCTGCATATAATTACAAAAAAAGGAGCTGGCTTAGACTCCGCTGAGGCTGACAGAATAGGTTTTCATGCTATAGGTAAAATAAATTCAATAAAAGATAAAAAATCAAAACAAAAAAAATATCAAGATATTTTTGGTGAATGGATTATCGATATGGCTGAGGCTAGTGAAGATCTAATTGGCATTACCCCTGCTATGAGAGAGGGATCAGGGCTTGTTGAGTTTAGTAAAAAATTTCCAAATAGATATTTTGATGTTGCTATTGCTGAACAACACTCAGTTACATTTGCAGCGGGTCTATCTGTTGAAAAAAAGAAGCCTGTAGTTGCAATTTATTCAACTTTTTTACAAAGAGGTTACGATCAATTAATTCATGATGTTGCTGTTCAAAATCTTGATGTAACATTTGCATTAGACAGATCTGGTCTTGTTGGTGAAGATGGCCCCACTCATTCAGGAAATTATGATATAGCTTATTTAAGATGTATTCCAAATATGGTTATTTGCACTCCTTCAGACGAGAATGAAACAAGGAAATTATTAACAACAGCATACTTGTACAACGGGCCAGCCTCTGTAAGGTACCCGAGAGGAACGGGACCAAATAGTAATATTAATAAGAATCTTCAACCGGTTAAAATAGGTGAAGCGAATATTATTAAAGAGGAAAATTCAAAAATTGTTATATTAAACTTTGGAACCCTTCTAGAAGAAGCTAAAAAAGTTTCTAAAGATCTTAAAGCAACTTTGGTTGACATGCGTTTTGTAAAACCACTAGATGAAAAACTGTTAAAAAAACTTTTTAGAAAAGCTGAAGTATTTATTTCAATTGAAGATGGTTCAATTATGGGTGGTGCTGGAAGTGCTGTTCAAGAATTCGTCTCTAAAGAAGATTTAAATATTAAATCAATTCTTTTTGGCATACCTGATAGATTCATTGAACACGCATCAAGAGAAGAAATGTTATCAGAAGCTGGTTTAGATATTAAAAGTATTAAATCTAGATTAAATAAATTGTTATAAGTGTCGTTACGATTCCAGCAAAAATACCTGCAATTAAATCGTCTAAAACAATACCAAAACCATTCTTAAAATTCTTATCAACATATGAGATAGGATATGGTTTTAAGATATCAAATGCTCTAAACACTACTAATGCTAAAACAGCATATAAAGTTCTCTCGTCTTGGTTAGATGCAATAAAAATTACTGGAATCATTGCAACCCAGATGCCTGCAAGCTCATCAATTACAATTGACTTTTGATCTTTTTCTAATAAATCTTTTGTAGCAATATTTGTGACATAGATGGCTAAAAAAACTATAAATATTGTTGCAAATATCATATTTATATAATGAGATAAGATTATAAAAATAATCCATCCAAAGATACTGCCAACTGTTCCAGGCGCTAATGGGAATAATCCTATACCACCCAGTGTTACTAAAAAATGATGTGGATTTTTTAAATTAGGAAACTTCTGCATTTTCAATCATTGTAACAATTTTCCTTGCAATGGAAGGAGAAGTTGTCCATTTACCACCAAAAATAGTTAAAAGTGAATTATCTTTCTGAATAAAAAAATCTCTTGACGATTTATGGAAGTTATCATTCGATTTAATGAGAGGTCTTATTCCAGAATATGAACTGATTATATCTGAAATTGAAATAGGTTTTTTTAAAATTTGATTATAGCTATCGATAAGATAATCTATTTCATGTTTACTTATCTCTATCAACTCAGGATGCATCACTTTTTCCTCGGTTGTACCCAATAAAGTATTCCCTTTGTAAGGCAGAGCAAAAATGTATCTAGACCTGCATATGCTTGAAAACATTAAGCCAGATTCAAGTTTTCTATTAATTATTAGGTGACTTCCTTTTATGTAATCTATATCTTTTTTACTTTTAATATGATTCTGTTCGAGAAGTATATTTGACCAAGGCCCAACTGCTAATATTATTTTATCGAATTTAGATCCATCAATTGCTCCATTTGTATCAAAGTTAATAACTTCAATATTTTCATATAAGCTTATATTGAGATCTTTTGCTAAATCAATTAATTCTTTTCCAAGAGAATTATCATCCATACTTCCATCATAAAAAGAAAGAAAAGTTTTATATTCATCTTTTAATGAAAATTCATTATTTAGCAACTTAGAGATTTGGCTAGTATCAAGATTTTTTGGGCCTGCTAAGAATTCATATAACTTTATTCCTAAAAAAGATTTCAATAACATAAAAGAAAAAATGTTCCTAAACGGAATAGATATCTTTAATTTATTAGTATGTTTTGGAAAATTTTCTAACCACCAAGATCTATCATTGAGACCGTTTTTAACTTCATTAAAATGAAAACTTTCTAGATATCTTAAGCCTCCATGTAATAATTTGGTAGTTTTTGAACTCGTTTCACTTAATAATGCATTTTTTTCATAGATTGATACTCTATGTCCTTCTTTAGCGAGAAAAATTCCAACAATTAAACCGGTAATTCCTCCTCCAATAATTCCAATATTCTTATGCAAAAGAGTCCCATCCATTTTTTTTAAAATCAATAACTAAATTATCTTTCTTTATTAATATTTCTGTTTGTGATGTAATTTTGCCAATGTAATAATCTTCAGAAATTAATTCATTATTTTTTTGATTTGGCGAGCATGTGTAGCACAGCTTATAGTCATCTCCATATGATAGATCATGGATATCATTTGTTACTGGTATATTTTCATAATCAATTTCAGCTCCAACACCTGATTGCATACAAATACTTCCTAAATCTTTTATTAATCCATCTGAGATATCTATACAACTACTTGCATATTTAGAAATATATTCACTTTTATCAAAAGGTATTTTAGGATTAAAAAACTTTCGTACATAAGATGATTTTTCTTTATTTTCCCAATCAATCAAACCTTTTCGGCCTTCACCCAAAGGACCTGTAAGGTATATTAAATCACCAATTTTTGCATTTGATCTTAGTATGTTTTTCTCATAGGCATAACCAAAAACATTTACACATATACTTAGTTCACCATTGGTTACATCTCCTCCTACCAACTTGATGTTGTATTCATTTAAAATATTTTCAATTCCAATAGTAAATTTTTTATACCAATCTAAGTCAGTACTATGTGATGTTAATCCAATTGATATAAAAGCAGGATATGCTCCCATAGCTGCCAAATCACTTAGAGCAACGGCAATAGATCTGTAAGCAATATCCTCAGGCATGCTATCTTTTGGAAAGTGAGTATTAATTTTAGAAATATCCAGTGAGTGAACTAGATCTTTGTTTTGTGATTTTATAACAGCAGCATCATCACCAGATCCTACTAAAACTAAGTCATTTAATTCATTCTCAACTAAATGTTGAAAGCAATTTAAAATTGCTGATTCTGATATCAAGAAGGATATCTTTCAAACAATCCGCTGGCTCCCATACCACCACCAACACACATTGTTACTACACCAAACTGCTTATCTAAATTTTGTAGTTGCCTTGTAAGGTGTCCAACTTGTCTAGAGCCTGTCATGCCAAATGGATGACCAATTGAAATTGATCCCCCATCAAGATTTAATTTATCCATTGGTATACCTAATTTATCTCTGCAATACACAACTTGAACTGCAAAAGCTTCATTGAGTTCCCAAATATCAATATCTTCAATTGAAAGATTATAATTTTTTAAAAGTTTAGGAACTGAATAAACTGGGCCTATTCCCATCTCATCTGGCTCACATCCCATTGTAGTAAATCCTCTAAAATATGCTAAAGGCTTAAGATTAAGTTCCTTAGCCTTATCTTCAGACATAACCAAAGTTACAGAAGCCCCATCTGATAATTGAGATGAGTTTCCTGCTGTTACTGATCCATTTTCAGGATCAAAAACTGGTTTCAAAGATGATAAACCCTCAAGTGTTGTTTCAGGTCTATTACATTCGTCTTTATCAACTGTATAGTCGATTTCTTTTGATTCACCAGTTTCTTTATTAGTAAGAAGCATCTTTGTATCCATTGGAATAATTTCGTCATCATATCCACCAGATTGTTGAGCTGCAGCTGTTCTCATTTGACTTTCAAATGCATACTCATCCTGTACTTCTCTTGATACCTCATATCTTTTTGCTACAACTTCAGCAGTCATGCCCATTGGAAAATATATTCCTGGGGTTTCTTCGGCCAATCTTTCATTCACAAAATTATCCATATTCATATTCATCATCGAGATTGTTTCTGCTCCACCAGCAATAACTGTGTCATATGAACCTGCCATAATTTGCCCAGCTGCCATTGATATTGATTGAAGACCAGAAGAACAGTATCTATTTATAGTTGTTCCTCCTGTAGTCATAGGTAATTTTGATAATACTGCCGCATTCCTTCCGATATTATGGCCTTGAGCTCCTTCAGGATTTCCACAACCCATAATAATATCTTCAACTTCTTCGGGCGGTAAGTTGGGATTTCTATCCAACATCGCATCTATAATATGTGCAAGCATTTCATCTGGTCTCGTCATATTGAAGCCACCTCTATGTGACTTTGCAAGCCCAGTCCTAACACTATCAACAATCACTACATTTTTCATAATTTCTCCAATTAAAGCTTAACTATTCTAGTCTATCTTCATCTTTACTTAAAGTCTTATACCACTCCGGAATGAGATCAATATTAAACTCTTTAGCTTTTTTTAGAACATAAGGAATTGATATCGGACTAAATGGTAAGACAAC
>CACADH010000015.1:0-8901 GCA_902531245.1 uncultured SAR86 cluster bacterium
ATCTTTGGAAACGGTTAAGGTTCGTTCTCTTTGCGATACTTGTTTATAGAATAGGCACACATATTCCTATTCCAGGAATTGATCCGGATAGGCTTGCTGCATTATTTCAACAAAACCAAGGAACAATAATAGAAATGTTTAATTTGTTTTCAGGTGGTGCTCTTGAAAGAATGAGTATTTTTGCTTTAAACGTTGTACCTTACATTTCATCTGCAATTATTATGCAACTTTTCTCAAATTCAATTCCATATCTTCAAGAACTTAAAAAAGATGGCCAAGCCGGAAGAAATACAATTACTCAATACACAAGATACGGAACAGCAGTATTGGCTTTTGTTCAAGCTTCTGCCCTTGCAGCTACTTTGTCAGCAAGCGGTCTAGCATATGCCCCCGGACCTTCATTTTTCGTTTCAGCAGTGTTCTCAGTTGTAGCAGGAACTATGTTTTTAATGTGGTTAGGAGAGCAGATTTCTGAAAGAGGAATAGGTAACGGTATTTCTATTATTATTGCTACAAGTATTCTTACTGGAATACCAGGCGCAATCGGACAGGCTCTTGAGCAATCAAGACAAGGAGACTTAAGCATACTTCTTCTAATTGGAATAGGCCTTTTATCAATGACTGTTATTGCTGTAGTTGTATTTATAGAGAGAGGACAAAGAAGGATTACTGTTAATTATGCTCAAAGACAGCAAGGCAGAAGGTTAATGCAAGCTCAAGCAAGTCATCTTCCTTTTAAAGTAAACATGGCAGGCGTAATACCTGCAATTTTTGCAAGTACATTTTTATTATTCCCAGCTTCATTATCAACATGGTTCGGTGAATACGAATCTCTAAGTTTTTTACAAAGTTTTTCATTAGCACTTAATCCAGGACAACCTTTATATATTTTAGTATTTGCAGGTTTAATAATTAGTTTTTGTTTTATATGGCTTGCTCTTACTTTTAATACCAAAGATGTATCAGATAACCTTAAAAGGTCTGGAGCATATATTGCAGGAATAAGACCAGGAGAACAAACAGCAAATTATATTGATTCGGTTTTAGCAAGATTGACAGTTTTTGGAGCGATTTATTTAACTTTGATATGTTTGCTTCCGTTGGCGCTAATTAATTTTGCTGGTATTTCACCCACTATTTCAATTGGTGGAACGTCAGTATTAATTATTGTTGTTGTTCTAATGGATTTTATGTCTCAAGTTCAATCACACATGATGTCTTCTCAGTATGCATCTTTAATGAAAAAAGCTAATTTAAAAAATTATAGAAGGTAATATGAAAGTCAAGGCATCAGTAAAAAAGATTTGTAGGAATTGCAAAATAGTTAGGAGAAATGGTGTTCTATATGTTATTTGCAAAACAGATCCAAAACATAAGCAGAGGCAAGGTTAATTATGGCTAGAATAGCAGGTGTAAATATTCCAGAAAATAAACATGTTGAAATTTCTTTGACGCATATTTTTGGTATCGGTAGAAAAACAGCTCAAAATATTTGTATTGATCTAAAAATTGATTACACAAAAAAAATATCAGATTTAACAGAAGAAGAGATTGAAAATATAAGAAATGCTATTTCTTCATATGTTGTTGAAGGTGATTTAAGAAGAAATATCAGTACAAATATTAAAAGGTTACAAGACTTAGCAAGTTATCGTGGCATAAGACACAGAAGAAAGTTACCAACGAGAGGACAGAATACAAAGAACAATGCTAGAACAAGAAAAGGCCCTAAAAAGCCAATGAGAGGATAAATATGGCAGCTAAAGGAAAAAAGAATAAAAAAGTTGTTACTGATGGAGTGGCACACATTCACTCTTCATTTAATAATACTATCGTCACTATAACTGACAAACAAGGTAATACCATATGTTGGGCAACTTCTGGTGGTTCAGGCTTTAAAGGCTCAAGAAAAAGTACGCCTTTTGCGGCACAAATTGCTGCAGATAAAGCTGGTAATGCTGCAAAAGAATTTGGAATGATCAACTTAGATGTAAAAGTTAAAGGACCAGGGGGCGGAAGAGAGTCTGCGATTAGATCTTTAAACGCATGTGGATTAAAGATTAAAAGTATTACAGATGTCACACCACTTCCACATAATGGTTGCAGACCATCTAAAAAGAGAAGAGTTTAAAGGAGAATTAAATGGCTAGATATAGAGGACCATCTTTAAGACTTTCTAGAAGAGAAGGTACAGATTTATTACTTAAAAGTGGAGTACGAGCAATTGAATCAAAATGTAATATGGATACTCTTCCCGGCGTTCATGGAGCCAGAAGAGGAAGATTATCTGATTATGGGCTTCAATTAAGAGAAAAACAAAAAGTTAGAAGAATGTATGGTGTCTTGGAAAAACAATTTAGAAATTATTATAAAAAAGCAGCTTCATCCAAAGGGAATACAGGTGAAAATCTTTTATCTCTTTTAGAAAAAAGACTAGATAATGTTGTATATAGAATGGGGTTTGGCTCTACAAGGGCTGAAGCACGTCAAATGGTTTCGCATAAAGCATTCATGGTAAATGGAAGTGTTGTAAATATTCCTTCATATCAAGTTCAAGCTGGAGATGAGATTGAGGTCAGGGAGTCAAAAAGAGGTCACTTAAGAATAGCTGCAGCATTAAAGATTGCTGCCTCAAGAGAAGAATGTGATTGGATAGAAGTAGATGAAAAAAACTTTAAAGGGGTATTTAAATCAGTACCAGATAGAGCTGATTTAAGTACAGAAATTAACGAAAATCTTATTGTTGAGCTTTACTCAAAATAAAAGTATAAAGACGGAGAAAATTATGCAAACATCAGTAATAGATCTATTAGTACCAACCGAAATTCAGGTTGACGACGTGTCACCTACTTTGTCAAAGGTAACACTTGAGCCTCTAGAGAGAGGTTTTGGACATACTTTAGGAAATGCTCTAAGAAGGATTTTACTTTCATCAATGCCAGGAGCGGCAGTGACTGACGTAGCCATCGAAGGTATCTCACATGAATACAGTACAATTGAAGGCATTAGAGAGGATGTTATTGATATTCTTTTAAATATCAAAGAAATGCCAATCAATCTCATTGAGGGCGATTCAGCAGAAGTCACACTAGATGTAAAAGGACCATGCGATGTCTTAGCTTCTTCTTTTGAAGCTCCGGGAAATGTTGAGCTTGTTAATCAAGATTTTCATGTAGCTACAATCGTAGATAAAGTAAGTTTAAAAATGACTTTGACAGTTAAGACTGGAAGAGGGTATGAACCTGCTGATCTAAGAGAAGATGAAGATAGAGTTGTTGGCGCCTTAAAAGTTGATGCTTCCTATAGTCCTGTAAGAAGAGTTTCTTATTCAGTTGATAACGCAAGATCAGGTAAAAGAACTGACTTAGATAAATTGGTAATTGAGTTAGAAACTGATGGAACACTTGATCCAAAGATGGCAATTGAACATTCAGCTACTATCTTGCAACAGCAATTAAGTTCATTTGTTGATCTAGATGCTATAGCAGAACAAGAGGCCAAAAAAGATCAAAATGACTTTGATCCAATTTTACTTAGATCAATTGAAGAGCTTGAACTTACAGTAAGATCAACGAATTGTTTAAAAGCTGAAAGTATTTTTCTTATAGGCGACTTAATTCATAGATCTGAATTCGATTTATTAAAAACACCAAATTTAGGAAAAAAATCTTTAAATGAAATCAAAGATGTATTAGCTTCTAAGGAATTGTCGCTAGGAATGAATGTAGAAAACTGGCCACCAGTAGGATAAAAAATGAGACATAGAAAATCCGGTAGGAAACTTAATAGAAATTCAGCCCACAGGAAAGCACTTTTTAAAAATCTTGCTATTGCTTTAATTGAACAGGATATTATTAAAACCACACTTCCTAAGGCAAAAGAATTAAGAAGTTTTATTGAGCCTCTCATTACTATCGGTAAAGAGGATACTGTTGCAAATAGAAGACATGTATTTAGTAAATTACGCTCCGAGGAAGCTGTAGCAAAGCTATTTACCAAAATTTCTGTTAATGCTAAAGAAAGAAAAGGCGGATATACAAGAATCATTAAAGCGGGTTTCAGAGCAGGCGATAAAGCAGATATGGCTTTTATAGAGCTAGTTGATAGAAAACTTGAGGAAGATATAACATCTGAAGCAGAGCCTGAATTAAAAGAAGAAGAATCAGTTGCTTAATTAAGAGTTTTTTTCAAGAATTGGCCTGTATACGAGCTCTTTATTTTTGAAACCTCTTCAGGCGTTCCTTCAGCTACAATTTGACCTCCATCCGATCCACCTTCCGGACCAAGATCAACTATCCAATCTGCAGTTTTAATTACATCTAGATTATGTTCAATTACAACAATAGTGTTTCCTTGGTCTTTTAATCTATTTAAAACTCCCAATAATAGTTCTATATCAGCAAAATGTAATCCTGTTGTGGGCTCGTCTAAAATAAACAATGTTTTACCAGTACTTCTCTTTGATAATTCTTTAGCTAGTTTTATTCTTTGTGCTTCTCCTCCAGATAACGTCAAGGCTGATTGACCAAGAGTAATATAACCAAGACCAACATCGTTTAGCGTTAACAACTTCTTTTTTATTGCTGGATGCGCATCAAAGAAATCTAAAGCTTCATCAACCGTCATATCTAAAATATCACTTATATTTTTATCTTTATATTTTATTTCTAAAGTTTGTTCGTTATATCTTTTTCCATCACAAACATCACATTTCACATAAACATCAGCTAAGAAGTGCATTTCAACTTTAATCATTCCATCACCTTGACATGCCTCACATCTGCCGCCTTTTACATTAAAACTGAACCGTCCAGGTTTATAGCCTCTTGACCGGGCTTCAACTGTTTGTGATAAGAGATCTCTTATGTGAGAGAAGAGTCCTGTATAAGTTGCAGGATTTGATCTTGGAGTTCTTCCAATTGGTGATTGGTCTATATTAATTACCTTGTCTAGATAATCTAAACCTTCAATTTTTTTGCATTTTATTTCTTTTGATAGTTTCGATTTATTTAATAAAAATGAACTAATTGGCATTAAAGTTTGATTAATTAAAGAGGATTTTCCTGATCCTGAAACTCCAGTTATACAAGTAAATAATCCAACTGGAATATCAACAGATATCTTTTTTAAATTATTTTCAGAAGCATCAATTATCTTAATTTGTTCTTTGTTTGCTTTTGTTCTTTTCTTAGGTATTTTTATTTTTCTTTTTCCTGATAAAAACTTTGCAGTAATAGAGTTTTTATTTTTTAAAATTGCATCCAAGTTCCCTTGAGCACATATTTCACCACCGTGTCTGCCGGCGCCTGGCCCGATATCAATAATATGATCCGCAGATCTGATTGCCTCTTCGTCATGCTCAACAACAATTACAGTATTGCCAAGACTTTTTAAGTGATTGAGTGTTTTTATTAGTTTTGTATTATCTCTTTGGTGAAGACCAATTGATGGTTCATCTAGAACATATGTTACTCCAACAAGACCAGACCCTATTTGGCTAGCCAATCTAATTCTCTGAGCTTCCCCTCCAGATAGGGTTTCAGCACTCCTATCCAATGTAAGATAACTTAGGCCAACATCTTCAAGAAAAGTTAATCTATCTTTAATTTCTTTAAGAATTTTCTCAGCTATTTTTTCTTTTGCCCCGTCTAGCTTCATATTTTTGATGAAGCTCAGTGAATCGCTAATTTTCATTGATGTGATTTTATGAATTTGAGTATCATTAATAAAAACATTTCTTGCATATACATTTAGTCTGGATCCATCGCATTCATCACATGTGCTTTCAGACATTAGTTTAGCAAGTTCATTTCGAATATATTCAGAGTCAGTTTCTTTAAATCTTCTTTCGGTAGATGGTATAACACCTTCAAAGCGGTGCTTTCTTATTATCCGACTCCCACTTCTAAATCTATGAGAAAAATCAATTTTTTCTTTTGTGCCCCATAGAATTATGTCTTTTATTTCTTGCGGATAATCTTTCCATTTAGTTGTTAAAGTGAAATCAAAATGGTTACTTAAACACCTTAATTGGTAATAATAAAATCTGTTTCTTCTTGTCCATCCCTTTATAGCTCCATTAGCAATAGAAACGTCATCGTCTTGTATTAATCTTTTTTCATTAAAGAACTGTATAACTCCAAGACCATCACATTTTGGACATGCTCCATGTGGATTATTAAAAGAAAATATTCTTGGTTCTAATTCAGGTATGGAGTATCCACATTGAGAACAAGAATAGTTTGATGAAAATATACTAACTGAATTTGAACCAATCTCTTCAATTTCAACTAATCCATCTGATAAGAGCAAAGACGTTTCAATTGATTCAGATAATCTGGATCTAATTTCATTATCAGATTTAATAACTAATCTATCTATCACAGCAGAGATATTATGTTTTTTATTTTTTTCTAATTCTGGAAACTCTTCGATAGGATAAACCTTTCCATTTATTTTCACACGAACGTAGCCACTTTTACGAAGATCTTCGTATACACCCTGATGCTCACCTTTTTTGTCTCTAATTATTGGAGACATCATCATTATTTTGGTATTTTCCTTTAACTTCAGAACTTCATCACAAATTTCTGAAACAGTTTTTCCTTTCAATTCTTCACCATGATCTGGACATCTCGGAGTTCCAATTCTTGAATATAATAATCTTAAATAATCATATATTTCAGTGACTGTTCCAACAGTTGACCTCGGGTTATGTGATGTAGACTTTTGTTCAATTGATATCGCAGGAGAAAGACCATCAATTTGATCTACATCAGGTTTCTCCATCATTGATAAAAATCTTCTTGCATATGTAGATAAAGATTCAACATATCTTCTTTGACCTTCAGCATAAAGAGTATCAAAAGCCAATGAAGACTTTCCTGAGCCTGAAAGACCAGTGATAACAATTATCTTATTTCTTGGTATTTCAAGATCGACATTCTTTAAGTTATGTGTTCTCGCACCTTTTATGAAAATACTATCCATATGAAAAAAAATTCCGTGATGAAAAAATTAAATTAGGTTAAACTTTCTAGATATTATAAGAGGTAATTATGAGTAGAGGCGTAAATAAAGTAATTTTAGTAGGAAATTTAGGGCAAAAACCAGAAATGAGGTATACAGCAACTCAAACAGCAGTTGCAAATCTATCTATAGCTACAACGGAGTCATGGAAAGATAAAGAAAGTGGAGAAAATAGAGATAAGACTGAATGGCATAGAGTAGTCTTTTTTGGGAATTTAGCAGAAATTGCTGAAAAATATTTAGATAAAGGATCAAGCGTATACGTTGAGGGTAAAATTCAAACAAGAAAATGGCAAGACAAGGATGGCAATGATAGATGGACAACAGAGGTGCTTGGGAATCAACTGACAATGTTAGGCTCAAGAGGTTCGTCTGATTCTTCGGCTCAAACAGATAATTCTTCTAATACACCATTTCCAGAAGACGACAGTGGGCCTGGTCTCACTGATGACGATATTCCATTTTAATAAGACATTTTGTTAAAAGAATATAAGACTATTATTCTTGAAGAAGTTGATTCTGTAGCTATCCTAAAATTAAATAGACCTAAAAAGTTAAACGCATTTAATATGCAAATGTTAGATGACATGCTTGATGCTATTGATGAGATAAATACTAACGATAATATTAAATCTCTTGTTATAACTGGAGAAGGAAGGGCTTTTTGTGCAGGCGCTGATTTATCTTTAGGAGAAAAAACATTTAATAAAAAATTTGATACCAGAGAAGAATTCAATTCAGATTTTAGACGTGATGCAGGAGGTATATTAAATTTAAAGATTTACAATTCACTAAAACCTGTTATTGCTGCATCAAATGGAGATGCTGTTGGTATTGGTGCAACAATGCAATTACCGGCTGATATAAGAATTGCCTCAAAGAAATCAAGATATGGATTTGTTTTTGCTAAAAGGGGTATAGTTCCTGATGGTTGTGCAAGCTGGTTCTTGCCTAAAATTGTTGGAATCTCATCAGCCCTCGAGTTGTGCTACTCAGGAAAGATTATTGATGCAACCGAAGCATATAGAATAGGACTAGCTAATTATTTAGTAGAAGATGATCAGTTGATATCTAAGGCTATTGAAATTTCAGACTTGTTTTGTGATTCAAGTGCTCCTGTTTCAATCGCAATGACTAGACATATGTTATGGTCATTATCGGCAGATGATAGCCCAGAGAATGCTCATGTAATTGAGAGTAAGCTAATAGACTCAAGAGGGTTATCTGATGATGCAAAAGAAGGTGTTATGTCTTTCTTAGAAAAAAGAAGTGCAAATTTTAAAAATAAAATATCCTCTGATCTGCCTGATGATTTCCCATGGAGAAAGTCACAATTTAAGGATGAAAATTAATTATGCTTTTTCAAGAATATAAATTAAAAAATACAAATCTTAGAAATAGAGTTGTCATGGCACCTATGACAAGAAATCAATCACCAGGAGGAGTGCCCACTGATGATGTTATTTCTTATTATTCAAGGCGAGCTAAAGCTGAAGTGGGCATGATCATTACTGAAGGAATTGAAGTAAGTCATAAAGCTTCAAGCGCTTATCCCAATGTTCCTAGACTAGATAGTGATGATGCTCAAGAGGGTTGGAAGAAAGTTGTAGAAGGAATAAAAAGTCATGATGGGGCTGTTATAGCGCAGCTTTGGCATTGTGGAGGGTTTAGAAAGCTTGGCATGCAACCAAATCCTGATATCCCAGGACATACTGCTTCTGGACTCGTAAAACCAGGTAAAAAAGTTGCACATGAAATGACATTAGAAGATATTAAAGAGACGATTGATGCTTATGCATCAGATGCCAAAATATGTGAGCAACTAGGATTTGATGGTGTTGAGATTCATGGAGCTCATGGATATCTTATAGA
>CACADH010000016.1:0-4982 GCA_902531245.1 uncultured SAR86 cluster bacterium
ATTTGAAAATGGGAAAATTGGGTATGCAAAAAGATATACAAAAATGACAGGTGATTTTAACAACAAGCTTGATTACTCTGAATTCTTTGCAGATTTAAGATTAAAAGATAATATTAGTATTATTGCTAGGCTTAAAAGAGACGACGTTTCAAATTCAAATATAGAATCATCACTTGGTATTGGATATGAAAACTGTTGTTTTGTATTTAGAATTACTGCTTCGGATAGGAATTTTTCAAAATACTTGGAGGGTTACAAGCCTGAGCCCTACACATATCTTAACGAAGCATGGGATAATATAATAAGAATTGAGAACAAAAGCCGGATTAATTTTGAGTTTGAATTAAAAGGATTAAATTCATCCTTTGAAAAAATTTCTAGATTCATGAATAATTCGATATTAAATTATTAGTACATTTATGAATAAATTTTTAATATCTATTTTACTTTTAGCACCTTCATATTTGACTGCAAAAATTGAGGTATTAGATAGAATCGCGATCATAGTTGATGATGGTGTGGTCATGGAATCTCAAATCAAAAAAGCTATTGAAAGTCTTCAGGAAGGATATCTAAGTCAAAATATGCAAGTTCCGCCTCGTGAGATTCTTATAGACCAAGTAAATGAAAGACTTATTATAGAAGAACTCCAACTGCAACTAGCTGATAGGCTAGGAGTTAAAATTAGTGATGCCGAATTAAATTCAACAATAACTAGATTAGCATCTAACAATCAAATGTCTCTAGAAGAGTTTATTAGCTATATTGAAGATAACGGAGATTCATATGAAGAAGTCCGTGAGCAAATGCGAAAAGAAATGCGTGTTCAGAGAATACAAAGAGGTAGAGTTAATCAAAACATTGAAATCACTGAAAAAGAGTTTGAAGCTTTTTTAGCCACGAATGAAAGTCTAGATGTTCTTGAGCCTGAACTATCAGTAAGGCAAATATTAGTAAAAGACCTTAATACTGCAAAAAAAATAATAAATTTAATTAAAGATGGTTCTGATTTCTCTGAGTTAGCAAAAGAAAATTCACTAAGCTCTAATGCTTCTAGTGGTGGACTTATGTCATGGAGAAAAGCTGCGGATATGCCTGAGCTATTTGAAATGGCACTTTCTAAAAAACCAGTAGGATTTATATCTGATCCCTTAGAGAGCGGTTCTGGTTTTCATATCTTAAAAATTGAAGATAAAAGAGGAGATTTTGTTAAATACGAGAGTCAATGGCTTTCAAGACATATCCTTCTCATGCCTTCTGCGATAAGAACTTCAGAAGAAACTGAAAAAGAACTAATTGAAATTCGACAAAGAGTGATGGAAGGAGAGGATTTTGCTGTGCTTGCTAACGAATTCTCACAAGACCCTGGGTCTGCAAAACAAGGTGGAGATTTAGGATGGGTTGGATTAGGCGTTTTTGCTACAACCTTTGAAGAAACTATGCTTGCTACAGAAGTAGGAACAATTTCTGAAGTATTTGAAAGTCAATTTGGTTTTCATTTTCTAGAAGTTCTAGATAAAAGAAATTATGAACTCACAGATAAACTTATTGAAGATAGAGCTTACGGGATCTTATACAACAGAAAATTTGACGAAGAGCTTGAAAATACTCTCAGAACTATGCGGGCTGAAGCTTTTGTTGAGTTTAAAGACTTAGATTGAAAAAAATAATTTATTCCCCTGGTGAGCCAGCTGGTATTGGTCCAGATTTAATTATAAAAATTGCATGCTCTCAATCTTGGGAAAATTTTAAAATACCAATCGTATCAATAGGTGATCCAAATCTATTTTTAGAAAGAGCAAAATTACTAAGTAAAAAAATAAATATTGATGAAATAGACTCGATATGTGAGAGCAAACCTAATCGTAGGAGTGTTTTACAGGTCATAAAATTAACAAAATGTAGAAATACTTCGCCAGGTAAACTATATAAATCAAATGGAGAATACGTCTTAAATAACTTAAATTATGCGATAAAAGAAACTATTAAAGACAAGAAAACTGCTCTTGTTACAGGCCCACTTAGTAAAGAAAATGTCATTTCAATAAACAAAAAATTCTCTGGGCATACAGAATATATTCAAAAGATTACTAAAAGTGATGATGTCTTAATGATGCTAGCTTCAAATAAATTAAAAGTTGCATTAGCAACAACTCACATACCCCTAAAAGATGTTCATAGAAAGATAAGAAAGCAGCTTATTATTGATAAAGTAAAAATTCTTAATAAAGATCTTAAAGAGAAATTTAATATAAATAGTCCTAATATAAAAATTCTTGGTTTAAATCCTCATGCTGGTGAAAATGGAAAAATTGGACTAGAAGAAATAAATGAGATTGGGCCTGCTATAAAAATATTAAAAAATAATAAGATAAATGTTTCCAACCCTATTTCTGCAGATACTGCTTTTTCTATGAAAATTTTAAAAGAAACTGATGCATATCTTGGTATGTATCATGATCAAGTTCTTCCAGTCTTAAAAGCTCTTAGTTTTGGTGACTCAATAAATATTACTTTAGGGGTTCCAATTATCAGGACTTCTGTAGATCATGGTGTTGCGCTTGATATCGCAGGTTCAAATAAGTCGAATACGTCTTCACTAGAATTAGCAATAAAAACAGCGAAAAAGTTAATTAAATGAACACTAGAGACATCAGAAGAAAATATGCACAGAATTACCTAAAAGATCCAGCTATATTGTTTGAAATGGCTGATGTCATTACTCCAAAAGAAAACGATACTTTTATTGAAATTGGGCCTGGTCACGGAGCCCTCACAAATCAAATTAATAAAGATCATGTAAGCATTATCTGCATTGATATCGACTCAGATAATATCGATATAATGAATAATAAATTTAAAGGACCTGCAAATTTTAAATTTATAAATCAAGATATCCTAAAATTTGAATTACCCAATATTGATTCGAAATTAAGAATAGTAGGCAACCTACCCTATAACATCTCAACTCAAATTATGATCAAGTTTATTGATGACTTTGAAAAAATTGAGGATATGCACTTTCTTGTTCAAAAAGAAGTTGCTCAAAAGGTAAATGGAAAAGTTTCAACCAAAAATTGGGGAAAGTTAGCATTAAAAATTGCAGCCTTCTTTGAAACAGAAGTGCTATTTGATGTGCCGCCAGAGGCATTCGATATTAAACCAAAGGTGAACTCAAGCTTTATTAGATTTATCCCAAGGAAAAATCTAAATTATGATATTTCTATTAAAGATAACTTATTTAAAATAATAGACTTAGCATTTAGTTCAAAAAGAAAAAATATTAAAAATAATTTAAAAAGTTTAAATATTTCATGGAATTCGCTTGAACTTAATCCAGCTTCAAGGTCAGAGGATTTACCTGTAGAAGAATTTATAAAGATTGCTAAGGAATACACCATTTAAATGTCCCATTATGTAATAGGCGATGTCCAAGGTTGTTTCGATGAACTCCAATTACTTTGTAAAAAGATCAAATTTAATCCTAACAAAGATAAATTAATATTTGCTGGCGATTATGTTAATAGAGGTCCAAAATCTTTAGAGGTATTAGATTTTTGCTTAAAAAATAAAAAATCTATTAAAGGCGTCCTTGGTAATCACGACTTCTATTTGCTATATCTTATTGAATATAAAAAAAGAAATAAGTCTTTAAATACGATTCTTGATGCTAAAAATGTAAATGCAATTTATAAATGGCTAAAAAAACAACCTCTTCTTGAAAAAGTAAAAATTAAAGAAACAAAAGAAACTTTTTGGATAGCGCATGCAGGCATTCCTTATATCTGGAGTTTTAAAACTGCAAAACAACTTTCTGATGAATTTAAAAAAGTCTTTAAAAAAGATTCATATAAGATTTTAGGCAATATGTGGGGAGACAAACCTTCTAAGTGGAAAGAAGATTTAAGTGGCTATAAAAGATATAGAACAATAATTAACTACTTCACAAGAATGAGATACTTGGATAAAAAAGGTTCTCTTTTACTTAAAAAGAAGGATCTAAAACCTCAGAAAAACCATATTCCATGGTTCAAACAAACTCTTTCAAACTTAAAGCCTAACGAATATATAATTTTTGGTCATTGGGCTGCTCTTGATGGCAAGACAAAATTAGATAATATAATTGGTTTAGATACTGGATGTGTGTGGGGTAAAAAACTTACTGCTATGAGATTAGAAGATAAAAAATTATTTCAGGTAAAGAAAAAATGAAAATTTATAAGGTTGGTGGAGCTGTAAGAGATTCTTTGCTTAAAGTAGATGCATCAGATAATGATTGGGTTGTCGTTGGATCCTCTCCTGAGGAAATGATTAATGAAGGATATAAACCCATTGGAAAAGATTTTCCAGTATTTCTTCACCCTGATACGAATGAAGAATATGCGCTAGCTAGAACAGAAAAAAAGTCTGGTACTGGCTATCATGGATTTACTTTTTATTTTGGTAAAGATGTTAGTCTTGAAGATGATTTATCTAGACGAGATTTCACCATTAACGCAATAGCACAAGATAAAAATGGAGAAATTATTGACCCTTTTAATGGACAAGAAGATTTAAACAATAAAATCTTTAGACGCGTTTCTAATGCATTTTACGAAGATCCTTTAAGGGCAATCAGATTAGCTAGATTTTATACTTATGATCATTTAAAAGACTTCAGCATTGATGATGAAACTTTTAATAGCATAAAGAAAATTATTACTTCAGGAGAAATAGTAAAATTATCTCCTGACAGAGTATGGTCTGAGACATCTAGAGCCTTAAATAGCTCAAATCCTAATCTTTATTTTGAAAAAATTATTTTATTGAATCTTCTAGATCCATTTTTTAACAATTTAGTAATGCCAAATTGTGATAGTCACTCTGATCAAGAAATTAGATGGTCTGAACTTCAAATTAATAATAATTTTATTTTAGGTAAAAATTTACCTGTTCCAAATGGACACATGAATGTTTCTAGGGTGCTAAAAAATATTTCTCAA
>CACADH010000017.1:0-3863 GCA_902531245.1 uncultured SAR86 cluster bacterium
TACATCTGTTAAGGAGGATGCATAATGATTCAAATGCAATCACTACTTAATATAGCAGACAATAGCGGTGCTAGAAGTGTTATGTGTATAAAGGTACTAGGTGGCTCAAAGAGAAGATATGCAAATATTGGTGACATTATTAAAGTTGCTGTGCGTGAGGCAATTCCAACTGGAAAGGTAAAAAAGGGCCAAGTTGTCGATGCATTAATAGTTCGGTCAAGAAAAGGTGTAAGACGAAGAGATGGTTCACTTATAAAATTTGATGAAAATGCAGCGGTGCTTATCAATGCACAGAAGGCACCTATTGGAACCAGGGTTTTTGGCCCTGTAACAAGAGAATTAAGAGATGGTAAGCATATGAAAATTTTATCACTTGCACCAGAGGTTTTATAAAATGAAAAATTATCCAACACCTACAAAATTTAGATCCGGAGATGAAGTGATTGTAATTGCTGGTAAGGATATTGGTAAAAAAGGAACACTTAGGGAAATAGTAAGAAATAAAAATAAAGCAATAGTGACTGGAATAAACATTGTTAAAAAACATACAAAACCTAATCCTGAGATGGGAGTAACTGGTGGTGTTGTTGAGCAAGAAGCTGCAATATCTTTATCTAATTTAGCAATATGGAATCCAAAGACAAAAGCAAAAGATAAGATCGCATATTCTGTTGATAAAGAGGGAAAAAAAGTAAGGCTTTTTAAATCAGATGGGGTCGAAATTAAATAATGGCAAATTTAAAAGAAAAATATAATAAAGAACTTAGACCTGTTCTCATGGAGAAGTTAGGTATTAAAAATATTATGGCAGTACCTAAATTAACAAAAGTTGTTATAAATATGGGTGTTGGTGAGGCAGCTAATGATAAGAAACATCTTGAATCTGCATTAGACAACCTTACAGTTATAGCAGGACAGAAACCGATTGTTACAAAAGCAAGACAGTCTGTTGCTAGTTTTAAAATTAGAGAGGGATGGCCTCTAGGATGCAAGGTAACTTTAAGAGGAAATAAAATGTATGATTTTATTGAAAGGCTTATTAATATTGCAATTCCAAGAGAAAGAGATTTTAGAGGCCTCAATCCAAAATCATTTGACCAGCAGGGTAATTATAGTTTTGGCATTAAAGAACAGATTATTTTTCCTGAAATCAATTATGACAACATTGACAATATTAGAGGCATGGACGTTTGTATTAATACTTCAGCTAATTCACAAGAACATGCCAAAGCACTTTTAACAGTCTTAGACTTTCCATTTAAAAAATAGGTATAGATATGGCAAAAAAATCAATGATAGCTAGAGAAGTAAAAAGGATCAAAACAGTTGAAAAGTTTTCTGAAAAAAGAGCTGCTTTAAAGAAAGCAATGAGTGATCAAACTCTATCAAGCGAAGAAAGATATGATGCTCGTATTAAATTTCAAAAACTTCCAAGAAATGCTAGTCCATCAAGGGTGGTTAGAAGATGTCAGGTAACAGGAAGACCTCACGCAGTATACAGAAAATTTGGTTTAAGCCGAATAAAACTAAGAGAAGCTGCGATGAGAGGAGACATACCTGGTTTAGTTAAATCAAGTTGGTAATATTATGAGTTTTCAAGATCCTATAGCAGATTGTTTAACAAGAATTAGAAACGGGCTAATGCGTGGAAAAGATTTCGTTTTTATTCCCTATTCCAAACTAAAGCATGACCTTGTTAATGTTTTGGTTGCAGAGGGTTATCTTAAAGCATCCAACAAAACTGATGATTCTAAGCCCATGATCAAAGTTGAACTAAAGTATCACAACGAACTCCCTGTTATAAAAGAACTAAAAAGAATAAGTAAACCAAGTCTAAGAAAATACTCAGGTGCATCAGATATCGATAGTGTTAAAGGAGGATTAGGATCATTTATTATTTCTACTAACCAAGGTCTGATGACTGATAAAGAAGCCAAAGCAAAGAACGTTGGTGGAGAAATTTTGTGTGAGGTTTTTTAATGTCTAGAGTAGCTAAAAATCCAATTAATGTTCCTGATAATGTTGAATTAAATATTGTTGATAATACTGTAAAAGTTAAAGGTAGTAAGGGCGAATTAGAATTCAATCTTCCATCTTCTGTATCAATTGAGAATACAGAAAACGTACTCACAGTTAAATATAATGAAGATGATCAGCAATCAGTTGCACTTGCCGGAACAACAAGATCAATTGTAAATAATATGATTATTGGAGTTTCTGAAGGTTTTGAAAAGAAACTTGAGCTTATAGGTGTTGGTTATCGAGCTAAAGCATCTGGCAAGTTATTAGAATTAACATTAGGATTCTCTCATCCAATTAAATACCAACTTCCTGAAGAGGTCGAGGTTGAAACTCCTTCGCAAACAGAAGTAATTTTAAAAAGTCATGATAAACAGATTTTAGGTCAAGCTGCATCAGAAATTAGAGCTTTCAGACCTCCTGAGCCATATAAAGGAAAAGGGGTAAGGTATGCTGATGAACAAGTTAAAAGAAAAGAAGCTAAAAAAGCTGCAGCAGGAGCGGCATAATGAGTATTAAAAATATTTCTAGACTAAGAAGAGCAAAAAAAACTAGAACTAAAATAAAAGTACAAGACTCTCCAAGATTAACTGTGTTTAGATCTTCAAAACACTTTTATGCACAAGTATTTGAAAGCAATGGATCTAAAGTTCTTGTCTCAGCATCAACAAATGAAAAAGATTTAGATATTAAGGCTAATAATGTTGAAGGTGCTTCAGCAGTTGGTAAAAAAGTTGCGGAAAGAGCTATAGAAAATGGTATTAAAAAAGTTGTTTTTGACAGATCTGGATACAAATACCACGGTCGAATTAAAGCTTTGGCAGACTCTGCTAGAGATGCAGGATTGGAGTTTTAAGAAATGAAAGATGATAAGGTAATGAATACTCAACAAGTCGATGCACTTGAGGAAAAATTAGTTCAAGTTAATAGGGTTGCAAAAGTTGTTAAAGGCGGAAGAATATTTGGTTTTACTGCATTAACCGTTGTTGGTGATGGTAATGGTAGAGTTGGTTTTGGTAGAGGAAAAGCTAAAGAAGTGCCAATTGCCATACAAAAAGCAATGGAAAATGCAAGAAGAAGCATGGTAGAGGTTGAGTTAAACAATACAACACTATGGTATCCAATTAAAGCAAGGCATGGCTCTGCTAATGTATATATGCAACCTGCATCAGAAGGTACTGGGATTATTGCTGGTGGTGCAATGAGAGCAGTTCTAGAGTTAGCAGGAGTTCAGAATGTACTTGCTAAGTGTTATGGATCTACAAATCCTGTGAATGTTGTAAGGGCAACTATTAATGCATTAAGTGCAATGGAGTCACCTGAAACAGTTGCTTCAAGAAGAGGTAAAAAGGTTGAAGAAATATCATGAACGAAGCACAAAAAATAACAATTAAATTAATAAAGAGTGGTATTGGAAGAATGAAGAACCACAAACTTTGTGTTAAAGGACTTGGGTTTAAAAAGTTAAATCAAATCATAAGCGTAGAAGACACTCCTAGTAATAGAGGGATGATTAACAAAATCTCAGATATGTTGGAGATAATGGACAATTAAAATGAGTAAAGAAAATAAAAATCCTATGACACTTAACTCTATTTCTAATGAGGGAACAGTTCAGAATAGAAAAAGAGTTGGTAGAGGTATTGGTTCAGGCACCGGAAAAACTGCCGGTAGGGGACACAAAGGTCAAAAATCAAGGTCAGGAGGAAATATCAGAATAGGATTTGAAGGTGGACAAATGCCGCTTCAAATGAGGTTACCTAAATTTGGTTTTTCATCAAGAGTAAACAACAATTTTAAAGAAGTTAATATCAAAAATATTAATGGCATGGATATAGTTAGTT
>CACADH010000018.1:0-3462 GCA_902531245.1 uncultured SAR86 cluster bacterium
GAAAAAAATATTATTTATCATTTCTATGATTTCATTTTTAGTTCTTGCAACCGAAGATAAATCTTCATTTTTAAATCTTTTGGAAGATAATGAGGTTAGGCCAGCTGAAGAAGTTTTCATATTTTCATATCTTACTAAAGATTCTAAATTACATTTAAATTGGGAAATTAGGGAAAATTATTACTTATATTTAAATTCGATTCTAATTAAGCGCGGTGAGGATAGTCTCGAGTATAAGATTACTGAAACAAATATTATTGACCATGAGGATGAATTCTTTGGGAAAACAAAAATAATTAGAAATTCATTAAATATTTCTGTTAATAATGAAATTAAAGATGAGCAGATTAAGGTTTTTTATCAAGGTTGTGCTGATAAAGGATTTTGCTACCCAATACAAAGTAAAGACTTGAAATAAATTCTGTTAAAATCTGTTAAATGAAAATATTAGTACTCAACGGACCAAATTTAAATATGCTTGGAGTGCGTGAAGAGGATATCTATGGCTCTGAAACTCTTAAGGATATTGAAATTAAACTTCTTGAAATTGCAAAAGAATCAAACTGTACAATTAATTTTTATCAAAGCAATGCAGAACATGAGCTAATCGATTCTATTCATCAAGCTTTCAAAGATAATACTGATGCAATAATTTTTAATCCTGCTGGATATACTCATACTAGCGTTGCTTTAAGAGATGCAATTTTAGCTGTGCAAATACCTTTTTTTGAGGTTCATATATCGGATATAGACTCAAGAGAGGACTTTAGAAAAAAATCTTTTTTTAGCGACATAGCTAAAAAAATTTTTAGCGGTCATGGTACTGAAGGCTACACTCTTGCATTAAAAGAAGCGCTTAAGATTAATAGGTAAATATATGGATATTAGAAAAATAAAAACACTCATAGAAATGCTGGAGAATTCAAATCTAAATGAAATTGAGGTTAGCCAAGGAGACGAGTCAGTAAGAATTTCAAAAGGCAATGATAAAGTTGGTATTGAAAGAACAAATCAGAATCAAGTAACAGACAATAAAGTCAATGAAGTAAAATGAGACGAAAGATCTCTAACAAAACATTCTATTATTAAATAATGAGTTCAGCCTACAAGCACAAATCTATTGAAGAAGCCATTCAAAAGAGATGGCATAAAGAAGAGAGATATGTCTCAAAAGTTGATGATAGAGAAAAATATTATTGCTTGTCGATGTTTCCCTATCCATCAGGAAAACTTCATATGGGACATGTTAGAAATTACACAATTGGAGACGTAATTTCTAGATACAAAAGAATGCAAAATTTTAATGTTTTTCAACCAATGGGGTGGGATGCATTCGGATTACCAGCAGAAAATGCAGCTATAGCAAATAAAGTAAGTCCTTCAGATTGGACAAGCCAAAATATTGAAAATATGAAAACTCAACTTAAATCATTGGGTTTCAGTTATGACTGGTCTAAAGAGTTGAGAACATGTGACTCAAATTATTACAAATGGGAGCAATTAATTTTCAAGAAATTTTATGATGCTGGTTTGGTATATAGAAAAAAATCTTTAGTTAATTGGGATCCTGTTGATGAAACAGTATTAGCCAATGAACAAGTTATTGATGGAAAAGGTTGGCGTTCAGGAGCTCAAATTGAATTAAAAGAAATTGATCAATGGTTTATAAAAATTACTGATTATGCTGAAGAGCTTCTTGATTCTCTAGATAATCTAGACTGGCCAGAAAATGTTAAGTTAATGCAAAAAAATTGGATTGGTAAGTCTAATGGCGCTGAAATAAAATACAAGATAGATGGACAAGATAAATACCTAACAACATTTTCAACTAGGCCCGATACTATTTTTGGGGTATCGTTTCTAGCAATTTCACCTAATCATTCTTTGTCAATTGAGTTATCAGAAAACGATAAAAATATTTCAGAATTTCTAGAAAAATGTAAAGAAGCAAAGGCTGCAGAAGCTGATATTGCAAAAGCTGAAAAACTTGGTATTGATACAAATATTAAGGTTGTGCATCCTTTAACTGACAAAAAAATTCCTGTATGGATTGGAAATTTTGTTTTACTCGACTATGGAACTGGTGTTGTTATGGGTGTTCCTGGGCATGATACAAGAGACCATGAATTTGCCTCAAAATATGGTCTTGAAATCAATCAGGTTATAGAAACAGATTCAACTGAATTACCAATCATTGACAAAGGTGTGTTAGTAAACTCAGGTAAATTTGATGGCATGTCTTCTGAAGAAGCTTCACAAAAAATTATAAAAGAATTAATAGAATTAGATAAGGGGAAAGAGTTAATTCAATTCAGATTACGGGATTGGGGAGTAAGCAGACAGAGATATTGGGGTTGCCCTATCCCAGTAATTTATGAAGAAAGTTTGCCCAAAATGGTCAATGATAAAGATATTCCTGTTGAACTTCCAAAATTAGCTAAGAATTCTTTACCAACACCACTTAATCAAAATGAAGATTTTATAAATATAGGGAATAATCTATTTAGAGAAAGCGATACTTTTGATACTTTTATGGACTCATCGTGGTACTACGCAAGATTTACTTCAGCAGATAATGATAATGAAATCTTTGATGAAAATACCAACTATTGGTTACCCGTAGATTTATATATTGGAGGTATTGAACATGCAATCCTTCATTTACTCTATTCAAGATTCTTTCATAAAGCATTAAGAGATATAGGTCTTCTAGACGGAGATGAGCCTTTTAAGCGATTGCTTACACAAGGCATGGTTCTAAAAGATGGGGCAAAAATGTCTAAATCAAAGGGCAATACTGTTGACCCACAACCTTACATTGAGAAATATGGAGCCGATACAGTAAGACTATACATGATGTTTACTTCTCCCCCAGAACAAAGTCTTGAATGGAGTGAATCTTCAGTTGAGGGTGCTGCAAGATTTCTAAAAAAACTTTGGAATCTCGTAAATGATAGACAAAATATAGAACTAAATAATAAATTTGACTTTAGCAAGGATGAGCTTGAGCTAAGAAGAAAGTCTCATTCTACATTGAAGAAAGTTGAACATGACTATGAAGTTAGATTTTCTTTTAATACTGCAATCGCTGCAATCATGGAGCTACTAAACTCAATTCCTGAAAGCTATAAAGAAGAAAATGCAACCGATTCTCAAAAATTTTGTTTAAATGAAGTAATAGTCTTTTCATTAAAAATGCTATCTCCAATAGCGCCTCATATCTGTGAACATCTTTGGAATAATTTTCAAACAAATGAATCATGTATTGAATCTTCTTGGCCAAAATTTGATGAAGATATAATTGAATCTGAAGAATTTGAATTAATAATTCAAGTTAACGGCAAGGTGAGAGGCAAAATTAATATAGATAAGAATTTAGAAGAGGAAGAAATTAAAAATATTGCCCTTGAAGTAGATAACGTAAGTAACAACATTGGTGAGAATCAAATTAAAAAAGTTATT
>CACADH010000019.1:0-3003 GCA_902531245.1 uncultured SAR86 cluster bacterium
TGAGAAAAATCAATCACAACATCAGATGAAGATATATCTTCACTAATTAGATTAAATTTCTTATTTTGATTGATTAAATTTATTAATGATAGGCCCATCTTTCCTGAAGAGCCATTAATAAAAACCTTCAACATTAATCTTTAATTTTTGAAATTGCTTTCAAAAATGTGTCTGTACCTGGGTAGTTCTTTTTCTTATCTAAGGCTTCACTCAGCTGATTTAATAATTTAGTTTGTTCTCTGGACAAATTTGAAGGGGTCTCAACAACTACTCTGCAGAGAATATCTCCTCTTCTTCTATCTCTGACTATTGATGCTCCCATACCTTTAATTCTAAAGACTTTTCCTGTTTGAGTGTTGGATGGAATTTTTAATGATATAGACTTCTCCAAGGTTGGAATTTTAATTGATCCACCTAATACCGACGTTTCAAAGGGTATAGGTGCCTCTATATATAAATGTCTTCCATCTCTTTCAAAAATTGGATTATCATTTACTCGTACAGCAACATAAAGATCGCCTGATTGCCCTCCATGCATCCACTCGCCTTCACCAGAAAGTCTCACCTTGTCACCATTATCAACTCCAGCAGGAATGTTTACAGATAAAGTTTTGTTCTCTTTAATTGCGCCAACTCCTCGACAGGTCTTACATTTGTCTTTAATAACTTGGCCAGTACCTGAGCATACTGAACATGTTTGTTGAACAGAAAAAAAACCTTGTTGCATTCTAACTTGACCTGTTCCATTACAATTCATGCATGTAACAGGACTAGATCCTTTTGCAGCACCGCTTCCATGACAATCAGGACACTCTCTATGTGAAGGTATTTTTATTTTTTTTTGAGTGCCAAGTACCGCTTCTTTTAGAGATAATTCAATATTATATTGAAGGTCTGAGCCTCTTCTTTGACGTCTTGATTGAGAACGAGTACCAAAAACATCTCCAAAAATATCTCCAAAAATATCATTAATATTAATATCATTAAAATTAGGGCCGCCGCCTCCCATACCTTCAACACCTGAATGACCAAATTGGTCATAAGCAGATTTTTTTTGGGGATCGGATAGAACGTCGTAAGCTTCTGCAGCTTCTTTAAACTTTTCTGCAGCCTCTGGATTATCAGGATTTCTATCAGGATGAAATTTCATAGCTTTCTTTTTGAAAGCTTTCTTTAATTCGTTTGATGAAGCGTCGCGAGAGACTTCAAGAGTTTCGTAATAGTCTCTCTTCGACATGATATTTATCTACTTTTCTTCTTCTTCTTTTTCATCATCTTTTACTTCTTCAAATTCTGCATCAACAGTATTCTCTGAAGATTCTTGAGAAGTAGAATCTGATTCTGAGTTTCCATCTTGATTCTCTTCTTTGTATAACTTTTGAGTCAATGGGGTAAGTACATCATTTAAGTTTTTAGTAGAAGATTCAATAGCTTCAATATCCTCAGATGATATTGCTTCCTCTAATGATTTTAGTGCTTCTTCAACTTGTTTTTTTTCATCCTTTTCAAGTTTATCATCAGATTCTTCAATAGTTTTTCTTGTAGCGTGAACTAACATATCTGCATTATTTTTGGTTTTCACAAGCTCTTCAAATTTTTTATCGTCCTCAGCATTTGCTTCAGCATCTTTTACCATTTTTTCAATATCCTCATCAGATAATCCACTGGATGCTTTTATAACAATAGATTGTTCTTTACCAGTATTCTTATCTTTAGCAGATACATTAAGGATACCATTAGCATCTAAGTCAAATGAGACTTCAATTTGTGGTACACCTCTAGTAGCAGCTGGTATATCGGTAAGGTTAAACTGACCCAGTGATTTATTTTGAGATGCTTGAGTTCTCTCACCTTGAATCACATGAACTGTGACTGCGGTTTGGTTATCTTCAGCAGTTGAAAATACTTGAGACTTTTGTGTAGGTATAGTTGTATTCTTCTCAATTAATGGAGTAGCAACCCCACCAAGAGTTTCTATACCAAGAGTTAGAGGGGTAACATCAAGTAACAAAACATCAGTGGTGTCGCCTGATAAAACTGAACCCTGAATTGCAGCCCCTACAGCCACTGCTTCATCTGGATTTAAATCTTTTCTTGGTTCCTTTCCAAAAAATTCAGATACTTTCTTCTGAACAAGAGGCATTCTAGTTTGTCCGCCAACTAATAAAATCTCATTTATATCTCCCTTCGCAATTTTTGCATCCTTCAAAGCTAATTTTAAAGGCTCTAAGCTTTTTTCTACTAAATCCTCAACAAGAGATTCTAGTTTTGCTCTAGTGATCTTATGAACAAAATGTTTTGGCCCTGAACTATCTGCAGTTATATAAGGTAGATTGACTTCAGTTTGCTCTGATGAAGAAAGTTCAATCTTAGCTTTTTCTGCTGCCTCTTTAAGTCTTTGTAAGGCAAGAGGATCGCTTTTTAAATCAAATCCTGATTCTTCTTTAAACTTTTCAACAAAATAATCAATTAGTCTTAGATCAAAGTCTTCACCACCAAGGAACGTATCGCCATTTGTAGATAAAACTTCAAACTGATGCTCACCATCTACATCAGAAATTTCAATGATTGATATATCAAAAGTTCCACCTCCAAGGTCATAAACTGCTACCGTTGAATCTCCTTTACCTTTATCAAGACCATATGCTAAAGCAGCTGCTGTAGGTTCATTGATGATTCTTTTAACATCAAGACCTGCGATTTTTCCTGCATCCTTTGTAGCTTGTCTTTGTGAATCATTAAAATAAGCAGGAACTGTTATAACCGCCTCTTTTACCTCATGTCCAAGATAATCTTCTGCAGTTTTCTTCATTTTCTTTAAAACTTCAGCAGCAACCTGAGGAGGAGCTAATTGTTTTTTTGAAGCTTCTACCCAAGCATCACCATTGTCAGCCTTAATAATCTTATAAGGAACCATGTCAGCATCTTTGCTTACAACCTTATCATCAAAGGTTCGTCCTATAAGCCTTTTAATGGCATATAAAGTATTTTCAGGATTTGTAA
>CACADH010000020.1:0-2874 GCA_902531245.1 uncultured SAR86 cluster bacterium
CATTTTTAGCTGTCGATTTAATAGTATCGTCCATGTCTAATTCCAGATCATTGCCCTGTCTTGCAAATTTTCTTAAACGTCTTAGTGCCATTTTGATGTCTCTTGTTCCAATTATTACAGAGTCATCAAGATTAGAATATTGACGCTGCTCCCATACCTTAACTGCTTTCTTCTGACCACCTGGACCACCAATTCTTATTCCTTCTGGATTTTGACCACCATGACCAAATGGAGATGTTCCATTAGTACCAACCCATTTATTCCCACCTTCATGTCGATCTTTTTGTTCTTCAAGACGTTTTTTAAATTCTTCTAAGAGTTTCTCTAAACCACCAAGAGATTTAATTTTCTTTAATTCTTCAGGATCTAATTCTTTTTCGAATGCTTTTCTCAACCAGTCTTCTGGTATTAAGGCTTGGAAAATATCTTCCATTCTTTCAATGCCTTTAAAATATATCTCAAATGCTTTATCAAACTTGTCATAATGTTTTTCATCTTTTACAAGAGTTGCCCTAGATAAATAATAAAAATCGTCAATATTTGCATACACTAATTGATTTTCGAGAGCTCCCAGGAGATCTAATAACTCTCTTAAAGTACATGGAACTCCTGATGATCTGATAGTTTGAAATAAATTAATTAACATTTATTTTGAGTTTGATTCCCTTCTAGACATAAATGCAAGCCTTTCTAATAATTGAACATCTTGTTCGTTTTTAAGCAATGCTCCATATAGAGGTGGTATTGCTTTTGATGAATCAGCATTCTTTAAAATTTCATCTGGCATATCATCAGAAAGCAATAATTTTAACCAATCTATTAACTCTGAAGTTGAAGGTTTTTTCTTCAATCCGGGAATTTTTCTTAAATCAAAAAATATTTCAAGAGCATCATTTACAAGCTTCTTCTTAATTTTAGGGTAATGGACTGAAACAATTTTATTCATTGTCTCTCTATCAGGGAATTGAATATAGTGAAAAAAACATCTTCTTAAAAAAGCATCTGGCAATTCTTTTTCATTGTTAGAGGTCATTATTATTAATGGTCTATGTTTAGCTTTTATTGTTTCGCCAGTTTCGTAACAAAAGAATTCCATTCTATCTAATTCTTGAAGCAAATCATTTGGGAATTCTATATCAGCCTTATCTATCTCATCTATTAATAAAACTACTTGTTTATCTGCAGTAAATGCGTCCCACAACTTTCCTTTTTTAATATAATTTGCAATATCTTTAACTCTTTCATCTCCTAATTGAGAATCTCTTAGACGTGTTACAGCATCATACTCATACAAACCCTGAGAGGCCTTTGTAGTAGATTTAATGTGCCATTCAATTAATTCCATATTTAAAGCATTAGCAACTTCAATCGCTAAAAGAGTTTTACCTGTTCCAGGCTCGCCTTTTACTAACAATGGTCTCTCAAGTGATTTAGCTGCATTAACAGCCATACTTAAGTCATCTGTTGATATATAGTTTTTTGTACCTTTAAATTGCATATAACTTCCTTTAAATTAATGTTTTAAGATAATTTTTCTTCTGATTTTAGTATTCTAGTTAGTTGTCGGCTCGAAGCAACTAAATTTCCATTTAAATCCCATATATTACAATCTTGTTCAAAGTAGCCTTTATTAATATCAGTAGCTATAAAATCAGCATAAAGTTCCGATGTTGAAGGCAATTGTCTTATATGAGTTGTTAAAGTAATTGTTGGAATCCAACCAAGAGGGCCATATTTATTGGATACAACAGGCGGCAGAATATCTGAATAGAATGACAAGCAAAATTGATCTGGTATACCACCTTGCATTTCTAAAAAAGCAGAACATCTTGCCTCATTATTCTTGTCATTAGAATCTCTATTCCACCATGCATGATCTGGATGAATTAAACATTCAAGTTGTTGAATAAATGCTGGTGTAAAACCTTTAGAGATCTTGTCATAATTCATTTTTATATAATCTTTCTTATCACTCTCATTGAAAATACTAGGTAAAGGTTTTTGAAGATCATCATATCCTTTCATAAATTCAAAATCAGAGCATGTTCCGGTAAAGGTTGTACAAATTTTATCATCTTGCTTTAATTTCACTATCCCAGATGAACTGCCCCTACTAGTCCTAAAGGTTTCTACTTCTAGCTCAAAAGTTTTTGCATCAATTCTATCTAAATATTGAACAGAAGAACTTATAGCTGTTGAATGAGGCAGTATGCTAGTAAGAGCCTTATGCATTACTGCCATTAGATAGCCTCCATGAGGAGTATTGCCTACAAAATAATTAGTATCTGGATTTACTATAAATTTATTATCTTCAAGATTTTCTAATTTTATAGCCTCTTGAAATCTTTCAAATTGATTCATGATAGGTTAATTTTAGTTCATAATTTATATTATTAGAAATTAATAAAGACTTTTATGCATGAAATAGCTGACATAGCTTGTAACTTTTCAAACGAAAGATTTGATAAGGATCTCGATGAAGTTATTAATAGAGCTATTGCTAACAAAATTACTAAATTTGGACTTATCTGCAGTCGAATGAGCGATGTAAATAAGTTATTAAAAATATATGAACAATATTCAAAAAGTATGTTCTACACAATTGGTGTTCATCCTCATCATGCAAATGAAATTAATGATGGCTATTTAAAGAAACTTAAAGATGTAATAGCTACTAATAATCCGCACGCCATAGGTGAAACAGGATTAGATTTCTTTAGAAACTTATCCACCTATGAAGAACAAATATATGCATTTGAAGAACAAATTAAAATAGCAATTGATACAAACAAACCTCTTTTTCTTCATCAGAGAGATTCTCATGATGATTTTATTAAAATACTAAAAAAATACTCGTCTGATATTAGTAAAGCA
>CACADH010000021.1:0-2117 GCA_902531245.1 uncultured SAR86 cluster bacterium
TTCCGAGTCAAAATGCTAAAGAAAAATTACTAAATTTATTAAGATGTATTCCGAATTGGGAAATCTTTCCAAATGAAATTATTATTATTGATTCGTCTAAAGAAAGATTTTTAATTCCTGAAGATTTCCAATCATTTACTAAAAAACTTAATATTAAATTATTGATAACTTATGGAAATAATCTATATCCTGGTCACGCACGCAATATTGGCATAAGTAATTCTAAAAATTCTTTATTAGCCTTTCTTGATACTTCAACACACCCCTCTAATAAATGGCTATCTAGTGGTTTTAATATAATGACAGTTAGAAACGCTGATGGAGTATGGGGCAATACTTATTATCAAGCCAAGACATTCCCATCAAAAATTTTTAGAGCATGCACTTTTGGAGCAAAACCAATTAAAACTTTCCCTGGGAGCATTATAAAAAAAGATATATTCAATAAATGTGGATTGTTTATTGAGAGTGTTCGTGCTGGAGAGGATGGAGATTGGATGAGCAGAGCAGAGCTTCAAAAAATTGAGATGTCCTCACCAGAAGAATTTTTGAACTATGATGAACTTAATCATTCAAGGTTTAATGATTTAATAAAAAAATGGTTTAGAAACCATGTCTTTGGGGCAAAGTTGCCATTCTTTAGAGCACATAAAGATTTTTACTATTATGCTATTTCTCTAATGGCGGTAGTAATAGCATTTAATTGGAACTGGATTCTGGCTTCATGGGATGAAGAGAGCATCCTATTCATTCCAAATATTACAAAAATAAGCGTGTTAATAATTTTTGTTATTTATATTTTTATAAGAGGTATATTTTTACCTAGTAAAAAGGGTATAAATTATAGCTTTATACTTCCAATTAATTTTATATTTATTAGTTTTTTATCAGCCCTTCTTGATTTTACAAAAGCTTTAGCTTTTGGTTATTCTAAATTTATTAAAAATTGAAAATCAATCTAAAAACACGAACTTTAACAAAAAGATTATAAAAAGAAACCAGGCCCCTAAACTAATATCTGATTTTTTCCCAGCTGCATATTTAAGAACAACATATGAAATAAATCCTATAGCAATGCCATTCGCAATAGAAAAAGTTAGAGGGATCATAATTATAATAATTAGAGCAGGTAATAACTCAGTATTGTCTGCCCAATCAAGTTTCTCCATTCCGCCTAGCATAAGAATAGCTACATAAATTAAAGCACCAGCTGTAGCATAACTTGGAACCATTGATGCAAGAGGAGAGAAGAAAATGGCCATTAAAAAAAAAGCTCCAACTACTATTGCAGTTAATCCAGTTCTACCGCCAGCCTCTATACCAGATGAACTTTCAACATAGCTTGTAACAGGAGAGCAGCCAAAAAATGATCCAACAATACTAGCAGTGCTATCTGATTTAAGAGCTCTATTAAGATTTTTAATTTTTCCTGATGAATCAATTAGATTTGCTCTAGATGCAACACCAAGAAGGGTGCCTGCAGTATCAAATAGATTAACAAAAAGAAAAGAAATGATAACACTTATCATGGCAACATCTATGGCACCCATAATATCTAACTTCATTAGAGTAGGTCTTACATCTGGAGGCGAAGAGACCACTCCATTAAATTCAATTAAACCAAGCAATAATCCTGAAATAGTTACGGTTAAGATTCCTATAATTATCGCACCGGTAATCTTTCTTATTGAAAGCATTAAGATTAAAAGAAAACCAATAGCTGAAAGAAAAGTTTCAATATTCTTTAAGTCACCCAAGCTTAAAAAAGTTGCTTCGTTTTGAATGATAATTCCGCCTGTTTTTAAACCAATAAAGCCAACAAATAAACCAACTCCAGCTCCCATAGCAATTTTTAGATTCATAGGAATACTATTGAGCATCCATTGCCTTAAAGGTGTGACACTGATTATTACAAATAAAACACCAGCAAGAAAAACTGCTCCTAGAGCCACTTCCCATGAATAACCCATTTCACCAACAACTGTATAAGTAAAGAAAGCATTAAGTCCCATACCAGGAGCTAATCCAACAGGCCAATTTGAATAAAATCCCATTGCAAAGCATGCTATTGCAGCAGCAATACAAGTCCCAACAAAACTTGCACCTAAATCCATTCC
>CACADH010000022.1:0-2019 GCA_902531245.1 uncultured SAR86 cluster bacterium
ATTGGTCCATGACGTGGATTCTTATTTTTTCTAGTTACAGAATCTAGAGTAGCAAAAAGTTTATCCTCAGCTATTTGTGAGCTTTCGGTTAATTTGTTAAATAGAGTTGTTTTGCCGGCATTTGTATATCCAACTAGCGCAACTAATCTATTTCTACTCTTCTTTCTTGAATACCTATTAATCTGTTTTTGTTTATGAGATTTATCCAATCTTTGATTTAATCTTTTGATTCTTTTGCTAATAAGTCTTCTATCAGTCTCAAGCTGAGTTTCACCTGGCCCCCTCAGTCCAATACCACCTTTTTGTCTTTCAAGGTGAGTCCATCCTCTAATAAGTCTGGTTGAAAGATTGAGCAAGCTCAACCTGTAATTTACCAATATGTGATGAGGCTCTTGTTGCAAAAATATCGAGAATCAATTCAGTTTTATCTATAACTCTTTTATTTAAAAATTTTTCAAGATTTCTAGTTTGTGAGGCAGAAAGTTCATGATTGATAATAAATAGATCTATGTTGTTATTTTGAACTTGCTCCTTAAGCTTCTCAAGCTTTCCTTTAGATATGAAAGTATTAATAACTGGAGTTTTTTGATTGAAAGTAACATGGCCTTCAATTGAAGTTCCTGAAGATATTACGAGATTTTTAAATTCCTCAAAACTATTTTCAAGTTTGTTCTTTTTATTCAATGATTCAACATCAATATAAACTAGAAAAGCATTTTGAATTGAATTTATGTCAACAAGATTCATTGACTACTATTATATATAAGGCAGAAATTTTTTATAACTTCTGCCTTAATCAAAATTCTTAGTCAGCGTAATCTAACCCTTTCGCTTTTTGAACTTCTCTTTTATTAGGATTTACAGATTCCCTAAAAGGAACTTCGACAACTTCGCCTTGCGCTGGTCCTCCATCAGAATATTCATCAGGTAATTTAACCTGTAATTTGGTTCCAACTTCAGATGAGCTCCATGGGACCCAAGCAAGTCCTATGTTTGTTCCGAGTTCTGGTGACCACCATGGTGATGTAACAAAACCCATTTCATTTCCGTCCATATCCTCTATGAGCCAGAAATCTGGAGCATAGTCTGTGATCTCTTTACCACCAAAGGTAATTCCAACCATTTTCATCTTAAATGGAGCATTTCCTTCATCAATTATTGCTCTTTGTTTTTCAAGAGCTTCTTTACCAATATAATCAGCAGCTTTGTTACGAGGCACCTGGTATGCAAGATTGACTTGGAATGGAGATGTTTCATGATCTAAGTCTTGTCCCCAAGACAAAATGCCAGCTGCAATTCTTCTATGGTGAGCAGGAGCTATAACCATCAAACCAAATTCTTCACCTGCTTCAAGGACTGCATTCCACATCTTTTCTGCATTTTCATGCGCATCACGAACATAAATTTCATAGCCTTTTTCACCAGTAAATCCTGTTTGACTAATAACACAATCAGCGCCGCCAACTTTTGTTTCTAAAATTCCATAGTAAGGAACATCTCTTAATTCTTCTCCAGCTAATTTGGCCATTAGATCTTCAGATAAAGGGCCTTGAATTTGAACAGGGCATACATCAATTTCATCAATCTCAACATCATATTTCTTGGTAACATTTACTCCCTGTAGCCAAAATAATAAATCGCTGTCAGAAATAGAAAACCAAAATTCATCTTCGGTTAGTCTTAATAAAACTGGGTCATTTAGTACTCCGCCTTTCTCATTACACAAGATTGCATATTTACCATTACCTGGTTCAATTTTTGTTGCATCACGAGTAATCACATAATCTGTAAAAGCCTCTGCATCTGGGCCTTTTACTCTTATTTGCCTTTCAACAGCAACATTCCACATAGTGACGCGATTTACTAATGCATCATATTCAACCATAGCTCCACCATCTTCTGGCTTCACATATCCTCTTGGATGATAAATACGGTTGTAAACTGTTGCTCTCCAGCAACCAGCCTCATGAGATAAATGCCAAAAAGGCGACTTTCTAACTCGAGTTGATATTAATAACT